>CAMJHF010000010.1 GCA_946405435.1 uncultured Bacteroidales bacterium
CTTATTCTTCCAAAAGAATCAACGCTCTCGTTGTTCTCGGTACTTGCTTGTACTTATCTTTTCAATATTATCAATGAACGTTTTCTGTTCTAAATGAACTAGCTTCCTCAGAAGCGGGATGCAAAGGTAGTAAGTTTTTGGAAAACCGCAAATTTTTTTTTGATTTTTTTTCATTTTTCGATTCTTTCATGCGTTTTCGCTATCTTTGCAGTCTATGAAAACAACGGCAAAAGCTATTCTGACCACACTTATCCTGCTGGCTCCCGCATGGTTGCATGCAGGCAATCCCCTTAAAGTGTCCGCCACCGCCAACCTCCAGAGCGCCTACCTCTGGCGCGGAGAGAAAGTGTGCGAAGTGAACTTCAATCCTATCCTGGAGGCCTCTGTGGGTGGATTTACGGCCCAGGCCTTTGCCTATCTGCCTTTCGACGGCAGTTACAAGGAGATCGACGTCGACTTTTTCTACACCATGGGGCCTTGGCAGCTTCATGTCGCCGATTATTTCATACGCTTCGCGGCCGACACTGCGCCGGAAAATTTCTTCGACTTCCGGAAGCAAAGCACCAACCATATATTGGAAGGTATCTTGTGCTACACCCCCAAGACCGTCCCCATCGAGGCCAAGTGGTTCACGTTCTTCTACGGCGACTGGCTCCCCGAGGCCGACGGCTCGCGCGGAAAGACATCATTCTCTTCGTATCTGGAGCTTATTGGATACCATGACTTCGACACCGCCGGACGCGTGTCGCTCGTGGGAGGTGCCAGCATACTCAAAGGGCCATACACCGCCTATACCAAAGACTTTGCATTCATCCACTGCGAGTTGCGCTACACCAACACCATCGAACTCGGGGCAGTCAAACTCCCGCTTGGTGTCTCATGGCTGCTGAACCCCTACGCCCGGAGGGTATTCATGAACGCGAGCGTCGGGGTGACATTCTGAGGCCTCAGCGTCTCCTCACCTGCTTCCACGCCAGGGCCGCATAGCCTGCGAGCAGAACGGTGCCGCCGAGCATCTGAACCCATGGCGTCAGCTCTCCGCCGCACCAGCCGGGCAGCGACACGGCCACGAAAATGACCGCCGCCAGCAGCGTGAAGCCGGCGATAGCCTTCATGTCGTAGGGCACCGGGAACTTGCCGCGGCCGATGAGCCAGCTGAGAAGCATGGACGTGCCGTATCCGGCAAATCCTCCCCAGGCGCACGCCCAGTAGCCGATACGCGGCACGAATATCACGTTCACCGCAATCATGACCGCCGCCCCTATTGCGCTGATGACGGCGCCCCACCATGTCTGGTCCGTGAGTTTGTACCAGAACGAAAGGTTGAAGTAGATGCCCATGAAGACCTCCGCCATCATGACCACCGGCACAACTCCGAGGCCCACCCAGTAGTCCGGCTGGATGAAGTGGCGCAGTATGGGCATGTACACCACCACGGCGAGGAAAGCCAGCAACGTGAAGATAATGAAGTACTTCATGCCGTCTGCGAGCGTGTCGGGACTGTCCTTGCTGCGGCTGCCGTTGAACACTATGGGCTCGTAGGCATAGCGGAAAGCCTGCGTGAGCAGGGCCACGATCATGGCAATCTTGACGCAGGCGCCGTAAATACCAAGCTGCACGCGCCCCTCGGGACCGGGCATAAGGTACGGGAACAGAATCTTGTCCGCCACCTGGTTGAGTATGCCCACCAGACTGAGCAGCAGCAGCGGCCAGGTGTAGGCCAGCATCCGGCGGGCCAGCGTCCCGTCGAAACGCACCCCGAGGCCGCGAAGCTCGGGGATGAAGCCCAGCATGACCAGCGAGGTGCATATCAGGTTCGCAAAGAAAATCAGGCCCACCCCGTAGTCGAAGCGGACATACAGCTGCTCAAGCCCTGGATGGGAGCCGAACATGCCCGGCATCACGAGGAAGATGAACAGGTTGAGAAGGATATTCGGAATGATGAAGGCGAACTTGAGCGCCATGAATTTCAGGGGCTTGCGGTCCAGCCTGAGCTTGGAGAACATGATGGCCTGGAAGGCATCCATGGCCACGATCGCGGCCATGCAGCCCACATACTCGGGATGCGCGCCATAGCCCATGGCTCCCGACACCGGGCGCAGGAAAACGAAAACCAGCGCAAGGAACAATAGTCCCACCGCCCCGACCATCTTGAGGGCGGTGCCGTAAACCTTGCGCGGATCCTCGCCATCCTTGTTCGAAAAGCGGAACAGCGTGGTCTCCATTCCGAAGGTCAGAAGCGCCAGGAACAGCGCCGTATAAGCATAGAGGTTGGTGACTATTCCGTAACCGCCGCTCTCCGCCGCTATCTTATAAGTATATACAGGCACGAGCAGGTAATTGAGGAACCTGCCCACGATGCTGCTCAGGCCATATATGGCCGTATCCTTGGCCAGTGATTTAAGATTCATGATAGCATTTTCCACAAAGATATAACAAAACGAAAACGAAAACAACATAACCCGACAAACATACTCGCCACCCATCATTACTGCCGGTACCGTTCCGCCCTGGTCTTTCTCCCACAGTTCCGGCCCGGTCTTTCTCTCACCGTTCCACCCTGTCTTTCTCCCACAGTTCCTGCCGGTCTTTCTCCCACCGTTTCGGCCCGGTCCCCTCTCGCCATGACAGAATCCACACCATTCCCTGTCCATTCCATCTATTCCGTTCTCGCCCTGACAGCATCCGCCCCTTTTCCTGTCCGTTCCGCCCGGCCCGCTCTCGCACTGACAGAATCCACCCCTTTTCCTGTCCGTTCCACCCGGTCCGCTCTCGCCCTGACAGCATCCGCCACATTTCCTGTCCGTTCAGGACGGTAGCGTGCCAGGCTGCTCTTCTGCCTGGTGGGCCTGCTACGGAAACCGCCATATTTGCTCCCAGCCCGCCAATGCAGCGGCCGGCCTGGCACGGTATGCCCACACCTGTGCGCGCGAAGAGGAAGAGGATTAAAGTGCGGCTACGGAACTCAATGACGAAACGGATGAATATAGCATATAAAGCGAGCCGCGCAAAGAATGCACCGTCACACTTATCCGCAAAGTGCAACCGGATAGTCAACCAGCCCTTTAGCGGGCACCGTCGGCCTAGCGAACACCGTTGGACGATAAATGTCCTGGAGGCTAAACTATTAACACTGAAGAGTTAGGGCATATTTAAAGCGTCAGAAACTTGAACTTTAAATAAGAATAACATATTAATTACCAATCAGTTAAACTCAAGCGAGACCGATTACGAACTGAAGGTGGGGCGGGGGTGGAAGAAAACGACTCTCCACCTTGGGTAGTGTACAGGGTTAGTTTTTAAGTTTTCGCCTTGACAGGATCCACCCCATTCCCTTTCCATACCAGCTGTTCCGTTCTCGCCCTGACATAATCCGCCCCATTTCCTGTCCATTCCGCCCGATCCACTCGCACCCTGACAGCATCCGCCCCATTTCCTGTCCATTCCACCCGGTCCACTCGCGCCCTGACAGAATCCGCCCCGTTTCCTGTCCATTCAGGACGGTCCGCTCTCGCCCTGACAGAATCCACCCCATTCCCTATCCGTTCAGGACGGTAGCGTGCCAGGCTGCTCTTCTGCCTGGCGGGCCTGCTACGAAAACAGTCCTATTTGCTCCCAGCCCGCCAATGCAGCGGCCGGCCTGGCACGGTATGCTCGCACCTGTGCGCACGAAGAGAATGAAAGTGCAGCCAGATAGTCAACCAACCCATAGGCGGGCACAATCGGCCGACAAATGTCCTGGAGGCTAAACGACCCGCCACTCATTGTTACTGCCGGTAACGTGCCCGGCTGCTCTTCTGCCTGGCGGGCCTGCTACGAAAACCGCCATATTTGCTCCCAGCACGCCAATGCAGCGTCCAGCCCGACACGGTATGCCCACACCTGTGCGCGCGAAGAGGAAGAGGATTAAAGTGCGGCTACGGAACTCAATGACGAAACGGATGAATATAGCATATAAAGCGAGCCGCGCAAAGAATGCACCGTCACACTTATCCGCAAAGTGCAACCGGATAGTCAACCAGCCCTTTAGCGGGCACCGTCGGCCTAGCGAACACCGTTGGACGATAAATGTCCTGGAGGCTAAACTATTAACACTGAAGAGTTAGGGCATATTTAAAGCGTCAGAAACTTGAACTTTAAATAAGAATAACATATTAATTACCAATCAGTTAAACTCAAGCGAGACCGATTACGAACTGAAGGTGGGGCGGGGGTGGAAGAAAACGACTCTCCACCTTGGGTAGTGTACAGGGTTAATTTATGTACAAGGTCAATTTTTGAGCTTTCGGCCTTGTACGCTATTTTTGCCCTGTAATGATGTCAGAGGTCAATCTAGCGTACAAAGTGGTGCCAATGAAATCAGACCTTGTACGCTATTTTTGCCCTGCAGTGATGTCAGAGGCCGATCTAGTGTACAAGGTGGTGCCACTGAAATCAGACCTTGTACGCCTATACTTCATTCTGCGGCCGTTCGACATATTTGATGCGGCATGTGTTGCGGATCACCGCCGGTCGTCTGGAGTAGCAGGGCCGGCAAAAGGCTGGATACAGAGGTCCCGGCAAGTAAGAGCATGCGAAACACACACCGAAGCGCCGGTGACCGCACACAGAAAGCACCGGAACCCAGACACTGAAGCACTGGAGGCCGCACCCGGGAAGCACCGGAACCCGTACTCGGAAGGCCGGAGACCGCACCCGGAAACGCCGGAGACCGCACCCGGAAGCGCCGGGGACCACCCAGAAGTACTGAAGCCCACACCCCGAAGCACCGGTGACCACCAGAAGTACTGAAGCCCACACCCAAAAGCAACGAAGCCGCGCACAAAAGCGTCGGAGACCGCACCGGGAAGCACCGGAACCCGTACTCGGAAGGCCGGATACCGCACCTAGAAGCACCGGAGCCCGCACCCAGAAGTGCCGGAGACCGCACCGCGGAAGTACCGGAGGCCGCACCAGGAAGCACCGGGGCCGGGTTCACAGATGGGGAACCCGGCTCTGGCGGAAGGAAAAAAGTGTCGAGAGAGGACTATTTGTCCAGCTTGCGGTAGTTGTAGCCGAGGATGTCGAGGATAGGGAACTCGTGCGTCTCGAGGCTGTTCTTGACGCGGCCGAGGTCCTTCTTCTCGGGGTTGCTCCACTGCACTTCGGAGATAGCGATCATGCGGGGAAGGAGCATGTACTCGAGGTACTCGGGAGTGGCGATAAACTCGGTCCAGAGGTTGACCTGCACGCCCAGAAGGTGATGCCTTGCATCCTCGGGGAAACCGTCATAAGGCTCGTAACCATATAGTTTCTCGAGGGTTACGGCGCGGTCTGGAGTCTGGGAGATGCAGTAGGGCTCGGAGGCCAGGTCGGTGGACTGGCAATGGTCGATGTAGCAGTAGGTATTGGGCGACATGATTACGTCGAAGCCCATGCTGGCCGCCTTGATGCCGCCCTTGGTGCCGCGCCAGCTCATTACAGTGGCGCCCGGGGCGAGCTCGCCCTCCAGGATTTCGTCCCAGCCGATGATCTTCTTGCCCTTGGTGGCGAGGAACTTCTGCATGCGCGCGGTGACATAGTTCTGCAGGCGGGCCTCGGCGCTGGCTTTCTCGTCGCTCACAAGGCCGAGTTCCTTGATCTTGGCCTGGCAGTCGGGGTCGGTCTTCCACTCGTCGCGGGGACATTCATCGCCGCCGATGTTGAAGTACTCGCCCGGGAACAGGTCGGCCACCTCGTCGCACACGTCCTCAAGGAACTTCATCGTGCTTTCCTTGCCCACGTTGAGCACCTGCTTGGACACGCCCCAGTACGTGCGGACCTCGTAGGGACCGCTGCCGGCGCATCCCAGTTCAGGGTAGGAGGCAAGGGCCGCCACCATGTGCCCGGGCATGTCGACCTCGGGGATGATGGTGATGCCGCGCTCGGCCGCATAGGCCACGACGTCGCGGATCTGGTCCTTGGTGTAGAAGCCGCCGTGGCGGATTCCGTCGTTGGAACCCCACTCGCGCTTGATCATGGTACCGTTGCGGAAAGCTCCTATCTCGGTGAGTTTGGGATACTTGTCAATCTCGATGCGCCAGCCCTGGTCCTCGGTAAGGTGCCAGTGGAGACGGTTGAGCTTGTAGATGGACATCACATCCAGCACCTTCTTGACCTGCTCGACGCTGAAGAAGTGGCGGCAGCAGTCAAGCAGCAGGCCGCGGTAGCCGAAGCGCGGAGAGTCTTTGATCTCGCAGCACGGAAGGTACCACTTGGCCTTTAGGTCCTGAGTTTTGCCGTAAATGGAGACCGGCAGCATCTGCTTGATAGTCTGGACGGCATAGAAGAAACCGCTGTAGTCCGAGGCGCTCACCACCGCGGCCTTCTTGCCGATGACGATGGAATAGCCCTCTGCAGGCAAAGAGGCGTCGGGAACGAAGCAAAGGCCCTTGATGGTGCCTGCGCCTACGGCCCTGCCAAGACCGATAGGGCTTGCCACTGAAACTGTCTTGCCACCGACCAGCGAAAGCCTGTCCGCAAACTGGCGTACAAGCTTGACTGTACGGGCATCCAGCGAAGGATCGCAGTTTACATTTACACCCTTGACCTTGAAACGGCCCTTGGCCATCTCGATCTTCTGGGGTATGGGCATGATATCGGGAACCGTGTTCTTGGCCGCCCAGCTACAGACGGGCAGCAACACGGCCACGATGGCAAGTAACTTTTTCATATTCAGCAGCTTATTAATCCGTTGGCCTGAAGGAAAGCGTTGATGGCGGCGCTGACGAAGAGGATGACGATAAGGGTGGCAACAACCACGCCGATGACCTTTACCCTCTTGAACCAGGTCTTGCCGTTCCAGCCCACTGTCTGGAACATGCTCCAGAAGCCGTGGGTAAGGTGCATGTAGATGGCTGCGAACCAGATGAGGTACAGGACCAGGATCCACCATTTGCCGAACGTGGCGTTAAGAAGCAGGTAGGGATTGTTCTCGAAATTGCCGACTCCGAACATCTCGGGGAGCTGCATCTTGGCCCAGAAGTGGGAAAGATGGAAGAACAGGAATCCGAGGATGACCACGCCAAGCACGAACATGTTCCTGGCGGACCAGGAATCGGCAGCGGCCTTGCTGCTGACCTCGTAGCGCTTGACACCGCCGCGGGCCTTGATGTTCTGGTAGGTGAGCCAGCAGCCGTATCCGATGTGCACAAGGATGCCCAGTGCAAGGATGGGCACCATTATGTCGATTATCGGCAGGGACATGAAGTCACAGCCCAGCTTGAACAGGCCGTCGCCCTCGGAGAAGAGGGCCTCGTCATTGGCCACTACGCCATATTTACCGGTGAATGAATCGATTACAGAGAAGAAGTTGATCGTGCCGTGGAGCAGCAGAAAAATAATCAAAAATGCACCGCTCACCGCCTGGATGAACTTCTTGCCGATAGATGAGGTTAAAAAAGACATAGGTATCAATTAAATTATGAATGCAAATTTAACCTAAAAAAAGGTTTTTCGCAAGTACAGCGGAACGCCGTCCGCAGAGATTCCCTCGACACTGAGAGTATAAAAGACGCCAGGGTCCACGCCGGCACACGGCACGGACACGCTTCCGCCTGCCGGAATATCCACCAAAGGATGCCAGAAAAGGGTTTCGCTTCCCTTGAAAGCCTGAGGCAGGGAACAGCCGTGAAAACCATAAATGCGGATATTGTCCGGCAGCAGAAGGCCCGGCATGCGCCCGTCAAACGTCACAAGGTTCACCACCCCGTCGAAATCGCTCGGACCAAGATAGTAGCGATATGGATAAACGTCTATGGTCTTGATTATGGCAGGGTCATAACTCTCTATCAAACTGTGGTCAAGCACCGGCACACCGTCCACCATCACCACGGCGTCGCCCCAGCGCGGCATTCCATCCGAAACGCTGGAGGGAATGAGCAGGGTGATGCTGGGCTTGCCGCCCTTGCGGCGCATCCTCACCTGGGGGATAATCTCCACGAACACTTCTTCCATGGTGGGGAAACGGGTATAGTCGTCAAGCACATATCTAGTACATTCGTGCTCGAGGAAGAAATGCCCGGCCTGCACGGGAAGGGACGAAGTGAGGGTGTCCGTGAGCTGCCGCTCCTGCATGGCAGCCGTGCGCCGCAGAAGGTCGGCCTCCATGGACCTGCATATTTCCAACTTGGGCAGGCCGGTCTCGGGCGAAGTGCTGAACACCTGTTCCAACTCGGCATGGGCTGTCCGGCCCTCGCCAAGGCCAGAAGGGATGCACACAATGTCCACGTCGCCGAAGATATTCTCGGTGTGCACGCTGAATGTGCCATCTTCTTGTACTTCAGCCCGATAGCAATCAGTTGCAGAGCCCGGTACGGCCAATATCACGCCGGTGGCGGCCGATGCGTCAGGGCCGGTGATGCGGCCGCGGATGACCTCGCCGTCCGAAGGCTCCGACGGGGCCGGCAGCTTGAATCCGGCTATGGATGAGCGCATGACAGGCTGAAGAGAGTCCTCGCGGTAGAGCGACAGGCACACCGAAGCGGCGGCTCCCGACATGTTGCGTATCACCAGCGAATCGCCGGCCTGCTCTACGGAAAAGCCGTAGCCGGTCTCGAAGGCCTTGGGGGCCGAAGACAGTGACCCGACCACCTCGACGCCATCCTTCACCCTGTCGGTGGAAAGGGTGTTGAACACCGAAATGACGGGACCTCCGGCCGGAGTGCCTCCCGGCAGGCAGGCCCTGAGCCTGTAGTTGCCGGTGGGCGTGCCGAAGGGTATGCGCAGAACTCCCGCTCCGCGCCCGCCCGCTACGGCCAGCTTGCCCATGGCGGCCACACCGTCGGACGACACCAGCTCCAGCAGGACCACCGACGGCCCCTTGGCGCAGAATGCGGAGCATCCGATGTTCTCCCCCGCCAGGTAGCAGCCCTTGTCTGTGGCAACATACACATCCTGCGCGGCCAGGGGCAGGCAGGACAAGGCTAACAGGACAGCAAAGAGTATCTTCTTCATCATTTGTGCGAATTGGGCCACCATTCCGGCTTGTTCTTGGTGCCTCCCTGGGCCCGGCAGTCTACGCAGCGCTTGGGCGCCCAAGGCACGTTGGTAAGGGTCGGAGCATCGCCGGAAAAGCGCACCGGCGAGTCTGTAATGTACACCTGGTCAAACATATAGCGCCCGTCCTCGTCGGGAGCGGGATAAAACAGCAGGGCGTCGGGGTCGTAACCCTGCCTGTAGTAGGTCGGGGGAACGAAGAGCCGCGAGGTAGTGCGCTGCACCACGCTGAGGTAGCCGAGGGCGACCTGCGAAGGATCGGACAGGCAGGTTATGTTGCCTGGCATGTCGCTTGGCGTGGGCGAGAACAGCGAGCCGGTGTTGTTGGAAATGTCGTGGAGGTGCTGAAGGTACGCCCGCCCGCCGGAAGAAAGCCCGCTGACCGTAACATCCAGGCAGTAAAGGGTTGATATCCTCTTGTCGGTGAACGGAATGGTCATTATCAGGCGGTCCTTCACCACGTTGCCGCTCTGGCCCTCCGCACTGGCAAGGCCGGGCTCGACGCTGCTGCGGCTGGACCAGCAGTAGTAATAATCCTCGGACGGATCGGGCTCGCGGTATATTTTGGAAGGGTCTTCGTTGTCCGGCGCGGGAAGGCCTGGAACGAACATCAGCACGGGGATGAAGTCGGCGTGGTATTCCCACGTTTCAGTGTAGTCCCAGCGGAAGTTCCAAAGCGAGTCGGCCCCGTCCAGGCTGATATAGAGAGCCAGGCCAGTCTCTGAAGGCTCGGCCCGCAGGCCGGAAACGACCGGCGCCTGGTTCACTCCCTGCCATGGACTTGCAAACTCCCTCGCATCATTCAGTTTGACATGAAGCCGGTAGCGCTGGTCCGGCGGAGCCGAAGAGGTGTCGAACTCATAGGTGCCGCGCGCCAGATATTCCCCCTTACAGGCAAATCCGCCGTCACCCTCTATCGTAAGGCTCCCCTTGGGGTAGTCCTTGAGCATGGTTCCGGAAGGCGTCCCGACGGGATAGACATACCCGAGCGTGATGCGCGTAGGCTCGCCTATCGTTATGTCGCCGGACACCACAAGGTGCTTGATTTCCACATCATCCTGCTTAATGTCAAAAGGATAGATGCAAGCATCAAGGGCGAGGAGCAAAAGTATCGGCAACAGTCGCTTCATGGTCAGAACTTAAGATTAAGGCTGAGGTAAGGGATCTGCGTGGCGAACACCGACACCATGTAGCCCCTGACGTCACGCCCTGCAGAGGTTGTGTAGAATACCGAGTAGGCGTTCCTGCGGCCTGTCACATTGTAGCAGCCAATGGTGGCCGACATGTGCGTGAAGGCCTTGAGGTAATGCCCCGGCTCGATGTTGAAAGCCAGGTCGAGCCTGAAATAGTCGGGAATGCGGTAGGCGTTGCGCTCCGAATACATGAGGCGCAGGGCGTTCCCGTACAAATACTGGCCCACCGGAATAGTGACCGGACGGCCCGTGGAATAATCGAGGTTGAAGGAAATGCTGTAGCGGTGCGTAAACTTGTAGTTGCCAACCAGTTTCACGTCGTGCGGCTTGTCGTGGGGAGCGTTGTACCAGGCCCCTCCGTTGATGGTTTCCAAGCCCCGGTCCTGCATTTCCTGCAGCTGGGCGCGCGACCAGGTGTACGCCACCCAGCCGGTCAGCCGGCCGGACAGCTTGCGCAGCATAAGCTCGACTCCATAGGAGCGGCCCCTGGTGCGCACCACATCGTCCGCGAGGTGCTCGTTCATGGTGAGCACGGCCCCGGACTTGTAGTCAAGATAGTTGTACATCCGCTTGTAATACCCCTCGAGACTTATGTCCAGCACGTTCCCGAACACGGTCCAGTAGGCGCCCGCGGCGGCCTGCCAGCCCCTCTGGGGCAGGATGCCGGCGCCGGACAGCTTCCAGGTGTCCATGGGAGAGATGCTGGAAGAGTTGGAAATCAGGTGGATGTACTGATTCATGCTGTTGACGCCCGTCTTGAAGGACAGGTTGGGAAGGGGCGAATACTTGCCGCTCAGCCTCAACTCCGGACCTCCGTAGTACTTGGCGGGACGGAACGTCAGGAACGAGGAATAGCGCAGGCCGGCCTCCAGGCTGAGGGGCGAACCCTCCGGCTGCCAGGTGTCACCGGCGTAGATGGCAGGTTCCAGGGCCGACTCGGTGTCGAGGCTCCGGGGAATCACCAGCGACTCGCCGGTGGGACGCATGGAGCCGGGGTTGAGGACATACAGCACCGCGTCGCCTCCCCATGAGAGGGTGTGGGCGCCCAGCCGCTGCTGCACCCCGGCCCGCAGGAACCCCTGGTTCACGGTGGTGTTAAGGGCGTAGGAGCCGGCGGGATCGGTGGAGTAGCCGCGGTCGAGAGTATTTGAGTAGCGGTCGTAACCGGTTGATACATTGAGAGTACCTCCTCGGGCCGTCTTGTGGGTCCACCTCAGGGCCACGTCCAGGTTGGAATAGCGGAAGGTAGTGTCTCCCCGGAAGGAGAAACCGTCTCGGGACCAGTAAGCGGTGGCCTTGAGGGTGTTGCGCTCGTCGAAATGATGCGTCACGCCGAGGTTCACGTCGCTGAACGACGCCTTGCCTCCGGAATATCCGCTCACTGCCGGCAGGCGTTTCAGAAGCCAGTCGGAATAGGTGGTGCGGCCGCCCAGCACGAAGGTGGTCCTGTCCTTCACTATCGGTCCTTCCAGGGCCACGTGGCTTGTGAGTATTCCAAGGCCCAGCGAGCCACGTATGCGCTCGGCGTTGCCGTCGCGCGTGCTTATGTCAAGCACCGACGAGATGCGGCCGCCGAACTGCACCGGGATGGAACTTTTATACAGTTGAATGTCGTCCACCACGTCGGTGTTGAAGGCGGAAAATATGCCGAACAGGTGGCTGGGATTGTATATCGTGCCGCCGTTGAAGAGGATAAGGTTCTGGTCGGAGGAGCCGCCGCGCACGTTGAAACCGCTGCTGGCTTCACCTACCGACTTGACTCCGGGCAGGGTGAGGACGGCCTTGAGCACATCGCCCTCGCCAAAAGCCGACGGCATGTGGGTAATGGTGGTGGAATTCATTTTCTCCAGGCCCATGCCGGCGTTGCGGTGGGCCGCCATGCTGTTGGCGGTCACATAAGCGCTCTGCAGGGCCGTCACCTTCTCGCGCATGACTATATCCAGGCCGCCGGAGCCGCGCAGCAGCACGTGGATGTCCATGTCTTCCATGGAATACTCCCTGAAGGTCAGCAAGTTCTCGCCGGCAGGCAGGGTGAGGGAATAGCGGCCGTCGGCGTCGGTGTAGCAGTAGGTGCGGCCGCTGCGGTCGGCCACCAGGACGCCCTGGAGCGCCTCGCCGGAGGCCACGTCGCGCACCACTCCGCTCACGGTAGCCGTGGCAGCGTCTCCGGAGCCTATTTCGTAGGTTTTGTTGCGATAGCTGGCTATAAGGTTTTCCTGCTCAATAGCCGCCAGCATGGCCCGGCGCTCCGCGGAGGGGTCTCCGGCGGAAAACCATTCTGCAGGAAGCGAGCCGGCGGCATTCTTGACCTGCGGGGAGCGCCTTATCGTGCGGGGCACGGCAACATCGGGCTCGGCAGTGCTCAAAGGCTGTCCCGGGCGCATGGCCGCCCTGCGCGAACGGCCGGGGCGTATCCGCTTGAATGCGCCGTCACGCTCGACGTAGTACTTGTCCTGCTGGTAGAAATAGGTTATGAGTTTCTCGCGGTAGTCGGGGTCGTCGTAGCCTATGCCCTTGTCGCCGTTATGGTCGCCGGGCGAACGGGCGAAGAGCTTGCGCCGCTGCATCCACACGTTGCGGCGGCCGTCCGTGAGCAGCTGGAAAAAGCCCTCTGGGGCGCCTTCCACACCATAATACTGCAAGTTGTAGTAGTAGATTCCGTCAATCTTGAACCAGGCCGTGAGGCCGCGCTCGGCCACGACCGGCGCAGCGAAGGAAGACTCCCGGGCCAGAAGGTCCTGCGTATGTGCATTGACATTGAGAGGCACATTTTCGTACAAGGTGCCGTTGAAAAACACGCTGCCAGGAACGAATTCGCGGGTGCTCCAGTAGTAGTGGCCGTTGAAGGGAAAGTTGTACTCGCGCATCTCGCGCCCCCGGAAAAGGGGCGTCTGGGCGTAGCACTGAAGCCCGGCGAGCAACAAAAGGCAAACCACTAACTTTCGCATGGGGCAAATATATATATTTTCAAGAAATCTATTAGTATCTTTGAAGTATGAAAAAAATATTACTTCCTCTGCTTATTCTATGCTGCTCCTGCTTTTGACTTCAAGGCGGCGGAAGGCGCCGCGCAGTACTTGTTCACCCTCACTCCCGCGGAGGGCGAGGCGCTGAGCTTCAAAGCATCATCCCCGTCCGCCCCGTTATCCGAGGTGTGGGACAAGGTGGCGGTGAAGACCTTCAACATGACCGGCCAGTTCGAGGACGTCAACGTGCAGGGCCTGCAGCTCTACCAGAACCTGACCAACTGCACGGCCGCACCCTACGCAACATACCTGCTCACAAGGGGAGGCACTTCAAAAGAGGACGTCCGCACCTCCGAGGACCTCATCCGCATGAGCGAAGACCAGTTCGTCCATTGGGCTTACCCCGACACCACGGAATACGGATTCCACAAGCGCTACGCCCCCAGCGTGCACGAGCAGTACAAATACGAGATGCCGGTGGACAACAGCGCCTGCAATGTGGCAAACGCCCTGCTGGACTACTATCACACTACCGGCGACCTGCTGGCGCTGGCCAAGGCCAAGGCCCTTATAGACAACATCACGCGCATGCAGAACCCCCTCAACGGATGCCTTCCCACCACATGGGAATGGCGCAACGCCAAAAAAGACCGCAATCGTACCTTCTGGGTAAATTGCAGTCTTTCTTCGGCTCAGATGCTCCTGCGCGCCGACGGGCTCAAGGCGGACTTTGACCGGCTGACCCGGGAATAAGCTACACCGTAAGGATTTCTTTCTCCTTGGCGGCTACAATCTCGTCGACGGCTTTGACGTTCTTGTCGGTGAGTTTCTGTACTTCGTCCTCGGCTTCCTTCTGGATGTCCTCGGAGAGGCCCTCGTTCTTCTGGGCTTTCTTGAGGATGTCGAAGGCGTCGCGGCGGGCGTTGCGTACGGTGACCTTGGTCTGCTCGCCGGTGGCTTTAGCCTTCTTTATCAGGTCTTTGCGGCGCTCCTCGGTGAGTGCGGGCACCACGCAGCGGATAATCTCGCCGTTGTTCTGGGGGGTGAAGCCCAGATTGGCGTCCATGATGGCCTTCTCGATCTTGGGGATCATGTTCTTCTCCCAGGGCTGGAGCGCCAGTGTCTTGGCGTCGGGAGCGGAGATGGAGCACACCTGGTGCACCGGGGTGGGGCTGCCGTAGTAGTCCACCATCAGACCGTTGAAAATTGCAGGATTGGCCTTGCCTACCCTGTAGGTTTTGAGATCCTCCTCGAGGAACCTGAGGGCGTCGTTCATCTTGGATTCGGCGCCGGAGACGATTTCTTTTGCTCTGTCGTTCAACATATTATTCTGCTTTTACTATTGTTCCGATAGGTTCGCCTTGCAACAGGCGGGCCAGATTGCCGCGGCGGGTGACGTCGAACACCACGATAGGCACTGGACCCTGTTCGCAGAGGGCGTAGGCCGTCTGGTCCATGACCTTGAGATGGTCGGAGAGGGCCTTGGTGAAAGTAAGTTCCTCGTAACGCACGGCCGTGGGGTCCTTTTCAGGGTCGGCGGTGTACACCCCGTCGACGCGCGTACCCTTGAGGAGGGCGTCGGCGCCGAGTTCCAGGGCGCGCAGGGCGGCTCCGGAGTCGGTGGTGAAGAAAGGATTGCCGGTGCCTCCGGCAATAAGCGCCACGCCGCCCTCTTCGAGCACCTTGACCGCATTGTCGCGGGTGTAGTAGCGGGCGAACGGTTCCATGGGAGTGGCCGTAAACACCTCGGCATTGACGCCAAGGCTCTTGATGGCCCCGGCCAGGGCGAGGGAGTTGATGATGGTGGCAAGCATGCCCATGCGGTCTCCGGTGACGCGGTCGAAGCCCTTGCCGACACCCTGCAGGCCGCGGAATATGTTGCCGCCGCCGTTGACTATCGCCACCTGGTGGCCGGCGCGCACGGCCTCCACTATCTCGGATGCATAGGTATTGAGGCTTTCGGGATCCAGACCCTTGCCGGCGGGGCCGCCGAGGCTTTCCCCGCTGAGCTTTAACAACACTCTTTTGTACATATCAGCCATTAGTTTCGACACAGAAAACAAAAATATTGGAAAATCATCAAAAATGCAAATACCTACTCCCATTCTATGGTTGCCGGCGGTTTGGACGATATGTCATAGACCACCCGGTTGACTCCGCGGACCTTGCGTATGATTTCGTTTGAGATGTGGCGCAGGAACTCGTGCGGGAATGCGAACCAGTCCGCAGTCATGGCGTCGGTCGACACCACGGCGCGGAGCGCAACGGCGCTCTCGTATGTACGTTCGTCGCCCATCACGCCTACGCTCTGCACGGGCAGCAGGATGACGCCAGCCTGCCATATTGCCTCGTACAGGTTGGCGGCCTCCACGCGCGGATCCGCTGCGGAAGGGATGCCTGTGCAGGGCCAGCTGCGAAGGCCCCGGATGAATATATCGTCGGCTTCCCGCAGGACGGACAGCTTCTCCTCTGTGACCTCGCCTATTACGCGTATGGCCAGCGAAGGGCCCGGGAAAGGATGCCTGCCGACAAGTTCCTCCTTGATGCCAAGGGCACGCCCCACCCGGCGCACTTCGTCCTTGAACAGCATGCGCAGCGGCTCCACCACCTTGAGGTTCATCTGCTCCGGCAGGCCGCCCACATTGTGGTGGCTCTTGATCTTGGAAGCGATCCCTGGGATGCCGGCGCTCTCGATGACGTCTGGATAAATGGTGCCCTGGGCAAGCCAGCGGGCGCCCTCGACCCGGCGGGCGGCCTTCTCGAACGTCTCCACGAACACGCGGCCTATCGCCTTGCGCTTGGCTTCCGGCTCGCTCACGCCGCTAAGGGCGGAGAGGAACTCGGCCGAGGCATCCACCCCGGTGACGTTGAGGCCCATGTCCGAGTAGGACGAAAGCACCTGAGAGTACTCGTCTTTGCGCAGCAGGCCGTTGTTCACGAAAATGCAGTTGAGCCTGTCGCCTATGGCCTTGTGCAGCAGCACCGCCGACACGGTGGAATCTACGCCGCCGGACAGCCCGAGTATGACTTTATCGTCCCCTATCTGCCCCTTCAGGGCATCTACGGTGGTGTGTATGAATGAATCCGGCGTCCAGTCCCCCTTGCAGCCGCAGATATCGATGGCGAAATTGGAAAGGATGCGGGAGCCTTCGGTGGTATGGAAGACCTCGGGATGGAACTGTACGGCGTAGGTGCTTTCGCCCGTCCACTGATAGGCGGCGTTTACGACATCGTCCGTGGATGCAATCACCCGCGTACCTTCCGGAAGGGCCGATATGGTGTCGCCGTGGGACATCCAGACCTGTGTCCGCCGGCTCACGCCCTTTAGCAGCGGAGAATCTGCCGTTACGTTGAGCATGGCGCGTCCGTATTCCCGGGAATCCGAAGCCTCGACTTTGCCCCCGAAAGTGCATGCAAGCAGCTGCGCGCCGTAGCAGATGCCGAGGAGGGGCAGCTTGCCCTTGAAGAGCGAAAAATCCACCATAGGAGCCCCCGCGTCTCTCACGGAGCATGGACTTCCGGACAGGATGACGCCCCTGACGTCTTCCAGCGACGAGGGAACCTTGTTGTAGGGGTATATCTCGCAATATACGTTCAGTTCCCTGAGCCGGCGGCCTATGAGCTGGGTAACCTGCGAGCCGAAGTCCAGAATGAGTATTTTATCCATATCAAAGAGAAGGTGACAGTATCAGGGTGAAGGAGTAATGACCTGCGGGAATCATGTATTCGCTGCGGGGGACGGCGCCCCATGAGTTGACGCAGCCGAGGCCCATCTGCACCAGGTCGCAGTTGACCGCGGTGAGTCCGCGCGAACGGTTTTCCTTATGCACCAGGGGCAGGAGCTCACGGCTGTGGCGCCACTCCCCTACAGTAAGGTCGAGCGTATGGCGGGTGAACGGCAGGGCCGAGGCCGAGAAGGAGTCGGGCGAGGTGATCTGAAGACCGTCGCCATAGCCATTCAGCAGCTTGTAGCTCTTGACGCCCACGTTGGTGCCGTGCTCCTGGGGACGCGCCGACTCAAAGTCGTAACGGTCCGCCACATTCTGCACCCAGCGGCCAAGGCGTGCCGCACTGCGCCGGTCGGCGTAGGTGTCGAAGGGGCCTTCGCCATAGAAATCGACGGTTGAGAATTCGCCCGGCATGGCGAACTCCACACCCACGCGGAAGAGGTCGGGAGCCTCTGTAACATCGCGGTTAAGCTTCATGTCCATGTCCAGGGTGATGACTCCGCCCGGAGCAACCGTGTAGCGCATCTGCACGTAAGCATACTCCAGAGGATATATTTCGTGCACCACTATGCAACCGTCCTCCTCAAAGGCGAACAGGCCCACGGGATCAAGCTTGGGATGGAGCCAGCAGGCCATCTTCTTGTCCAGCTTGGCGCCGAGGTCGTTCTCCGTGACGGCGCGTCCGAAGCACGGCAGAAGGGGCATGCTGATGTGCTCGCGTCCATCCACGACATACGAGCAAAGGCCGCCGCTGTACTTGTCCCAGCTGGCCGACCATCTCGGTCCGGACACAGTCCAAAGATCCTCTGTCTCAGAGAGTTCCAGCTCGCTACCGGGAAGGGGCGAGGGTTTGAATTCAAGTCCTCTCGATATCGCTATCTGGTCCCATGCCACGCGGGTGCCGGCGCTAAGGATGCCGCTGTCGCGGAGCAAGTAGAAGTCCAGCCACAGCGACACGTCGTGGCCCTCGGTATCGGGAAGGCACAGGCCCGGGAGCTGCACGCGTTCCAAGGTCTGGGGAGCCACTGCGGGCATGTCCATACAGCCGCGGCGTATCAAGCGGCCGTCCTGCACCAACTGCCACTCGCAGCGGTAGCGGCCCAGGTCGATAAAGAAATTCTCGTTGTAAATATTTACGTATCCGTCCTTTATGTCCTCATTAGAGGCGCTGCAGAGGATGCTGCGGTACTGGTAGCGCACCTCCTCGGCGCCGGGATGAGGCACACGGTCGGGCGACACTATTCCGTTGCAGTTGAAAGACTCGTCGGAGAAGTCATAGGTGTTGAAGTCTCCTCCGAAGACGTATATCCATGACGGCTTGCCCTCGGAATCGAGTTTGGAGCCGGCGCCATTGGTCGAGCAGACCTTGCCCTGGGCCGGGTCGTAGGGCCAGCGGAGCGCCTGGTCCACGAAGTCCCAGATGCAGCCTCCCTGGAAGGAAGGATAGCGGCGCACCAGGTCCCAGTACTCGGCAAAACCGCCAAGGGAATTGCCCATGGCATGGGCGTACTCACACTGGATCAACGGCTTGGGAGGATTGTTCGAGCAATAATCCTCACACTCCTTGTAGTCGGCGTACATGGGGCAGAAGATGTCGGTATGATCGTTCATCTCCGCCCTTTCGTACTGGACGGGACGGGTGGGATCGAAGGACTTGGTCCAGGCGTAGGTCTTCTCGAAATTGGGGCCGTCGCCGGCCTCATTGCCAAGGCTCCAGACTATGATGCTCGGGTGGTTCTTGTCCCGTTGCACCATGCGCTGCATGCGTATCATGTGGGCGGCGGCAAAGTCGTCACGCTTGGCGAGGGTCTCCGCGCCGTATCCCATGCCGTGCGACTCTATGTCAGCCTCGTCGATCACGTACAAGCCGTAGCGGTCGCAGAGCTCGTACCAGAAGGGGTCGTTGGGATAGTGGCATGTGCGCACAGTGTTGATATTTAACTCTTTCATCACGCGGATATCGCGGAGCATCTCCTCGCGGGACACGCAGTACGCCCCATCGGGACTCATCTCGTGGCGGTTGACGCCCTTGATGAGCACGGGCTGGCCGTTGACCAGCAACTGGGAGTTCTTGATCTCCACGCTGCGGAAACCGACGTCCAGCATGGCGCTTTCGACGGCCTTGCCCTTGCGCAGCGACGTTACGCGGAGAGTGTAGAGATTGGGGGCTTCGGCGCTCCACAGCTTGACATCCTCAAGCCTGCCGCTCCAGCAAGAGCCGTCGCCGTAGGTTTTTTCGGTATGCACGGTGCGGGTGCCGTCGGGAGCGGTGAGCTCGTAGCGCACCTGGTCAGCCTCGGGGGCGGTGACGTCGAAATCATAGGAGCCGTGCATGTCGGCGCGTACGCGCACATCCTGGATGGCCGCCTTGCGGGGACGGAAGTCAAGGCTCACGCCGCGGGCTATTCCGCACAAGCGCCAGAAGTCCTGGCACTCCAGGTAAGTTCCGTCGCACCAGCGCATTATCTCCAGGGCAACGAGGTTGTCGCCCTTCTTCACGAAGCCGGTGATATCGAAGGCCGCCTCGAGTTTGCTGTCCTCGCTGTAGCCCACGTGCTTACCGTTCACCCACACGCGGACGTTGGATGTAGCGCTGCCTATGCGGAGCACTACCCTGCTTCTGGCCTGGTCGCCGGTGAGCTTGAAGTGCCGGCGATAGTGCCCGGTATGATTGTGCTCCTCGGGCACGAAAGGCGGATTGTTGTCGAAATGGCCTTTCCAGGGGTAGCCGTGATTGGTGTAGATGGGGTCGCCGTAGCCGTTGAGCTCCCAGATTCCGGGGACGGGCATGGTGCCCCAGGAGGAGTCGTCGAAGCCGGGGGCGGCAAAGTCGGTGCGGAGGTCAAGATTTTCGCTCCAGATGAATTTCCAGGTGCCGTCAAGGGAGAGGGTCGGGCAGTCGCTGCGCACGCTGGCGGTCATGGGAAGGCGGTTCTGCTCGAAGATGCCCGGGTCCTGCCATGGAGCAAGAGTCTGCTGCTGGGCGGCGGCCGAAATGGCGGCGGCCGATGCAAGCAGGAAGATGAAGGTTCGTTTCAGTATCATATTGCGGTTAGTTTGTCATTCAGTAAGCGGCGTTCGTTTTCGGAGTGGAATACTGCGGTTATGGGGAAGTAGAACATCCTCGCCCTCAGTTCCTTGGGGAGTTTTTCCAGGCAGCGGAGGCGCTGGGCATCCTTCTCGGTGGTTGCGAAGGCTGCCGTGGGATTGTGCTTCATGACCTGCAGAAGACGGCGGATGTCGGCGGAGCCGTAGGCGTGGTGGTCCGGGAAATGAAGGTGGTCCACTATGGTGTAAGTATCTGAAAGATAGTTCCTCAGGGGCGTGTCGTCGGCTATTCCGCTGAACAGCACCATCTTGTGGGAATAGGTGTAGCGGCTGTCGGCTTCCTGCTCGAACACGGGAAGGGGCCTGGCATACTCGATGCCGGTGAACAGCAGCAGCTGGGAGCGGCCACGGCGGACGGCGACGCAGGTGGAGGGGTCGTAGGACTCGTAGCCGAGGATGGAGGCCATTTCCTGCTTTTCCCTGGGTTCCAGGGCATAAGGACACTTGGTCACGATGACTATGTCCGAGTCGTACAGGCGGCGGGGAAGATCGCGAAGGCGTCCCCACGGCAGCAGGCGGTCGGTGGTGACCGGGTTGGAGTAGGAGGTGAGGACTATGCTCAGGTGGGGCCTGAGCTTGCGGTACTGCCAGGCGTCGTCCAGCAGGATGATGTTGGCGCCGTCCGCGGCCAGCTTGGAGCAGGCCTGCACGCGGTCCTTGCATACGGCCACCATGACCTGGGGGAACTTGCGCTTGATCTGCAGCGGCTCGTCGCCGTACTGGGCGGCGGTACCGTTGAAGGGGACCTGCTGGAAGCCCTTGCTGCGCCGCTTGTAGCCACGCGACAGCAGGGCCACCTCGGAACTGCCCCAACGCTCGCTGTCCAGAAGTTCCCTCAGAAGCATCTCGGCATGGGGTGTCTTGCCGGTGCCTCCGACGGTTATGTTGCCTATGCACACCGTGGGCACGGGGGCCATGGCACTGTGGCGTCCGCCCTTGTAGCGGGCGTTTCGGAGAGCGAGTATCAGTCTATATATCATATACGTTCGAGGTTTCCAGGGGGGCGTCCGCCCAGCGGGAGGCTATCAGGTCGAGGGTTTCGAAGATTTCGTCGGGGTCGGTGGAGGTGACCAGCTTCATGCGGGTGGCCTTGAAGTCGGGGAGGCCCTTGAAGTAGCAGCTCAGGTGACGGCGCATCTCATAGACGCCGCGGGGTACTCCCTTGTAGCCGATGGACAGGGAGAAATGGCGCTTGGCCAGGGCGACGCGCTCGGGCACGCTGAGGGGAGGGGCCTGCGTGCCGGTATCGAGGTAATGGCGGATCTCACGGAATATCCAGGGGTGCCCGAAGGAGGCGCGGCCTATCATGATGGCGTCTACCCCGTAACGGTCGAAGGCGTTTTTGGCAGAGGGGCCGTCGGTGATGTCGCCGTTGCCGATGATGGGGATGTGGATGCGCGGGTTGTTCTTGACTTCGCCGATGAGGGTCCAGTCGGCGGATCCGCGGTACATCTGCTGGCGGGTGCGACCGTGGATGGTGAGGGCGCTGATGCCGGCGTCCTGGAGACGCTCGGCAAGTTCGGGGATGATCTTGCTGTCTTCGTCCCAGCCGAGGCGGGTCTTGACGGTCACGGGCTTGTGCACGGCGTCCACGACGGCCTTGGTTATGGCCACCATCTTGTCGGGCTCACGCATCATGCCGCTGCCGGCGCCGCGGACTGCGATTTTTGATACGGGGCAGCCGAAATTTATGTCGATGATGTCGGCTCCGTGACCGCCGGCAAGCTCAGCGGCGCGGTCGGCCATGCGGGCCGCATCGACCATGTTCTCGAGGATATGACCGTAGATCTGGATGCCCACGGGGGCCTCCTCTGGGAGGGTCCGCATCTTGGCTATGGCCTTGTCGGCATCGCGTACAAGGCCCTCGGAGGGCACAAATTCGGTATACACCATCGCCGCTCCCTGCTCCTTGCAGAGGACGCGGAAGGAGATGTCGGTGACATCCTCCATCGGTGCCAGGAAGAGCGGTCTGGGACCTAAATCCAAATCTCCTATCGTCATAGTGTACAAAATTAAATATTTTTTACGAACTTTGCACCCGGAGAGATGGCCGAGTGGTCTATGGCGGCGCACTCGAAATGCGCTAAGCGGGCAAAACCTGCTTCGGGGGTTCGAATCCCTTTCTCTCCGCCGAAATTAAGCCCTAAGTGTTTTGATTATCAACCACTTAGGGCTTTTTATTCCCCCCAAAAAAGCACCAAAAATGCACCGAACCATCATTCTAACCTCCTGTAGGGCACATTCATAGACCAAGTTATTACAAAAAAAGAGACCGTCGTCTGCGTCTTTTTTTTACCCGGCACTAGGGAAAGCTTCAAAAACCGGGGTCTCTATTTAAGACTAAATGCATACTATAACCAATTCTATAAAAATATGAAAAAGCATCTTATTCTGAACGCACTGTGCATTCTGGCCGTCCTGGCCGCCTGCACCAAGCCCGAACCCGAACCGACACCCACACCCCCAGAGCCTCAGCCTGAGGAAGTTACATCGCTCGAAAAGCCGGTCGTCACTGCCACTGCATCCGGCAACACCATCTCGGTGTCCTGGGCGGAAGTCAAGGACGCCAAATCTTACAAGACCGAGTATCACAAAGCCGGGGAGGCAGACTTCAAGGCTGCCGGCAGCGGCGCTGAGCGCAACTGCACAATTGGCTCACTCGAGTATTCAACCGAATATGTGGTACGGGTTCAGGCAATAGCCGGCAAGGTTACCTCCGAATGGTCCGACGAGGTATCCGTAACCACCGGAGAACTGTCCATAAGCTACCCTCTCACAATCAACGACGCTACGCTGCTTCTGGTATGGCTTAACGAGTATGCCCCCCAGTGCACCGAGGCCGACATGGTCAAGCTAGGCGCCGACATTGATCTGTCGGACAAAGAGCTGGTTCCGGCAGCATCTTTTGCCGGCACGTTCGACGGAGGCGGCAAGAGCATACGCAACTGGAGCGCAACCACTCCTCTGTTTACCGAAGTGTCCGGAACCGTCAAGAATCTGATCATCGACTCCAGCTGCTCGCTTAACGGCGCCGACCAGGGAGACATAGCCCTGATAGCAGGACACTTGCTGCCAGGCGGACAGATCAGCGGCTGCACGAACAAAGCTCCCATCAACCGCGTCGATTCATTTGCAGGCACAGCCCGTCTGGGAGCCATCGTAGGTTTCCTTGAGGGCAACATAAGCAACTGCACCAATGAAGGCGCCATAACGCTCAAAAACGTCGCCACTGCCAATGAGCAAGTTATCGGAGGCGTTGCAGGATATATGGCAGGCGAAGCTGCTCCCGGACAAGACCGCATAGTCAAGTGCCACAACAAGGCCCCCATTTCCCTTACATACGATGAGACTCCCGGCAAGACATTCCTCGGCGGAGTTCTCGGAGCCAGCAAGGTAACGGAATTCGCAAACGACGCCCCGGCCAACATGGGCAAGATGAAAGAATGCACCAATGAAGGAGCCGTCTTCTTCTCGATCGGAGTATGCGCCACCGGAACCTACGGCAACGTGGGCGGTGTGGCCGGCTACTTTGAAGGAGATATGGAGGGATGCATCAACTCCGGCGACGTGAGCTACATCGTGCCTCTCACCAATCCTGAGGTTGCCTGCACACGTCCTTCTGTCGGCGGTGTCACCGGCTATGTAGCATTCAACCTGATTGACTGCTCCAACTCCGGAACCGTAACGCTCAAAGGCTCATTCGCCAATGCCGGAGGCCTGCAGAGAGGCGCCGGTGCCGATCTGGGCGTACTCTGCGGAGGCGTTGCCGGAGGTGCTTCAGCCAAAGACTACACCGAGGAGACCATGGTCTCCGGCTGCCGCAATACAGGTAAGATCGATGTTGACATCATCCAGCCGGCTAGCAACTCCACCGGTGCCGACCTAGGCGGAATCGTTGGTTTCTGCAACATGCCCATCAAGGACTGCACGAACATCGACGGCGACATGCCTTCTGTGATTTCTTTTAAATCGACCGCACGCTGGACCCGCGCCGGAGGCGTAGTAGGCTACCAGAACGCGGGCAATGTGACCGGATGCAGCAACGGCAAAGAAATAGTGCTCGATGCCAACTGCACCGTGCAGAACGTCAACTGCTCTCAGCAGCTCATGCTTGGCGGTGTCATCGGACATCACCACACACATCTTTACACTATAGGCAACTGTATCAACAACGGCAACCTTACTTATAAAAACGGCTGGCACAACCAGAAGGGAGCCACTTATTTAGGCGGCATCCTCGGTGGGCGCAACGGCAATTCCGGACATACTATGGACGGATGTAAGAACTTTGGCAAAATCACCAGCCAGTCAACATCTTACATGATGATCGGCGGCCTTTGCGGAGACTTGTTCGGAGAACTTAAGAACAGCTCCAACGAGGGAGAGATCATGGTCACTAACGCCAAAGCCGACGGTGTGTATATCAGCGAGATAGGCGGATTGCTCGGTTATTCGGTCTGCAACCTCGAGGGCAACACCAGCAAGGGTCCCATCACCGTGAATTCTTCCGATGCCGTGCGTATCGGCGGATTCTGCGGAGCTACCCAATATGCCAAAGTATGGAGCGGCGACACCCTGAGTGCCGTCATCAGCTCCGACGGCGCCTGCATCGCCGGTGCTTTCCTTGGAGCGATACGCAAGAATTCCATTACCCTTGGAACTCCCGACAAGCCTGAGAAAGTAACCGCCGACGCCCGTGTACTCGGAGCCAAGGTCAGCGCGGAAAACCTCATCGGCGCACCTGGAGACCTTGTGGTGGCGAATGTGAACATCGATTAATGAACGGGACTCAAGAATCGGAGTACATCCAACGTCTGTCGGGCGGGTCATACGAAGTGTTCGATTACTTCTACCTGAAGTATGCCCCGCTCGTCGAGACGTTCGCACGGGCACTCCTAAAAGATAAATCCATTGCGGAGGATATCTGTCAGGATGTGTTCCTGCGCCTCTGGCTCAGACGGCGCTCGCTGAGGGGCGTGCGTGCGTTCAAGCCATTCCTGTTCACCATCGTCAAGCATGCTGTCTATGATTACTATTCACGCGGAATACCCATCCCGCTGGAGCAAGGCTTGACCTCTGAAGAACTCCCGGAACTGTTCGGCGGAGACCTGGCCAGGGAGGAGGACTTGCGCGACGTCATTTCCCTTGCAAGCCTTACCATAGCGGCAATGCCTGAACAACGCAGAAAAATATTCCTGATGAGCCGCCGTATGGGCCTGACACAGCAGGAAATAGCAGCCCGGGAGGGAATCTCTCCCAAGACAGTTGAGTATCACATAGGAAGGGCCCTGGAGCAACTCAAGGCACTAAGCGCCCTGCTTTAACCACACAATCAATATGGGCAAGAAAAAGAACATCATAAACCGATTTATGTCAGGCAGTTTCCCCGACGAGGTAAAGCTGGCCTTCGGGAGCTGGCTTACCGACCCCGAAGACCAGCAGGAAAAGGAAGATGCCCTCTACAGTGAATGGGAAGCCCTGTCTGCCAGAGATATAAGCGACTCCACCCTGGAGCGGCGGCGCAAGCTCAACCTTATACACCGCCACATGGAAGGAGAAAAGCAAAAAACACTCAGGAGCCGCTTTATGTATTTTGTGGCCGTGGCCGCAGCGGCAGCCCTGATCGCGGGATTTTTCGGCCTGGGCCGGGGAATCCGCTCCCACAGCAACACGCCTTCAGCTACCTCGGAAGTATGCATGGTGACATCCAGCAATTCAAAGGGCGAATTCCAGCTCCCGGACGGCACATCGGTATGGCTCAACATAGGCAGCTCCCTGTCGTACAACAGCAATTTTGAAAAAGCATCCGTGAGGGAAGTCAAGCTCGACGGCGAAGCATACTTTGATGTTGCAAAAGACGGACGCTCCTTTGTGGTAAATGCCGGTGACCTGCAGGTCAGCGTACTGGGCACCCGCTTCGCCGTAAGGCACACTCCCCTGTACGAGCGCGACCAGGTCACCCTCGTGTCGGGTTCCGTGCGCGTGAAAGGAGAAGGCCTCCAGGCAGTAACTCTTTCTCCCGGCGAGCAATTGAGTTATGACCGCCTGCTGGGCGACAGCACCGTCCGCACGGTTGATACAGGCGACTATGTAAGCTGGATACGCTCGCAGATTTCGCTTGAGGACTGCACCTTGGGCAAAGTCATCGAAAATCTTGAGCACCGCTACAGAGTAAAGGTCAGCACGTTGGGAGACATCGACCTGGACCAGCACATCACACTTAAAATCAACGACGAGAGCAAAGAAAAAATCTTTACCGTCCTCTCCTTTCTCGCCGATTGCGAACTCCGCATAATCGACGAAGGCAATATAGTCCTGATACGATAATTCACAAAACTTCTCTTATGAATAAACTAGCAAAAACATTGCTTCTGCTGTTTCTGTTGGCCTCTCCGGTCGTCTCCTGGTCGCAGGAAAGAAAGGTCAGCGGCAGCTGGCAGAATGTGCCGTTACGCACCGTCCTGAACGATCTGGAAAAACAGAGCGGATTCACTTTTGCCTACCGTACCGCCGAGATTGACTTGGAAAAGCGGGTGAGCGACGAAGCCAAAGGCGAAGATATTCTCCAGCTGCTCGGCAGGATACTCGCTCCCCAGCAAATGTCGGCAAGTATCGAAGGAACCCAGATCATGCTGCTCCGGAAACGGGGCGAGGATCCCAAGAAGACTGCTCCTTCAACTCCCAAGCGCACCTTTTCCGGAACCGTGGTAGCAACCACCGACCGCAGCCCTCTTGCTGGGGTAACGGTGTATGTTAAAGGCACTTCCACCGGCACGCTCACCGACACTGAAGGCCGTTATTCGCTAACGGTAGGTGCCGATGTCAAGGAAATAACGTTCTCAATGCTGGGATACCTCGACAAAAACATAAAGACCACCGAGAACGACAACTACTTCCGCATGGTCTTTCTGGACGAATCGTCAACTGCATTGAGCGAAGCGGTAGTGGTCGCCTTCGGAACCACCCAGAAAAGGGAGTCGATAGTGACCTCGGTGGAGAGCATCAACCCCGAGCAGCTCAAGTCGCTCCACTCTCCCACCCTGTCACAGTCTTTTGCGGGCAACCTGGCCGGCGTTATTTCCACCCAGTCATCCGGCGAACCCGGCTCGGACGGTGCCAATTTCTGGATCCGCGGTATTTCCACCTTCGGCCCCAACAGCAAGCCTTTGTATATCCTCGACGGAATAGAGGTCGGCGTAGGGGTGCTTGACGGTATCTCTCCGGAATCAATCGAGTCGTTTGCCGTGCTTAAAGACGCTGCGGCGACGGCTCTCTACGGCTCCCGCGGCGCAAACGGCGTCATGGTCATTACCACCAAGAGCGGACGTACGTCAGACAAGATGTCCATCAACGTCCACTTCAATTCGACGGTAAACACCTTCACCAAGGTATCCGAAATCGCCGACGGGATAACTTATATGGAGAACTACAACGAGGCTCTCCGCACCCGCGGCGGCAACGATTATTATCTGCCGGCCAAAATCGAGGCTGCCAAGCAGGGAATCAACAATTATGAGTACCCGCTTGTCAACTGGTACGATATGATTTTCCGCAAGTACTCTACCGCCCAGAGCGCCGACGTGAACATACGTGGCGGCGGAAACCGCGTAAACTACTTCCTGAGCGCTATGTTCGCCAACCAGAACGGTATGCTGCGAAACTCCCCGGAAGTATCGTTCGACACCGGCCTTAACGCACGCAAGTTCTCATTCCAGAGCAATGTGACCGCCAAACTGACCAACAGCACTACGGCGTCCATAAAGATGACCTCCATATTGTTCTACAAGAACATGCCGTATTACAGCACGCAGCATTATTTTGCCGCGGCTCTATATGCCAATCCCGTAAACGTATCGCCCACATACCCCTCTGAGTGGCTGGGCAACGATGCCGACTATGTAGTGTTCGGCGGTACCGACGAGTGGGACGGAACCACATCGTGGACCAACCCCTACATGGACCTTTCGGAAGGCTACCGCAAGCAGTTTACAGAGAACACCACGACTTCGGTCCGCCTGGACCAGAACCTCGACATGATAACCCCGGGACTCAAACTGTGGGGACAGGCGTCGTTCTATTCCTACACTGCCGCTACCCTTACTTTCCGCAAGGCGCCTTGGCTCTACCGTCTTCAGGGGATAGATACCGACCCCGTCAGCGGCGAAAAGACCTACTACCTCTCACAGCTGGGCAGCGAAGGGTCAAAATACATAGGCTCCGCTACTTCATCGAGCGGCTATCGCGAACTTAACCTGCAGACCAACCTCGAATACGCCCGCAGTTTCGGCCCACATTCCATAAACGCCGTGGTCCTGTACCACCAGAAGGAACACGTTGACAATCAGGCCTCCAGTTACAACGCCCGCCTGCCCAAGCGCGAGCAGGGATTCGCCGGACGTCTGTCATACACGCTTCTGGACCGGTACGTACTCGAAGCCAACTTCGGATACAACGGCAGCGAAAACTTCATGAGAGGGCACCGCTGGGGCTTCTTCCCCTCCATGGCGGCCGGCTGGATCATCTCCAACGAGCCGTTCTGGGACAATCTCCGCAGCACCGTTGACCTGTTGAAGATACGCTATTCCTACGGCCTTTCCGGTAACGACTACCTGTCGGTACGCTTCCCCTACATCTCTTCGGTCGCAATGAATGTCAACAGCGGTTTTATCCAGGGATCCTGCGCCGACGGCTTCTATTCCGAAAAGGGTAACGTCGTGAACCTGTGGGGTAACGAAGACGCCACCTGGGAAGTGAGCCGCAAGCACGATATCGGCATCGAATTCGGCTTTATGCAACAGCTCAAATTCATCCTCGACATTTTTGACGAAAACCGTACGGGCATATTCATGGCCCGCCAGGTACTCCCCGCCACAACCGGTCTTTCAGGCGTGTCGCCACGGGGTAATCTTGGCGCAGTGCGCAACAGAGGTGTTGACTTCAGCCTCGAGTACAAGCGCATTTTCAATCCGGACTTTTCCATCAGCGCGCGCGGCACATTCACCTACGCCCACAACGAAATAACCGACTACGACGAGCCGGAGATCCAGCCTTATCCTTATCAGTCAAAGATAGGCCAGCCGGTATATGCTCCTTACGGACTCATCGCGGAAGGCCTGTTCAAAGACCAGGAAGACATAGACAACTCGCCTACCCAGACTTTCAGCACCAACTATAAGCCCGGCGACATCAAGTACAAGAATATGAACGACGACGATGTTATAGACGAGAACGACGCTACCTACCTCGGGCTGCCCACCGTGCCGGAAATCAACTACGGATTCGGCGCCACCATGAAATACAAGTCGTTCGACTTCTCGTTCTTCTTCTCCGGGCGCGACAGGGTATCCATCCTTATGTCCGACGCGGTACATCCGTTCGTCAACAAAACGCACCGCGGCTTGAATATGTTCAAATGGGTGGCCGACGACCACTGGAGCGAGAGCAATCCGAACCCCGACGCCAAATACCCCCGCCTTGACTGGGAATACAACCCCAACAACATCCCTGCGTCGAGTTTCTGGCTCCGGGACGGTAAATTCCTGCGATTGAAAAACGTGGAGCTTGGATGGACCTGGAAGGAAACCCTCAGGGTGTACTGCACGGGCACCAACCTGTTTGTCCTGTCTCCGTTCAAACTCTGGGATCCGGAACTGGCAAACGGCGCCGGAGTATCTTATCCTCTTACCAAGAGCGTTCAACTCGGTCTGCAACTTTTTTTCTAAATTTGGACTCTGATCATGAAAAAGACTTTATTGATCCTCGCTATACTCCCGTTCCTTGCGGCCTGCAACTTTTTGGATGTTGTGCCTGAAGATACCGCAAGCGTGTCGGATCTGTACTCCTCTCCTATGCAGGCGGAGCGCACGCTGAACTCGGTTTACGGCTTCTTCCCTCACCACATAGGCTATCATACCTATCCCGATTTCTTCCAGAGCGGCGAAGTGGTTACGTTCTACAGCAACCCTATCCGCTGGGCCGCTTGGAAGGCCATGCTGCACGGCTACGAGAGTTCCAACAGCACATACTTCGGCATGTGGTCGGGCGACACCGCAACCCAGCCCGGAGCCATGAAATATGACCTCTACAAAGGCATACGCAACGCCTGGACTTTCATCAACAACGTAGAATCCGTGCCCGGCCTGAGTCCCGAGAAGGCCAAGGTCTATACGGGCGAGGCTTATTTCCTCATCGGCCTGCTGCACTGGGTGCTTATGCAGCATTACGGACCCGTGGTGGTGGTTGACCATGAGATTTCGATGAACGAGCAGGTATCGAACATTCTCGTGCAGCGCTCTTCATGGGACGATTGCGCCGAATTCGTATGCCGTATGTTCGACGAAGCGGCCACAAGGCTTCCCGCGCACCGCGACGACAAAGAGGCCGGGCGTGCCACTTCCGTTGCCGCCAAGGCCATCAAGGCCAGCGTGCTGGTCTATACCGCCAGTCCCCTGGTGAACGGCAATACGGACTTTGCCGACTTCCTCAATTTCGACAAGACTCCGCTGATCTCGCAAACCTACGACAAAAACAAGTGGAAAACGGCCCTGGACGCACTCCAGGATGCAATAGACCTGGCAGAAAGAGAGGGCTACCATCTGTATGTCGACCCGGCGGCCAGCGCCCTTCCCGAAAAAGAACGGGGACGCAACAACTACTATAAGCTGTTTATCCAGCCCATGACCGACAGCGGCAATAAGTGCGAGTACCTCTGGTCTTCCGCCTATGACGACCGCACCGACACTCCGAAGGGCTATTTCAACTACATCATCCAGAGGCTCGGAACACCCCGTGCATGGGATGGAGCCAAGGGCACCGACCTCGACAACTTCAGGCCCATGAGCGTTCCGACCATGCAGGCGGTTTGCACCTTCCTTACCGAAGACGGACTTCCCCTGTGGGCCGATCCAAAGACGAAGGATGAATTTGCCGCCAACAATCTCCTGACCATAGCGCCGGGCGATTCCACAGCACGCCTGCATCGCGGACGGGAGCCCCGCTTCTATGCGTCGGTGGTGTTCGACCGCGGAAACATCATCTACAACGGAAAAGAGAAGAACACCATCTACACACGCGCAGGAGAGTATCACGGCTACTGCGGCAGCCGCACCTTGTATCATTCCTGCACCGGTTACTATTTCCAGAAGTTCGTGTCAATCAGCACACAGTTCGACCAGACCAACCGCACGTTCAAACCGGTTTCCTACAGGGTTCCGTTCCTGCGTCTGGCTGAGTTGTACCTCGATTATGCCGAGGCCAGCTTCGAGCTCAACGGAAGCTTGGATGCCAAGAGTATAGCATACATCGACAAAGTGCGCTCCCGCTGCGGACTGCCCGGATTCGCCGAGTCGTGGTCCAAAGCCGGCGGCATCCCTTCCGGCGACCAGCTCCGGGAGGCTATACGTGCCGAGATTGCTGCAGAAGTATGCCTTGAAGGCCGCAACTACGACAACTTCCGCCGTTGGAAGATTGTGCACAAGTTCCTTGAGAATACGCCTATGGAGCTGAATGTCTATGCCGATGATTCTTCGGCCGAGTCGTTCTACAAGCTGGTACCTCTTAAGGAGATTGCCCCGCGCTCTTTCAGCTACCCCAAGAACTATTGGTACGCGATTCCCATCACGGAAATGAAGATTAACTACAAACTTGTGCAAAATCCAGGATATTAATATGAAAAAGTTTCTTGTCTTAACTTTTATTACCCTTTGCTGCTCCTGCTCTTCAGGATATAAGACCCTCAACCGGCAAGCCGCCAAGGAGTATCTTGAGCCGTTCCGTACCGATGTTAGCTGGAACAACTTTGCAAAGAAGTTTATCTATGCTCCGGCATTCCATTTTGATGAAGTACAAGGTGCTGAATCTTACGTCTTTACGCTGACGCCCGACGGCGGCGAGGCCCTGAGTTTCAAGGCTTCCAAGCCCACTGCTCCGCTCTCGCCGGTGTGGGACAAACTGCCAGTGGGAAAGCAAGTTGATCTTACCGTGGACGCCCTGGCAGCGGACGGGAAGGTGATAGCACGGGCCGGCGAACGCAGTTTCCTTAAGGACTTCCCTTTCGAGGGCCCCTACCCCGGACCGGCCTGCGACTACCGCGAGGCTGCGCTCAAGGGAGCACTGTACGTCCACACCATGCCGGAGATCCAGCACTGGAGCACCTCTACGGTGCCGGACATGAACTATCCGCACAATACCTATCCCTGCAAGATAATAAGCGCTACGATACGTAACGAGTGCCTGATTGCAACCATGCTGCCCGACCGGCGCGAGAACGCCCTGGCGGTGGCACGCGGCGCGGCGCAGTTCCTTATCGACCAGAGCCGGCCCGAAGGAGACCCGCTGGCGTACTTCCCTCCGACCTACTATCTTGACAAGGAGGCATCAAAACGCGACTGGAACAAGGGCAAGACCATGACCCTTGAGGCGGCCAGCGCAGGACAGGCTTTCCTCGACCTGTACGATGTTACGGGCGAGAAGCAGTGGCTCGACCGTGCCGTGGCCATAGGCAGGACCTATATCAAACTCCAGCACGAAGACGGTTCGCTCCCCATCAAGGTGGATTTTGTGACCGGAGAGCCGGTAAACTCGGTGTGCGCTATGCTGCACCCCCTGCTGCGCTACTACAAGCGTCTTGAGGGATACGGCTTCGGAGAGTTCCTGCCCTACCGCATCAAGGGCGAGGAGTGGATGAATTCCACAGCCGTGAAGGTGTTCGATATGACCGGACAGTTTGAAGATGTGAACGTCAAGGGTCTGGAGCCTTACCAGAACCTCACCAACTGCACTGCGGCTCCTTACGCTTCGTACCTGCTCACCAAGGCCGCGCCCACAAAAGAAGATATCCGCAACTCGGAAGACCTGATCCGCCTGAGCGAAGACCAGTTTACGCATTGGGCCTATCCCGAGCGCACAGCCGACGGATTCTTCCTGCGTTATACTCCTTGCGTGCACGAGCAGTATCACTACGAGATGCCCGTCGACAACAGCGCCTGCAATGTGGCAAATGCCTGGCTGGATTACTATCGGGTGACCGGAGACTTGCTCGCCCTTGCCAAGGCCAAGGCTATGATAGACAATATCACCCGCATGCAGAACGCGGTGAACGGCAAGATTCCCACCACCTTTGAGTGGCGTGACGCCCGCAAAGACCGCAACCGCACGTTCTGGGTCAACTGCTCGCTGAGTTCCATCCAGATGCTGCTCCGCGCCGACAGCTTGAAGGACGACTTCAACAAACTTCCTTAATCGCTTCGGGGTTCCTTCCTGTGGAGGACCGTCTGCGCCCACGCAGCCGCCCCATTGGGCAAGTGTCCCCTAGGGGACTATAGGGGGTAAGTAGTCCCACAAGTGTGGGAGGAGCCCGCTTGCGGGAGGGATAGGCCGAAGGCCGTAGTCCTCCGCAGGAAGGAGTCCCGAAGCGGCAATATCAAGTATTTTTGCTTTTCTGAAGAATTTCCGATATTTTAGTTCAAATCTAAGGCCTCGAAATAATGTTAAACCGTCCAACTTTTGGGGGTCACATCATCGTGGTCTCTCTTAACTCATTTTAAAACTGTTCAATAGAGCGTTTTGTCTTGTCCGTCAACGCTATATATGGTTTCATCGTGTCATAGTCATTGTGTCCTGTAAAGGTCATGACCATCTCCGGTGACATCCCTTCCTCCAAGGCGTGGACAACAAAGGTTCTTCTGGCCGCATGGGTTCCAATCACGTCACATAGGGGAGCAGTTCTGTAAATCGGTTTTTTTCCGCAATATTGCATCACCTCCACCTCTCTAGTAAATCCCAGCATCTTGGCGATTTCTTTTATGTTCTTATTCATTTTCTCTCCGCCAACAACCGCAAAGGACGTCGCACTCAGTGCGGCGTCCTTTGCGTATGGCGGATACTCTATCCTTGGCTCAATCCACTCCGCAGGCGCAGGTCCTCTTACTAAAATCACACCTGCGCCATTTTTGGCCGGACCTGCGCCAACTCCTCAGAATTTCCTCTCCTCCACCTCTCAACCTTAACACACCGTCGTTTGGGGTGCCGGCCGATGGACCTCAAGCGACGATAATCGATGAAAACGTCGTTTGGGGTGCCGGCGGATGGACCCCAGAAGCCGATAATCGGCAAAAACGGCGTTTGGGGTGCCGGTGGATGGACCGCAAGCGACGATAATCGATGAAAACGTCGTTTGGGGTGCCGGCGGATGGACCTCAGAAGCCGAAAATCGGTAAAAACGGCGTTTGGGGTGCCGGCCGATGGACCGCAAGCGACGGGTGCGGAATTCGCAGGCCGTCATCTTTTAACAGATTTCCATTTACTTTGTCTGCCCCCCTACTCGTAAAATGCTGTTTTCGGGGACAAACCAACAGAAAACTGCCATTTGTCCTTGCAGAAGGTCGTTTTCGGGGACAAACAATCGAAAAGCGTCCCTTGTTGAATAAGGAGAAAGGGAGGAGGGTATCGGCAATCTGTCCCCAGAGGTGGCGCAGGGCACGTCAGGAACGCGAGCTAAGGCATAAGTCACAGTCACAACCGCAGCCACAGCAGCAGGCAAAGTAGCAGGCAAAGCAGCAGTCACAGCCACAAGCACAAGCACAAGCACAGGCACAAGCGCAGGCGCACGCAAGGCCGCAGCCGAGGGCGCAGGAACAGGCGGAGCCGTGGGTGCTGGCACAGTCAAAGCCGCAGGCGCGGGCGCAGGCTAGGCCGCGGGCGAGGGGAGGTATGAGGAGATGGAGGCGGAGATGGAGAGGATGGTTTGGGAGAAGAGGATGGCGGAGTCTTTGAGGGGAAGCCAGTGGTCCTGGCCTCCGCGGCCGCGAAGGTAGCGGTCCGTGTAGACGGTGCCGGGAGTTCCGAGGTAGAGTTCTACTGCTCCGGAGGGGGCGAGGCGCATCGCGCGGATCGGGAAGGTTTCCGTCAGGCCTTTGGTGCTGTTGTAGACGAGCGCCAGCATGTCCGGCTTGTCGGATTTGTTGTTGGAGCAGTTGATGAAGCCTCCGTGGCTCCGGATACAGGCTTTGAGGGCGTCGTGAAGGGCGTCCCCGGCCTTGCGGTAGGTCTCTGAAAGCTGCGAAATCTCTTCTCCCGTCATCATCGGCCTGTATATGCACCCTCGAAGAGGATGGTGCCGGAAGTAGCTTCTCCGATTAAGAAGGCGAAGGGATGGTCGGCGCAGAAGTTGACCCGCTTGGGCTGCTCGCCGGGGCCTGCACTGGTGGCGCCCATCTCGACCACCGTGACGGCAGCGGCCTCCGTGCCCCATTCGGTGACGGAAATGCGGCTTTTCTGAATAACTTCTTCTATCCAGTAGTCATAGTCCATCTCCTGGGGCGAGAACATCTTGTCGAACTGGGCCACACCGGTCTGGAAGGCACGCTTCACGCCAAGAGCCATCAAATCCTTTTTGAGGTAGAACTTATTCTCGACTTCGAACTTGGGCAGCTTCACATACACCTCGGCGTCGTTCTTCAAACTCGCCAGGATGCTTTCCCACGACACCCCCTTGAGCTTGTCCACAAGGCCGCCCAAGTCATTGGAATCGGGCAGAAGGATGTACATGAAGAACTTGCCGCCGGCATACGGGAGGGCGAGCACCTTGTAGCCGTCCATCTCGGCGTAGCTGTGCCAGCGCATGTTCTGCATCATCTTGACCGTCCTGGTCTTGCCGTCGGCGAGCGTGAACTTGTCGTCGATGGTGGCATACTCCCTGAACATGGGATTGTGTTCACTTCCCTCCCAAGGAGCCTTGAAATACAGCGCGTTCATGATGAAGGCCGCCGCATTCTCGGAGATTTCGTCAGGTGACAGCACCTTGGAGATGAAGCCGTCAGTGCTGCGGGAAGCCCAATCGTTGATTCGCGCCGCCACCTGGGCAGGATCGGCGAAGTCCATGTTCTCTACGGCCGCATAATAGCTGTCCCGGACAGTCTTGCTGAATTCCGGCCGCAGGGGAAACTTATTGTTGACAAGGAGTGCGTCCGTCATACGGAGTTTCACGTCCAGGTCCACTGCAGGAAGCTGCTCCAGAAGGATTTTACTGTACTCGTTCAGGACATCGATGCCGTCGGACCCATAGCCCAGAAAGTCAATGATTTCCTGAAGCGTCTCGCCATCCGCGCCGCATGCCGTCATGGCCAGGGCGTACTGAAGGCTGAGCGGAGAGCATATAAAGTTCTCCCCGTGGTACATCTGTCCCAGGAAACGCAGCGCCATGACATTTCCGGCCTTGACATACTGCTTCTGGGTGTCGTTGAGAGATACTTTTGTAATCTGCACGGAAGGTGAAGGGGATGAAACCTCCAACGGTTCTTTCACTGCAACCTCCCGGTCGCAGGAAACTGCTGCCAAAACAGCAAGGGCGACAATGATAATGCGTTTCATACCCTATAAATGCACTACTTCGCGATTTCTTGCATCCGCAGCAGACTGTCTACCTGAAGAGCATACGGAAGGGTGGCGCGGAGGCTGTCCCTGCGGGGCACGGGGATGGCGTAGTCAGCCATCTTGACGGGCTCCTCGCCGGTGTCGAATTCGGTCATCCGTTCGTCGGTGAAGTCCATCACCTCCTTCTCGGTAATGCCTATGAGCATCATGTTCTTGCGATTGGCCTGGCGGAAGTGGGCCACGTTGTACTCGAACCATTCGCGCATGGAGTGAATGCGCGAGAGCTTGAGGCGTATCTGCCAGTTCTGCAGGTATTTGGACGGAAACGTAGCCCCGGGGTACTGGTCCGGAGACTTGCGCACGTCGTTATACTCCTCGGTCTGCAGCTCCACCTGACGGTTCCAGTATTCCTCTATCCAGTGCATGCTGGAGAAAAGTGAACCGACGTTGTCGATGAACTGGAAGTTCCCCAGGTTCTTCCAGGTGTCGAGGTTGCTGCTGAAGATGGCCTCGGCGGTCTTGTCGTAGTGGAACTCGGAAAGATAGAACACCTCTATGAGCGGCTGGCTGAATACCCCCGGGCTCAGTTTCTCCACATCGCTCACCGGCAGGCTCAGGAGCCACTGTGCCACGGAGTCCTTGCGGGCGAGTTCGGCGGCCTTGTCCTCCATGCTGCGGGCAAATGTCTCTATGTTGCTCATGACCATCAGGGCGGTGAGCTTGCGCTCCTTTACCTGCCGGTTGTGGTCTATAAGCATGGTTGTACCGAAAGTCAGTACTATAGAAATGGTGGTTGCGATTATGGAAACAACCAGGTCGGTCATCCAAGGTTTCAGCTTGCTTTCTTTCTCCATGTCACAAATATGCTCTTATTAATTATATATTGTCGGGGCGGACCGCATCCACGACCTTAACGATGGACATGGAGTCACAAAGGTCGGCATAATGCAGATGGAAGTGCGGTTTGCCCTCAAGGTGGGTTTTGCGTTATCTGAAGTTCCTGGATGCGAACGGCAGAGCCGTGCGGAGAGCGTAGTGCCAGTATTCCCAGTTGTGCACGCCGTTGCGGACGCGCAGCTCGTGATGCACGCCGGCTTTCTTCATCTTGAAGTGAAAGTCGACGGACAGATGAAGCAGGTAGTCGTCGTCGCCGCAGTCGGTGAACCAGGCCACGGAGCGGAGCTGCTCCAGCGTGGCGTCCGAGGCGCCGGCCACGAAGTCAGGGGCCGAATGGGCCCTTACCGCCTGGCACAGAAGGTAGAACTTGTCCTGCGAATCTTGCCCGCTGCCCACCTCGTCGCTGCGGTTGTCCAGCCACGGGCTCATGGCATAGCAGCTCGAGAACATGTCCGGGTGGCGCTGGCAGTATACCACGGAGCCGCCGCCGCCCATCGAGAGTCCCATTACGGCCCGCTGTCCCTTGCTCCCGCCGCAGGAGTACTTGCTTTCGACGCCCGGCACGAGTTCGCCGAAGAAGAAATCCTCGTAGCTCCAGCCGGGCAGGTTGAAGTAGCCGTTCCAAATCTTGTGCACGTCGGGGCCGCCGGCGTTGGGCATTATGATTATCATGGGCACGGCTTCGCCGGAGGCAATCAGCTCGTCGGCGACGGTGCGCATGCCGCCGCGTTCCCGCCAGGCAGTGTAGTCATCCGTGAGCCCGTGCAGCAGATACACCACCGGGTATGTCTTTTCCGCCTTGCCGTAACCGTCCGGCAGATAAACATTGAACTTGACGGAGACGCCGAGTACGCGGCTCCATAGGCTGTCGGTAACTATCTTTCCGGCATTTAGCGGCACGAAAGACAGGGCCAGCAAAGCAGTAAGGACTAACTTTCTCATATGCAGATTTTCACAAAAATAGTCCTTTTTTCATATCTTTGCAACGATATGGGCGCCGGAGTCCGATGCTTGATTGCAAAGATGGTGCTTTTTTATAAATTATTTTGTACCGATGAACAAGACGGAGAGGAAAGTTTGGTTTGCCGCGTCGCTTCGTAACGGACAGTGGAAAAAATGTTCCCGCAGTCTGGACGAAATAGGCATCGGCTACTTCATCCCGTCCTCATATAACACCCTTTTGTTTTTCAACACCGTCAAATCCAGGGCGTTGTCGCTGGTGAATTCAGGCAAGATCAACGCCCGTTTCTTCATAGACCACAGCACCCACACTCTACTGGAAGTACCTGATAAACAAATGGATGACTTCATCCGGGTATCACAAGACCCCGACTGTGTGGAATATGCCCCTCCGGGCGTCCTGATGAAGGGCGACAAGGTCGTAGTGACCCGTGGCCCCCTGGCAGGTGTGGAGGGAGAGATTGCGGAGGATGACGACGGGACACCCTTCCTGGTGGTCAGGGTGCTCTCGCTTCTTTGCGCAAAAACTAAAATTTCCAGGGAAAACGTGCGCTTGAAAGACGCGTAAGTGCAAAAAGTATTGCATGTTAACAATTTTTATTCTAACTTTGTAATTTAAATGTTCAAAAATTGTTAATAATTCAATTTTAAGATATGAAAAGATTATTTGCCTTTATTGCTGTCGCTTGCGTGTTTTCTTCCGCATTCGCACAGGAAGTCAAGAGGACCGAGGACGACAAGACCATAACTGTCGTCGAAGAGACTCAGACCCCCGAGGGCAGGGTCGTCACCACGACAACCATCCAGAAGGACAGGGTGTTCGTCAATGGATTCCTGTACAACTGGGAGCTCATGGGTGCCGTAGGTACTCAGCTTTACTACGGAGAAAATGACTGGAAGATGGTCAACAAGCTGGACATGTTGTCCTTCCCCTCCTTTGACCTCTACCTCACAAAATGGGCTTCTCCTTACTTCGGCGTGGGCCTTGGCGCCAATGTGAGCAAGTTCGAGGGTATCTATCAGAACAGGGGCGACCATTTGTTCGCCACCAGGTTCAAGACCGACAACGCCTTCAAGGGAGCGACCGTAAAGGATTATGGCTACCAGAATCTTTATTGCCAGGAAGGCTACTACGGCAACGTATTCGCCCTTGCCCATGCCGACCTCACCAACATCATCGGCGGTTACAAGGCAAAGCGCTTCTGGACCATTGACGCTTTCGCCGGCGGCGGTGTGCTTTTCGGAATTACCGACAAGGCCATCGGAGCATCTTTCAATGTCGGTGTGTCCAACAAGTTCCGTCTCACGGACAACCTGAGCATCACCCTCAACCTCCGCGGCGGCCTGGCATCAGACGATTTTGAAGGCGAGTCCAACCTCAACGAGCCTGACGAGACCCATTTCCTCGCAAACCATAAGCTGGACGGCATTGCCGGAGCTTCTATCGGTCTTGCATGGAAGATCGGCAAGAAGAAGAGCCGCTGGGAGAATACTTACCGCACCAGCACCATCCACTACAACGATGCCGCTCTTGCCCGCCGCGATTCCATCAACCTCGCCCTTTCCAAGGATCTCAAAGACGCCGCCACCACCATCGGCGACCTCCGCAGGCAAATCAAGGATTCCGAGAACACCCAGTACATTACGGAAGTTCCCGACCTGTGGTTCCACATCAACTTCATAGTTGACCGCTGGGATCTGGTGAACCGCGAAAAGGTCAACCTGCAGTCCGTGGCCGACATCATCAAGAGTACTCCCAGCGTGAAGTATCTCCTTTGCGGCTACGCAGACAAGCAGACTGCAACTCCTTCGCACAACGAGATGCTTTCCAAGAATCGTGTAGAGACGGTTTACAACTACCTCACCAAGGAGCTTGGCGTGGATCCCGAGCAGCTTGTCACCGATTACAAGGGTGGAGTTGACTACATGTTCTACGACGAGAAAGAACTCAGCCGCTGCTGTATGATTACTGCAATCAAGGAGTAAATCATATGAAACAGAATCTTTTACAGAAGATTCAAGACAAGTCTATCGTAGCCGGGGTCGTGGGCCTCGGCTACGTTGGCTTACCGTTGGCCGTGGAAAAGGCCAAGGCCGGCTTCCGTACAATCGGTTTCGACGTCCAGAAAGAAAAGGTGGACCAGGTGAACGCCGGCCACAATTACATCGGGGATGTCGTGGACAGCGACCTCGCTTCCCTGGTTGCGCAGGGGCGCTTGTCCGCCACCACCGATTTCAGCTTCATACAGGGAGTCGACTTTGTCGCAATATGCGTCCCCACTCCGCTGGACGCCCATCAGCAGCCGGACATAAGCTATGTTGAATCTTCGGCCCGTTCGATAGCCAAGTACCTGCACAAAGGCATGATGGTGGTCCTGGAGTCCACCACTTATCCGGGGACCACCGAAGAGCTTATAAAGCCCATACTAGAGTCCTCCGGACTTGAGTGCGGGAAGGATTTCTACCTGGGATTTTCTCCTGAGCGTGTGGATCCGGGCAACCTGATCTACAAGACCAAGAATACTCCCAAGGTGGTGGGAGGGCTCGGGAAGGATGCATCCGAGGTTATCTCCGCCATGTATGAAGCCGTCCTGCAGGGTTCTGTCTTCCGCGCGTCATCCCCGGCCGTGGCCGAAATGACAAAAATACTCGAGAACACCTACCGCAACATCAACATAGGTCTCATCAACGAGCTGGCGATTCTGTGCCATAAGATGAACATCGACCTGTGGGAGGTTATCGAGGCTGCGAAGACCAAGCCGTTCGGGTTCACGCCCTTCTATCCCGGACCCGGACTGGGCGGCCACTGTATTCCGCTCGACCCTTATTACCTGAGCTGGAAGGCCCGCGAGTACGGATTCCATACGTCGATGATAGAGTCGTCGATGATGATCAACGACCGTATGCCCGAGTACTGCGTAGACCGTATAGCAGACATGCTCAACCGACGTTTCTCCAAGGCTCTGAACGGATCTTCAATCCTGGTGCTTGGCGTTGCATACAAACAGGACATCGACGACTACCGCGAGTCTCCCGCCATACGCGTCATGGAAGAACTCCGCAAAGAAGGAGCCAATGTGGCCTTTTATGACCCCTACATACAGCGCTACCGCCACAAGGGCGAGTGGTATGACGGCGAGCCCGAACTTACGGCAGAACTGATCGAAAATGCTGATGCCGTGGTAATTACGACATCCCACACAACTGTTGACTACGGCTTTGTACAGCAGCATGCCAAAGCCATATTCGATACCAAGAACGCAATGAAATCCGTCGCTCCGCGCGACAACATTGAAGTACTATAAATGCAGGACTGGTTCGTACACGAAAGCAGTTACATCGATGACGGCGTGCAGATTGGCGCCGGCACCAAGATATGGCACTTCTGCCATGTCCAGAAGGGCGCCGTCATCGGAAAGGACTGCTCGCTGGGCCAGAATGTCAATGTAGGAAACAACGTCAGGATAGGCAACGGAGTCCGCATACAGAACAACGTGTCGGTGTACGAGGGCGTTGAACTGGAAGACAACGTGTTCTGCGGACCGTCCTGCGTGTTCACGAACGTCAATACACCCCGGGCGCACTTTCCGGTGCACGGAGTGTACGCACGGACGCTCGTGCGCGAGGGTGCTTCGCTGGGCGCCAACAGCACCGTCGTGTGCGGCCATACGATAGGGCGCAGCGCGCTGATTGCGGCAGGTGCCGTTGTAACCTGCGACGTAAAGGATTACGCTCTGATGGCCGGGGTTCCCGCCCGTCAGATCGGATGGGTCTGCGAATGCGGCAAAAGGCTGCCCGGCAGCCTCGTCTGCAGCTGCGGACGCAAATATAGACTCGAGGGAGACACCCTCGAAAAGGTCGGCGAATAACCGACGGGTCAGACGCAATGTCTGACTCCTGCTCCCCTTTCCGGGGCAGCATTGGCGAAGCTATGCAATTCAGAGATCTCAAGAAGCAGTATCAGGTCCTCAAGGAGGACATGGACAAGGCCATTTTGGACATAGTGGCCGGCGGCACCTTCATCATGGGAAGGGCTGTAACGGAATTGGAACAGCAGCTTTCCGAGTACGTGGGAGTCAGACACTGCCTTACATGCGCCAACGGAACCGACGCGCTCACCCTGGCGCTCAAGGCCTGGGGCATCGGGCCAGGCGACGCGGTGTTCGTGCCGGACTTCACCTTCTTCTCCTCTGCTGAGGTGGTGCCTCTGGAAGGCGCCACGCCGATATTTGTGGACGTCTGCGAAGAGACGTTCAACCTTGACGCCTCCGACCTTGAACGGGCTGTGCGAGAGGTGCTTAACGAGGGCCGCCTGCGTCCGCGCGCGGTCGTGGCGGTAGACCTCTTCGGCCTGCCTGCGGACTTCCCCGCCATCCGTGCGGTTGCAGACAAGTACGGCCTGCTTATTCTCGAGGACGGCGCGCAGGGCTTCGGCGGCAGCATCGACGGCAAGCGGGCCTGCAGCTTCGGGGACATCGCCACCACTTCGTTCTTCCCGGCGAAGCCGCTGGGGTGCTACGGAGACGGGGGCGCAGTATTCACGGACAACGACGAGTGGGCGGCGCTCATCGAGTCGTACCGCGTGCACGGAAAAGGAACCTTCAAGTACGACAACGTGCGTATCGGCCTGAATTCCAGGCTGGACACCTTGCAGGCTGCCGTTCTGCAGGTCAAGCTGAAGGCTTTCATGGACTATGAGCTGGATGCCGTGAACGCCGCAGCGGAACAATATACTTCCCTGCTTTGCCATCCTGAGCGGAGCGAAGCATCTGTCGCCACCCCCGTAATTCCCGCCGGCTTCCGCTCCAGCTGGGCGCAGTACACCTTGCGGTTGGCAGGCCCGGAGCAGCGGGACGCCCTTCAGGCCGCACTCAAGGCCTCCGGCATCCCCTCAATGGTATACTACCCGAAGCCCATGCATCTGCAGACGGCCTTTGCAGACCCTCACTCCGGCCTGCAGCCTTCTCAGAAGGACAGTTTGTCATTCCGGGCGGAGGCGAGGAATCTCTGCCCTGTTGCGACTTCGCTCTGCGGCCGCGTGCTGTCGCTTCCCATGCATCCGTACATCACGGAAGAAGATATCGAAACGGTGTGCTCCGCAGTGCTAAACTACGTTAAATGAGCCTGTTCAAACGCAATAGACCCTGGGTTAGACTCCAGTATGACGAGCAGTTCATTCCCGAGAACTTCTCCGAGCGCGGAGTGGAAACCGGAGCCAAGTTTGAACGCCACCTTGCCACCAACCACGACCTTAAGTTCATCTTCAAGGCCACGAAGGGGATGGATGTGAAGGAGACCGAGCAATGGCTCGACTCCCACATGCAGCATTTCGACGACACGACTTTTATAGTCAATACCGACGAAGGCGTTTCGCTGGAAGGCCTCAAGCCCCATCATCCCGAGCTGATTATCAACAAGTTGGCACTTGCGCGCATAAGGCACCTCAACACTTTCCTCAACAAGGCCAACGAGGTGCTGGAAGACAAAGGCTACCTGTGGGTGCATTCGCGTACAGCCCGCCTCAAGCGAGAGGTCATCCGCAAGAGGCATCCCGGAGTTTATGGAGAGTTCCTGTACGTTTGCCACTACCTCTGGCATCGCGTATGCCCGAAGCTGAAGCTTACGAAGTGGTTCTACTATTGGGTTACCAAGGGGCAGAACCGCACATATCACCGCGTTGAGCTCCTGGGCCGCATGTACAGGGCGGGGTTCGTAGTTATCGACCAGCGCTTCCACAAAGGCGAGTACTACATTCTCGGGCAGAAGTTCCGTGCCCCCATCTGGGACGACGAACCCACCTGCGGGCCTGTCGTCAAACTTAAGCGCGTGGGCTTTCACGGCGAAATGATAGGCGTGTACAAATTCCGCACAATGTATTCCTACTCCGAGTACCTGCAGCCATATATGCTTGAGTATGAGGGGCTTCAGGACGGCGGCAAGTTCGCGCACGACTACCGGGTGAATGGATGGGGAAAGATTCTTCGCAAGACCTGGCTGGATGAACTGCCCATGTTCATCAACGTTCTCAAGGGGCAGATGAAGCTTGTGGGCGTGCGTCCGCTCAGCAAGCACTACTTCAGTTTATACACTCCGGAGATGCAGGCGCTCCACGTAAGCGTGAAGCCGGGACTGCTGCCTCCGTTCTACTACGACGAGCAGTCTCCGGTGACCCTGGACGACGTCCAGGCATCGGAAAGACGATATATCGAGGCCTACCATCAGCACCCCTTCGCCACCGACTGGCGGTATTTCTGGGGCACCGTAGGCAACATCCTTTTCAAGCATAAAAGATCGCAATAAGTATATGGCAGAAGAAAAGTGGGACAGTATCATAGAACCTAAGGACAAGCTACTGTCGGTTGATTTCAAGGAACTTTGGCGCTACCGCGACCTGTGCTCGCTGTTTGTCAAGCGGAATATCATCACCCAGTACAAGCAGACCATCTTGGGACCTGTTTGGTTCGTGGTGCAACCTGCGCTCACCGTGATCATGTACATGATCGTTTTCGGCGGCATAGCTGGAATTCCCACCGACGGAGTGCCCCGGCCGTTGTTCTATCTGGCTGGTACTTGTATGTGGAACTACTTCTCCGAGTGCCTCACCAAGACGTCGAACACTTTCGTTGACAATGCCGGCATCTTCGGCAAGGTGTATTTCCCCCGCCTGGTGATGCCCATCGCCAATGTTATCAGCAATCTGTTACGCTTCGGCATACAGTTCGGGTTCTTCGTGCTGATCTACGTCATCTACTTCTTTGTCGACCCCACTTGCCATGCACATCTCAACTGGTACGCCCTTTTGTTCCCGGTACTTATTGCCATGATGGCCGGCCTGGCGCTGGGCTTCGGCACCATAATCAGCTCAATGACGACGAAATACCGCGACCTCCAGGTACTGTTCTCGTTCATCGTCCAGCTGTGGATGTATGCCACTCCTATAGTTTACCCTCTGAGCCAGACAAAGAGCATGTTCTGGCTTGGCATCCCCGTCCACAAACTCATGTGCCTCAATCCCGTAACGCCTATTATCGAAACCTTCAAGTACGGCTTCCTCGGCGCCGGTGACTTCGTGGGCTGGAGATGGCTGATATATAGCTTCGTGTTTATGGTGATGCTTCTGGCCCTTGGCATAGTGATATTCAACAAGGTGCAGAAAAGTTTTATGGATACGGTGTAAATAGGCATGATTATATGCAAAAGTTGCTTACGATAGTCGTTCCTGTTTATAAGGTCGAAGATTATATCAACAAGTGTCTGGACTCGCTGATTGTTTCTTCTGAAATGATGGAGAAGCTTGAGGTTATTATCGTTAATGACGGCACTCCCGACCGTTCTGCAGAGTTGAGCCGCGAGTATGTAAACAAATATCCCCATACATTCAGGCAGATTGACAAAGAGAATGGAGGGCACGGATCGGCTTGGAATGTAGGGCTTAAGGAAGCGACCGGGAAATATATTAAATTCTTGGATTCAGATGATTGGTTTTCGAATCTGGAAACGCTAATATGTGATTTGGAAAACAATGATGCTGACGTAGTATTGAATCCCTTTGTGAAAGAGTTTGCCAATGACGGCAAATCTGTAACTGTTGATACTCCGATCAAGACACAGGGCCCTACGGCAATAGATGGTTCTTTCTGGGGACAGGCTAAAGAAAGGTTTAATGGTATTAACTTTTGGTCAGGAACTTATAAAGCCAGTATTTTAAAGCCGCTCTATCCTCTTTTTGCAGAGAGAACCATGTTCGATGATTATATCATCACATGGGCGCCTTTAGTATATGGTCGTACATGCATCACGCTGGATTACCCTGTTTACCATTATCTCATAGGCCGTGATGGTCAGTCGATGTCTATGGCTCAACAAAGAAGGGGGGCGGTTTCTTATACCAAGTGTTTTACGCACTATGAGACCGTACGTTCCAGAATAGAAGAGGATAATGTTCCATCAAATCTTTTAAAAATGATTGATGAAGCAATTGCCGGTTATGCGAGCTATGTCTTTTCATATATGGTATTTCTCCCCTATAAGGAATCGGAACAATGGACAGGATACTTATGGAAAAAATATTTGTCGGAGCTTCCTCATAAAACAAAACAGCAAAAACGGTATTCTCTTTTGCCATTTCTGCTTTTCTATACTTTGGAACACCTTCGTAACATAAAGAACCGAAGATAAACCATGAAGAAATTACTAACTATTGTTGTTCCTGTTTACAAGGTCGAGAATTACATAAAAAAGTGTCTCGATTCGTTGATTATCGATCCTGATTTGATGGACTGCATGGACGTTCTCATCGTCAATGACGGGACTCCGGACAAATCGGCAGAGATAAGTCGGGAGTATGTCAAGCGCTTCCCTGGCATATTCAGACAGATAGACAAAGAAAACGGAGGGCATGGCAGCGTATGGAACCTTGGCGTCAAAGAGGCCTATGGCAAATACCTTAAGTTCCTGGATTCGGATGATTGGCTGGAGAATCTTGACAAAGTGCTAATAAAGCTCAAAGATGCCGATGCCGACCTGATAATTACCTCAAATATTTGTCATTGTGCGGGAGGAGAGTTGTGGAAGTTGGAAATTAAAGACATGGAATTTGACCGGGTTTATGACGCGGATTCTTTTGACTGGCTTGGTAACCGTAGCCACAGGAACTATATTTTTCACCACTGCGCCATTTACAAAACCGAAATGTTCCGCCAGTATTTACCTTTATTCTTGGAAAAGCAGCCGTATGATGACGTTATTTTGGGAGCTGCGCCAATAATTGGTGCAAAGACACTGGTTGCCTGGGATATGGAAGTATATCACTACTTGATGGACAGGGAAGGACAAAGTATGGATCCGGCGGTGCAGAAAAGGAACATAAATGCCAAGATAAAAGTTTATCAAAGCACCCTGGATTTTATAGAAAGTCACCCTATCACCGATTCCGGATCAACCAAACATACTTATTTTGAAACAAGAGTACCAAGATATTACAACTTTGGTTACAGCTCTTTACTTAACATTGTGAATTATCACGAAGCAAAATCTTTATCCAAGTCTTGGGACAATTGGGTCCGCGGCAGAAGCTCGCAGAGAAAGACTAAATGGATGAGATTGTACCGCTTGCTTCCATTCCCTTTATACTGGACGATATACAGGAGTTCTATATCTGTGTATAGAATGATAAAAAGGAAAAGATAACAATGGCAAAAAAGTATGATTATATAATTGTCGGCTCCGGATTATTTGGTGCTACTTTCGCACATCTGGCCAATAAGGACGGCAAGAAGTGTCTTGTCATTGACAAGCGACCGCAATTGGGCGGAAATGTTTATTGCGAAGACGTGCAAGGCATTCACGTACATAAATACGGCGCTCATATCTTCCACACAAACAATAAAGATATTTGGGACTTTGTAAATTTGTTTGTTCCATTCAATCGATATACAAATTGCCCGGTCGCCAATTATAAAGGACGGTTATTCAATCTGCCGTTTAACATGAACACCTTTTATCAGATGTGGGGAGTCACCACACCTGAAGACGCCAGAGGCATAATTGAAGAGCAGAAGGCGGAAGCTAAGGCCTCTATGCAGAGGGACGGAGCCGCTGAACCCCGTAATTTGGAGGAGCAGGCGCTATTGCTGGTGGGGCGTGACATCTATGAGACTTTGATTAAAGGCTATACAGAGAAACAATGGGGACGCCCCTGCTCCGAGCTTCCTTCATTCATTATCCGGCGGCTTCCTGTGAGGTTCGTTTTTGATAACAACTATTTCAATGATGCCTATCAGGGGATTCCTGTCGGAGGATATAACAAATTGACTGAAGGCCTGCTGGAAGGTATTGAGTGCAAAACGGATACTGACTTTTTCAATAATCGTGAGTATTGGGAATCTTTGGCTCGGAAGATTGTTTACACGGGTGCTATAGATGAGTTTTATGGTTATTGTTTCGGAAGGCTGGAGTGGAGGACTGTCCGGTTCGACCAGGAGACTCTTGACGTACCTAATTATCAAGGGAATGCCGTGGTCAATTACACCGACGCCGAAACACCGTATACACGTATAATTGAGCACAAACACTTCGAAACCTTCGGTCAGGAGGTGTACGATAATCAGCATACTGTAGTATCCCGAGAGTACAGCACGGAATGGAAACCCGGTATGGAGCCTTTTTACACTGTCAATAACGATAGGAACAACCAATTATATCTGCGCTATAAGGCATTGGCAGACAAAGAGGAAAATGTGATCTTCGGCGGCCGCCTTGCTGAGTACAAGTACTATGATATGGCCCCGGTGATAGAGCGGGCAATGTCTGTATACAAGTCTCAGTTATGATTATCGTCTATATATCCCAGCAACTTGGCAACCAGATGTTTCAGTATGCTCTGGGGCGTCATCTTGAGCTTATGGGAAAGGAGGTAAAGTTTTGGGCCGGTTACTATGAGTCTTTTCCCCATCATGATTTTGCCTTGCCCCGTATCTTCAATTTGAACTTGCCACAAGCCGATCAATCTGAAGTTCAGGAGGTTTTTAGAATCCGCCGTCGCATCTACAATCGCATAATTAAAAAACTGACAAAAAAGGACCGGTATCTTATTCATGAAATAACCGAAGTCTGCGGGCCTCAAGTTTATAACCCCAGAGTTTTCCACTTTAATTATGGAATCCTCAACGGTTACTGGCAGTCCGAAAAGTATTTTCTACCCATAGCCGATACCATCCGCAAGAGCTTTACTTTCTGTGAACCTTCTTTCAGAAATAAGGAACTGGCAAAAGAGATGTCCGAGTATACTTCAGTCAGTATACATGTTCGCCGAGGAGATTATGCAGGATTGTTCCCTTTGCTGGACAAGAACTATTATGATCAGGCAATGTCCTATTTCCTGCATAAATATAAAGACGTCAGGTTCTATGTGTTTTCAAACGATATACCATGGTGCAGGGAGAATCTAAACTCAGATTCTATTACATTCGTTGACTGGAATACCGGACTGGACAGTCCTTATGACATGTGGCTTATGACGCAGTGCAGGCACAATATAATAGCAAACAGTTCTTTCAGTTGGTGGGGAGCTTGGCTGAACAGCCATGAAGGCAAGGAAGTAATAGCCCCCCGAGTTTGGGACTTCCAAAAAATCAGGAGCGAAGACATCTACTGCCCAGGGTGGATGACTATATAAGGGTAAAGATGAAGGTCGTTCACTTGTCAACATTGGATTATGGCGGAGCCGGCCTTGCTGCGCTTCGTATCCATTTGTCGCTCAGGGCAAGGGGTATTGACAGCACATTGCTTGTGTCAGAAAAAACTTGTTCCGAAGAATCGGTCGTTGAAGTTGAAAAAGCAACTTGGAATAGTTACAAACTTCCGCGGAATCGCTTCTTCAATCGTTTAATGCGGTTTATGCTGCGGCATGGCCCATTCAAAACCGAAAGCGAAAAAGACAAAAAATACCTTCGTGCCGTCGCGCCGCAAAACAGGTCTTTGTTCACATCTCCAATTTCAAGTTATTCTCTAAGTGACCATCCGGCAATCAAGGACGCTGACATTATTCACCTTCATTGGATAGAGAATTTTGTTGACTACAGGTCTTTTTTTGCTTCTATCAACAAGCCGGTTGTTTGGACCGCCCATGATGAAAATATCGGCTATGGTGGGTTCCATTATAAGCAGATCTTCATTCGTAATTATCAATATTACAAGCATCTGGAGGATAAATACTCCGACATCAAAAGAAAGGCTCTTTCCCGAATTGAAGATTTGACAATGGTTTCACTGTCCCAAGAGATGGATGACTTTTGCCATAATGACTCCTTTATGAAAGACCGGACCTCGGTAATTATTCCAAACTCTGTTGATTACCATAAATTCGTCATTCAGGATAAAGAATTTGCAAGACGAGTCATTAAAATCCCGGAGAACAGTATAGTATTTGTGTTTTGTGCATATAACATTGACGACCCTTTCAAAGGGCTTAATGTACTGCTGGAGGCCCTTGAGACTTTATCCATTCCAAACCTTGTATTGCTGTGTGTCGGCAAAGGTAATGTCCCTCGCCGGACAAATATCAAAATATACAAAGCAGGCTTGGTAATTAATGAGGACTTCTTGTCTCTTCTGCTTTCTGCGGCAGATTTGTTCGTCTTGCCGTCTTGTCAGGAGGCCTTTGCCCAAACCCCGCTTGAAGCCCTCTGCTGCGGTGTGCCCATAGTTGCTTTTCCAGTCAGCGGGACATCATATCTAATTAATGAAGACAATGGAATAAGGTGCAATGGTTTTACCGTTAATGCGCTGATTGAAGGTATTCAAAAGGCCCTTGAAACCAAATATGATCCAAGCAAAATCAGACAGGATATTATCAACCGCTTCTCTCCAGAACTAATAGCGGAGAGGTATGCAGATTTATACGAAAGCATTATTACACGCTGTTTAAGATAATCAGATGAGTACTGCAATTGAATTCAATCATGTAGGAAAACAATACCGGCTGGGACTTGTGTCGACAAGGACCCTCAGTCACGACCTGCACCGCTGGTGGCAAACTGCCATCCTGCGAAAAGAAGACCCTTATCTCAAGATTGGCGAGACCAACGACCGCACTACGGTGGGTTCAAGCGAATATGTCTGGGCCCTGCAGGACATTGATTTTAAGGTTGAGCAGGGTGACGTCGTGGGCATCATAGGCAAGAACGGCGCAGGAAAGAGTACATTGCTGAAGCTCCTCTCCAAGGTAACCGGCCCGACGGTAGGCTCTATCCGCTCCCGCGGCCGTATCGGTGCACTTCTGGAGGTCGGCACCGGTTTCCACCCGGAAATGACTGGGCGCGAAAACATTTATATGAACGGCGCGATCATGGGAATGAGCAAAGCCGAGATTACAAAAAAGCTCGATGAGATTATTGATTTCTCCGGTTGTGAGCGCTACATTGACACCCCAGTAAAGCGGTATTCGTCAGGAATGACTGTTCGCCTTGGTTTTGCTGTGGCTGCACATCTCGACCCTGAGATCCTTGTTGTGGATGAAGTCCTGGCTGTTGGAGACGCAGAATTTCAGAAGAAAGCTATAGGGAAAATGCATAATGTCAGTCAGGGAGAAGGGAGAACGGTGCTGTTCGTGAGTCATAATATGGCAAGCATTAGAAAGTTGTGTCATAATGGTATCGTTTTAAAGAATGGAAGTATTGTTTTCTCTGGCACGGCCGATAATTGTGTGGATTATTATATTGGTAATAGTATCACTCAGTTATGCTCTTTCGCTGAGATTACTGATGCTCATAGGAATTATGAATTCACCAGCAAGGACATTGAACTATTATCCGTGCAGATGGAAGGAGATCCTAATGAGGTTGCGTCAGACCAACCCCTTCATTTCGTAATTAAGCTCAAGAAGAATGCTGATGTTGGGATGGCATCTATAGAAATAATGTTTAATGACCAGAAAGATGACAGGATAGGTTCCTATATTTCTCCCTATTTTGATCTAAGCCAAGTGAAGAAGGGAGAGACTTTCATTTGTCGTTCGACTATTTCCCAGCATAATCTGGCCAAAGGAAAGTATCATGTCTGCTTCAATGTTGGTTTGAAAAATATTGAAATCGGGTGTAAGGATTATGATATTGCCCACAACGTTTTGAGTTTCTCTGTTGTTTACGCCGACGGAAAGAATCGTACCCCTTTTAATTATTGGCCGGCTTTCAATGGCAATTTATATTTTCAGGGGAATACAGAGATTCTAGCATTATAGGTATTATGCTCAAGAAGGTTAAGCGTTATTTAAGAGATCCTTACATGGCACTTGGGCAGGATCTCATTAAGAAGCATCCAAACTGGATGTCAGACAAGTATTATCTCTCAGTTCTGTGGAAGACGCTGATGGGCTATGAACTTGATTGGAAGAATCCAAAGACATTCAATGAAAAATTGCAGTGGTTGAAATTACATGACAGAAATCCTAGATATACAGAACTTGTTGATAAGGTTAAAGCCAAACACATTGTTTCTGATATGATTGGATCCGAGCATATTATCCCAACTATCAGAGTCTACAACACTCCAGATGAGATTAACGCAGCAGAATTGCCCGAGCAGTTCGTTTTAAAGTGTAACCATGACAGCGGGAGTTTTGAGATATGTCAATGTAAAAACGCTTTTGATGTTGATGCAGCAAAGAAGAGATTGGGGGAAAAACTGCAACAGAATTTTTACTGGAATGCAAGGGAATGGGCTTATAAAAATGTCGACCGGAAAATATTTGCCGAGGAGTTTGTAAAAGATCTTTCACAGGATGATTTGGTCACTTATAAGTTCTATTGTTTTGATGGGGAACCTAAATTAGCACTTGCAACTGTAAAAAACGAGGACTTTTGGGAAAATTACTATGACTTATCTTTCAATCTGCTGAAATTCAGTCATGGAAGCAAGAATAGCCCAACACCTTTGAACAAGCCGGCGAAGTTTGATGAGATGATTGATATCGCTCGTGTTTTGTCAAGAGGCATTCCACACGTCCGTATAGATCTATATGAATCTTCCGATCGCGTATTATTTTCCGAATTTACGTTTTACGATTGGGCGGGATTTAACACTTTCGATCCTGCCGAGTGGGATATGACATTGGGACACTGGTTGAATCTGCCCAAAGTAAAATGAAGCGCTTTGTCATATACACGGCTGTTATCGGAGGTTATGATCAAATTCGTCAACCTGAGATAATTGATGACCGGTTTGATTATGTTTTATTTTCAAATGATTTGCAAGACGATAAAGTTGGAGTATGGACAATAAAGCATTTCAGTTATTCTAATTCAGATTCAACCCGTATTAGCCGATATATTAAAACTCATCCGGAGACGCTTCTTCCAGGGTATGATTTCAGCATTTGGATTGATTCCAACATTCAAATCTCATCTGATTTCCTATATGCCCGTGCAATTGCTTTGTTTAACAATCAGGTAGAAATCTCGGCGCTAAAGCACCCCTTCCGTAATTATATCTATGATGAGTTATTTGCCGTGGTTAATTTGATGGTTGAACATGAGGCGGTGGTATTGAAGTGGGGGCATTTGTTAAGGAAAGAGGGTTGCCCAAAGAATCTTGGTTTGTCAGAAACCGGAATCCTATACCGATGTACGAACCCACGGCTGAATGCTTTTAATGAATTATGGTGGAATTGCATAAGCCGTTATTCTCGGCGCGACCAACTCTCATTCAACTATTGCTTGTGGAAGAGCGGCCTGGAGTTCAACGATTTCCTGGGAGATGGGCGGTTATTGCGGGATTGCCCTGATTTTATCCTAAGTAATCATAATCGGCTTTTACACAATCATTGTGAATTTGCAAAAAACGAGGCTTGGCTCATGCGGCACTGCTGGAAGCATCCCGGATCCGAGGAGAGAACGAAAAGTCTTTATTATCGGTTATATGCAACCCCATTCCCTGTTCTTTGTGCTTATCTGTTAGGCCAGGTATTTCGGGTACTCGACTGGATTGAAAGGAAATGGAAACAATGTTGAAAGTCTTCGCGATCATCGTTACCTATAAGGGACGTCAGTGGTATGACAAGTGTTTTTCATCTTTGCTGGAATCCACGATTCCTGTCGAAATCGTGGTCATAGACAATGCCTCCGGCGATGGATCTGCCGATTATATTCGAGAGCGCTTCCCTCACATAACACTGATCTGCTCCGATAAGAATCTTGGTTTCGGACAAGCGAACAATCTTGGAATGAGATATGCTTTGGACAATGGATGCGATTATGTTTTCCTCTTGAATCAGGATGCTTGGGTAGAACCGGATACAGTTGAAAAACTTATTGATATCCATTCGCGAAATAAAGATTACGGGATATTGAGCCCTATTCATTTAACCCCCGATAAGTCTTCCATAGAGAAAGGATTGCTTACTTACTTGGATGATTATAAAACAACTGATAGGGCATTATTTGAAGACTTATATTTCAATAGGCTGAAGAACTTATATCAATCTTCTTTCATTAATGCTGCGGTCTGGCTGCTTCCTCGCATCACATTGGAAACAGTAGGAGGTTTTGACCCTATTTTCTTTCACTATGAAGAAGATGACAATTATCTTCAGCGTGTAATGTATCATAATTTGAAGGTCGGTATCTGCCCGTTTGCCACTGCAGTTCATGACTGTGACAATAAAGGTGTTCGAGTATATTCCTCCGAAGAGGAAGAAAGAAGGCGTCATTCCTTTCTTTTGGTTCGCTATACGGACGTAACGAAGAATGTATCAATCCGGAAAGATCTTTTGTCTTTTCTAAGGAAAGCCGTTATCTCTTTCTGTCGAGGAAAGTTTAAAGATGCTCGGCGATATTTGAGTGATTTGTTTTATATTCATTCGAAAAAGAAAGCCATCGCTTTCAGCCTCTCGACAAATCGAGAAGCGGGACCCAAATGGCTATGAGTATTACACGCCGAGGATTGAATTATGAAATCAATCAATCGTCTTTCTCATTTGATAAAAAAGGCCTATCGAAAGGTTAAGCGCTTCTGGCGCCATCCTATCCGCGTGTTTTGCCTTCATCAAGTAAACGATGTTTACGACCCCAAGACTTGTTTTGAGTGTGACTGGCTTTCTCTACAAGTGTTTATTCAAACAATAGAGTTAATGAGAGCCGACTACACCTTCATCTCCTTGGAAGAAGCTTATAAGCGATTGAATCAACGTCGAATCCGATTTAGAAATTTTGCCGTTATAACGTTTGATGATGGGTATCGGTCTTCCTTACCGGCATTATTATGGTTGGAAAGCCAAGGAATACCCTATACTTTGTTTTTGAATTCAAAGTATTTGGATGGCCGTTCGATAAGCCCTCATCTGTTTGAACATGCGCTTTCAATCGATCCTCTGTCCACTGAGAGTCAAATTGCTTCAAACTTGTATTTGACGGAGGATTCCATTAAGACACTTTCTCTGCGTTGGGCTAGTCTGGCCTCTCACGGGTATGAGCATTTTGATGCTACGACTTGTTCGAGAGAGGAGTTTGCCAAACAACTGCAAAGATGTATGGATGACTTGTCCATATTTCCTAATGTTATCCCTTTCCATGCTTATACATGGGGGAGACATTCGAAGGAAACTGATAAAGTAGTCACATCGTTGAGGTTAGTGCCCGTGTTAGTGGATGGGCAAAAGAATTTGAACGCTGATGGGGTCATCCATCGGGAGTTGTTCCCGGTTTGTACCCGGGCCTGAAAAAGATAGAAGTGGACCCAATCTTGCTGATATAATCTCATATAGCACCTTCGACGTTTTTCATGTTTTCTGTTATCATACCACTTTACAATAAAGAAGGAAGCATTCGAGCTACTTTACAATCTGTTCGTGCACAAACATTTACAGATTTTGAACTGATTGTGGTAGATGACGGTTCGACCGATGATAGTTTCGCTGTCGCTTCAAAAGTAAAGGATGAAAGGATTCGATTGATACATAAGGAAAACGGTGGTGTTTCCTCTGCCAGGAATGTTGGTATCAAAGCATCACAATATCCCTATGTGGCATTGCTGGACGGCGACGATTACTGGGCTCCAACCTTCCTTGAGGAGCAGTTGGCTTTGATCGAGGAATTTCCGGAAGCATCCCTTTGGGGTGTCAATTATGCCTTCGTGAAAGGAGACAAGTGTGAGCCATGCCGTCAGGGTATGGGAGATGGATTCAGAGGATACGTAAAAGGGTATTTTTCATCTTCCCACAACGATTTGTTCTGTTCGTCAAGCGTCGTGGCGCGGAAGGATGTTTTCGAGAAAGTGGGCTTTTTCGACGAGCGGATTGCCTCGTCTGAAGACCTCGACATGTGGTATCGCATCATACTTCACTATCCTGTAGTCTATTACGACAAGGTGCTGGCGTATTACAACCAGAATGCGGAGAATCGCGTGGCATACGACACGGATGTCCGCTTCCCCTTAAGCAAAGACATCAAATACTATATCGATAAATTTGAGGCCGATTTCAAGAACAATAAAGATTTTTCTCATTTTCTGAATACTCTTGTGGCAGCTGAATTGCTTTCCAAAGGGTATTATTTCGGCTCACCGCGGGACAGGGCTGATGCAGACCACGTTGCAAGCCTTCTGCAGTACAGCGACATTCACCCAAAGTATCGCTGGTTTTTCAAAACGCCCCGATGGTTCGGATGGATTGTATATAAGATTGTTTCACTAAAGAGAAGTATTGCCAGGTGATGAAAGTCTCCGTAGCCGTCATAACGTACAATCAGGAAAAGACTATCGGTCAGACCCTCGACAGCATCTTGATGCAGAAGGGCAACTTTGAACTTGAGGTCGTCATAGGTGAGGACTGCAGCAAAGACGGCACCTGGAGGATCTGCAAGGAACATGAGGAACGCTTCCCCGACAGGGTGAGGCTCCTTCCGAATACTCAGAACCTCGGTATCATGGGCAATGTCGCAAGGACATTCAGATCCTGCTCGGGAGACTTGTTGAGCATCATCGCCGGGGATGATTACTACTGCGACGACCACGCAGTCGAAAAACAGATGCAGTATCTGCTGCAGCATCCTTCGGCCGGGGTCATGGGAGCAAACGGATACCGCTGCTATGTTAGAAAGGGTACGATGGTCCCGGGACTAAACCAGGCCGTGACTGACGGAGAAGATAAAGCCAAGGAGTTCTACTTCTCAAGTTCCTATACCGGAGGCGTATATTTCAAACCCGTGGGTCTGATGATTCGGCGCGACCTTCTGCAGGTTCTCGATTTCGACGAGATGATGCGCCGTGAATTGCCCGTGGAAGATTACCCCATGCAAGCGATTCTCTCCCAGCATACCAGTTTTGCTTGTCTTCCCGACTTATTGGTCGTCTATCGTATTTACAAGGAGTCCGCAACATTCGTATCTCTTGACGATGCCCGTTACCTGGACTATCACAAGGGTCTGGTGAATACGAGACGGTATTTGAATGAACTCTTCCCTAATGATGTTTACATGACGGAAGCAGACTTGAAAGAGTATCTGTTTTACAAAGAATTCCTTTTGTATCTCCATAAGCTGGACTTTAAGCGTGCTAAAGCTTTGATAGCAACTGCGGATCCGCAAATCAAGGAGAGCGTCAAGGTCAGGCGGGCAAGAGCTTTTGCAAAATCGCGCTTTCATTTTCTGTTTGCCCACCTGACCAAGGAGTACAAAACACGGCGGGCATTGGACAATAATACTTAATGCAGGCATGATACATCCCCTTTCAGACTGTCAGAATAAGAATATTCCCGAGAGCTCCAACATCTGGCAGTTTTGCGTAGTGCTTCCCGGGGCCAGAATCGGCGAGAATTGCAATATTTGCTCTCATTGTTTTATCGAGAATGATGTTGTAATCGGCGATAACGTTACCATAAAAAGCGGTGTCCAGATATGGGACGGTGTAACGCTGGAAGACAATGTTTGTATTGGGGCAAATGTCACTTTCACCAACGACCGTTTTCCGCGCTCAAAGAATGCAGACTGGAAAATTGAGCCAACAATAATAAAACGGGGTGCAAGCATCGGTGCAGGAAGTACTATCCTATGCGGGATAACGATTGGAGAGAATGCTATGATAGGAATAGGCAGCGTAGTGACCAAAGACGTCCCTGCCGGAGAAGTGTGGGTCGGCAATCCCGCAAGATTCATGAAAAGGGTAGAAGAATGAGATAAAACTATCTGAATCCTTGATTCTTAAGGAATCTAAATAAACGATGGACGCAAGAATCATACAGTTACCTAAAATACTCGACAGCCGAGGAAATCTGTCATTCGTGGAGAATCTGAACCAGATTCCCTTTGCGATTTGCCGGACTTACTGGCTCTATGATGTCCCGGGAGGAGAGTGCCGCGGCGGGCATGCGTATAGAAAGAATGAAGAGTTTGTCATCGCCCTGTCCGGATCGTTCGACGTTGTTCTGGATGACGGCAGGCAGAAACAGACCTATTCATTAAACAGATCGTACTACGGACTTTATATTCCTGCCGGAGTCTGGAGGGAAATGGAGAATTTCTCGACCAACTCCCTGGCATTGGAATTCGGATCCGTTCCGTTTGATGAGTTGGATTATGTCCGTGATTATGAAGAATTTGTCCGATTAAAATCACATGGAGAGATTTAGCGTCCAAGATTGTAGGGTCATTGAGCTGGACAAGCACCATAGTGACAGGAAAGGCAATTTGACCGTTGTGGAAAACGGAAAGGATCTCCCTTTCAATGTACAACGTGCTTACTATCTTTATGATGTTCCAGGAGGTGAGAGCCGCGGGTCACATGCCCATATGGAGCTGGAGCAGCTTATTGTTGCTGCATCCGGATCTTTTATGGTCACACTTGACGACGGGAGAGAAAAGAGGTCTTTCCTTCTTAACCGTCCCTATCAAGGATTGTATGTAAAATCAGGGATGTGGCGTGATTTGTCCGATTTTTCCTCCGGCGCCGTAGCCCTGGTATTAGCTTCGGACGTATATAAAGAAGAGGATTATATCAGGGACTACCAGAAGTTTCTGCAATTTAGAGGATTATGAGTATTCCTTTTTTGTCTTTGAAAGACGTGACGGCCCTGCATGGAGCAGAAATCGAAGAGGCCGTGAGCCGCGTGGTACGTGGAGGCTGGTACCTGCAGGGTGAGGAGAATGACCGCTTCGAGAAAGATTATGCCAAGTTCATCGGCACACAGTTCTGCGTGGGATGCGCGAATGGCCTGGATGCTTTGATCTGGATTTTCAGGGCATATGTCGAGATGGGCATCATGCAACCCGGCGACGAGGTAATTGTACCGGCAAACACATTCATCGCAACCTTTCTGTCCATAACCGAGAACGGTCTGATCCCTGTTCCGGTTGAGCCAAGGGCCGATACATTGCTGATGGACGAGGCGGCCATAGAAGCACACATCACAGACCGTACTCGGGCAATCGCCATCGTACACCTATACGGAAGGAATGCCTATACCGAAAGGATAGGAGTCCTGTGCAGGAAATATGGATTGAAACTAGTGGAAGACAACGCGCAGGCTCACGGATGCCGCACAGCGGACGGGCACGTAACGGGAGGCATCGGCGATGCAGCTGGCCACTCTTTCTACCCCGGGAAGAACCTCGGAGCCCTGGGAGACGGTGGGGCCGTAACGACCAACGACCCTGATTTGGCTGCGGCTGTGCGCGCACTGGCCAATTATGGATCTCAGCGAAAGTATGTGTTCAAATACTCCGGCCGCAACAGCAGGCTTGACGAGATTCAGGCGGCAGTTCTGGAAGTGAAACTGAAGTATCTTGAAAAGGACAATGCTCACAGACAAGAGATTGCCGCGCTGTATTATTCTCACTTGAATAATCCCCTGGTGTCCTTGCCAGAGAGACTGCCTGATGCGCAGAATGTTTATCATTTGTTCCCGGTACTCGTGGGAAAGGGTAAGCGCGATGTCCTGCAGTCATACCTCTCGCAAAACGGCGTAGGAACCGTCATCCATTATCCTATTCCTCCGCATGCGCAGGAATGCTATGCCAAAGAGAGTTGGAACACGCCGAAACTATCCTTGCCCGTAACGGAGCGTCTTGCTGGCGAAGAGTTGAGTCTCCCCATAGGGCCGGCAATATCCCGAGAAGAGGCGATGGAAGTTGTAAGGCTGGTCAACAGTTTTCAAGAGTAATCGATGGTACTTTCAATCATAGTTCCCGTATATAACGTTGAGGCGTATCTTCAGAAATGCGTAGACAGCCTTCTGAACCAGGACCTTCCGGAAGCGGATTATGAAATAATCCTGGTCGACGACGGCTCCAAGGACAACAGCGGGCAGTTATGCGATATCCTGGCGGCAACCAATAGCAATATCCGCGTCATCCACCAGCCCAACAAAGGACTGGGTGCAGCCAGGAATACGGGAATTGCAGCAGTTTACGGGACATATATCCAATTTGTCGATTCCGACGACTACCTCTGCCCGAACGTTCTCGGAGGAATCGTACATCAGCTGGAGAATCAGGCGCTGGACATTCTCAGGATCAACTATCAGAACGTCAGGCAGAACGGAGAAGTTTTCGAGCCCAACAAGTATTCCAAGCCCTTTGACAACTACTCCGAAGATGTCTGTGACGGATTATCGTTTCTGAATGAGCGCCTCGGTTTTGCCTGCTATGCTGTGCAGTTCGTTTGCCGCGCCTCACTTCTTAAGCACGAAGGGAATGGTTTCAGGGAAGGAATCCTTTATGAAGACGCGGAGTGGGCGCCACGAATTCTCCTGCAGGCAAAAAGGGTGGCTTCCTGCCCTACGATGGTTTACAATTACCTGTACCGTCCGAACTCCATAACCAGGAACTCGGATGCAGACAGGAAACGCAAGTCCGTAGAAGACAAACTGAAGCTAATCGAGACAATGAAGAATCAAGGCGATACCGTAGAAGACCACCGCTGGTTTGACGGCATGATTGCCCAGACAGCTCTTTCCATACTGTCCGAGGTTAGCCGCTATTTCTACAAGGACAAAAAGAAATACATCGGACAGTTGAAGGGATTGCGGATATTTCCGCTGTCGACCTATCATGCTACCCCTTCTGCTGCAAAAAAAATCCGGCTGGCAAACTTGTCGCCACGGCTTCTATGCTGCATTCAACACACATCGGTAAAAGACTGAGATGATAAACTTCTTCCCAAAACAAATTGCGCACAGGGCGATTCTCGTATATCTCATCGTATTGGCGAGCATAAGCGTCTTTTACTTCCACTATTCAATGAGTTTGGGCTATATCGCCTTGGGTGTAACATGGGTAGTCGGATTCTTCCTCCTGTCCGGCACGCTGAGCAAACACAGCCAGAGCATCAGTGGTCGCGCTTTCGTACAGAATCTCATACTGGTAGCATTGGGGCTCAGGCTTTTATGGGTAGTCTCCTCATACTTTTATTACCTCCATGCAACGGGAACACCCTTCGAATTCAGTGCTGCCGACTCTGTCGGTTATCATGATACGGCGTTATGGTTAAAAGATGCCCGTTGGTCGATTGCTTGGGAATACTTCTTCGGACCGGAAGTGTCCGGCGTTTCCGATGCTGGATATCCTTTATATCTTACTGCTCTGTATAAGCTTATCGGCCCCAATATTATTGTCACGCGTATAATCAAGGCTTGTCTCAGCACCTTTACATGCTTCCTTCTTTATAAGTTGGCAGCCCGCACCTTCGGGGAACAGACTGGCAGGCTGGCCGGCATTATGGCCGCTCTGATGCCTAACCTCATCATCTACTGTGGATACCACCTGAAAGAGACCGAGATGCTGTTCCTTGAGGTAGCTTTTCTTGAACGGTTCGATTATTTAATACGCTCTAAAAGAATCAATTTCTTCTCGGTTCTTATCGCAACGACTCTTGCCGCAAGCTTGTTTTTCTTCAGGACTGTTCTGGGTGCCGCAGCGGTTTTTGCCATCGCATCCACACTGATTCTTGCATCCGCTCCATCGATGAAGAAAACAGGCCGTCGTGTCATGTTGATAAGCTGGGGACTTCTCTTTATCATTGCCCTGGGAGGAGGAACAATTGCAACAGAAGCGGAGGGTTACTGGGAAGAAAGGGAAGACAACGTAGTAGACAAAAGGTATGGCCAGACACTCCACGGAAATCAATGGGCGCAATATGCTACTGGTACTATAATGGCTCCAATGGTATTCGTTCTCCCCTATGCGACGATGGTCAATGTTGACGGGCAATATGGCCAGCAAGAAAAATCCGGAGGTAATTTTATCAGAAACTTCATGGGACTTTTTGCAATCCTTGCTATCTATGAAGCATTCCGCCGCAAGCAATGGAGAAACTTCATTACCATAGGTTCTTTTGTGATAGCATATCTGGGCGTCATATCAATAAGCGGATACAGTAATTCGGAGCGGTTCCTGTTGCCCGGACTGCCTGGATTAATCCTGCTGTGGTCATATGGCATAGCCACACTCAGGGAAAAGACGTACCGGTTTATTACTCCTTGGTGCTTTATCGTCTTTGTTATGGAGTTTGCGTGGGCGTTCTTTAAACTTGGGAGTCGAGGCTTATTTTAATGAAAACCGCATTATTTCTAGGCGCACTTAATCGTGGCGGAGCAGAAACTCTGGTATATGATGTTTTACGCAGAGCCAGCTCTCTTCCATTTGATGTTTGCTGCCTGTATAGAAAGGAGGGGGATTTTTCAGACGAATTCCATGGAACAGGAGTTCCGTTTATCAAAGTGGCCAGGACAGGAGGGATATTCCGTTATCTTATAGAGCTACGGAAGGCTGTTCTCCGTAACCATATTGACATTGTCCATGCGCAAACGCCATCAAATGCCCTTGTCTGTTCTTTTGCCTTGCTCTTTACAAAAGTGAGCATCGTTACGACTTTTCACGGTTTCCCTTTTTCCGACGCCTCAAAATTATATCGGAATCTTGTGTACCGGCGAAGCCGTAGAATAATTTGTGTCAGCAACTATGAAAAATCTGTTTATGAGAATAAATGGAAATTGCCGGCACCGAACAAGTTCTGCGTTCTATACAACGGTATTGATTTTTCTAAACTGGACAGCCCCTCTTCTGGTTCATCGGGCCTTGTAACAGACAAGAGCACCCTGAATATGATGATGGTAGGAAACTTCAGAAGCGGGCGTGACCATTTATTCATCTGCAAAGTCGCCGACGAACTCAACAAAAGGAGCATCCCGTTCAACTTGTATTTCGCAGGCAGGAGAGAGCCTTCGGAGCCACAGCGATATGATTCATGCGTCGAGTTCTGCGAAAACCACGGATTATCTAAAAATGTTCATTTCCTGGGTGGTAGAGATGATGTGCCGTCCTTGCTCCGGCAAATGGATCTATTTATCTACGCCTCGGAGCATGACACCTTCGGTATCGCAGTCCTGGAGGCTATGGCGTCAGCTCTCCCCGTCATCGTGAACGATTGGGCGGTAATGAAAGAGATTACAGGCCATGGAAAGTATGCCAGTCTGTATGATACCAATAATGTAGAAGACTGCCTTTCAAAAATTATTACACTGAATCAGAAGCGGGCTGCAGATGCAGATGGTTTCAAAGAAGAAAGATCCCGGATCTCCAAAGCGATCAGGGAAAAGTACTCGATCGAGAACCACATCCGGGGTCTGTATGACATCTATAAGTCTTGTTTAAAATGAAAATCCTTATCACCGGCGGAGCCGGATTCATAGGCTCGAACCTATGTGAGTACTTTGTCAACAAGGGATATGATGTGACATGCCTGGACAACCTGTCCACAGGTTTCATGCACAATATCGAGCCCCTTCTAGAGAATGACAAGTTCCATTTCATAAAAGGCGACATCCGCGACCTTGCAACATGCAGGGAAGCAGTCAAGGGTTGTGACGCCGTGCTGCAGCAAGCTGCTCTCGGCAGTGTTCCAAGAAGCATAAACGACCCCATTACGACTAACAGCACCAACATCGACGGCTTCCTGAACATGCTTGTCGCTTCCCGAGATGAAGGAGTAAAACGTTTTGTGTACGCTGCCAGTTCTTCCACCTACGGAGACAGCAAAGAACTGCCGAAGATTGAGCATAACATCGGCCGTCCCCTCTCGCCATATGCAATAACCAAATTTGTCAATGAGCTATATGCCAACGTTTTTTCCGATCTGTATGGCATGCAGACCATTGGCCTCAGGTACTTCAACGTCTTTGGACGCCGGCAAGATCCCAATGGTGCCTATGCAGCAGTCATACCTCTCTGGGTAAAGGCCCTGATCAGGCACGAATCTCCCTTCATCAACGGCGACGGCAGCTACTCGCGCGACTTTACCTATATCGACAACGTCATTCAAGCCAACGAACTGGCAATGACCACTTCACGTGAGGATCTGCTCGAACGGGCAAAACTCTACAATATGAATCTTCCCGCAAATGCGCCAATCGATATGGTCTTCAATGTAGCATACGGCGGGAATACTACACTTCTCCAGCTTTTCTCTTGCCTGCGGGAGAACCTTTCACAGTTCGATCCCGAGATTGCTAACGTAGAACCTGTTTTTAGAGATAATCGCGCAGGGGATATTCCTCACTCGCAAGCCTCCATTTTAAAGGCTCAGAAAATACTTGGGTATCACCCGCAATTTGACGCACTCACGGGATTTCGTCATGCTTGTGAATGGTATTGGAACAATATGAGATGAAAGTCATTTTCGTAGCGAGTGGAAATAAAAGCGTTGGAAGAGTAAGCGCTTTCGTACAGTCCCAATTTGATTCTCTGAAGGAGACGGGTCTGGAGATGCGTTTATTTCCCGTTGTCGGACATGGAGTCAGGGCACATCTTCGCGCCGCAAGCACTCTTCGCCGGTTGATCTTGAAAGAGAAACCAGATATCGTGCATGCGCACTACTCAGTCTGCGGTTACGTAGCATCGATAGCGACTCTGTTTTTAAAAACAAAAGTTGTTGTATCCATACTGGGCAGCTTCCCGGAAAAAAACATAAAACGCAGTATAGTCCGTTTTTTTATCAAGCATTTTTGGGCTTGTACCCTTGTCAAGTCCAAACGCACCGCAGATCAGCTGGATATGAACTTGCCCATAATTCCCAATGGTGTCAATCTTGATCAGTTTCATCTTATAGATCAAGGGCAAGCACGCAAGGCCTGCGGGTTCGAAGAAGGAAAAAAGTACATTATCTGGTGTTCTCATCCATCACGGCCTGAAAAACGATTTAAGCTGGCACAAGATGCTGTTGCTTTATTGCTTGATGACGATGTCGTTTTATATCCCGTTTTTGACCAACCGCACGACGAAATTGTCAAATACATGTGTGCTGCCGATGCTTTGCTTTTAACATCTGCCAGTGAAGGGTCCCCAAATGTGATCAAAGAGGCTATGGCAAGCAATTGCCCCTTAGTCTCTACCGATGTCGGTGATGTACGATGGATAACAAAGGATGTTGAAGGGACTTATGTGGCCGACAATGATTCTCCGGATTCAATCTGCAACTGCCTTAAGAAGGCGTTGGAATTCAATAAGCGGACAAGGGGACGGGAGGAAATTTTGCGAAAAGGTCTTACTTCTGAATGTATCGCCGAAAAGATTATTGATTTATATCAAACCGCATCTAATACTAAACATGAGTCTTTATAGTCTGCTGGATCAGAAGATCATTATTCCTTTGGCCGAAAAGTTTAAAGGCCGGAACCTGACAGGGGCGGTTCGATTCCTTTCATCTACCGAATGGCTTTCTGAACAAGAATTATATGATTTGCAGAGCAGGAAATTACGGCTGCTGGTTGAACACTGTTATAATAATGTCCCTTATTATAAAAGAGTCTTTGATGATTTGGGAATAACGCCTGATGATATCCAGTCGAGAGAGGATTTATCAAAAATTCCCATTTTGACGAAACAAATTATCAAGGAAAACTTCGATGATTTGATTTCTATTGATGCCGAGAGCAGACAAATGTTTGATGGCTCTACAGGAGGCAGCACCGGTATTCCCATGCGTTTTAAAGAAGATGTTAATTCTTGGAATAGCTTACGGGCATTGAATTTCCGCGGTTGGAGCTGGGCTGGTTTCCAACTGGGAGAGAAGTTGTTCACTCTCGCCGGAAACTCTTTGGTTAAGAAAAACACAAAGGGGAGAAAGTGGTTGGAGAAGAATCTCTATGATCGATTGATCATGAGGAATGAGAAGCATAACTGCACCGACATAACTCCTAAAGCATTAAAGGGTTATTACAAGGCAATGATGAAGTATAAGCCTGCCGCATTACGCGGGTATGCTTCGTCTCTTTATTTTTTCGCCAAATATATTGAGCAGAATCATTTATCTATCTGCCCGATCAAAGCTGTATTTACCACGGGTGAAAAGCTTCAGCCTCAATACAGGTATAAGATTCAGCAGGTGTTCCATGCTCCTGTATTTGACGGCTATGGGGCATCAGACGGAGGGGTTTCAGCACATGAGTGTTACATGCACGAAGGCCTGCATATAGGAGAAGAACATTGCATCGTAGAAATCGTAAACAATGAGGGCATGGTCGTGCCGGATGGAGAAATCGGACATGTGGTTTCAACAGACTTGAATAACTATGTATTTCCCTTTTTAAGGTATAAAGTCGGCGACCTTGCTTTTATTAAGAGTTCCCTTTGCTCTTGCGGAAGAAAACATCGATTGTTGGGAGAGGTTATAGGACGTGAAGGCCGTGCGATTTATAACAAGCAAGGCCGGCCATTTTCTTCAATTGTCCTTGACAATATGATGTTCAAGGACCTGGATTTCCATACTGAAGAGTGCCAGCGCCTTTATGAAAGGATGGAGCAGTTCCAGATACGGCAAGACAAAAAGGGAGACTTGACTATTTTGATCAAGCCAGTCAATCCGGATGAAGAGTTATCAACGTTTTCGTACATAATAGATAATTTTCAGTCTTTTTTCCCTGACTCGATAGTCGAACTCAGGTTTGTCGACAGTATACCTCCTTTGCCTTCGGGGAAAGAAGACTACTGCTATTCTGAATATAAGGGTAAATAATTATAGTCTACAATGGCTAACAATCACAGGACCCCCTGGTCCATCATCAAAGGAATCTGGATACGTTTCTGGTCAGTTATTGCTCCTATTACTTTTCCCGCACAGGTTACAACATTCGTACACCGTTTGCGGGGTGTTCATATAGGTAAAGGATCGAAGATTGCGCGGAGCGTCCTCATCGATGATTCCCGTCCGGACCTGATTACAATCGGGCGCAACGTCTGGGTCACAGCCGGTTGCCAGTTACTGTGCCACCAGAGGGATCTGTCCTATTATGAGAAAGGCAAGCCCGTCATGGATCTCCCCCTAAAATATGCGCCAATCGTAATCAAGGACGGTGCACATATAGGTATCGGCTGCATTATTATGCCTGGCGTTACCATCGGAGAGGGGGCCGTGATTGGAGCGGGGGCCGTCGTCACCAAAGATATTCCCGACTACTGCCTTGCGGTTGGTGTTCCCGCCAAAGTCATAAAAACGCTTGGAGAATAATGAATTACATTTTCGAACTCAACCATCCGAAGCATTACTACCAGTTCAAGTCTGTAATGAACATCCTGCGTGAACGCGGGCATGGAATAAAGGTTTTGGCCAGGGATAAAGACGTATTGTTGAATGTTTTAAAAGAAGAGAACGTCCCCTTCGAAGTGTTCGGTGCGCACAAAGACAGCCTCTCCGGCAAGCTATTCAGCTCTTTCAGTATTTATCGCAACTACAAAAGAATCGCAAAGAGCTACAATCCGGATGTCATCGTCTCAAAAGCATCATTATATGGCGTCCTCGTGGCTAAGGCCATTAAGTGCCGGTCTTATATTTTCCCTGACTCGGAAGTGGTTGCTCTTACAAACAAGGTAGTCGCTCCACTGGCCTCACACATCATAACCCCCGAGCCGTTTGCCCTTGACTACGGTCCAAAACACCAAAAGATAAAAGGGTTGTTCGAAGATTGCTATCTTTCCCCCGACGTACTTAAAATAGATTACACGTTCCCTGAAAAGAACGGGCTGAAGCAACCGTACGCCATTCTTCGATTCGTCGGCTGGGCTGCAAACCACGATATCAATAACAACGGATTCTCACTGGACGAAAAAATCACATTGGCAGAATCGATTGGGAAATATATGACCGTCTATATCTCCTCCGAGAAACAACTGCCGGAGGCTTTGGCCAAATATAAACTGTCCACCCCTGCCGCCCAGATACACAATGTCCTCGCAAATGCTGATTTATACGTCGGGGATTCCCAGACAATGGCGGCGGAGGCCGCTCTCCTCGGGACCCCGGCCATAAGGTCAAACTCTTTTGTCGGAGACAGCGACATGTCCAATTTTAAGATGCTGGAAAAAAAGTACGGGCTGCTTAGAAATATCCGCGATTTCGACACAGTCCTGAGTACGGCCATTGATTTTGCAAAAAGCTCGAGAAAAGAAGAATGGAAGAGAAGAAGGGAGACCTACTATTCTTCCGTAGGAAACACCAACGAATACATTGCAGACCTGCTCGAAAGATAGTATGGACTTTACTCTGGAAAAATACTCCGCCCTGCTTGATGCCTTGAAAGCATATGGTTTTCAGGGGCTTATCATGCGTCACGACGTGGACCTCAGGCCCCGGAACAGCCTCCGGACAGCAAGGATGGAAGCAGAGAAGGGCATCAAGGGCATCTATTATTTCCGTGCCGTCCCGGAGAGCTGGGACGAAGGAATCATAAAGGAAATCGCCTCTCTTGGGCACGAGATAGGGTATCATTACGAGTCGCTCACCACATGTAAAGGCGATGTGGACAAGGCGTACGACGATTTCTGCAGAAATCTTGAAGCGCTGCGGAGTCTGGTTCCAGTGAGAAGCATCTGCATGCATGGCAGCCCACGCTCCCCCTGGGACAGCAAGGATATATGGAAAAAATATGATTATCACGTACTTGGCATAGAGAACGAGCCATACCTGGACACGGATTTCTCCCAAGTCTTCTACCTCACCGACACCGGCCGCCGCTGGGATGGATTCAAAGTGAGCGTGCGGGATAAAATTCCAGAATATCAGGACCAATGGACAAAGCAGGGGCTGACCTTCCACAGCACAGATGATATACTTAAGTCCCTTGCAGCCGGCACCTTCCCCAGGAACGTAATGTTCACTGTCCACCCCCAGCGATGGAATCCGCTCGGACCAGCCTGGTGCAAGGAACTGCTTATGCAGAATGCCAAGAATCTAATAAAACGCGTATTGGTGAATCGACAATGATCAAGTTGCTTACAGTCATCGGTGCCAGGCCTCAGATTATCAAGGCCGCGGCCATATCCAGAGCAATTAAGGAGCACTTCTCGGAAACAATCGTGGAGCGCATACTGCATACAGGCCAGCATTACGATGCCAATATGTCCCAGGTGTTCTTTGACGAACTGGGCATTCCCGCTCCTGACTACAACCTCGGCGTAGGCTCCGGAAGCCACGGAGCGCAGACGGCCAAGATGATCGAGGGCATCGAGACGGTCTTGGGCTCTGAGCGCTTCGACGGCATAATCCTTTATGGAGACACCAACTCCACCATTGCAGGTGCGGTTGCCGCAGCAAAACTGCATGTCCCGGTGTTTCATGTAGAGGCCGGACTGCGGTCATACAACATGAGCATGCCGGAAGAGCAAAACCGCATCGTTTGCGATCACCTTTCTTCTATCCTTTTTGCCCCAACTCAGACAGCCGTTGACAACCTTAAAGCAGAAGGGCTCGATTCCTCAAGGGCCTCTTTCCAGAACGGCAGACGCCGGCTTATAGTGAACTCCGGCGATGTCATGTACGACAATGCGCTGTATTTCAGCAAACTGGCCGAAGAAAAAAGCCGCATACTTGAAACCTGCGGAGTACAACCGCGAGGATACATTTTAGCCACTGTCCACCGCGATTTCAACACTGACGCTCCGGACAGGATAGGCAGCATTTTCAAAGCCTTGTCTACCATAGCCGAAGAGAATGATATTCCTATCGTCCTGCCCCTGCACCCCCGGACCAGAAAATATCTTCCCGACAACCTTTCAGAGCGAATCATCATAATTCCCCCTGCCTCTTTCTTCGACATCCTGACCTTGGAAAAGAATGCCGGGGTGGTAATGACCGACAGCGGCGGAGTTCAGAAAGAGGCCTTCTTCTTCAGCAAGCCCTGTGTCATCCTCCGGCCTGAAACAGAGTGGGTTGAGATCGTTGACCATCACGCCGGCATCCTGGCCGACGCCGACTTCGACAGAATTATCAACGCATACAAGGTACTCTCCGGCCTTGAAGTCGCCTTCCCTCCTCTTTTCGGCGACGGCAACGCCGCTGTAACCATAGTCAAAAAGATTGTGGAATATCTATGAAAACAATCCTCCTCGTTTTCGGAACCCAGCTTGTCCCTGGAGACACAAAGATAAGCATAGCAGCCGCATAATCGGAATATTCAAAGAAAAGAGTTAACTTTGTAAATTGTATAAAACGTACAGAGTCATGAAGTTCAAAAGCATTCTTACAAGGGCGTTCATCCTCATGTTTGTTGCCGCGACCGCGGCATCCTGCGTGACCAACCGCAAAATTGCTTATCTCCAGGACATGAAGCACAACAGCCAGATTCAGTTGGAGAACTCCTTCGAGGCTGTTATCAGCCCCTACGACGAACTGGATGTGATAGTTTCAAGCTTCGACCCTGAACTGGCCAAGCCTTTCAACATACAGAGTGCAGCTCGCACGGCCCTTGCCAATACAAGCGTCAATCAGAACATAGCATACCTTGTAGATCAGTACGGAAACATCGAGCTGCCCGTCCTGGGCACCATCCATGCCGCTGGCCTTACCCGCCTCAAACTGCAGGAGCATGTGAAGAGCTTGCTCATCAGCGGGGGCTACATCAGTGACCCCTATGTCATGGTGCGCTTCAGAGATTTCAAGATATTCTTCCTCGGCTCCAACGGCGGCAAGGCCATCACCGTGCCCAACGAACGCTGCACCTTCCTGGAGGCCCTGGCCCTCTCCGGAGACCTCAACATCTACACCAACCGCAAAAAGATAGCCGTCATGCGCGAGGTCGAGGGCCGCATGGTAATGCGCTATCTCGACCCCAGATCGTCCAACGTCTTTCACGACCCATACTTCATGATGCAGCAGAACGACTTCATCATTACCCAGGACACACGCTACAAGAACTTCCTGGATTCCTACTCGCAGTGGACCCCCATATTCAGTACCATATCCACGGTTGCAAGCATCGCTTCTCTCGTCTTGACTTATTTTATGCTTCAGAATACATCCAAATAACCCTATAGAATATGGCAAACAACACGGAAAACGATCTTTCCTTCCTCGAGAAAAAAGACGCCAACGCGCTGTCGGGGAAAGACATATTCTACACCATCATCCGGAATATCCACTGGCTTGTGATCTTCGGACTCATCGGCGGAGCCATAGCATATTTCCTCAGCGACAAAGCCGACCGCATTTACGAAAGCCACGCCAAGATACTGGTTACCTCCATCACCCGCAACCGCCTGGACAACGGCGCCTCGATGCTCGAGAACATCACCAACCGCAGGGTGGCAACCACCATGAACGCCATCAACGACGAAATTATAGTACTCAAGTCGGAGACACCCATGCTGGAAGTGGCCAAGCGGCTCGACCTGGGCACGACCTACAAGTGCCAGACCAGGCTCGTAAAGCGCGTCAAGGACCTCTACAAAGACACTCCTATCCAAGTGAGTTTTCCGGACCTCAGCGAAAATGATTACGCCACTGTGGTCGTCACCGTACAGAAGGACTCCTCCCTGACCGTGCAGGTCGGAGAGAGCGAACCGGTTCAGGGAAGACTGGGCGATACTCTTTCCACAATGGTCGGCCGTGTGGCAATCCAGCCCACCTGGGCGCTGCGCGAGCTCTATTTCAACAATCCTATTACCGTTCAGCACCTTAACATTGTCGATATAGCCGCCGCCTACCGCGGACGCACAGTCATTGAGCGCAACAGCACTTCCGACGGCATCATCAACTTCTCGCTCAAAGACACTTCCCCCTTGCGCGCCGCGGACATACTTAACGAACTCATTACGGTTTACAATGAGGGCACGATAGTGGAGAAGAAGCGCATTATCGAGCAGACTTCCGAATACATCAACTCCAGGATCGAGCAGCTGAACTCCGAGCTCGGCAGCCAGGAGGCACAGATTGCATCGTTCAAGCAGAACAACCAGCTCCTCAACCTGCAGGAGTACGGCCAGGCCTACATGGCCAAGAGCATCGAGACCTCCGAGGAAGTGGCCAGCCTGCGCGCCCAGATATCCCATGCCGAATACCTGATGCAGTTCACCAGCACCAACATGGAGAACAAACTCTTCCCCGTCACCATCAACATCGAGGACGAGAACATCAAATCCACCATATCCCGCTTCAATCAGCTGGTGCTCAAGCTCGACAAATACAAGGAGTCCGGCACCACCAACAACCCCGTGGTCAAAGACATTGAATTGGAGCAGGCATCGCTCAGGAGTAACCTTAATCAGCTGCTTGCCAATTACATAAGCGCTATTTCCCAAAAACTGGAGCAGGCCCAGAGCATGAACCAGGATGCAGCCGAGAAGATACGCCGCGTGCCCACCGGCCAGCTCTATATCGACAACCTGTCCCGTGTGCAGGGCATCAAGGAGCAGTTGTACGTAACGCTGCTGAGCAAGCGCGAAGAGCTTCTGATAAGCCAGCCGTCCATCGAGGGCAATGCCAAAATCATAGACCGCGCAAGGGTAAATCCCTCCCCTGTTGCTCCGAACTCAAAGAAGGATACAATGATGGGCCTGCTTATAGGCCTGCTGATTCCTGTAATCTTCTTCGTATTGCTGCGCATGCTTGACACCAAGGTCCGCTTCCGCAAAGACGTTGAGAATTACGTTGACATCCCCATACTTGGCGAAATCCCCGCCAAAGACAAGAAAGACAAACGGGAAATCGTTATTGAAGAGCAGAAGCGAGATCCAATTTCCGAGGCTTTCCGCATCCTGCGAAGCAATATAGAGTTTACCCGAAATACCGACAGGCAGGCCACCACATACCTCTTCCTGTCACTTATGGAGGCCTCCGGCAAGACTTTCCTTACTTCCAACCTGGCTACCAGCCTTGCCATGGTGGAGAAGAGGGTCATCCTGCTGGACCTTGACCTTCGCAAAGGTACGCTCACGCACAGGTTCTCCTCCCGCAAGCACACCGGCTTCTCCGATTTCCTTGCCGGCAAGACCAACAACGTAGAGGACATCATACGCCACAACCTCATAGCCCCCGGAGTGGACGTCATCCTGTCCGGTCCCCTGCCGCCCAACCCGGCTGAGCTGCTGAGCAACAAGCGCATGGACGCACTGTTCGCCATGCTGCGCCAGAACTACGATTTCATCCTCATCGACGCTGTCCCCGCAGGCTTGGTGGCAGATGCCAACATCCTCAAGCGTTTTGCGGACAATACTATATTCATCCTCCGTTCCAACAAGGTGGACAAGCGTATGCTGCCCGACCTTCAGGAGCTTAAAGACCATGGCGTATTCCCCAATATGTCTATCATCATCAATGGTGTACAGTACAAGAAGCACCGCGGCTACGGTTACGGCTATGGATACGGCTACGGTTACGGCTATGGTTACGGCTATGGATACGGATATGGTTATGGATACGGATACGGATATGGTGACGACAAAGACGGCAAGAAACACAAGCACCGCAAGCACCACGGCTCCGACAGCAAAAAAGACGGCTCCACCACAGAAGAAACAGTAGAAGAAGCATAGCCCATGGCCAACTTTGCCCTCATCGGTGCAGCAGGCTACATAGCCCCGAGGCACCTCAAAGCGATAAAAGACACCGGCAACAATCTGCTTGCCGCATACGATAAGTTCGACAGCGTGGGAAGGCTGGACAGTTTCTTCCCGGATTGCTCTTTCTTTACCGAGAACGAGCTCTTCGACCGCTTCTGCTCCAAGCAGATGCAGAGTTCGGAGCCTCTGCACTGGCTGAGCGTCTGCACTCCCAACTACACGCACGACGCGTTTATCCGCTACGGCCTCCGCCTGGGGTGCGACGTCATCTGCGAGAAGCCGGTGGTGCTGAATCCCTACAACATCGACGCCCTCCAGAAGGTGGAGCAGGAGACCGGGCACAAGGCCTACAACATCCTGCAGCTCAGGCTGCACGACCGCATACAGGCGCTCAAAAAGAAGGTCGAAGAGGGCCCTGCCGACAAGGTCTATGACGTAGACCTCACCTACATCACCTCCCGCGGCAAGTGGTACTACACTTCCTGGAAAGGCGATGTCCACAAGAGCGGCGGCGTGGCCACCAACATCGGAGTGCATTTCTATGACATGCTCCAATGGATATTCGGGCCGGTGACGGAAAACATCGTGCACGTCATGAGCTTCGACCGCGTTGCCGGCTACCTGGGGCTGAAAAAGGCCCGCGTGCGCTACTTCCTCAGCATCAACGCTGACTGTCTGCCCCCCAATGCGGTGGAGGGAGAGAAGCGCACATACAGGTCGCTGAGCATAGACGGCGAGGAATTCGAATTCAGCCAGGGCTTCACCGAGCTCCACACACTCAGCTACCAGAATATCCTCGCAGGCAAGGGCTTCCGGATTGGCGAAGCGCGTCCCTGCATAGAGATCGTGAGCCAGATCCGCAACGCAAAGCCCATAGGCCTCCAGGGGGACTACCACCCTCTGGCAGCCCTGCCCCTGGCCCCTCACCCCTTCGGCTGGACCGACAACCGCTGATCCAGAATGCATCCTTTCCGTAACCTGCTGCTGGTTGCCACCGGGCATGCCGACTCTCTTGAGAAAACGCCCACCCCGGAGACCTGGAAAGTCCTCTTCAACATGGCCCGGTATCAGTCGCTGCTGGGCATTCTTTACGATGGAGTACTGCGCCTGCCGGAACACCAGCGTCCGCCGCAGGAACTGCTGGACAACTGGCAGGAGCTTGCCGGGCTCACTGCATCTATCTACCGGCGCCATCTGCAGCGTATCGAGCAGCTGGAGCCCATCCTGGAGCGTATGGGCCTGCGTGGCTGCATACTCAAGGGAACAGTATTCAGCAGTCTGTATCCCAAGCCCGAACACCGCCTGTACGGCGACATTGACCTATGGGTGGAAGGCTCGCGCCGGAGCATCATCCGGGCATTTGAAGCGGAAGGCTACACCATGAGTGACATCCTGTACCAGGAGGCTAAAGTGGATTTGTTCGACGACACGGATGTGGAAATCCATTTCCACCCCTGCAAGATGTACAACCCACTGAGGAACGCACGGCTCCAGAGGTTCTTCGAGGCCAATGCGCCATTCAAGGGCACACTTTCCTACGCCGGCACCCGCTTCAACGCGGTGTTCTGCATGGCTCACATGTACCGGCACTACCTGGAAGGTGGCATAGGCCTGCGGCAGATGCTCGACTACTACTACGTGCTGCAGGACCTCCGCCCCGAAGACCGCGGTCCTGTCATGGACGCCCTGACCAAGTTCGGCATGCAGAAATTCACCGCGGCCGTGATGTGTTCTGTACAGTTCAATTTCGGGCTGGAGGACGAGTACCTCCTGTGCCCGCCCGACAAAGTCTACGGCGAGCGGCTTGTGAACGACATCATACGGATGGGGAACTTCGGAGTGCTGGACAAGCGGAACTACAGCGGCGACGGAGAAACAAAATGGAAGCGATTCATTCGCAAGAACCGCCGCGTCTTCTCCAATTTCAAATACTTTCCCGGCGAGGTGTTCTGGTCTCCCTTTGCACGTGTGGGCCAGTGGTGCTGGCGGCTTTTAAACGGCTATCTAAGATAACTTCATGACACACAAAAGCATATTCTTTGCTATCCTGCTGGCAGCCGGCGTTGCAGTCCTTTGTGCATCCACCGCCGCGCCCAAGAAGAAGGCTTTCAAGTATGACGGCCTCATCCTCCGCTCCGTCCAGGAGCACGTACTGGACTGGGATGGCATCGCCGCCGACAAGCATTTGAGCTACGTCTATTTCGAGGTTCCCTTCCCTGCCGGCGATACGGCCTTGCTGCGCAAAAACATACAGGGTGCGCAGGCCCACGGGCTCAAAACCGGCATGTGCTTCACTTTCACCGATTCGCTAAGGCACGTCAGTGATGTCCTGGACCATCTGCTTGGGGTACCATGGGACCTCTGCGAGATGTCGCCTATGATCTCAATCCCAACGGAGCGGAAATTCGAGCGCAGGGTCATACACCGATGGATTCAGATATGGGCCAATGTCCTCAACCGCAACTTCGGCGAGCAGCCCATACTGAAGTCCAGCCGCGAAGATTGCAAGGACTACCTTGCCCCCGTACTCACCAGTACATACAGGATCTGCCTCGTCTTCTCCGACCCAAGCGGGTCCTTCATGCTCCAGCATCCCAATCCCTATCCTACCCCTGACGCCGACATCACGGCATATCCTTGCCGTGTGATGCCTGAATAAAAGGCACTTACAGTTGTCAGGGTAGTATTGACCTCTCTATATTTTTCGGGCGGCTCTATTGGGGCCGCCCGAACCAGTATTTTAAGTACCTGATCATGCATATCCGAGATAGAGTAGAATTCTACGCACATTAAATTATTTAATATACATAATTTATCTTGCATAATTTGAAAGATCTTTTTATCTTTGCCCTACAAAAAGATTGACTTATGGCCACCAAACATCATTACTTGAATCCTTTCATTCTTTCCCCCGACATTCCTGATGAGTACTTCTGCGACAGAAAGGCAGAAACCGAAACGCTCCTAAGGTATGTAATGAATGGAAACAATATTTTGTTGATTTCGCCTCGCAGGATGGGGAAATCAGGAATAATACATCACGTGTTCAATAGGCACGAAGTAAAAGATAAGTATTATTCGTTTTTCATAGATATCTATGAAACATCTTCATTGGAAGAGTTTGTTCAAAAGCTGGGGCAGGAGATTGTTGGAAAGTTATCCAAGAAAGGTTTGAACCCCTTGATGGCATTCCTCAAATCGCTAACAGGATTGCGGGGCGTATTTTCACTTGATCCATCAACCGGTATGCCCTCCTTCTCAGTAGGTATTGGAGATATAACACAGCCGGAACTCACTCTGAATGAGATTTTTTCTTATCTGGAATCAGCGGATAAACCCTGCATTGTAGCCATAGATGAATTTCAACGAGTTGCCGATTATGAACAAAACAACGTGGAGGCTATTCTTCGTTCCAAGATTCAGATGATGCACAATACAACTTTCATTTTTTCGGGAAGTGAACGATCTGTATTGGCACAAATGTTTGGTTCTGCAGCAAGACCATTTTATCAGAGCGTATCCACAATGAGCCTCGGGCCAATCGAGTGTGCGGAATATACACGTTTCGCCATTAAGCTGTTTGATTCATATGGCAAACAATTGGATGAAGAAGCGGTTGAAAGTCTATACAATCTTGTACAGGGTTATACCTACTACCTCCAGAGGGCTATGAATGAGTCATTCTCTTTGCTTCCGTCTAAGACCGTATGTGACCGTTCTTTTATTTTTGAAAGAATTAATGGAATACTAACGTCCAATACAGATACTTATAAAGAATTACTATCTTCATTGACAGCCAATCAGCGTGCTCTTCTGACGGCTATAGCTTTAGAAGGGAAAGCGATGAACATAACATCAGTTGAGTTCGTAAAACGGCATGGGCTTGGCGCTGTAAGTTCAGTGCAGACGGCAGCCCGGTCGTTGTTGAAAAGGCAACTTATAACTCGCGATTCAGAGAAGCATTATTATATGGATGATAAGTTCCTGGAGTTGTGGCTGATTCGTCCATACGGTATCACTCTGGATACTCGCTTAGCGCAATACAAACAATAAATATTTCGGGCGACCCGCAGGGGTCGCCCGAAATCTTAATTGAAAAACTCTGATATTATTTTGAGCCTCCTCCTGCGCTAGGGTTGCTGAAAGACTCAACTTTTGAACTCTTGTAGCTTTCGACGCTGTAGTCGTTTGCTGTGCCGCTGGTGGCAAAGTGGTTGATTGAAACCGCCTCAGCGTGCTTGACAACATTTGTCTTCTCTACATTAGTGAAAATGAAAGGGTTGATCTCCATGTCGGAAGTAGTGATGGTGGAGGCCGTTCCGGAGAGTTCGTAAGCCCAGCCCCAGTCGTCTTCGATGACGCTGTAAACATAGTGAGGATCCAGGGCCATGATAATCTTGGTCACGGGGTCGCCGTCATTACCCTTGTTGGTGAGAATGACTTTTGACCAGTTCGCGTCCGTGCTGGTGTCGGGCCTGGGCTTGCCGAGGGCATTGTACTGGACCTTTCCATCGACAATCAGAGGTTCGCACCGATGAATTTCAAAAGTGGCACTCTCGCCGTGGCGGAGTCCTGCCTTTGTTATCTTTATGATAAGCGGCAGGGTGGTGTGAGGCACAGGATACTTGTTCACAGATTTATATGTACCGGTTTCCTCGTCGTACACGTACACACCTGAATCGGGATGGTTTGTATTGGTACCTTCTCCGCCTGTGGCTTCCCCATTGGCCAGAACTTTGAACTCGATTACGAGTTTCTTGCCAGCCCAGAAAGTCTCTGTTTTGGACTTGTAGCGTTCGCCAACCCAGTTGCCGGCATTTGCCCGGGTCGTGAATCCGTCCTCGTCACGAATATCGTCGAGACTGAAATCGAAGCCCTCTACGGAGAGCATCTTGCGTTTGATTCCGTCGGTACACGTGGTGTCTTTGATGATTACTGAAATGTCGGGATTATCGCCTGTTGTAGTGAAATCATACTGGTCTGCCCAGCCATTACCATCCTCGGTGACGGTCAGAGAATATACGGTTACGTCTTCGGGGTCCGTACCCTCCGGGAGCACGAAACTGTTGGAGACAACGTCCCGGACCTGTGTCGAGGAACCGATGGATGCATCGGATTGGCTGCTCGCACCTGCAATATCCTTGAAGATTGCATCGAGGTCGGCATCGCTCGCATTCTGATAATAACCTTGGTCGCTTCCCGTACCTGCAACGTTCCAACGCTCTGCATCCGGATAATTCGACGAAGTCCAATTCATGTAATTCCTAATTTGTTCCGTCTCATTATCAAAAACGCCGATGGTATATACAATCGCTCCATTTGTATGCTTGAGCTCATAAGCATTATTGATTGCACCACCTGCTACGGTAGTACTGAAATTGGATTGGTAGGTAGGTGAACCATCGGTAAACATGACAACGACTTTGTTGCTCTCTCGATCAGAAGATATTCCATTCATGATGTTCCGAGCCAGTTTCATACCACCATCAGCTGCGGTAGCACCACCAGCCTCCAGACTATTAACGCTAGATATCAAGGTAGCGGCACCACCGTTCAAAACAGATGTTAATCCAATTACAATTTCTGTATAATTATAACCGCTCCAGTTTCTATGATTGCCACCATCAGAAGGCTCATCTTGGTTCTCATCAACATAATACCCAGGATCATTATTTCCAATGCCCGCAAATTTAACGATACTTATTTGGTGGTCAAGAGCGGTACCACGGATGTTGCCGTCTTTGTCATACAACGCATTACGGTTCACCTCGTTTACAAATCCTGTCACGGCGGACTTCAGAGCTTCCATTTTTGTCCGGGTCGTTGCTGTTCTGGTGTACAGAACCCCCGTCCATATGGTAGAAGTATTACCCTTTACATTAGTAGGGGGAGTCGTTGTCGTTGTCGTTCCCGACAAATAGTATGTATTTCCGCCAGCTGTGAAACTCAATCTAGTGTAATAATTATTCCAACTATTCTGACTTCCAGTACCATCATACACAGCTGATCTGCTAACAGCATAATACTCACCATCAGTGTGGAGATAATAATATGTATTAGTGCCATAACTGCTATAAGAGTATGACTGGCTAGCCCTGGCGGTATAAGAATACGTCGTAGCCATATATTCGTCCATAGACCCCGAAACATCAAGTACCAAGACGATATCTACAGGCATACCGGTCTCTGTAAGAGCCGAAGTACCGGTGGCGAAGGTCTCCAGTTTGATGGTGTAGTAGCCGTGCTCGTCGGGGCCGGTCACATTCTTGGCCGTTGACACGCCACCCTGACTGTTATAGGTTGTGCCGTCGTGCTGAGCATTGGCGGAGAGAGAAAGCGCTAGCAGTGAAAAACCAATAACGATATATTTAAGAGTCTGTTTCATAGCACTTATCATTTATTTGGGTTGTATGGTCTTGCCTATGGCTGCTGTCCATGCTTCCCAGCAGGAAGCATATTCGGTTCCGTCGGGTTTGGTGGTTCCAATGGCCTGGACTACAATTTCCATATTCAGGTGTACGCCCGCCGCTGGTACGCGCACATTTGATGTGGGTATAGGAATGTATATCGTGGGGATCTTGTCCGCCGGAAGGGTGTAAGAAACGAACAAGGGGGACGTTCCCGAGTCTGTTGTACCGACAGAGGAGCCGGGACCGATCTTCTCGGTATAATAGAAATAGCTGCCCGTACCTCTTACCCAGTCGGTTCTGCCGGCTGCGGGGAGGCCGCCTTTGAACGAATCGTCGAAATACTGGCCGTATACGGGATCCTCCCTGAACCAAGGATCAATCATCACATTGGTGTTGTCAGAACCGTCGGTGGTGTAGCCCACCAAGATGTCGGGCTCGTGCTTTGCTTTTTCAGCATCTGTGGTAGCATTCTTCCAGGCATCCCATTCTTCCTGTGTCTCCCAGCCGTACCAGTTGCCGATGACCATCATGCGGACGAATTCGTCGACGTTGCCGGTGTTGGTTACATGGAGGTCGGACTTGGTAAGCCCGTTCATTTGGTCGACGATCTTAACGTCTACGTCCCTGGGTTTGAGGGTATAGGTGCGCAGCTGGCCGGCCTTCCATTCTACATTATTTGCAGCAAGCTGCTCGCCGAAATTAATGGTATGTGTAACTTCTGTTCCGTTTTGGGTGTCCTTGGTCTTGACGAAGAAGGTAACCTCAAGGGTGAGGTTCTCGTCGATTGTCTGCGGTATGAACCAGAATGTCAGCGATCCGTCTGCGTCGTTGAGGTTGTGGTCCGCGGCGGCTGCTGTCCAGGAAGTGCCCTGAAGGCTTGAGTTCCAGTTGGCGGCGGCGCCGGTATTGGTGCCTATGGTGCCGTCCACTCCGGCCGCGGCCGACCATGCCTGATTGGTGAACTCCTGGGAGAAAGTAGTGCTGTTGTCAAGGCCCTCCCACTCAACGATGTTCTCTGTGGACTCGGGATACACGGTGCAGGTACCCGTCGAGCGCAGACCTGAGAACTTGACTTTTGTTATGATGGTCTTGGTGGGATTGTTGTTCTCGTGACCGTTGCGGAACTTGATGCCGGTGAGTGCATGAAACATTGTGACGGGGGCACCGTTGGGAAGGTAGCCGTCATGTGTCTCCTTGCTTATGGAGGTCTGGCCGAAGAGGATGTCCTGCTGCGCCGCGCCGGTGCTGGGGGAGGTGTAGTTGAACGTGATCTGCTTGTCAGCCCTGCTGGTGAATGTCACGCCAGTGGCGCCGGCGGGCATGCTCAGATAGAAGTCGACCGGAGTGGTCTTGTCCGGCCAGGGGGCCTTACCCGGGTAGACGTGCTGATAACGCCAGCCGAGGCCCTTGGAGGCGTCGTTCTTGTCGTGGTCGTACTCCATTGCGGACTCCATCACGGTGAAGTCGGCATCGCCCTGACCTTCTACATATACGCCCATGCTGGGATACAGCGTGCCCACATTGGATGTGTAGGCGGGGGAGCCTTTGGTCGCGGGAATTGGATTCAGCTCCTCGATGGTCTCCTCGAAGGCGAGGACCTCGCCGTTCACGGGCTTGTCTATCTTGATTTCCACTCCGCTGCTGGCTGCGACGGCTTCGCCCTGGACGCCGGCCTTGGTGAATGTGTTGTTTACCGTGAACGCGATTCCGTTCTCCGGTACGGGAGGAAGTTCGCTGAAACCTCTCTCTTTCTGACATGCGGTCATAGCCATCGCCAGGACCACAGCTGATATGATGTAATATCTTTTCATGGTTCTTTCTTCTGATGGTTAAGATTCAAAATAGAAGGACTCTCCGTTGTAATTTCCTGTTGCATTGTCCGGATCGTTCATGTTCTCCAGGGGACTCACCTGGATATTGAAGCGTACTGAGCTGCAAAGGAGACTCAACAGCTGGGCGCTTGTCCCCGTGATGCGGGGACTCACATACCGAACTTTTTTCTTCAACTGTTTCATTGTATGATGTTTTATGTATTTGCTTCTTATATTGCCGCTTATGTAATGTTTGCGGCCTGCTCGCGCATGAAAAACATACAAAAATAATCCAAAATAATTTCTCTACCAAAAAATCTCAAAATAATTTTTGTCAATTTTCAGCAATTATTTTGGATTCTTAACTTTTAAGCCCTATATTTACCGCAAAAACTGGTATACCACCGATATTTTTTAACAAGTTATCAACAAACCGCCGAAAATCGTGGTAAGAACTATAGTCGTTTTCATTCCTCTCTTCGCCTGCTTCTTCGCGATGATCTCGCACACGATGCTGGCGTTCAGGGTCAAGTCTTACACCCCGCTGATGTGGCTTTTGCTGATGTTCGGTGCGTTTCTTTTCACCGACAGCTGCTACGCCGCCACAAGAGTGCCCCATATCGTCCTCGTTCGGGCCACACAGATGGCCCAGTTCACGGCTCCAAGCATAGTTCCGCTGGTAATCATGTACTACAGGCGATCGCGCCGCATCGGACGAAAGGAACACCCCCTCGAGATGCTATGGCTCATCGTGCCGGCCACGCTGTTCGGCGCATCGGGTATATTGTACATCCTTGCAGGCGAGCCCGCCGTGGAAGCCTTCATGCAGAATCTCTACGAACACGGCTACTCTGCAGCCTCGGAGAACATCCATACCCCCCTGTACTTATATTTTATTGTGTCCACTATCGTCTTCCGTATCGTCATGGCCATAGAGGCGATCTGGCTTGCCGCATATCTGGTTGTTCTCGCCATCAGGGACAAGTTCAGCCTCAGAAGACTCTGGAGCTTTTTCTTCAAGGGCGGGAGCATAAAGCTGACTGGATTGCACACGCTGTTCATAGTGCCGGCCCTGCTTGTGATTATAGCAAAGTTCGCTATTTTCCGCGACGTTCTCACAGACTACCCCGTAGCCATGCTCGTGTTCTCGCTGATCATGACTATATGCATAATCGGATTCTCCTACACCGCCCTGTTTGCCTCCCGGCGGACAATAAGCCTTAGGGAAATGAAATACGCCATGCGCTACAATTACTCGCCGGAAAACAAATCGATAGTGGTAGATGTGATGATGAACAGCCTCCTTCAGGACGCGGACGCCGAGACCAAGACAAAACTGCAAGGAAAACTGAACGACAGCCTGCCAACCATCCAAAACCGCCCGGAGCCTGAATACACCAAGCGTCCGGCAGCGGCAGAAAAATTATTCGCGCCTTCCGACGACCAAGGCACAGACAAAATTCTTGACCGCTTCCAGAAGCTGATACGTGAGGAAATGCCTTTCCTGCAGCCGCGCCTTACCCTGGAAGACGTAGCCGAGCGCTTGGGCACCAATAAGTTCTACATCTCAAAGATGGTCAACAACAACTTCGGCATGGGATTCCCCGAACTGATCAACATCCTGAGGGTAGACTTCGCGGAGCAGTACATGATGGAGCACGGCAACGCAAAACAGGAAGAAATCGCCAGGCAAAGCGGATTCCTGAGCGCTTCGTCGTTCAACACAATCTTCAAGAAAGTCACGGGCGTCACGCCCAAGGTGTGGATGGCTGCCAAGGAGCACAGCGAGTAGGCTCCAATCACTGCCGGCACGAACAAGTATCCTAAGCCAGTCCGGGTTTGCATGGTTTGCCTATCCTGCGGCGATAGGCGAAGTAGAGTTCTTCCGTTGCAAGGGCCATTTTGGTCACCGAGAAGCGCTTTCCCTTGGGATAGGTATACCAGGTGTCCGTGAGCGTGTTGAGATCCACGCAATCGCCCCATTTACCCAGGTAATTGTACTCGATGTGCACAGAGTAGAGCGACGGCACAGGCAGATCCATCTCATATTCATTGCCCAGCAGGCTCTTTACATGGACCTTGAATCCGTTCATGTCGTGCCGCATGGTGCCGCTGCCCAGGGCTATGAAGCGCTTGGCATTGGGAAGGGACCTCACATCCACTGGCAATTCGCCGCTGTCGTACGTGCCGGCCTCTACTTCGGCCCGCACCTGCGCCCTCTCCCACTCATACCAGTCCGGCACGTGCGGAAATTCGGTCGCAGCTCCGTCCTGCGCCTGCAGCACACCATTGGGCAGCATGGTCCAGCGCTTGCCGCAGTGAGTGCAGAAGAGGTCATTACCATTGCTGTCCATTTCGAACTCGGTACCGCATGCCGGACACTGGTACAGCACCCTGTGCAGACCCTCCGCCCGCTTGTCGAAATGCATTTGAAGGCCCTTATCGCGCAGCCAGGCGAAGTCGTCGTACTGAAAAGCCTGCACAAGGCGGGAATTTATATCGTCCAAGGGCAGCGCTCGCAAGTCTTCGGGCGTAAAGAGCAGCCGAAAGTCGGCCTCGGTGGGCTTGATGCCGCGGGATTCAAGGTTCCAGAACGGAGAATTTACGTGATGCCCATGGCAGATGAGCACGGCAACGGGCACGTCCAGCAGCCGGCAAAGCTTGCCGAGCGATTTCGGAAGGACTGCAGTGGTCCCGCAGAGGGAATAGCGCGCCTCGGGATACACCACCGCCACGTCGCCGTTTTCGATTACCCGCCGCAGGTGCCTTACCATGGTAAGGTCGCTGGTGAATTTCCGCTTGCAGATGCAGCCCACGTTGCGCAGGAGCCACTCACGGCCTATAAACCCGTCGATCGCCACCACATAGTTGGCCCGCTGGGGATAAATGGCCTTGGTGAGCACCTTGAAGTCCATGAAGGCATTGTGGTTGCTGAGCAGCAGATACGGCGGCTTCAGGTCCCTGGTGCCCTGATAATTGATTCTGACCTTATGCACAAGTACATCGTGCAGGCTCAAAAGGAAGGTCAGAGGACGCAGGAACCAGCGCGTGCGTATAGGCGGGCGCGCCATGTCGAACAACGGCGGATTCATAGGCTGAAATACTTTGCAAAGCAGTCCCACAGAAGGCTGGTGCGGTAGTTCTCTATCATCACCACTATCGGCCCCTGGTCTATGGCGATACAAGATTTGGCAAACCATGCGGCGTCCAGGCTGAAGGCGTCGTAGAAGCCGTATTCGCCCCACAGGCGGTCACCGTACACATAGTAGAAGGTGCGTAGGGCATCCATGCTCTCCGTGGGCGTGTATGGCATCGATGCCAGGGCCGCCGTGGGAGCTATGACACCCTTGTCGCTGGTGGGCGAGCTGGCGGCATACCCGTCTGGAATGTCGCTGGCCGTGAGACCCCAGCACCAGGCGCTGTAGCCTGCGTGCTTCTTGGGATTGGCGGCGCAGTAGGCATGGTTTATCTTGGCGTGCGCCACATTCTGCTCCCAGTACGAAGTCACGAATTCATCTCCGTTGCCCATAGGGTTGAGTCCCATGAAAGAATAATGGGCAAAGAACATGGGGCCGCCATAATCGGAGCCGGCAGGGAGCGTAATGTCATAGAATTTGCGGCCGTTCAGGATGCCGCCGCCACGGGCCCAGCCGCTGCGGAACACTTCCGCACTCACGGGATGAGTGGGCGAGCGCAGGGCAAGCCAGTAAACCATCAGGGCCTCGTTCCAGCCGCTGACATGCATGTTCATGGCCCAGTCCTTATCAGGCGACCAGTGCCAGTAGAGCACGTTCTGTCCGCCGCGGGTAAACCAGTCCCACTCCACAGCGCGCCATATTTCGTCTATGCCGCTTCGGATGTCGGCCTCCTCGGGCTTGTCGCAGTAGCCGGCGGCGGCCAGCAGGCCCTCTATAAGGAACGCCGTCTCCACAAGGTCGGCACCGTTGTCGTTGGTGCTGAAGGGAATCACCGCCCCGGTGGTGCCGTTGAGCCAGTGGGAATAGACGCCGTGGAAGCGCTGTGCCTTGCCGCCCAGGAACTGCACTATGGTGCGCAGTCTGTCGGCAGCCTCGGCGCGGGTGACGAATCCCCTCTCCACGCCCACGGGAAGGCACATTATGCCGAATCCTGAGCCTCCGGTGGTAACCGTCTCGCCGGAGCCCAGCCGCTCGCGCGCAAGCCCGCTCACCGGGTGCGCATAGTCCCAAAAATACTTGAAGGTCTGTCGCTGGACAAGCGTCAGGAGTTCATCGTCAGGGATGCGCTCAAACTTGTCGGACTGGTCGTACTGTGTTGAGAACACGGCACTTGCCTGCTCCAGAAGATTTACCCCGAAGTGCTCCCCGGCGGGAAGTGTAAAGACATAGCGCCGGAAGTCGTCGAGGCGGGAAACGGGCGTGAAAACGACAACCGATTTGTCCCTTCCGTAGGCGGCCCTGACTTCCCCGCCGGAAAAGACGACCTGGCCCTCACCGGCCTCCAGATTCACTTCCGAGGTGAATTCCACCTCGATGCTGGCGCCGTCGGCCGGGATATCACCCACGGAGCCGTTGTCGGCTCTCCGGCCATTCACGCTCACGGACACGGCCATAACCTTGGGCAGTTCCTGCTCAGCGGGAGTGCAGGCGAAACAAAGGCTCAGCAGAAGTACCTGAAGAGCCCGAAAGGATTTGAGTGCAGGATTATACATGGCAGTGGCGGGAAACATCACTTTCCCGCCACCGAAAATCAAATGTTATTTCTTGGCTTCAAGGGAAACCTTGAGCTCCTCTTTGTAGAGGGAGAGAACCTCGGCCTCGCTGAGAGCCTTGTTGAAGACGCGCAGCTCGTCGATGGCACCGGGGAAGTAGTTGAGCCACTCGTCGGCTGCCTTACCCTCGATCTTTGAGGCCCATCCGCCAATGTAGAGCCTGTCGCAATCGGATGCAAATGCAGCCTTGATGCCGCCGGCCACCTTGCCGTCGGGAAGGAATTCGCCTTCATTGACAATGACACCGTTCACGAAGTTAGCCCACTTGCCGTCGGCGGCGTTGTAGGTACGTGCAATCTGGAACCAGGTGTCCTTTCTGGCGTACTCGGCACTGCGGACGTTGGGCCACATTGCGGGCTTGCCTTCAACGGAGAGGAAGTCGATGCGACCGTTGAAATCCTGCTCCTCCTGACCGGTATCGGCATTGACACCGGAGTTGTCGAACAGATACACGAAGGAAGGCCATACTGCCTCAACGCCGGTGCCGTTGAAAGAAAGGAGGGCGCCCTTGGCAGGCTTGCCTGCGGGAAGTTTCACCCAGCAGGTGATGGTCATGCTCTCGAGGCTGGTGAAGGGGTTGCCTGCGGCGAGCTTATAGGACATGTATGCCTGCTTGGTATTGTCGCCGGATTTGTTGCTGTACCCAAAACCATAGAAACCGTCTCCCAGCAAAGAGCCTTCGCCAAAAGCTTCGCCTTCGGAGATACCTGCGGGAAGTTTGTCAATCGTGGGTTCAAATCCGATATGGAGAACGAGATTGTCCTTGGCGGTGGTAACAGCGCTCTGGGATGCAGGAGGGTCATTGGAAATAGGATTGCATGAAGAAACAGCGGCTGCAATTACTGCGCATGCTGCAAAAAAGATAGATTTTTTCATTTTTAATAAAATTGGTTGATGTTTTCTATAAAGTGAGCAAATATAGTAAATCTTGCTTTAATACTAATACGTATATCCCGGACTCTGAGGCAAATTGGGGTTGAGCTGCCGTTCTGCGGAAGGAATGGGGAAGTGCTCATTCTTGCCGGCCTTGAATCCAAGGGGTCCCAGAACCTCAGCGGCCTGCCCCCAGCGGACCAGGTCGAAGAAACGGCAGTCTTCCATGGCAAGCTCGGCGTGACGCTCTTCGCGGACGGTCTCCAGAGTGGCTTCGACGGGCTTGAGTCCGGCGCGTTCGCGCACCAGCGAGAGAGCCTCGTCGGCGGTAAGACTTCCGACGGGAGCGCCTTCCTTGAGCGCCTCGGCGTAATTGAGCAGCACCTCCGAGTAGCGCAGCAGCCTTATGTCATAGTCGCGACCGTAGGCATTGAAGGACCACTTGTTGTAGCGCGAGGGAGTATAGACCTTGCCGTTGTAATAGGGGTTGGCGCAGATGTCAGCGATTTCGTCGCCCTCGGGCGTCTTGGTTCCGCGCTCCAGGATGGTTGCGGCCTTTCGGGCCACATCGCCGCGGGCATCAAGGAAGTCGACCAGCTTCTGGCTGGGCACCTTGAATCCCCAGCCCTGCATGTTGGAGGAACTGTTGTTGCGGGGTCCCTGGATGAAGGCGTAGTAGCACATGGGGGCGTCGCCCGTGCTCTGGCCCAGGGTGGAACTCTGCAGCGACATAAGAATCTCGGAGCTGTTCTCCCCTGCGGGAAGGAACACGTTCCTGAACGATGGCAGCAGAGAGAAGAGCCCGCTGGAGATGACGGCGTCGGCCTGAGCTGCAGCCTCTTTCCAGTCTTCCATGTACAGAGCGACCCTGGATTTGAGCGCACGCGCAGTCCAGCAGGTATAGCGTCCGGGATAGCCGTCCCATTCGCCCGGGAGCACCTTGATGGCCTCGTCCAGGTCGGTGCAGACGAACTTGTACACTTCTTGTTCGGGAGAGGCCTTCATGGCGGCAAGTTCCTCGGAAGTCATGGTCTTGTCCACCAGAGGCACGGTTCCGAAAATCCTGGCCAGGTTGAAGTAAGCCCATGCCCGTATGACGCGGGCCTCTCCGCGGCATTCGCGGACCTGGGCAAGCGCTTCCTCGGCGGTGAGTGCCTCTGCGAACTTGTCCATTGACTCCAGCGCATAGTTGGCGGCGGAGGCCACGTCGTAGAAGTACCTCCAGATGTCGGCCACGGCAGTGTTGGTGGGATCCACCGTGAAGTTGTCTATCGCGCCCGAAATGGCGATGCCGTCGTCGGGGGAGCTGCCCTTGTCTGCGTCGTCGGAAGCTATCTCCATGACAGCCACGTAGTTATATGCTTCTCCCTCGCCCATGCGCATGCTTGCGTATGCGGCGCTCACGGGAAGGAAGATATTCTCTGTCTTGGTATAGTCAAGCCCTGTCGTGGGCAGGGTGGCCTCGGTGCGGATGTTCAGGAAGTCTGCACAGCCGCTCAGCAGCAGCGCGGCCGCAAAGGCCATGATAATCAAACTCTTTTTCATACCCTAAAAATTGATGTTGAGACCGGCGGTGTAGATTGCCTGCATGGGATACACGGAAGAACCGTCGATGCCCGACTCTGTGGGCGAACCTCCGATTTCCGTGGTAAAGCCGTTGTAGCCAAAGAGGCTCAGAGGCCTCTGGGCGGAGAGATAGGCGCGGATGCGTCCGGCCCCGAACACGTTCTTGAAGGTGTAGCCCAGCTGGACGTTCTGGATCCGGAGGGCCGAGCCGTCCTCAACGAAGAAGCTGTTGCTCTGGGCCATCAGGCTCTCGGTGAGGGCTTTGGGCGAAGGGTAGGTACGACTTGGAGCATCCACCCTCCAGGCATTCTTGTAGAAGGCGAGGTCGTAGTTGCCGTCGGGGAACACCTGCTTGTTGATGCGCTTGGCGTTGAAAATCTTGTTGCCGATGTTGGCGCTGAGGACCATGGAGAAGTCGAAACCTTTCCACTCTGCGCCCAGGTTCAGTCCCAGCATGAGCCAGGGAAGCGGCGAGCCAAGATAGGTGCGGTCTTCTTCCTTTATGACACCGTCGGCGACGGTGTCGTGGTACTTGAAGTATCCGACTGCGGCAGTAGTCTGGGTGACGTCGCTCAGCAGGGCTTCATATTCGTCCTGGTAGATGCCGTCCACTTTGTATCCCCAGAAAGCGCCGATGGGATATCCTACCTGCGTGAGAGTTGAATAGACACCATTTACCTTGGCTCCGGGGATATTGTCGCGGCCTTCCAGCGCAAGCACGCTGTTGTAGTTGAACGTGGCGTTGAATCCCACGTTGTAGTAGAAGCTTTCGGAGATGGAATCGGCCCAATTCAGAGAGAGCTCCACGCCGGCGTTGAGCACCTTGCCGTTGTTGGCGAGAAGGGTGGCCACACCGCCGCCGGTAGCTATGGGAGCGTAGAAAACCACCCTGTCGGTGACGCGGTGGTAAAGGTCGATTTCACCGTTCAGGCGGCTGCCCAGCAAGGCAAAGTCGGCACCCAGGTTGGCCTCGGTCACCACCTCCCAGCGAAGGTAGTTCTGATAGACCGTCTGAGCCCCTATGCCGTCAACCACGGTGTTGCCAAACACGGCGGAACTGGCTATTCCTGTGGTACCCACGATGCTCACATCGTTAGCAGGCACGTTGTCGTTGCCCAGCATGCCCCAGCTGGCGCGCAGCTTGAGGAAGTCGAAGGGTGAATTCTTCATCCAAGGCTCGTCGGAGATGTTCCAGCCGATACCTATTGAAGGGAAGATGCCCCATTTCTGCTGATACTTGGAGCTGCCGTCGGCACGCAGCGTGACGGTCGCCAGGTACTTGCCCTTGTAGTTGTAGGTGCCGCGGGTGAAGAACGACAAGCCGTTGTAGCGGGATCCGCCGTCGGTGGCCTGCTGGTTCTTGTAGGAACCGTTGGTCAGATAGAGCGACTGCAGGTCGAAGTCGGGGACGCTGCTCACGGTGCCCTTGAGCCACGCGTTGTACTGCATGCGCGTGGACTGTCCGAGCATGGCCGTGAAGGAATGGTCTCCCACGGTGTCGCTGTAGGTCAGGGTGTTGTCCAGAATATGGTAGGTGCCGTAGCTGAAGGTCTTGCCAAGACTTGAGATGCTGGTTCCCTGCGAGCCACCCACGAAGTGCTCGGGAGTGTAGGCCTTGCCGTCGGAGAAGTTGAAGTCGAGGTTATAGGATGTCTTGAACTTCAGCTTTTCCGGTATGATGGTGGCCTCGGCGTAGGCACTGAACACAGTCTTGAGGCCGTCGCTCCAATTGCGGTTGTAGAAGGCGCTGGCTGCAGGGTTGCCGTAGGCGTTGGCGTATCCGTAGCGCTGGGGAGAGTCGAAGGGCTCGGGATATGCGGCGGCGTTGGACTCGTTGTACACCGGATATACGGGGGGATTGACGAATGCCTGGTAATAGACTTCGGAATTGGCGTTGTTGGCGTTCCACTTGGAAACCACGGTGTTGAATCCCACCTTGAGCCAGTCAGTCATGGTCTGGTCCAGGCGTGCGCGGAAATTCAGGCGCCCGTAGTCGTTCTTGGTGTAGTTCATGATGCCGTCCTGCCAGAAGTAGCTCAGACCCACGCTGTAATTGGTCTTCTCCGTGCCCCCGGAGAGGTCCAGGGAGTGGGAATGGGTAAAAGCGGGATGCACCAGGGTGGCGTACCAGTCGGTGTCGTGGCTGTAGTCAGAAGCATTCTTGGGCGTGAATCCGGTGGAGCCTGCAAACGCCAGGTTGTACAACTCTACGTACTGCTCGGTGTTGGCAAGCTTCATGATGTTGGTGGGGACCTGGACGCCGGCATAACCGTCGTAGGCCACGCGCACCTTGCCGGTCGCGCCCTTCTTGGTGGTGACCAGGATGACGCCGTTGGCTGCGCGCACACCGTAGATGGCCGCTGCGGAAGCGTCCTTGAGCACTGTCAGCGACTCGATGTCCGAACTGGAAAGGAAGTCGATGTTGTCCATGAAGGCTCCGTCCACCACATAAAGGGGAGTAGCATAGTCGCCGATGGATCCCACGCCGCGGATTTTGACCGAAGGGCCTGCTCCCGGAGCGCCGCTCTGGGTAATCTGCACACCGCTGACCATGCCCTGGAGGGCGGCCATCGGGTTGGCCGTGGCCTGTTTGGCAAGCTCCTCACCCTTGACATTGACGATGGGGGCGGTGAGGTCTTTGGCCTTCTGGGTGCCGTAACCCACTACCACCACCTCCTCAAGGAAGGTTTCATCTTCGGAAAGGTTGATTGTAGCCGGCAGTTCGGAGGCTTTGAAGCTCCGGGTGGCGTAGCCCATGCAGCTTACCTCAACCATGGCGTCGGGGCTGGAGACCGTGAGGATATAGTCCCCGTCCAGGCCAGTGGAGGTGCCGTTCATGGTGCCGGCCTCGATGACGGTGGCGCCGATCACCGGGCCAAGCTCGTCCTGCACAATGCCCTTGACCTGATAGCCTTGGGCGTACGCCGCAAAACCCGTGAGCAGAGTGCCGATAATGATTAGTAATTTCTTCATATTAAATATAATGTATTTATTCTGAACGGAATCCGAGTTTCTCCAGGCCGGGAGCAATCTCTGGGGAAGTCATGAAAAGATTCCACAGAAGGCCGGTGCGGTAATTCTCTATCATCACGGCTTCCGGGCCTTGGTCTATGGCAAGGTAGTGGTCAATGACCGCCGGCTCGCGCGAGGGGTTATATGCATCGTAGAAGCCATAGGGGCCGAACATTTCGGTATTGTAGTACAGATTGCGGATGACCTGCATCGATCCCTCGGGGGTATAAACTATGGAACTGATGGCCGCAGTCGGCGACACGGTGCCGTTGTCGGCGTCGGTGCCGGGATGGTGGGAGCTGTAGCCCACGTCCGGGTCGTCGGAAGATGTAAAGCCCCAAAGATCAGCGCCGTAGCCCTTGTGTCCCTTGGGATTGTCTATGGCATAGGCACGGTGTATGAGGGTATGGGCCTTGTTGCGCTCGAAGTAGTCCGTGTACTCGTCACGGAGAATCCTCGGATCCAGGCCCAGGAAGGAATAATGACAGAAGAACAACGGGCCGCCCAGCTCCATGCCCAGAGGAAGCTTGATGCCGTAGTACTCCTTGCCGTTGTAGTAATAGTCGGACTTCTTGTAACAGGCCTCGTACACCTCGGGACGTATGGGATGCGTGGGCGAAGATGCAGCCAGCACGTAGGTGATGAGGGTCTCATCGTAGCCTTTGATGCGGTGGTTCATCTTCCAGCCGTAATTTTTGGACCAGTGCCAGTACAGGGAATCGGTGCCGCGGGTGTACCAGTCCCACTCGACATCTTTCCAAAGCCTGTCGCAGCGCTCCGAAAGATCTGAGTCCTTGTCTTTGAGCCACTGGCGGGCCGTGAGCAGGCCCTGCACCATAAAGGCTGTCTCCACAAGGTCGCCTCCATCATCGAACTGACTGAAGCTGAATGGTTTGCCGGTGTCGGCGTCGTACCAGTGGGCCCAGGCTCCATGGAAGCGCTCAAGCCTCTCGAGACTCTCTACCATCTTGCCCACGCGGCTAATTCCTTCCGTCATGGGATAATAGTCACGTTCGGCGCCGGCAATCACGGCCATCATGCCGAAGCCCGAGCCGCCTATGGTGACGATGTTGCCGTTCCGGTCGTTGTTACGCTCGCGGGCAAGGCCGGTGGCGGGGTCGGCAAAGTCGGTAAAGTATTTGATGGTATATCTCTCGACGGTATCCAACAGGGCCTCGTCGGAAAGATGCGCCTTGGGCCTTGGACCGCAGGAGATCAGCGTCAGAGCCAGCAGGATGGCTGCAAAAGGTATCTTATTCATAGCTGAACTCGGCTTCCTTCACATTGTCTGAACTTCCGCCGATGAAGACTTTGAAGCCGCCGGCTTCGGGTCCCCACGTCATGTCGGCGCGCCAGAAGGAAATGGTTTCGGGGTTGATGTCAAACGTAAGCTGCTTTGACTCGCCGGGAGCCAATGTCACCCTCTCGAAGCCCTTGAGCTGCCGCACGGGGCGGGTTACGCTGCCCACCAGGTCACGGATGTACATCTGGACGGTCTCGGTGCCAGTACGCCCGCCTGTGTTGGTGACGGTGACGCTCGCCTGCAGCGTATCGCCAGCGCCGAAGGACGCCGCCGACAGAGTAATGTCGGAATAGCTGAACGTAGTGTAGCTCAGGCCGTGGCCGAAGGCGTACAGCGGCTCGTTGGGACAGTCCAGATAGCGCGACTCGTATTTGGCCTCGGGATGCACGTAGGGTCTGCCGGTATTCTTGGCATAGTGATAAATGGGCACCTGCCCGAGGTTGCGGGGGAAGGTGACGCAGAGCTTGCCGGAGGGGTTCACGTCGCCGAAGAGCACATCGGCCACTGCATATCCGCCCATGGTGCCGGGGTACCAGGCCTCCAGAAGGGCTCCTGCCGCGGCGGATACGGCACTAAGGTCGAGCGGACGGCCGTTGAGCAGCACGACGGCAAGGGGCTTGCCCGTGGCGGCGAGCTTTTCGAGCAGTTCGCTCTGCACTCCGGGAATATTGATGCTTGTGCGGCTGGCGGCCTCGCCTGTCCACTGGCAGTCTTCGCCTATGACCAGCACGATCTGGTCGGCGCTGCGGGCCGCCGCAAGGGCGGCGCCGAAGCCGCTGCGGTCATCGCCCGTCTCCTTGCAGCCCTCGGCGTACACGGCGGGGGTGACTTCGCGTATGGCGTCGGCAATGGTGGCGGGGACTGCCTGCACCTCGCCGGCGCCCCTCCAGGAGCCCAGAAGGTCGTCCTTGGACGCCGCCAGGGCGCCGATCACCGCCGTACGCGCTCCCTTGCGGAGGGGCAGCACGCCGTCGTTCTTGAGCAGGACCATGCTCTGTGCGGCTATGGAACGGGCTTCCGCCTTGTTCTGTGCAGTCAGGGTCTGCGAGGCCTCACGCTCGGGCGAGCAGTACCTGTAGGGGTCGTCGAACAGGCCCAGGGCGGCCTTGACATTGAGGATGCGGCGCACGGCCTCGTCCAGGGTGCTCTCCTTGACTTCGCCGCTGCGCACCTGGTCCACCAGGTAGTTGAAGTAGGCGGCGCTCTGCATGTCCATGTCGATGCCGGCGTTCATGGCCAGGCGGCCGGCGTCCTTCTCGTCGGCAGCGTAACCGTGGCACACCATCTCGTTGATGCCGGTGTAGTCCGTGACCACGAAGCCGCGGAAGCCCCACTCGTCGCGCAGGATGTCCTGCAACAGGTGGGCGTTGGCGGTGGCGGGCACGCCGTCAAGCTCGTTGAAAGAAGCCATCACGCTCAGCGCTCCGGCATCCACCGCAGCCTTGTAGGGCGGAAGGTAGAACTCCCTGAGCCAGCGCTCGGACATGTCCACGGTGTTGTAGTCGCGGCCGGCCTGGGGGGCGCCGTATGCGGCATAGTGCTTGACGCAGGCCAGCAGGGTGTTGTCGGCCGAGAGGTCGGAGCCCTGGTAGCCCTTTGTCATGGCGGCGGCAATGGCGCTGCCGAGGTACGGGTCCTCGCCGGCTCCCTCGGAGATGCGGCCCCAGCGGGGTTCCACGCAGATGTCGCACATCGGCGAATAGGTCCAGTGAAGACCGGCGGCGGAAGCCTCGCGGGCGGCGATCTGCGCGCTGCGGGTGATGGCGTCCATGTCCCAGGTGCAGGCCATGCCGAGGTTGATGGGGAATATGGTGCGGAAGCCGTGGATGACGTCGTAGCCGAAGAGCAGCGGGATGCCAAGGCGCGTCTCGTTCACTGCAATCTCCTGGAGCTTGCGGGTGTAATCGGCCGTGTATGCATTGAATATATTGCCGCAGCGGCCCGAACGTATATCGTCGATGTAGCCTTGGCGCATGCTGGGCCCCGTGACGGTCCAGTCGCTGGTGAACAGCACCGTCTGGCCGACTTTCTCCTCGAGAGTCATCTTGCGGAGGAGCTTCTCCACGCGAGGGTCCGAGCCCTCGGGGGCGGGGTTACACGAGGTGACGATGCCGACTGTTGCTACGGCAGACAGCGCCGCGGCGACAAAAAGTGTTTTGCAGTGTTTCATATGTGGTTTCTGCGCTGTGGTTACAGTGTTATCAACAGCCTACAAATATAACAATTAAATGGCTATTATACAAATAATTGCTATCTTTGTTGGACCTATTTGTCAACCCTTATGAAAAAAACTATTCTAACGCTTCTGTTTGCGGCCTTCTGCGCAACCTCGTGCAAAGACACTTTCATGTTCGACAATATGTACGAAGATGAAAGAGTGTTCGATTTAAAAGTTCGGATAAACTCACCCAAAGACATCACTTCGAGCGAGGCCACTATTCCGGTTACAATTCTAACCGATGAGACTGTAGTCTCCCGCGGGATCGCTCTTTCGGACGAGCCTCATTCCTCTGTAATGACACCTTTCCCATCTGCCTCACAGGACAAACAGTTCGAAATGGTGCTGGAGTATCTATCTCCCGGCACAACTTATTATGTCAGAGGATTTTGCATCGACTCTGCAGGCAGTACTTACTACAGCCTTGAAAAGAGTTTCACCACAAAATAGTTCAAGGCCATGAAAACAAAATATATTCTCCTCACGCTGTGCCTTTGCCTGCTCTACCCTTGGGATGCTTATTCCTCCGGAGACAATGACTCTCCGTCAAAGTCTGTCACCACCGACAATCCTGCCGCCCCAGCGGCCGACCTCTTCACAATATCAAACTCAGAGTTCTTCTCTCCTGTCCCCGCCGCCAACCCCTTTGGCTGGCTCAAGGGCATCAAGGGCCCTAAGGATTTGCTGCAGATGATAAGAGTCGGCGTTCACGCCAAGGGCGAAGTCCTGTTTCCTATTTCCACCGATACCAGTTTAAAGGAATTCGGCTACACCAAGCCTCAGACCAAGTTCAACTTCAAGCTGGACATTGGTCTCCCCATAGCGACGCTGACCTTTGCATATAACATTAATTCTACCACATGGGGCGGCGAAAGCTTTGCCGGGCGCTACTTTCTCACCCATATCAATTTTTATAATCTCCACGCCTTGGCAGGGATAGACGGCATGGCCTTATGGTACTTCCCCACAGGAACTTATGCCTGGGGCAACACCAATAAAATGAGCTACCGCGAGCTTGACCTCCGTATTCTTGTAGGTATGGGTTACAACGAAACCGCCTACGTTTTCCACGATTTTGACAATCCCTATCTGACAACTTATTATGCAAGGCGCAAAATCAGCATGGTGGGGATCAAGGGCCTTATAGAGGCCGCGGCCGACTATGACTTGTGGAACCTTGCCTATGGTCAAGAGCCATCGGGTCTAAACTACGTTCTGGCCAATAGTCTCGGACCATTTGCCCTCTTCTTACCTATACCCTATGCCGGCTTGTACCTGATTGACACCAAGAAAGAGAACCGCTTCTACGACATACCAGTGAATTCCAGCAGGACCGGTTATAACTTCGGATGGGATTTTGGCCTGCTCTATGCTCATTCTTTCTACAAAGACCTGGGGCCCGGACGCCTTATAGTCCAGCCGCGCATCAACTTTGTGATCATGGATACAAGCATGCCAATGTCTTCCTTCACGGTCGAGGGAGACTACCTCCCGATTGTGACCGGCCTGAAGGCTTCGCTGGACATTTGCTACTTCTTCTAGCCGTAAAACGCAAGAAGCCGACTAATAAGATTCTTCACTTCGTTCAGAGGCGATTATTCTTTTCGTCCGTTACTTGATGAACTCGTGCGAGCTGGTCATTGCGGCGGGATCAAGGGCCTCGTCCAGCTTGTCCTTGGTCATGAGCCCGTGCTCGAGCACCAGGTCGTAGACGCTGCCGCCGGTCTGAAGGGCCTCCTTGGCCACTTTGGTCGACGCCTTGTAGCCGATGTAAGGATTGAGGGCCGTGACTATGCCGATGGAGTTCTTGACCATCTTATAGCAGTGCTCGGCATTGATTGTGATGCCCTCGATGCAGCGGGTGCGGAGGGTGTCGATCGCGTTGCGAAGCCAGGTGACGCTCTCCAGCACCGACTCGGCAATCACAGGCTCCATGACGTTGAGCTGAAGCTGGCCGGCCTCGGCGGCGAAAGCCACCGTGGTGTCGTTGCCTATCACCTTGAAACACACCTGGTTGGTCACCTCGGGGATGACAGGGTTGACCTTGCCGGGCATGATGGAAG
>CAMJHF010000011.1 GCA_946405435.1 uncultured Bacteroidales bacterium
CTGGCAAGGAATTGCAGCACCAGCTCTTTGACACACCCGCGTACGACAGCAGCGCCCGCCTCCTCTTCACCAACGGACTCTTCGCCTCGCTCGACCCACTCGCAGAAAAGTATCCGGGCGTCAGCCCGTATGCCTACTGCGCCGGGAATCCGGTGAATCTAGTGGATCCGGAGGGGAAAGAGATTGGTGATAAAGAGACTATATTATTTGGACTACATCATCCTATTATTGCTCTAAAGGTTGGAAAAGTGTCCCATAACAAAACAAATATTAGCACAAACAGTACACGGTTTGCAGCCACAGGAGAAGTATTATATGGATCTCGGCCTAAAGAGCAAGAGGAAAGAGGAAGTGAGGCTGGCGCCTTTAGGCATACGCTTTGGCAAGCGACAATCACATCAAGATACAATGCTAAAATCGCAAAGCAAATCGGGGATGCACATGAGATAGATCCCAAGAATGTGGATTTTAATAATTTGACTTATTCTTCAATTGACGAAGCAGACAAATCCGTTGACTTAATGAATAATCAAATCGGAAGAGCTATTGGTGAATCTTTGGATCCCTCTTATGGAATGCTGTCAATAGCGTTGAAAGTGTTATATTATTACAATGATAATGGCCTTTACACAGCAAGTCAAACTTCCGAAGGCACTTGGGTTATTAATAAAACCAAATTATCGGACGATAAAACAAAACAACTTACTTTATTGTTTCTTAATTTAGATAATAATGGATTCTCTATTTCAGAATAAAACACAAATTTTTTTGATTGTTACGTGTGTTTTGATTAGTAGTTGTCAAAGGAGTGTTTTTGTGGATACAATCACAAATAGTTCTTCATCAAAAGAATACTATGTTAATCTCTCTGACTTGCCTTTCTTTTGGAAGGATGCTTACCTTTTTGACGGTTATTATACAGATACTGAGATAGAAGAAACAATCGGAGCCCGTTTAAAGAAAAGTTCTGATTTAGCTTATTTTGTTGTTGTTTTCACTAATAAAGGAAAGGTTGTGCATGAAGAATGCTGGTATTATTTACAAAACAAAAAACCTCTTCTGAGTATCTCGAGTCAAGAAGGCCAGAGAGAATACTTACACATTATTAGAGAAAAACCTATTGTAAAAGTGGTGCGCTCGAAATTATCTTATAAGGATGATGACTTATTTTTGATAAGGCAATAAATTGAACTATTTAGTATTATGTTGAGAGAGGGCGTTTTCTTAGACTATACTAAGGAATACACCCTCTCTCTCATGCTTGCCCACTACTATCTTAGATAGTACCAGACAGCGATGATTATCTGGACTACAGGTATCTTGCCGACGGCACCAAGGTGTCGGCCATAGGTTACGAAGACTATGGCTTCAAGTATGCCGGACCGTTCCGGTATCGTGTCGAGCTGGGTGACGCCTTCATTGAGAGCAGCGAGGCTGCAGGAGGGCGGATCTGGTGCTACGACGAAAACGACCCGGATACCCCTGCGCCCGAGACTCGATACTTCATCACCGACCATCTGGGAAGCACGAGAGTCGTGCTCAAAGGCGACGGAACACTCTCCATGAAGGCCGATTACCTGCCGTACGGCGGATTAATCTCCGGAAGTGGACTAAATGTCGCGGAAAATGACTATCTTTGGACTGGCAAGGAATTGCAGCACCAGCTCTTTGACACACCCGCGTACGACAGCAGCGCCCGCCTCCTCTTCACCAACGGACTCTTTGCCTCGCCCGACCCACTCGCAGAAAAGTATCCCGGAATAAGTCCGTATGCCTACTGCGCCGGGAATCCGGTATTGTTCCATGATCCTGATGGGATGGACAGACAGATAAAGACAACGCAAAATACAAAGGTCATTACAGCTACATTTTATGTTAATTATGCTAAATACAATGGTATAAAAACATTTGATGCCATAAATAATGCCGCGATTTTTTTAAATAATATCAAGGGACTTGAGTATACTCAAGATGGAGAAACCTATTCAGTATCATTTGATATTACTGTTAAACATAGTTTTCGCCCCGATAAAGACGCAAATTATAAAGCGGGAGCAAATTACATAGTGATTGATGAATCTGTCGATTATCCTAAAGATGAAAATGGAAACTCTATTCTTGGACATGCCGATGGAGGGAAAAAAGTCACTATTCATAACAAGCAGTTAGGAGTAATGACTACAATTCTCCACGAAATGTTGCATTGTATGGGGGCGGCTCTTGAGAAAGGTCCTGATGGAAAGTTTGTTCATGAACCGACTGGATTAATGGCTGGAAGCGTGGAAAAACAAACACAAGAAATAAGCCAACAGACTATTAATGATATAATTAACAAGGGATATGCATACTCGTGTTATTCAAATACTAATTCTGGTAATACTAAGTAGTTGCCAAGAATCATATATTGGGCCTGTTCACTACCTAAATGATTTTGAAGAGAATTGTTTGGGGACACGTTATTTCTTGGATACGATATCACTCAAAGATCCTGTATTAGCAGTTTACAATGATGCGTTGTATGTTATGCCCAAGTCATATTCTACCGAATTTGTTTCTAATCCAGTGTATCAAGAAGGGATTAAGTTGTTTTACATATTTCCGCACAATGTAAGACAATATATTCTTGATTTAACCAACACACCGGTTAACGAAACAGAATTCACTTCAAGGGCTGAATATCAATTATCTATGGGGAGTTCGTTATATAGCATTCATCATTTTACCACGGTCTTTGACAAGAGAGTTGATGAAGTAGAATTCTATCGTTTTGATCCTCTGCCAGCCAGGTTTCTTGTTGAATTAGTATGGTATGATCCTGAACGGTTTATAAATAATCCTTATGGTCCAAACTTTATTACTTTAGTATCAGAAAACCATGATTCAACGGTTTATAGGACAAAATTAGACTCACTTGAGTCTGTCCCTATAAAGCCCAAGATAGAGGGGGAAGCCCATTACATATTAACAGTTGAACCTTTGTACTCTAGAGAAACGATTAATAATCACATTCTATCTAAAGAATGCTCTTCTACTAAAAGAAGAACAATGCTATATTCTAAAAGGTATGCTCGTAGATTCTGCTTCCCTGATTTGTAAGAAGTTTAACTACTTTTAATGCTTTAGGAAAGGCCCTCACTTTCTGTTTCGTACCTAAAACATCCTGTTTTACGTACGGCACGCTTCAATTGCTACCCCCCGTACCTAAAAACGCCCATTTCAGGTACGGGGGTTCTTTCGTATCGCTCTCATGCGACGTGACGGGCTCTCCGCCCTTGGCATCTCATACAACTGTCTGGACCTTCAAGCAAAAATAACATAGGGATTGTCGTTTAATGTTTTCGTTTTGAGTTGAGCAGAAGCCATCCCTTTCTGCTGCCGCATCGAACTCGTCGTTTTTATTGTTGGGTAAAAAAACTCTTTATCTCTTGCGTAAGCAGTAGTAATTATCTATATTTATAATACCTGTCAAGAGTTAGTAATTCACCCATAAGTTTCTGCCGCGGACCCACAGGGGTCCGGGAGAATTGTCACCTTAAACAGTAACCTAACAGTTGTAAAACGCTATGAGTATTCCATCTTATAAAGAACATATGATTGCCTCCGCAGTGTGGTTTCACCTGGAACGCGGAGTGGACATATCAGACATTGTACGCTACTTTCATCCGGAGTTTGAATTCCCGGACACGCTTTATCTTTTTCATCCCAAAGATGCCGTTGACGAGAAGGTTCGGAGGGCTATCCGAATGACCGTTGTGCCTTGTGCCAGAAACACGCTACTTCATCACCGACCATCTGGGAAGCACGAGAGTAGTGCTGAAAGGCGACGGAACTCTCTCCATGAAGGCCGATTACCTGCCGTACGGCGGATTAATCTCCGGAAGTGGACTAAATGTCGCGGAAAATGACTATCTTTGGACTGGCAAGGAATTGCAGCACCAGCTCTTTGACACACCCGCGTACGACAGCAGCGCCCGCCTCCTCTTCACCAACGGACTCTTCGCCTCGCTCGACCCACTCGCAGAAAAGTATCCCGGAATAAGTCCGTATGCCTATTGCGCCGGGAATCCGATATCCCGCATCGACAAAAGTGGCAACTGTTTTGAAACAGCCTTTGACGTTGTCAGCCTCGTGGCTGATGTTCACAGCTTTGTTTCAAACATTAAAGAAGGGAATGTCGGCGGTGCCATCGTTGATGGAATAGGAACAGTTTTCGATGCCGCCGCGGTCTTTCTGCCTATTGTCCCTGCCGTTGCCGGCCATTCTATCAAAGCCATTCGCGCCCTCGACAAGGGCACCGATGCTTTGAAAGCAGCTGATAGAGTTGTCGATGGAGCAAAGGCGGCGGATAGGACTGGCGATGTTTCGAAGGCAACCGGAAAAACCGCGAAAACCGTGGAGACATCCCGTGCAGCAAGAAGGGAAGCCATGCGGGAATCTGGAATACCAACTAGTCAGCAACCAGCATCGCAGTTTAAAACGAAATCTGGGTATGTGTATAATTATGATGCTCCTACTAGTAGCAATTCAAAAAACTTCAAATCAGTACAACAACAGACACTTGATAGAAGTCACCCTAATGCTCCACATTGGGAAGCCGGTAACGTTAAAATGCAAGATGGAAAAGTAAAGTACAATAGTGATGGCGTACCCTCTTTATATAATGAAGGGAAAGCAAAAGTATATTATAGAAGATGATAAATCCAGAGAATGAATACAAATGGTTACGACTAAAAAGCCGCCATTGTGAACAACATATTCTTTCTGAGTATGGAAAGTATCTACTGATTCCAACTGAGAGTGAGTGTTTACTTTCTTTTGAAGAAACAAAGAGTATTGTCTCTTCTGAATTCGATACAATCCCTGCCCCATGGTTTGTCTCAACAGTCTTATTTAAAGATATTTGGAAAATCAAAGAGTTCATAATACGATACGTTGAATTTAAAGAAGAACCATACTATTTAAGCTCAATAGATGGGGAATGCTCATTAAGAAAGTACCGTATTCCAAACTTGGCGGTATTAAACCTTGATTTCCCCTTTAACACTGGAGACGGTTTATTGTTTTTATCTTCATATAATAAGAAAGAGCAGATTGTTCTAAATTGGTATGAATTAAATAATACTTTCTATATGGATTTAGAACTCTCTAACTCAAATAGAAAGAAATGGCCACTATACTACAGAAAAGGACATATTGGATAAATACAATGTGTCATATCTTCTAATTAGGAAAGAGTTCGTCTTTAATCTATTTTAAGGCAAACCTTTGAGAGAGAATATTTCTCAGAGGTTTGTTTTTCTTCATTTCTCCTCGTGGCAGTGGCAGCACGGAGGCATGCCCCTCAACGCCTGGGCCCTTTCATACGACAGCCTGGGGCGACTATCAGCTTCCAGCCACTATTCAGGAAAGGTCCCCGACAACATGTATTCCGAGGCGTTCTCGTACGACAGAAACTCGAACATCGTATCGCATTCGATCTACAGTGGAGGCAGCACGCCGGAAGTGACGTCATTCACCCTTGTCGGCAACCAGCGCTATGACTATGACTACGACAACAACGGCAACCTTACCTGCATGCACGACCTCATCACTCCAGAGAGTTATGAGGACTACAGTTCTACGCTTTCCTACAACCTCCTCAACCTGCCGCTGCATTTGACGACAGACGGCGACGACTACATCGACTTCAGGTATCTTGCCGACGGCACCAAGGTGTCGGCCATAGGTTACGAAGACTATGGCTTCAAGTATGCCGGACCGTTCCGGTATCGTGTCGAGCTGGGTGACGCCTTCATTGAGAGCAGCGAGGCTGCAGGAGGGCGGATCTGGTGCTACGACGAAAACGACCCGGATACCCCTGCGCCCGAGACTCGATACTTCATCACCGACCATCTGGGAAGCACGAGAGTCGTGCTCAAAGGCGACGGAACACTCTCCATGAAGGCCGATTACCTGCCGTACGGCGGATTAATCTCCGGAAGTGGACTAAATGTCGCGGAAAATGACTATCTTTGGACTGGCAAGGAATTGCAGCACCAGCTCTTTGACACACCCGCGTACGACAGCAGCGCACGCCTCCTTTTCACCAACGGACTCTTCGCCTCGCTCGACCCTCTCGCCGAAAAGTATCCCGGCATCAGCCCCTATGCCTATTGCGCCGGGAAGCCCGTGAACAGGATTGATCCTAATGGGAATATTTGGGAAACGGCCATTGACGTCGCCAGCCTGGTTACCGGTGTTAAGAGTTTTGTCTCAAATGTAAAAGAAGGGAATATAGGAGGAGCGATAGTTGACGGAATAGGAATCGCATTGGATGCGGTTGCTGTAGTCACTCCGTTTGCCCCAGGAGTAGCCAGCGCAAGCATTTCCGCGCTTCGTGCTGTCGATAAAGGTGCAGATGCTATCAAGGCTGCCGACAAGGTAACTGATACAGCGAAGGCTGTTGATTAAGTTGGTGAAGCATCAAAAGCAAATCGATTACAGAAACTCAATGAGTCAGCTAAAACTGGTCAAGAGGCTCATCGGCAAATAGAGAAAGAGTTAGTGGATAATTATGGTGCTCGTAAAGAAGTAAGTATAACATTAAACGATGGAACCAAAGTCCGAAAAGACGCACAAATGCCTGATGGTACATTTGTTATAATAAAGCCCGACACGCCATCGGGTCATATCGCAACTGCCAAGCGAGAAAAGATGGTGCAAGATAGTGGTTATAAAACTAAAATAATATATTACGATCCTTCAAATCCTGCGTATAGGCCAGGCTCCTCCTCATACATTGGTCCACAGAAAAGATAGTATTTTAATCCCTATAGTGTAAGTATGAAGCTAAACAAAAGAGACTTGATAAAAGCGCTGCGTCCCGGTTTTGAAGCAATGGGATATCATTACTTCAAAGACAGTATTTCGGGGGCTCAAGGTTTGTTTGGAAAGAAGATCGCAAAAGATTTGTATTTACAGGCAGCCCTCACTATCCATCGTTTTTATGACGATCAGTTTACTGTTGACCTTTGCTTTACTAATACAACAGGTATATATCATTCAGGGTTAGACATACCTGATTGTAGTGATATAAGACCCTGTCAACTATTATCAGTCGAAGAAAGGATTAAATACTATCATTGTGATAAAAATGATTGCTGGTGGTCTTTATATGGCAGTGAAGATATCCGTTCAGTTGTTGTTGAAGTGTTATCTATAGTTGAACCACGTTTAGTTAACAATTCTGATCTTCTTAGAAGAATAAGAGAAAGTATCCACCTTCAAACAGAAGAATTATTAGAAAAATGGATAATAGATAATTATACTCAAAAACGATTCCTTAGTAATCTTAAATATACACCGGACAGGCCATTGGATGATATACCCTTGGATTGGTTTCGGGCATCTGAAACTATTCTTCTGTTTTTATTCAATGAAACTGCGTTTCCGAAGGTTCGCTGCCTTGCGTCTGACAGTTTCCGAAGGTATACATTGGACTCGATGTATGGAGAATAATGTAATTTAGTGATTATGAAATTGAAACGCCAAGCAATAGTAAACATCATAACCCCGGTTGTTGAAAGATTGGGCTACCATTATATGGAAGACATTTCTGGAAATACACCTATCGTTTTCGCCAAAAAGAGCAAAGATGATTTATACTTCTTTATACTGGTTGGTGGTGTTTCATCCGTTAATGGGTCTTTTTCGATAGAGTTAATCCTGTCTCCATCTACAAACGCAGGACTCAAAGGACTGGATATTCCGGGTAACAACATTTGTCAGTTCCCTAAATCTTTTTGGACAGCAGAGATGTTGTCAGAGGATTCAACTTTGACCGAAAGCCTTACTCACAAAGAAAATGAAATGCTGAACGACGAGACGTTGATTGAAGAGTTGAAAAAGAGTAAGAAATTGCTATTGGAGGTTCAGTTGGAGAAATGGGTGATATCCTGGTATCAAGAAAAAGATGAATCTCAATTACCCCTGTTGAGTTTTATTCGGTATACGCCAAAGGAATCGGCTGGAAGCATTGAACTAAAGTGGTATGTTGTGGCAGAAGTCGTTCTTAGAGTTACGTGGATGCCAATAGATAAAGATAGGGTGTATTCACTTGCTACTCAAGCTTATTGGAGGCATTGTTTGGAGTCCACGTAGTGGCTGAATAACAATATGATAGAAGATGATAAATCCAGATTATGAATACAAATGGTTAAAACTAAAAAGTTGCCATAGTGAACAACAGATTCTTCACTTCGTTCAGAATGACAGCCTCGTGTCATTCTTCGGCAGGTTTACCTGCCGAAGAATCTACTTTTTGGTCAGCCTGATGTTCTTGAATAAGGCCCAAGCCTGGGCTCCACACGCCTGGTGACAGACTCCGATGGCAATATTCTCGAGCAATTCGACTACCTCCCTTACGGGCAAAAATGCAATAACTCTTCCCTCGCTGTTGCAAATCAGCACAAAACCGACTATCTTTATATAGATGAATTGAGAAACACAATGAAAGGGTATGTTCTTTGTTACCTGTCCTTTTTTGCTTTGCTCTTGCTCTCTTCTTGCGATAAACCTTCAGGGGGGCAAGAGGGGCTTGTTAAGATAGAAGAAATCATACAGTCGGATCCGGGAGAGGCTTTGGAAAAACTGGCTGGCATTGACAGGGATTCGCTTTCCGGTGCAAGGGGAAGCGCCCTTTACTCACTGCTCCTTTCCATGGCACTGGACAAGAATTACATCGATATCAAGAGCGACAGTTTGATTTCTCCGGCCGTTGCTTATTATTCTGTACATGGGGACCTTTATCATAAGTTTCTGTCGTACTACTATCAAGGCAGGGTTTTCGAGAATGCATTGCAGTACCAACAGGCCCTGTCTTCTTATATAACTGCCGAATCGCTCCTCGGCCCCGCCATACCTAAAGAATATGAGGTGAGGCTGTATTGTGCAAAGCAGCGGGTATATCAGCACCAGTTTGCCGATGAGCAGGCAGTCTGTGAAATACTCAAGGCGAAGAAGATATCGCAGAATCTCAGCAATCCTGAGTTTTACTACCGAAATGCCCTTGACCTTGCTGCACACTATGTCAAATGTGGCGAACTCCGTCTGGCATCAGCAGAGCTGGATAGCCTGCATAGCTGGATGGCGGGAAAGCATGTGAGCCGCGAGTCTGATTACTACCGTTCTCGGCTCAGGACAGCCATGCCGGCAGGATATGCTTCTGTTGATTCCATTGCGCTTTGGTTCGACCGGTACATGACTCTGTGCCTTAACGAGAATACAAAGTACGACCATTTGCTTGCAGCAGATGCATATCTCGCCCTTGACCAAGCCAGGAATGCGGAAGTAGAGTTTCAATTGTGTGCGGAGCCTGCTGACGATTATAACCGGATAATGTATTTCACCACATGGTCGGAATTGTACAGGAGGCTGGGGAACCCGGACAAAGCTCTTGAGGGACGATTCAAATATGAACAGGCAGTGGAACGGGTCAGCCTAGGAGTTTTTAATAATGACGTCCGTTTTCTCGAAGAACGCCATCGCAATGAGGTGGAACGGCAAAAAACGGCTTATGCAACATCTTGGTTGGTCCTGGCTATAATTGTTTTGTCAGTCTTTGTCATTTATGCGGTGCTGAAGTCGGCAAAGGTAAAGAAGAAATATATCAAAGACGTACAGTCTGTGAGGGAAGAATATGCATTTATCCGAGCCCTGACCAACGATGCTGATTCTCCTGTCGAAGTAAGGGACATTCTTCAGCAACGAATCGAAGCTCTGCGCCCTTACATCACAAATAATAAAATCCTGCCAGCGCGCCGTGGGCGCAAAGGGCTTGAAAAACTTGATGAGGACCGGAAGAATTTGCTGCGCTCCGTCGGAATGATATATGCCTTGACCTACCCCGGATTTGTGTCGGAACTGGTCTCGTATTCCCTTACACCGGAAGAGATAGGATTGTGCTCTTTGTACTTGAGCGGTTATTCTTCCAAGGAACTTGCCGACCTGCTGAGCAGGGGCGATATCTATCACTTGAACAGCGCTATAAGGTCCAAGATCGGAGAGTCTGTCCAGAATACAAAGTTGTTCGTTTGGCTGAGGACGCGATTTGCGGAACACCTGCGCTAACCCACAATATAGGTCGATTCTTCTATTTTTTTTGTATCTTTACAAAATCATAGAATAATCCGATTATGGCAGAAGTCAAAAAGACCAAACACAGTTTCAAGTATTGGCAGTGGAGAGTCATCATCTGCTCGATGATAGGCTATGCGATGTTTTACTTCGTGCGCAAGAACTTCTCCTTCGCCATACCCATGCTCCAGGAGGTGTACCCCGACATTACCAAGGCCCAGTTCGGCGCCATCATATCGGCCGGCGGTATAATCTACGGCATTTCCAAGCTCATCAACGGCGTCATAGGCGACCGTACCAATGCCCGCTGGCACCTCGTGCTGGGCCTTGGCATATGCGTGGCCGTCAACTTCCTGTTCGGGTGGACCGACAAGCTAACCACATGGATAACTGGCGCCACCGGAGGCCCCGACTTCATAGGCGGCTTCGTCACCATAATGTCGGTGCTGTACATCATCAACCAGATTTTCCAGGGCTGCGGATTCGCCCCGTGCAACCACCTGATGGTGAGCTGGGTGCCGCCGCACGAGCTGGCCACCAAGATGAGCATCTGGAACACTTCGCACAGCGTGGGTGCCTTCGTGGCTTCCATTATATGCGGATACATGACCAGCTGGCAACTCTGCTTCTGGGTGCCCGCCACTATATCCTTGTTCGGCGTGTTCTTCATCATAGCAACCCTGCGCGATACGCCCAAGTCGGTGGGCCTGCCCGAGCTTCCCAAAGTCGAGGGCGAGCTTGACGAGAGCAAGGGCAAGGACAGCAAGGAGTGGCGCAAGTTCCTGGTCAAGAAGGTGTTCCTCAACCCTGTGATATGGATACTGGCACTTACCGACCTGTTCGTGTACGTGGTGCGCTTCGCCATTCTGGACTGGGGCCCTTCGATGCTTCAGGACATGGGCCTCAGCCAGGCCCTTTCCGGCTGGACTGTGGCTATCTTCGAGGTTGCCGGCTGTCTTGGAATGATTTTCGCTGGCTATGTTTCCGACAAGCTTTTCAAGAGCCGTAGCCAGCGGGTATGCGCCATCGAGATGGTGCTTGTGGCCCTGTGCCTGGTGGCGCTGCATTACATACAGGATATGCACTCTCCCGTGCTGTTCCTCATCGTGCTTGCCTTGGCTGGATTCTTCCTCTACGGCCCTCAGGCCCTGCTTGGCGTGGTGGCTTCCAATGAGGTGTCAAAGAAGGCCGCATCTTCGGCCGTCGGCATCATCGGTTTCATGAGCTACCTTAGCACCCTTATCACCGGTTACCCTCTGGGTAAGTTCGCAGATACTTACGGCTGGCATCCCATCTTCATCCTGATGGCTGCCGTATCGGTGATCGGTTTCATTCTTATAGTCACTTTGTGGAACCTCAAAGACCGTTCCCGCGACGTAGTCAAAGAAGAAGCGTAAAATGCTGACAGGCAAAGTAATACTCAATGCTCCCACGGGCCTGCATGCCAGGCCCGCCGGGGAGCTTGTAAAGCTGGTCAAAGGCTTCAAGGACTCCATCGTCAAGATTTCCGCGGAAGGCAAGACCGCAAATGCCGCCTCCATGCTGTCGGTCCTGGCATTGGGAATCAAGTCCGGCACCGGGCTTGAGGTGAGCGTGGAGGGCGGAGACGAACGTGCCGTCCTGGACGCAGTGACCGGTTTTATCCAATCTGTTGAAGGATAATGAAGGTCAGCGGACCTGCTGTATTATGGAAACGGAGCGTCTCGGACGGGGCGGTCCGTTCTTTTATTGAGGCTTATGATGTGCTGCATGCCCGGCTTGCCGCCAAAGCCCAGTCTGATCCTGTTTTTGCCGCGCATCTGGAAATGCTCGAGGATCCCATGGTCACTGAGACCGTACAGGCTAATGTGGCTGCGGGCATGAGCGAGTCCGCGGCGCTTGCCGCCACCAGGGACAGCATAGTGTCGATGTTCGAGCAGATAGATGATGAGTACCTGCGCGCAAGGGCCGATGATGTGCGCGACATCTTCGGCCAGCTCAGTGCCCTCATGTGCGGAGATGCCGCCCCGTCCCTACCGGTTATTGAAAAGGGATGCGTACTGGTGGCGGAAGAGCTGCTTCCGTCAGATACTTCGGCCATTGACTTCGGGAGGCTTGCCGGTATTCTCTGCGCCAGGGGCAGCAGTACCAGCCACGTGTGCATAATCGCCCATTCCAAAGGGGTTCCGATTCAGGTTGGCGTGAACATTCAGGGCATAGCCACGGGCGACACAGTGTGGGTTGACGACCCTATGGTGGACGGACCCGGCTCCGTCGCATCCAAGGTGAGGGCCGCCGGCCGCAAGCTTTATATCAATGCCGGCAATATAGAAGACGTGCTCCGGGGCATGGCCGCAGGAGCCGACGGCGTGGGCCTGTTCCGCACGGAATTCCTGTTCCTTGAGAGGGACGCCATGCCGGGACGCGAGGAGCAGCGGCAGCAATACCGTGACGCTCTTCTTGCATGCGAGGGCAAGGTGCTTACCGTCAGGACAATGGATGTGGGAGGAGACAAGGCGCTGCCATATCTGCAGCTGCCCTCCGAAGACAATCCCTTCCTCGGCCTGCGTGGCATCCGCTGCAGCCTTGCCCACCCCCATTTGCTGCAATTGCAGCTCGGTGCCGTTGTCGATGCCGCCCGCGATGTCAGGGAAATGCATCCCGCCTGGTTCGAGGGCGGATCGCCAATGCGTCTTATGCTTCCGATGGTGTGCCTTCCCGACGAAATACGCAAGGTCAAGGACAGCTTGCGTGAGCTGGCTTCCGATTATGAGGGGCTTGTGAGCGTGGGCATCATGATAGAGACACCGGCGGCTGTCCTGGATGCCCGGGCGCTTGCCGCCGAGTCGGCTTTCTTCAGCATAGGCAGCAACGACCTTACCCAGTACATTATGGCTGCCGACCGCGGTAATGCCGGTGTGTCATATCTTTACGACTCTTTTTCTCCGGCCGTGCGGCACGCCCTGGACCTTACCGTCCGTGCCGCGCACGAAGCGGGAATACCCGTAGGAATCTGCGGGGAGATGGCATCCGACCCCGGGGCGACTGACTATCTTCTCGACCTGGGGCTGGATTCACTGAGCGTCTCGCACTTATAGCTGGTTGTAGGCTGCCGCGATTTCCGCCACCAGAGGGTCCGAGGCGGCGATTCCGGTGTACTTTGAGATTGTAGCTTCCAGGCCTTCCTCCTTGATGGAGGCGAGCATCTCTACGCTTTGCGGGTCCTGCGGGTTGTCAAAGTGCAGGGCGGCTCCGGCTGCAAGCACCAGCTTGTCGTAGGGGAGTCCGAAGCCCTTGGCGGTGAGCAGCGGGAGGATGATGCGGTCGTTGGGGGAGAGCTTGCGCAGGGGCTCGCGGCCCACGCGGTCGCACTCGTCGCGAAGATAAGGGTTGCTGAAACGGCGCAGTATCTTTTCGATGTAGGCAAAGTGGGCGTCGTGGTCGAAACCGAACTTGCGCACAAGGCCCTCGCCGCTCTGCTGCATGGCGGCCTTGACGTTGGAGAGAATTTCAGGGTCGGCTACGCATTCGCCTATCGTGTTGATTCCCTTGATCTTGCCAAGATATGCCGCGGTGGCGTGTCCGGTGTTGAGGGTAAAGAGCTTGCGCTCTACGTAAGCCAGGAGGTTGTCTACGGGAGTCATGCCTGCAATGTCGGGGACGGGGCCGACGAATGAGCTGCGTTCCACATCCCACTCGAAATACTCCTCGACGGCTACGTCCAGGGGCACCTCGCAGCGGACGGGAGGGACTATGCGGTCCACTGCTGCATCGGGGAAGCCCACGTGGGCGGGCACCCATGCTGCGACTTCGGGCTCAAGCTGGGCCATCACCAGTTCCTTGAGCTGGGAGGTGGCGCGCAGGCCGTTCTCGCATGCTATGATGTTGAGGGGTTTCTCTACTCCGGCGGCCTTTCTGGCTGCGAGGCCCTTGGCAATCGTGGGAGCTACGAACTTGAGTATCCGGAGGCCGACGGCCGTGGTGATGATGTCGGCATCGGCGATTTCGCTTACCGCTTCGGAGCTGCCTGAATTGACGGCCCTCACGCCCTTGACCGGAATGTCATAGCTGTTGTGGTCGGAAACGTGGACGGTGTACTCCTTGCGGGTGTTTATCTGCTCGAGAAGATCCTCCACTACATCTGCAAAAACGAGTTCATATCCTGCCTGTGAGAGTACTGCTCCTATAAAGCCGCGGCCGATGTTGCCGGCGCCAAATTGAATTGCTTTCATCTTAGATAGTGCTATTATTTACTACAAAATTAGCAAAAAAACGCTATCTTTACAAATTGATGTAAAAAACTCGGTTTTCGTTCTTAAATGAAGGAAAAAATTCAGCGATTCGGCCGTGCCCTGAGTGCGATGGTGATGCCCAATATAGGCGCATTTATAGCCTGGGGCCTTATCACCGCCATTTTTATCCCAGGTGGCTGGTGGCCCAACGAGAACGTCGCCCAGATGGTCTCGCCCATGCTAAAGTACCTGCTGCCCACGCTTATAGCCTTTACTGCAGGCAAGAATGTCGGAGGCTACAGGGGAGGTGTTGCCGGCGCTGTGGCGGCTATGGGCGTCATAATCGGCACCGACACGCCAATGTTCCTGGGAGCCATGATAATGGGCCCGATAGCCGGTTGGTGCGTCAAGCGCTTCGACAAGCTGGTCGAGGGCAAGGTGGGGGCCGGATTCGAGATGCTGGTGGACAATTTTTCCCTTGGCATCATCGCCATGCTGCTGGCAATCGCCGGGTATTTGGTAATAGGCCATGCGGTGGCGTGGATTACCGGAGGACTGAGCGCCGGAGTGAACTGGATGCTGGCCCACAAGCTGAACCCGCTCCTGGCCATATTGGTGGATCCCGCCAAGGTGCTTTTCCTCAACAACGCCGTCAATCATGGCATCATGACGCCCCTCGGCATACAGCAGGCGTCGGAACTCGGGCAGTCGATGCTCTTCCTGGTGGATCCCAATCCGGGCCCCGGCCTTGGCATCCTGCTGGCTTGCTGGGCCTTCGGGAAAGGGAATACCAAGCAGTCTGCCCCCGGCGCCGTGGTCATCCAGCTGCTGGGCGGCATCCACGAGATATATTTCCCCTATGTGCTTGCCCGTCCCATCTTGCTGCTTGCGGTCATGGTGGGCAACATTTGCGCCTTAAGTTTCTTTACGCTGGTGGACTTCGGTCTTGTGGCGCCCGCGTCTCCGGGAAGCCTCATCTCCATCATACTCATGTCGCCCAAGGGCAAGACGCTGCTGGGCATACTGGGCGTGCTCATCGGCACGGCGGTCTCTTTCCTGCTTGCCTGGCCCATGGTGAAGGCGCGTCCGGACTTCCAGGGAGAGAGTGAGAATGCTCCCTCCGAAGGTGCCGGGGACATCCCTGCAGGCTCGGTGTCAAAGATAGTGTTCGCATGCGACGCCGGCATGGGCTCCAGCGCGCTCGGCGCAACGCGTTTCAAGGCGCGCCTAATGAAAGCGGGCCTTCCGGGCATCAAGTGTACCAACTGCGCGGTGGGGGACATTCCCGAAGACGCATCCCTGGTGATATGCCAGAAAGAGCTGGAAGAAAGGGCACGGCGTTCCGGGAAGGAAGTCATAGCCATCACGAACTTTCTTTCAGACCCGGCGCTGGACGCCCTTCTGGAGCGCCTGGGCTCCGCGTCCGCTCTGCCGCTGCTTCAGAAATGCAATATCCTGACCGGCCTTCCTTCCGAAGACAAGGAGGCTGCCATACGCCGTGCCGGCGCGCTTCTTCACGCCTCGGGATATGTGGACGGACGCTACATAGACGCCATGGTTGAAAGGGAGGGCATAGCCACTACCTATATGGGTGACGGCCTTGCGATTCCGCACGGAACGGCGGAGGCCAAAGCCGCGGTGCTTCACTCCGGCATAGTGGTGCTGCAATATCCACAAGGCGTAGACTTTGACGGCGAGACGGCAAAGCTTCTTGTCGGTATCGCCGGAGTCGGGGACGAACACGTGTCCATCCTTGCCAAAGTGGCGGGGGCCCTCGAGGATCCTGCCGTGCTCGAAAGAATCTGCACAACCCCGGATCCGGGAGAAATCTATAGCATATTGAACAATGGAGAAACATCTTGAACTCCCCTACGAAGGGGGCTTGATCGAGGAAAACCTGCCCGCAGGTATCCTTCACACTTATGAGAAGATCTGGACCAACGTCTATCGCGAGTCGCGTCTGGCGTCGTACCGCATTGCCGACATCATCATCGAGGGCATCAAGGCGGCGGGGGAGAGGCCTTTCCGCCTCGGCCTTTCAACCGGGGTCACCCCGGTTTCTCTCTACAATGAACTGTCCCGCCGTTTCGACAAGGGACTGGTGTCGTTCAAGAACGTAGAGGTGTTCTCGATAGACGAGTATTATCCTTCTTCCAAGGATGAGGCTCAGAGCCGCAACCACAGGCTGCACGAGGCGCTCCTCGACCATGTGGACATTCCCAAGGAAAACGTCCATATTCCCGACGGAACCGTATCGCAGCAGGATCTTTCGGAGTATTGCAAAGCCTTCGACAAGCTTGCACACGGACTTGACATGCTGGTCATAGGCGTGGGCGAGCAGGGACAGGTGGGATTCAACGAGGCCGGCTCAAGCGAGACCTCGCGCACCAGGACGGTCCGCCTATCGTATGCCTCCCGCAAGCGCCAGGCTTCCAATAATTTCAACCACAACTTCGCCGATACTCCCGACAAGGCCATCACCATGGGAATAGGAACCATGATGTCTGCAAAACGCATCATCCTCATGGCGTGGGGCGAGGACAAGGCCGCTGCCGTGAAGGCCATTGCCGAAGGTCCGGTGGACCCGGCCTGCCCGGCATCTTTCCTGCAGCGTCACGAAAAGATTTCCTTCTATGTGGACGAGGCCGCGGCAAGCCTGCTCACACGTTCCGAGGCACCCTGGCTCGTGGGACCCTGCGACTGGACGCCAAAGTTCGTGCGCAAGGCCGTGGTTTGGCTGTGCCAGACTGTGCACAAGCCTATTCTCAAGCTCACGGAAAGGGATTACCTGGAGAACAACCTGGGAGAGCTGCTTGAAAAGTTCGGCTCCTACAACAAGATAAACATCGACGTTTTCAACGACCTCCAGCACACTATCTCCGGATGGCCGGGCGGCAAGCCCAACGCTGACGACAGCACCCGTCCCGTCAAGGCCCTGCCTTATCCCAAGACGGTGCTCATATTTTCTCCCCACCCCGACGACGACGTCATTTCCATGGGCGGAACTTTCATCCGCCTGGTAAGCCAGGGCCACAACGTGCATGTGGCTTATGAGACTTCCGGCAACGTGGCTGTCCACGACGACGTGGTGCTGCAGCACATAGATGTCGCTGCCGAACTTGGCTACGGCAACCGTTTCGACGAGGTCAAGGCGCTCATAGACAGCAAGGTGCCCGGCGAGCCGGAGCCTCGCGCGCTTCTGGACATCAAGGCGGCCATACGCCGCAGCGAAGCCCGCGGAGCCGTGCGCTCATTCGGCCTGGACGAGAACCACAACGCCCACTTCCTCAACCTGCCGTTCTACGAGTCGGGAGGTATCAAGAAGATGCCCCGCACGCAGGCGGATGTGGATATTATAAAGAAACTTGTGCTCGAGATCAAGCCCCACATGGTGTTCATGGCCGGCGACCTTGCCGATCCGCACGGCACCCACAGGGTGTGCACGGAGGCCGCTATAGAGGCGCTGCGCCAGCTGCGCGAGGAGGGCAATCCCTGGATGGACAACCTGCATGTATGGTTGTACAGGGGCGCCTGGATGGAGTGGGAACTTGGCCGTGTAGACATGGCGGTGCCCCTTTCCCCCGAGGAGGTTATCAAAAAGCGCCATGCAATCTTCCGCCACCTTTCACAAAAAGACATCGTACCGTTCCCGGGTGAAGACCCGCGCGAGTTCTGGCAGCGCGCCGAGGACCGCACGGCCAATACGGCCCGTTTGTACGACGAGCTGGGAATGGCTGAGTATCAGGCAATTGAAGTATTCTTAAAACTATATTAAAAAATGAAAGTCATAATTCGCAACACAATGAAGGAGGCCTCGGTTTGGGCCGCCCGCTACATCGCAGAAAAGATTAACGCCAAAGCGGCGCGCACTTCCGAGCCTTTCGTGCTGGGCCTCTGCACCGGCTCCACCCCTATTGAAACATACAACGAACTTATTCGCCTGGTAAAAGCCGGATCAGTATCTTTCAAGAATGTTGTCTCCTTCAACATGGACGAGTATGTGGGCCTGCCCGTCGAGCACCCCGAAAGCTACCACAGCTTCATGCACAAATATCTGTTCGACCATATCGACGAGCCTGCGGCAAATATCCACATCCTCGACGGCAACGCCCCTGACCTTGCCGCTGAATGCGCCGCTTACGAGCAGGCCATAGAGAAGGCCGGCGGTTTCGACCTTTTCCTTGGCGGAGTAGGCGAGGACGGACATATTGCGTTCAACGAGCCTTTCTCTTCGCTGCAGTCCCGCACCCGCGTAATCAGCCTCACTCCCCAGACCCGTGAGGTCAACTCCCGCTTCTTCGACAATGACCCTGCGAAGGTGCCTGCACAGGCCCTTTCCGTCGGAGTAGCCACCGTCATGGATGCACGCGAGGTTGTGGTACTGGCATTCGGTTCCAAGAAGGCAAATGCCCTGCGCGCCGCAGTCGAGGGTCCTGTGAGCCATTATTGCACCCTCAGCGCCCTGCAGATGCATCCTGCCGGTATCATCGCCTGCGATGACGCAGCAGCCGGCGAGCTTCGTGTCAACAGCTACCGTTATTTCAAAGCTACTGAATAGAATTGGAAAAGAAGAAGGTCATCCCTGCCCTTTGGGGGCTGTCCATCACTTCAGCTATACTGCTCAGTGTCCCGTGGTTGATTCCGCACACCGGAGTCGTGGCACTGGTGGCCCTGGTGCCGCTGCTGTGTGCCGACTTCATTGCCTCGGGGGCGGGGATACGACACTTCTGGCGCTGGCATTACTTTACCTTCGTTGCCTGGAACGCCCTCACTACTTTCTGGGTATGCAATGCTACGATAGGCGGAGGGATATTCGCAGTGCTTGCCAACGCCCTTCAGATGTCGCTGATCTTCGGATTGTTCCGTCTTTCCAAAAAGCATCTGTCGGGAGTCTTGCCCTACATCCTTTTGGCCGCGGCCTGGATAGCCTGGGAGAGATGGTACCTTGTGAGCGCCGAGATTTCATGGCCATGGCTTGTGCTGGGCAATGCATTCGCCACCACCGTGAAAGACATCCAGTGGTACAGTGTAACCGGCACACTTGGCGGTTCTCTCTGGGTGTGGAGTTCCAACCTCGTCATCTTCGGGCTTCTGGTATCCATTGCCGGAGGCTGGTGGAAAACGTGGAACGCCAAGGCCAGGACCGCGGCGGCCATAGGGCTCCCGCTGCTGGTGGTGGGTCCAATAATCTGCTCCACCATAATGTATTATGCCTATTTGGAGCAGTCGGAGGGCAAGGTCGAGGTGGTCATAGGCCAGCCCAATCTTGATCCATACAAGAAATTCACCTCCATGACACAGGACCGGCAGACGGCCCTGCTGCTGGACTTGTACAAGAGTGAACTGGAAAAGGCGCCCGCAGACCTTCTGGTGGCTCCGGAGACTTTCTGCTCGGATGTGATTCTGGGCAGCGAACAAACGTCTCCTACATGGCAGGCTTTCAACGGCTTCCTGAAGGATTATCCGGAAAGCGGCATCCTTTTCGGAGCCGCCACCAACGAACTCTTCACTACCAGGTCCGCCCCGGATCTTCTTTGTTACCCTTGGGGAAACGGCTGGCGCAAGCCTCACAATAGCGCGGTAATGCTGGGCCAGAACGGCCGCACCGAGATCTTCCACAAGAGCAAGCTTGTGGTCGGAACGGAACTTACTCCTTATCCCAAGGTCTTTGTGCCCCTGGACAACTGGCTGTCGCGTACTTTCGGCGACGGACGTCCCATGATGGCCCGCGATTCCGGGCAGGACCATATTACCCTCCTGCACCTCGATGACAGTACCGCTTTCGGCTGTGCGGTGTGCTATGAGTCTGTATACGGTGAATATTGTACTGACTATGTGCGCAGGGGTGCCACTTTCCTGGCGGTGATAACCAACGACTCCTGGTGGGGCAATACTCCGGGTTATCGTCAGCACTTGAGCTACAGCAGTCTAAGGGCCATCGAGCTGCGCCGCGACATAGCCCGCTGCGGTAACAGCGGCATCAGCTGCTTCATAGATCAGCGCGGCAATATCGTGGAGCAGGGGCCCTGGTGGGAGGAAGCCGTCCTTCGCGGGAGCGTCAACCTGAATACACGGCAGAGCTTTTTCACCCGCCACGGAGATATTGCAGGGCGCGTGAGCACGCTGGTTTTCCTATTGATGCTCGCCTTGCTGCTCGTGCGTATGTTGGCAAGGAAAAAATAGTTTAGTATCTTTGCCGCCATGTTTGTCGAACTCATCAAAGCTTTCCTAGTCGGCGTCATCGCCTCGGCTCCTCCGGGTCCGGTGTCGCTGCTCGTAGTCCAGAAAACTTTCTGCCACGGCCGGGGCGCAGGATTCGCTGCCGGTGTGGGTTCGGCGGTGGTAGACACTTTCTATGCCGTCGTGAGCCTTTTCGCCTTCATGCTCATAGGCGATTTCTTTACGCGGAACGAGGCGTGGATAATGCTCGCCGGAGGATTGCTGGTGGCGCTGGTGGGGCTTTCGATGTTCCGCCGCAAACCGATAAAGACGCTCAAGGTCGCCGACACCACCAAGGCCAAGGCTGTCCAGTACGCCCTGCAGGCTGCTGGCTGCGCGCTTGCCAACCCCGGCGCTATGGCTTATATGTTCGCCCTTGTGGCCCTTATGGGGCTTGACGTAAGCGAGACCGTCGCGCCTGTATGGCTTATAATCCTGCTTGTCTTTGCAGGTGCCCTTACCTGGTGGTTCTCGCTGGCTTACGCCGCCAACAAGATGAGAAATTCTTTTGAAATTAAAACCCTTAACCGCGTCAACAAGGTGGCCGGTGCCGTCGTGGTCGGCTTCGGCCTGGTGCTTATGGTTCGCGGTGTTATTTTGTTCTGAGTATGGCAGAAAAGAAATCTTCGCTTAACTGGATAGTTAAGAACCTGGTGCTTGGAGCCCTTTTCGTGGTAGTGGTTGTGGCTGCAGCCAGTATTTTCCTGGCGGTCCGCACCCGCCATGGCAAGGAAATCACCGTCCCGGACCTCACGAGCCAGACGGTCCAGGATGCACTCTCGACGGCAGGAGCCGCCGGCCTGCGGGTGCAGGTCGTGGATTCCGTCTATATGAAGAGGATGCCGCGCGGCGCTGTCGTGAGCCAGCTTCCCAAGGCGGGGGCCAAGGTCAAGCCCGGCCGTAAGATTTCCCTTACCATCAATTCGACTGTGCCCAAGAAAGTCAGCATGCCGAATCTGGTGCATGTGTCGCTGCGTCAGGCCAAGGCGGAACTTGCTGCCAAGGGACTGGTGCTGGGACGCCTGACCTATGTCAGCGACATCGCCACCAACAACGTGCTGGAGCAGCAGTACAGGGGACGCAGCGTAGCCCCTGGCCGGCAGCTGTATACCGGTTCGGTCATAGACCTGGTGCTGGGCCTCAATGGGGCTGACGCCATGACTTATGTGCCCAACCTGCATGGATACAAATATCTTCGCGCAGTTGACGCCCTGCATGACAACTCGCTGAATGTGAGTGGATTGTTCTTCGACAAGTCGGTCCGCACCTATAATGATTCGCTCAATGCCGTGGTTTATTCCCAGCGCCCTTCGGCAACGGGTTATCCTACCGTCATGGGAACCGGCGTCACGCTTTACCTGTCAGTAGATGGAAAGCCTTCCGCAGATTGATCTGCCTGTCCCTGCAGACGACGAGCAGGAAGAACTCTTCGAGCATTTCCGGTTCGAGGTGGATCCCGGCCAGGACCCGCTCCGCATAGACAAATACATGACTGCACACATGGAACGGACATCGCGCCACAGGGTGCAGTGCGCCATCAAGGAGGGACTTGTATACGTGGGCGACAGGCCCGTCAAAGCAAACTACATCGTGCGCCCCGGCGACGTGATCCGCTTTGTCATGCCTTACCGGCGCAGGGGAGTGGAGATAAAGCCCCAGGCGATACCGCTGAATATAGTCTATGAAGATGATGATGTGCTGGTGCTGGACAAACCGGCCGGCATGGTGGTGCATCCGGGGCACGGACACTACGAAGGCACGCTTGTGAACGCCCTGGCTTATCATCTCGGGATTTCGCAGGGTCCTGACGAGGGAGACGACCGTATGGGGGTGCTTGTGCACCGTATAGACAAGGATACCAGCGGCCTGCTGGTGGTGGCCAAGAACGACGAATCCCAGCTCAACCTGGCCCGTCAGTTCTTTGACCACAGCATAGAGAGGCGCTATAACGCCATAGTCTGGGGTGATATCAAGGAGGATGAAGGAACAGTGGACGCCAATCTTATGCGCGATCCTTCGGACCGTCTGCGTTTTTGCGTCACGCCGGACCCCGACAAGGGCAAGCATGCAGTGACGCATTGGCGCGTGCTGGAGCGCTTCGGCTTCGTGACGCTGGTAGAATGCCGCCTCGAAACGGGCCGCACCCACCAGATCCGCGTGCACATGTCAAGCATAGGCCACCCTTTGTTCGGCGACGACAGGTACGGCGGTACGGAAATCCGCCAAGGGACTATATATGCAAAGTACAAGCAGTTTATACACAACTGCTTCGAAATCTGCCCGAGGCAGGCCTTGCACGCACGGACACTTGGTTTCGTGCATCCCCGTACGCGCAAGCTGCTGCAGTTCGAATCGCCCCTCCCGGAAGATATGGTGGCCCTCCTGGACAAGTGGAGGCGATATGTCGAGAGTGTTTAGAAGATGAAGTCGATGACGTCGGAGATAGTCTTGACATAGTGGAATGTCAGGCCTTTGACGTAGATTTCCTTGATGTCCTCGACATCCTTGCGGTTCTCTTCGGATATTACGATGGTATGTACTCCGGCGCGCTTGGCGGCAAGGATTTTCTCCTTGATTCCGCCTACTGGCAGCACGCGGCCGCGCAGCGTCATCTCGCCGGTCATGGCTATGCCTTTCTTGACGGGCTCGCCGCGAAGGGCTGATACCATGGAACTTACCATTGTGATACCGGCCGACGGTCCGTCCTTGGGTGTCGCGCCTTCAGGTACGTGGACATGTATGTCTTTCTCCGAGAAGGTCTTGGAGTCCATCTTGGCCATGTCGGGGTGGGCCTTGATGTACTGATAGGCAATCGTGGCCGATTCTTTCATCACGTCTCCCAGGTTGCCGGTCATAGTCATCACGCCCTTGCCGGCGCTGACGGAACTCTCGACGAACAGGATTTCGCCGCCCATCTGTGTCCAGGCCAGGCCGGTGACCACGCCGGGAGCCTCGTTGCCCTTCTGCTGGTCGTGGAAATTGGTGGGCAGGCCAAGGTACTCTTTAAGGTGCTCCGGCTTGATGACGGAAGGATATTCCTGGCCCAAGGCAATCTTCTTGGCGGTCACACGCGCAATCTTGGCAATCTGCTTTTCAAGGCCGCGGACACCGCTCTCGTGAGTATACTGGTCGATTATCGCCTTGATGCCTGCGGCACTGATTTTCAGGGCCTTGGCATCCAGGCCATGTTCCTTGAGCTGCTTGGGCAGCAGGAAGGCCTTGGCAATCTCGGCCTTTTCTTCTGCGAGGTATCCGGAAACGTTTATCAGTTCCATACGGTCCAGCAGGGCGGGCTGCACGGGCGACAGGCTGTTGGCGGTGGTGAGGAAGAGGACATTGCTGAGGTCATAGTCCAGGTCCAGATAGTTGTCGTGGAAGGTGGAGTTCTGCTCGGGGTCGAGCGCCTCCAGGAGGGCGGAAGACGGGTCGCCTTTGAAGTCGGAACCCAGTTTGTCTATCTCGTCCAGCACGATTACGGGGTTGGAGGTGCCGGCACGGGCGATTCCGTTGAGGATACGTCCGGGGAGCGCTCCTACGTAGGTCTTGCGGTGTCCGCGGATTTCGGCCTCGTCGTGCATGCCGCCGAGCGAAATGCGTACGTACTTGCGGCCCAGGGCTCTGGCTATGGATTTGCCGAGGGAGGTCTTGCCCACTCCCGGAGGCCCGTAGAGGCACAGGATGGGAGACTTCATGTTCCCCTTGAGCTTGAGTACGGCAAGGTACTCGATGATACGGTCCTTGACGGTATCAAGGCCGTAGTGGTCCTCGTCGAGCACGGCCTGGGCATGCTTGAGGTCGAGGTTGTCCTCGCTCATCTCGCCCCAGGGCAGCTGGAGCATGAACTCCAGGTAGTTGTACTGGACACTGTAATCCGGCGAGTTGGGATTGTATTTCTGAAGCTTGGCAAGTTCCTTGTCGAAGGCCTTTCCGATTTCTTCGGGCCATTTCTTGGCGGCGGCACGCTCACGGAACTTGTCAAAGTCCTCCTGGTCGTCCATGCCGAGCTCTTCCTGGATGGTGCGGAGCTGGCTGTTGAGGTAGTACTCTCTCTGCTGCTGGTCGATTTCGCTCTTGACCTTCTGGTTGATGTCCTGCTTGAGTTTCATCAACTGGATCTGGACGTCCAGGATGGAGAGCAGTTTCATGGCCCTCATCTTCACGTCGCCATATTGCAGCAGCTCCATCTTCTCCTTGAAGTTCTCGACCTCTATGGTGGTGGCCACGAAGTTGACCAGGAACTCGAAGTTGTCGATGGCCTTCAGGGCTCCGATGGACTCGCGGGAGCCCAGGTTCGAGGCGCGCAGCACCTGCATTGCCTTGTCCTTTATGGCTTCCGACACTGCCTTTATGTCGGTGGTGTTGGAATCATACACATTGTCACTGAGGTACAGTACCCTGGCGGTGATGTACGGGTCGAAACCTATGACGGTCTCCAGTTCGATGCGCTTGAATGCCTGGAGGATGGCGGTGAGGGTACCGTCCGGCATCTCGAGGGTCTTGAGGATGCGGCAGACCGTACCGTAGGTGTAGAGGTCCTCGGCGCCGGGATTCTCGACGGTGACGTCCTTCTGGGGCACGGCTCCGATATAGAAACCGTGCTCTTCGGCGTCCTGGATAAGACGGATGGACTTGTCCCTGCCGATGGTGATAGGGTAGACCGTGCCAGGGAAGAGGGCGGCGTTCCTGAGCGCCAGCACAGGAAGTACGTCGGGCAGTTCTGATTCATTGACCTTGAAGGCCTGCTCTCCCTGAACGACAGGGATAATGTTGATATCTTGCTTCATAGTGGTAATTCTCTGTCAAAATGTCAGTAAACCCCGCAAAATTGCGGCAAATCCTTATTTGGTCAATCTCCGTGCCAAAGAAAAGGCTGAAAATATTTTGATTGTTGGAAATTTAGCGCTATTTTTGCGTTCCAAATTGATAGAGAGAAAGATATACCAACCAATAATTAACCTTATTAATTATGACAAAAGCAGAAATCGTAAGCGAAGTTGCAAAGGCAACCGGCATTGAAAGAGCAACAGTTCAGACAGTTATCGAGGCCGCCATGGAGTCTGTAAAGAATTCCGTAATCAAGGGAGAACCCGTGTATCTCCGTGGTTTCGGCAGCTTTATCATCAAGCACCGCGCCCAGAAAGCCGCACGCAATATCACCAAGAAGACAACTATCACCATCCCTGCACACAATATCCCCGCATTCAAGCCCTCCAAGGCTTTCAGCGCGGAAATGCAGAAATAATTCATTAATTATATGCCTAACGGAAAGAAGCATAAAAGACACAAGATGGCGACGCACAAGCGTAAAAAACGCTTGCGTCTGAACAGGCACAAGAAGAAATAGTCGCTCTAGGCCCGGCGGGAGATCCGGCCGGGTCTTTTGTTTTATTACCGTCCCATAATGGAGTCCGAACACCAAGAAAAAGACCTTGTGGTCGATGTGGGCTCGGCAGAGGTGCGTCTGGCGCTGCTGGAAAATCACCGGCTGATCGAGTACAACAGAGAATCGAGTCAGGGTCACAGTTTTTCGGTGGGTGATGTGTATCTTGGCAAAGTCAAGAAAATACTTCCCGCACTGAATGCTGCTTTCGTGGATATCGGGGACAGCAAAGAGGCGTTTGTCCATTATCTCGACCTGGGCCTTCATTTTGATGCATTCGACAAGTTCGTGCGGGACAGCAATCCCAACCGCGACCTTGCCGAGCTCTTCACCGGCATCAAGGTGGGCGCTCCTCTCTCGAAAGATGGCCGCATAGAGGATTACCTCAAGCCCGGTCAGCTGATAATAGGACAAATAGTCAAAGAACCCATTTCCACCAAAGGATCCCGACTGACTGCGGAGATTTCATTGGCAGGACGCAACATCGTACTGCTCCCTTTCGCCGAGAAAGTGAGCGTTTCCCAAAAGATTACCTCCAAGGAGGAAAAAAGAAGACTCGAAACCTTGGTCGGCAATATCCTTCCCCAGAACTACGGTGCTATCATCCGCACCGCAGCCGAGGGCAGTTCCGCCTCCGTGCTTGTTGCGGAACTCCGCTCGCTGATCGAAAAGTGGGAGAGTGCCTGGAAAAAGATTTCGAAAAACAAAAGCGTGGGGCTGCTCTTCACCGAGTACTCTAAAACCACCACCATCCTGCGGGACCTTCTGAATGATTCGTTCACGAACATCTACGTGAACGACGAGAAAATCTACGAAGAAATCCGCCGCTACATTTCCCTGATCTCCCCCGAGCAGGAGAAGATCGTAAAGCTTTACGACGGCAAGGATCCCATCTTCGACCACTTCGAGGTCACGCGCCAGATCAAAAGTTCATTCGGGAAGGTGGTGCCGATGAAGCAGGGCACATATCTCGTTATAGAGACCACGGAGGCCCTCAACGTCATCGATGTCAACAGCGGCATCCGCGCCAAGACCAGCGACCAGGAAGAGAACACCTTCGAGGTGAACAAACTGGCGGCTGAAGAGATTGCCCGGCAGCTGAGGCTCAGGGATATGGGCGGAATCGTCATCGTGGACTTCATCGACATGGATTCCGTGGAGCATCGCAACGAACTGTACAAATACATGATGGAACTCATGTCGAGCGACAGGGCCAAGCATAACGTGCTGCCGCTTACCAAGTTCGGGTTGATGCAGATTACCCGCCAGAGAATCCGCCCCGTTACCGAAATCAACACCACCGAAAAGTGCCCGCTGTGCCATGGCACAGGCAAGATAGCTTCTACGGTGGTTATCGACGAGCAGATTGAACGCAAACTCGCCGACCTGGTCGAAAGGACCGGGCAGAAACAATTTACGCTGAAGACCGGTCCCATTCTGGGTGCCTATATCACCAGGGGCTGGAATTCATTCGTCAGCAAATGGAAACGCAAGTACCGTTGCAAACTCAAGGTCCAGGAAATCACGGACTACAGCATCCTGCAATATGAATTCTATGATGAATCAGGAAAGCCGCTCGACTAGAGCGGCTTTTTTGTGAGTTATGTAGCTTGTAACTAGAATTCTATACTCTTGAACCAGTTGGAACCTATACCAAGGGTGTGGTAGTAATGCAGGGAAATCTCAGGGCGGAGCAAGGTGTGCATGTGATTCTTGGTGGCCTGGTTGAATTTGTAGGGGGCAGAGACGCCCATGGCCGGAGCGGCGTAGAGTTCGAAGTAACCGTTTCCGCTGCCAAGGCGCCATGAAAGACCCAGCCTTGGGGTAAGGACGATGGCGGCTTTATCGCTGTAACCGTTCATATCAACAGAAGCAAAACCTAACGACAACGCTCCGACGGGAGAAAAGTCTTTGTCGTTCAAGCGGTAGCGCCCGTTAAGCGCAAAAGCCAACTCTGTTTTACCGGTGAACTGATGATATTCTCCTTCATCGGCATGGAAATACCTTTCGCCGGGAGATACCTCGATACCGGCGCTCAGCTTAGGATTGAGGCGGTAACCGACAAATATGCCGAAGAATGGCATTAATTCGGGATCGGAGGTGTTGCCAATCTTGTAATTTTTGTCGATGCCGCCACCGACGAATCCTCCGACTTCAAGGCCGCTTGAATGGAAAGGGCGATCAGGGCGTGATCTGGAGCTGCTTCCGCTTTTCCTGTGGAAATCGAAGGTTGTGGTGATGGCAAAACCGTGAGATGCTGCGCCGTTGTCGGTATTGATAGTCATCAGGTGGCCTGCGTTTATGAGCATGTCGGCGGACGGCGAAAGCCTCATCATTACGCCTGGCATAATGGAAAGCCTGATGAGAAAAATTTCATGTTCGAACTGGCCGATGGCATGCAGCCTGTTGCGAACAAGGAAAGATACTTTTGAACTGGAAGGGAAGTAAACGCGATTCTCGAAGAATGCCCCAAAGGAGGCTGTAGGATCTTCTACCAGAGGGACTTCCAACTGTAAGCCGCCGCCTATGAACACCTGTTCGGAAACGTCTTTTCCCAGCCCCAGATCGATATAACCGTTGGAGATGCTTTGAGGTGCCCCAGTGTCTGCGCCTACACCGAAACCTGGGGTAAAACGGAAACCTCGGAACTGCGAGGGGAGTTCTGACTCACTTTGTGCAACAACAGGCGCGCTGAACAAAGCCAGCGAGGCCAAAAAGAAGATAAATCGTTTCACTTTGTAAATAATTAATTCAAAACAGAGTGGGATGGTTTTCTTCGAGCCCCCTGAGAACTCTTTCCATCACAGACTGACGGATGAGTGCCGAACGGGAACTTACTTTGAAGCGGCGGCAATATTCATTGATGGCCTCGAGCTCCTTGTCATTGAACAGGACCGACTTCCTGTGGATGCGGAGCATAGACTCGCGCTGCTTGTCGAAGTACGCCGGGTCAACTCCTTGAATCTTATTGTTTTTGCGCTTGCCCATAGTAATCACAAATATAATGAATAATTTGTTCAAGTGACTCAAGTTCAAGGCGTCTGCCCAAAATTTCGCCGTCTTTGTCGGTAAAATACAGCCGGGGAGTGGAAATTACACCGTAAAGACGCAGGTAATCAGTCTTGAGTTCCGGGTCCCAGGCATGCACGACCCGTACATTCTTGTTGCGTATCTTGAAACTGCAGCGGAAGTGGCGCCACGCCTTTCGGTCATGTCCGCAGTACACGGCATACAATGTGGTGGGGAAGGTTATTTGTCCCAGCACCTGAGGCATGAGCTGCGATTCAAGCTTGCACTTTGCACAGCCCGTATCGAAGAAATACAGTATCGAGTAAGTGCCATCCCGCGGAATTTTGACCTTGCCCCCGCAGGGCTTGAAAAGCTCGACTTCGGGAGCCTTCATCCCGAGCAGAGTGGAACGGTTGAACGAGGTGAAAAGCTCCGCGTCCATGCGGTCGAACTCGCTGCGCATGGCGATGGTACCCGGTTTGAACCAGGTGTCGTAGATGTGGATCGCCACGGCCTCTTCGCCCATGACAGGGGAGTCTTTGTAGTGGTCGTACAGCCAGAGGGCGATGTGCCTTGTGGTAAGGGAATCCTTCACCGAGCTGATGAGGAAGTCGCTCTCGGCCTTTTTGACATCTATGCTTTCCCGTTCGATCGCAGCGCTGTAACGCATGAGCATGGTGTCGAGCCTGGCAAATGCGGCGCTGTCGGGCACGGCGGACATTTCGGCTCCAGCAGCTCCGGCAAACGAAAGGAAAAGACAAAACAGAACAATGGATATCTTGCGCATAACGAACACCCTTGAGGCTATTTGACGGGGGGCAGGACTACGCCTTCGGGGACAAAGAGGGAAGTGTCGCCGTGGTGGCGGAGGATGTCGCGGACGGCGCTTGAGGAGATGTGCGCGAATTCCTGGGCCGTGGGAATGATGATAGTTTCTATTTCGGGAGCGAGGCGGCGGTTGGCGTCGGCGATGGCGCGCTCGTTCTCGAAGTCGAGCATGTTGCGGACGCCCCTGACTATGTGCTGGATCCCGAGGTCGCGGCACACGTCTACGGTAAGGCCGTCATATTCAATCACCTGTACGTTGTCCAGACCGGAGACAGCTTGGCGGATGATGGCTTTTTTCTGCTCGTTGGAGTAGAATCCGGTTTTGTCCTGATTGACGCCTATGGCGACTATCACGTTGTCGAACATGGTCAGCGCGCGCCTCAGGATATTGAGGTGGCCTGCGGTAAATGGATCGAAGGATCCGGGAAATAGAGCTGTCTTGGCCATAACGGTGCAAAGATACTGTTTTTTATCTTATATTTGTAATATGGTTGAAGTCAAGATAGAAGACTCCTGGAAGCAGGCCCTTTCGTCCGAGTTCGAGAAGCCTTATTTCGCTGCGCTCTCGCAGAAACTGCATGAGGAAAAGTCCGAAGGCTGGAGAATATTTCCGCCCGGCGGGATGATTTTCAGGGCGTTCGAGTTGTGCCCTTTGCCGGAAGTGAAAGTGGTTATTCTCGGCCAGGACCCCTACCACGGATACGGCCAGGCCATGGGCCTGTCGTTCTCGGTGCCTGACGGCGTGCCGGCGCCACCGTCTCTCAAGAATATCTTCAAGGAGATAGAAGACGACCTGGGCATACGCATGTCCGGCCGCACCAACCTTGAGCCGTGGGCGCGGCAGGGCGTACTGCTGCTGAATGCGGTGCTTACGGTGAGGGCGGGGGAGCCTACCTCCCATGCCGGCCTCGGGTGGCAAACCTTTACGGACGCCGTAATCCGCTGTATCTCCGACAGATGTGAGGGGGTGGTGTTCTTGCTGTGGGGGAATTACGCGAGGTCAAAGGCCCCGCTGATAGACTCGTCCAGACATTACGTCCTGCAGGCCGCTCATCCCTCGCCGCTTGCCCGTGGCGCATTCTTCGGGTGCAAGCATTTCTCGCAGGCGAACGCCATCCTGCGCGCCACCGGGCGGGAACCTATAAACTGGCAACTTTAAGTCTTTCGAATAGCGGGCAACTGTTCTACTGCTTCGTCAGGTAGCTGTCTTTCTCTTCCCTTGGGGCGATTGTCGTTTCCAGGATGCGGGTGTCGCGGTCTGTCGGGACCAGGAAGAATTCGGGGCACTCGGCCGGCACCAGCATGGTCTGGCCTGCGGACAGAGGGAAACGGGCGGTCTGCCCGAGGATCTCAAGCTGGACGGAAGCTTCGCCCTGCAGGCAGCTGTAGAGTATGAACGAATCGAAGCGCTCGCTGTAGATGTGGAGCGGGTCTGTGAGTTTGAGCAGAGTGACGGTAAACTCCGGAATATCAACCAGTTTCTGAACCGCGTCGCCGGGATGCGAGTGGGGCGGCTCCGGAGCCTTCCAGGCTCTGTAGTCTATGAAGTCGAGAGCCTCGACAAGCCCCAGCGAGGGATCGAACTCCTCCGCGCTGACCTCATCTCCCCAACTGTACATGCAAAAGTCGAGAGGGGAGGACTCGCTGATCTCGAGCAACTCTATATCTCCAATTGCGGCGTGGGGTACGCCAGGGCGTATGTGGAGGAACTGCCCTTCGTATGGTGCGACGATATTCATCAGCTTCTCAATGCTGCCGTCCGAGCAGGCAGAAACAACTTCTCCGGCGTCGGTGTCGTGAGCGAAGCCTATGATGAGCCGGGCGTTCTTGCCGGCCTTGAGCACGTACCATAGTTTCTCGCGTCCCAGAAAGTCGTAACGCTGGACGGCCGTGTCGGCATCGGGGTGAACGCGCAGGGGCATCTTGCCGTTTACTTTGATATGCTTGACTTGCACGGGGAACTGGCGGCCCCAGAAGTTGAAAACATTTTCGCCCACGACCCTGTCCATGTATGTGTCCATGACCTCGCTTATGGCGTTCCCGGCCAGCCAGCCGTCGCGTACGAGAGAATCGCGGTAGCCAAGGTCGGCAAGGCAGAACTCGTCGGAACCCCAGGAATACTCGTCCTGAAGGGAGCAAAAGCGGAAAGGATATAATTTCTTTTCTTCCATAGAGTGCAAAAATACGGAAAATTCAGTATATTGCCGAAACTTATTTTGGCTTATGAAAGGCATCAACATCTTTTTGGCAGACGGCTTCGAGGACATGGAAGCCCTTGCCACGAACGACGTCCTCAAAAGGGGCGGACTCGACGTCAACCTGGTCTCCATCTACGACGACACACCTGTGTCCAGCTCTCACGGAGTGATTGTAGACGCTGCATTCGCTCTTGACGAGGTGGACTTGAATGCATCGCCGGACGGCCCGGAGGATATAATGATTTTCCCAGGCGGCATGCCTGGCACAAAGAATCTTGCTGCCTGTGAGCCCCTGATGAAGGCCATGAAGGCCCATTACGCCGCAGGAGGCACCCTGGCTGCGATCTGCGCAGCTCCGGGCCTGGTTCTCGGACGCCTCGATTCTCTTGAAGGAGTGGAATTCACTTGTTTCGAAGGATTCGAAGAGCTCCCGCAGAGCAAGGGCGGCAAGTTCGTCCCGGCCCCTGCTGTCCGCAGCGGGCGTGTCATCACCGGCAGGAGCGCAGGTCATGCCGTTACTTTCGGCCTGGAGATACTGGGCTATCTGCATCCTGAAAGAGTTGAGGACGTAAAACACTCGTTGTACTTATGGACAGTGTAAGGGCGGATAAATATCTTTGGGCCATAAGGGTTTACAAAACCCGCAGCGAGGCCACGGACGCTTGCAGCGGCAACAAGGTGCGCATAAATTCAGTCGTGGCCAAGCCCAGCAAGGCGGTCAAGATAGGGGATGTCCTCGAGGTCCACAAAGGCCCCGCGACCTTGACCTACAAGGTCCTGCAGCTCAGCGAGAACCGTATGGGAGCCCAACTAGTGCCGGACTATGCTGAAGATCTTACTCCGGAGTCGGAGAGGGCCAAGTTCCATGCTCCGAGGGAAACTATCGTGATGCGCCGGGACAAAGGCGCCGGCCGCCCCACTAAGAAAGACCGCCGGACTCTCGACGCCTTGATGGACCTGCTTGACTAGCGGACAGCAAGGCTATGACCAGCCCGGTCAGCGCCACGCCGGCTGCTGTAAGAAGCACGTCGGTAAACTTGAGCACCACCGGATACGAACTCACGAGGAAGTTCCCGGGCATCTTGACCAGTCCGAGGTGCTGCTGCAGGAGCGCCAGTGCGATACCGGCCACAAGCCCTGCAACCAGGCCGCAAAGCGATATCAGCCAGCCTTCCAGCACGAAGATGCGCCTGACCAGCGCATCGCTTGCCCCCATTGCCCTGAGCGTGGCGATGTCCTCTTTCTTTTCGATGATGAGCATGGACAGTGAACCGAATATGTTCAGGGCCACTATCAGGACCACGAACATCAGGATCAGGAAAACGGCCAGCTTCTCGTACTTCATCATCTTGAAGAGCATAGGCTGCTGCTGATAGCTGTCGAGCAGGGTGCAGCGGTCGGAATAGTCATTACGGAAGCGCCTGACAGCCCTGGGACTGTTGTCGGCGAGCCGGATTTCCACTCCGCTTACGGACTCGGAATTGCCAGTAATCCTTTGCATTATCTCAAGCGGGAGGATCAGCAACTCGGCATCGGTGTCGCTGCTTATGCTGAAAATGCCTGCGGGAGCGACCTTTTCGCATCGGGCCGATGCCGCCGGATTGCTGACGGAGATGGATGCGTTGCGGTCGGGGTAATAGACTTCGAGGGGGTCGAGGAACCTTGTATGTATGCCGAGGGTTTGGGCCAGTCCGGCCCCCAGCAGGGCTGTTGGGATATCTCCCCGGTGCAGGGTAATCTCTCCCTCGGTGAGGTGTCCGCCCAGGCGGCTTTCGGAGGTGTAGGCGTCTTCGACACCTATTGCACGGGCTACTGACTGGGTTCCTGAATAATTGAGGAAAACGTTGTCTTCCAGGCAGTAACATACAGAGCGCACCCGCGGATCGGAGGCTATTTCGTCTATCAGGGCGGAATCGGGGCGGAACTTGGCGGCGCCCTGCGGGTCTACCAGAAGCAAGTCGGGATTGAGGTCTCCGAGATTGCTTTTAATAATTGAATCGAAGCCGTTGTAGACGCTGAGAATCAGGATCAGCGCGGCCGTTCCGATGGCCATTCCGGCCGCGCTGATCGCCGATATCACATTTATTACGTTATGGGACTTTCGGGCGAACAGATACCTGCGTGCTATGAATAGCGGCAGGTTCATTTGCGGAGCAATTCTTCGATGTGCTCGGCGTAGTCAAGCGTAGAGTCCAGGAAGAAGTCGATTTCCGGCACGATCCTCAACTGCGAACCTACCTGCCGGCCAAGCTCGCCGCGTATCGTTTTTTTGTTCTCTTCCAGAATCTGCATTACCTTGGCCTGCTTGGCGGAGGGGAAGATGCTCACGAATACCTTTGCTATGCTCAGGTCGGGGCTGATCCGGACTTCGCTCACGGTGACCATGGCCCCGTCGAAAACGGCCATTCCCTTGCTGCGTATAATCTCGGCAAGGTCGCGCTGTATTTCGCGGGCGACTTTGAGCTGGCGGGTTCCTGCAGGTTTGTTATCCATTGATCTTGATGATATAATAGTCTTTCTTGCCCTTCTGGGCGAGTATGTATTTGCCGTCTATGATGTCCTGCTCCGTGAGCTGGCCGCCGAAGTCGGTGAATTTTTCTTTGTTGATGCTGAATCCGTTGTTCTGGATCATCTTGCGGGCTTCGCCTTTGGAGGGGAAGATTGAAGTTTCCACAGCAAGGGCTTCAAGGATTCCGATAGGCAGGCTGGAGCGGCTGATCTCGAAGGTGGGTACACCGTCGAACACGTCCAGGAAGGTCTTCTCGTCCAGCTTCCTGAGGTCTTCGGACGTGGCTTTTCCGAACAGGATGGATGAAGCGCGCACTGCGTTTTCGTATTCGGCCTCTCCGTGGACCATGACGGTGACCTCGCGGGCCAGGAGTTTCTGGAGCTCGCGGCGCTCGGGGCTCTCCCTGTGCGCAGCGACGGCGGCCTCGATTGTGGCGCGGTCCAGCATCGTGAATATCTTGATGTAGCGCTCTGCGTCGGCGTCGCTTACGTTCAGCCAGAACTGGTAGAACTGGTAGGGGCTTGTGCGGGCGGGGTCGAGCCAGATGTTGCCCTTTTCCGTCTTTCCGAACTTGCCGCCGTCTGCCTTGGTGATGAGGGGGCAGGTGAGTGCGAAGGCCTCGCCCGAGCATGTGCGGCGTATCATTTCCGTGCCGGTGGTGATGTTGCCCCACTGGTCGGCTCCACCGAGCTGCAGCTTGACGCCCTTGTGCTGGTACAGGTACAGGAAATCGTAGCCCTGCAGCAGCTGGTATGAGAATTCGGTGAAGGACATGCCCTCGGAGGAGTCGCGCGAGAGACGTTTCTTGACAGAGTCTTTGCTCATCATGTAGTTGACTGTGATCATCTTGCCGATGTCACGGGCAAAATTGATGAAAGAGTAGTCCTTCATCCAGTCATAGTTGTTTACCAGCTCCGCCTTGTTGGGAGCGCTGGAATTGAAATCCAGGAACTTGCCCAGCTGGGCTTTTATGCACTCGACATTGTGGGCGAGGGTGGCCTCGTCGAGCAGATTGCGCTCCTGGCTTTTCATGGACGGGTCGCCTATCATGCCCGTGGCTCCGCCCACAAGGGCGTAGGGCTTGTGCCCGCATGCCTGGAAGTGCTTGAGAATCATTATGCTGACAAGATGCCCGATGTGCAGGGAATCTCCGGTTGGGTCAATTCCGACATATGCGGATGCAGGACCTTTGAGAAGTTCTTCTTCTGTCCCGGGCATAATGTCGTGGATCATGCCTCTCCATTTCAACTCTTCTACAAAATTCTTCATAAGATAAATGTTAATAGACCGCAAATTTGGACAATTATTAGTAAATTTGCAATCTCTAAAGCAAATTAGATTAAAAAAGTATGAGAAAAAAGATCGTTGCGGGAAACTGGAAAATGAACACTACGGTTCCCGAGGGCGTTGAGCTCGCAAAGGCGGTTGTGGCCCGTTCGGCTGAAGTGCCCGCCAATGTCAAACTTATTGTAGCTACTCCTTTTACTCACCTTTATCCTGTATGCGAGGTACTGAAAGGCAGCCCCGTGGGTCTGTCGGCAGAGAACTGCGCAGACAAGGAGAAAGGCGCCTACACAGGTGAAGTGTCTGCCGCCATGCTGGCATCCGTCGGTTGCCAGTACACAATCCTCGGCCATTCGGAGCGTCGCCAGTACTACGGTGAAACCGATGCCAAGCTGGTGGACAAGGTGCGTCTGGCACTCGGCGCCGGACTGGACGTCATCCTCTGCGTAGGAGAGAACCTGGAGGAGCGTGAAGCGGGCCGTCATTTCGAAGTGTGCGAGTCTCAGATAAAGAACGTTCTCTATACCCTCGAAGCCGAGGATATGAAGCACATAGTCGTGGCCTATGAGCCCGTGTGGGCTATCGGAACGGGTAAAACCGCCACTGCCGAGCAGGCCGAAGAAATCCATGCATTCATCCGCAAGACCATAGCCGACAAGTTCGGTGCCCAGGTTGCAGAAGACACCACCATCCTTTACGGCGGCTCCTGCAAGCCTTCAAACGCCAAAGAGCTGTTTGCACAGAAAGACATTGACGGCGGTCTCATCGGAGGCGCAGCCCTCAAGGCAGACGACTTTATCGGTATTGCACTGTCATTTTAAGGTGCGGACCACTACGGCCGTGTGCTGAGTGGCATCGCACAACCATATTATATCACCCTTGATGCGCTGGACATTGAGGGTGATGTTGTTTCTGTACCTCTCTCCGTAGGTGGTGTTCCAGGAGATGTTTGCAGTGACTTCTCCGCCTGCCGAAAGTGGGATGCGGTCCAGTTCTACCACAAAGAAATAGAGCATGGTGTCGGAATGGGCACGGAAGCGGCAGCGGTCCTCGTTGTACGAAAGCTGGCAGGTGGATTCGTTGAAGACGAATACCTTTTCCCCGTCAAGTTCCAGCCGGACGGTTTCGTCGCTCAGGAAGGAACTCATAGAGGTATTGCCCGGATGGCAACCGGCCGCCATGGCGCACAGAAGCATGAGTGGCAGGAATATGCGGAGAAGCGTTTTCATCTGATACTGATTCTTTTGGTGATTATCTCCATCGTACCGTCCGAATACCATATTTCGGCTTTGAGCGTACCATTGGATTCAGGGTGCCAGTAGCCGTCGGAACCGGGGAAGATTCTCATGTTGTTGAAGTACCAGAGGACGGTTTCGGCATTTTCGAGGTTGTATACCCTCAGGGGCAAGGGCTCGCCGGATTTGAAAGTTCCGTCTTCGTTCCGGGAACTGGAGTTCAGGTAGATGAAGGGATAAGCTCCTTTCTGCTTGCCTTTCGTGCTGAGTCTCAGGTTGTTGGAGAAGGCTGAACCGCTGGTGGAAATGGCTTGTATCCGTATGGAATAATTGGAAGAAGGTTTGAGCCCCTCGATAATATAATAGAAACTGCCGTCATCTTGGGGACGTACCTGCACCGAGTTTGCCGTGCCGTCGCCGGGGGAGTTTTCATCATACCACGATATGTTGCAGAGGTTGACGTCCATTTCCGAGTCGGTGACCCAGTTGATGATGATGGCATCCTGGAAGACCTGGCTCGAAAGCACGGTAATGGGTGTGAGGATATAAAAACTCACGCTCCCGTCTCCTGCCAGGGTGATGCGGTCCAGGGCGAAACGGCTGGTGGCTCCGTTCCAGAAACGGAAGGAGGGATCGGTGTCGGAACTGAAGAATGTGCGCCCCTGCTGCGGGAAAAAAGCGTCTTTAAGGGAACTGGCGCCAGGAATCGCGCTTACTACGTATGCACACTGGTGGTCCGGACGGCAGTTGACCTGATTGAGGCTCCAGCGCTCCCGGGCTGTGAGATTGCGCTTGTAAAGGTCAGAGTACCATGCGTTGTTGTCCGACCGGTCTACGTGGTAGATGACGAGTCCGCCGCCGTCGATGTCCTTGTCCCATCCTTCGGCTTTCCTGCATTCCAGCAGATAATACTCATCGTCGGTGTCGGAGTTGATGCGTACATACTGCTTGCCAGAGCTGATGGGCTGCAGGCGGACGAATCCTCGGGAGAAAGGTATTCTGTTGCCGATTCCAAGCATCTCCAGGTCAATGGCGCTGAAATTGGCCGGCAGTCTTCCGGGGGAGTCTCCGGCACCCAGGTCCATCGGACTCAGCTTCCCCCAGAGGCCTCTGGCCGTTCCGCTCCCGTCCGCCCCGTCGGTGTCGTAGAGGTCGGGAAGGCCGAACACATGACCGAACTCATGGCAGAAAATGGCCGGAGAAGCAAACTCGGTACAGATTGAGAAGCTGTCCACGAAGCAGCCGCTGTGCGTGAAGCGGCCTCCGTGGGCGCTCATGAAACCCTGCTGGGGCCATAGAAGGTCGGCTCCGCCTCCTTCGGCTTCGCTGGGACCGGCGGCAAGGATGTAGATGTTGTCGATTACTCCGTCGCCGTCGTTGTCATAGACGCTAAGGTCGGCGGACACTGCTGCGGCAACGTCCCGTATCAGTTCGCCGCAGCGCATGTCGCGCATGGTGGAGGAATTGGCTCCGTACCAGGAATAGATCTTCTTGAGTCGTACTGTAGGGAGGACTTCGAAGGAAAATGTACGCTCCGGATGGAACTGGTCGTTGAAAAAGCTGGTTGCGGTGCTGATCTTGGCCTCCGTTGCGGACTGATGGTCGGAGAAAGTGAGGTCGCTGAATTCCACGGGAATGACAACTGCCCTGAAATTCTCCGCCATGAGGGCGAGGGGGAGCAGTAGTGAGATCATAGTGTAAATCAGGCGCCTCATTGGAAAAAGTTTAGATGCAAAAGGCCGGTAACCTCGCGGCTCCCGACCTTTAAACGTGTACTAAAACCTAAACCTGCTATATAGATGCATAAGGTTTTAGAAACGTTGCATCAAAAACAAAAAAAAATTATTTTTTTGCTTCGTCTACAGAAATCTTGCGGAATTCTTTGAGATCCTTCATGAGCTCGAGGGCTGCTTTACGTGCGCGTGCACCGGCTGCTTTGTTGCCTTTTACAAGCTGAGCCTCTGCATTGACTTTGAATGCCTCAATGTTGGCGTTGATTTTTTCTACAAGTGCTTTCATAAGAAAAATAGTATTTAAAATTGTTTTGGTGTTAGTGTTCAAAAATCCTCCGCAATATATAAATAATTTTTTAAATAACAATTATTTTTGGAAATAACTTATTGACCTGATGCGCTTTCCACTTCTTTGACCTTGGTGTTGAGCTGGGTCATTGCCATCTGGCTGCCCGCCAGGGCCCATGTCTTGATTCCGGCGGCCACTTTCTGGGTTATGGACGGCAATTCCGCAATCTGCTCCAAGCTGAAATGCCCGAGCACGAATCCTATCTGTCCGCCCTCGTTGAAGTCGTGTCCCACGCCTATGCGTATGCGGGCGTACTGTCTGGTCTGGAGAAGTTCCTCAATGTTGCGCAGCCCGTTGTGGCCTCCGTCGCTGCCGCTGGTCCGCATGCGGACAGTCCCGAACGGCAGGTTGATGTCGTCGCACACGACAATCAGGTTCTCGACCGGAATGTCAAGCTCGCCAAGCCAGTAGCGGACGGCGTTGCCGCTAAGGTTCATGTAGGTAGAAGGCTTGAGCAGATGGAAGGTGCGCCCCTTGAGGCTGTCAGAGGCCATCGCACCGTAACGCTTGTCCTCAAACGTAATATTGGACGCCTTAGCCCAGGCGTCCAATACTGTGAATCCAATGTTATGCCTGGTCCCGGCATATTCGGCACCTATGTTGCCGAGTCCGGCCACCAGATAACTCTTGTCGGCCACTTTTATGCCTCCTCGGTGCTTACCACGGTGTTGCGGGTTGTCTTGACGCCGCAGATGATAGCATCCTTGTCGGTGGTGACGACGACGTTGTCGAGCTTGATGTCACCTGCCTTGATGCGCTTGTCCAGGCCGAGGCTGGTGATGTCGACGGTAACCTCGTCGGGAAGGTTGGCCATGGTGGCGCAAACGCGGATGTCGCGGGCGTTCTGGTAGAACTTACCACCCTGCTGCACACCTACTGCATGTCCGGTGATCACGAGGGGCACCTTGATGTTGATGGGCTTGCTGTCGTTGACTGCAAGGAAATCGACATGAAGGCATGCGTCGGTGACGGGATGCCACTGGAGCTCGTGGAGAACGGCGTTGTACTGCTGGCCGTTGTCGAGCTTGAGGTCGATGATGAAAGCCTTGGGCGTATCGGTGACGGCCTTAAGGTCTTTTGCGTTTACTGTGAAGAGGATGTCCTTAACACCGCAACCATAGAGGTTGCAAGGGACGAGACCCTGCTTGCGGATGGCTTTGAGAGCCGCCTTGCCGGCCGCTTCGCGGACCTGGCCCTGGAGTTCGAAATGTTGCATTTTCTAATGTTTAAAATGTGTTACTCATCCCGGATAAACCGGTACCCATTGCACCAAAACCATAAAGGTTTTAAAATGCGGCTGCAAAGATAAGCAGAAAAATTAGTTTTGAAACACTTAACCCAGTAATTTTTCGCTTCTTTGTATGAATTCTGCAAGGGCTTTGCCTTTGAGCATGCCTTTACCCAGAAGGGCCAGGTCGACAACCTGCTTGAGGAGGTCGGAGGTACCTTCGCGGTCCGCCCATATCTTGGCGATCACCGGATTCTCCATATTCACCTTAACGTCGTAGGACTCGGGCATGGAACCATAGAAGTTCATGCCTCCTCCCAGGGCGCTCATCTCGCGCCAGCGGCGCATGAATTCGCTCTGCGTAAGCACTACAGGGGCCGCCTCGGCGCCCAGATTCTCCGGTTCCACCCTGTATTCGTTGCCCTCGGGCAGCACACCCTTGAAGAGCTCTTCCAGAGCCTTTTTGTCGTCGTCGCTCATCTCGGGCTTGACTTTCTCCTCCTTGGGTATCAGGTTGTCGGGAGTGTCGCTGTCCACGCGCGCAAACCGTGCATCCTTAAGTTTCTGCTCCAGCATGTTCACGAAGTGGCTGTCCAGTTCGCAGTCCATGAGCAGCACGTCGTAGCCCTGATTCTTTGCGGCCTGAATGTCGCTGTACTGTGCATCTGCATCGGTGGCGTAGAGGTACACCACTTTCTTGTCCTTGTCGGTCTGGTTGCCTTCGATGCCTTTGCGGTAATCCTCAAGCGAGAAGAATTTGCCTTCCGTGTTCTTGAGCAGCGCGAAGTCCATGGCCCGTTCGCAGAATTTCTCGTCGGAGAGCATTCCGTATTCGATGAACAGCTTGATGTTGTCCCACTTCTGCTCGAACTGGGGGCGCTGCTCCTTGAATATCTCTTCGAGGCGGTCCGCCACCTTCTTGGTGATATATGTGCTGATTTTCTTGACGTTGGAATCGCTTTGCAGGTAGCTTCTGCTCACGTTCAGGGGGATGTCGGGGGAGTCTATCACGCCGTGCAGCAGCGTCAGGAAGTCAGGAACGATGTTGTCGACATGTTCGGTGACGAACATCTGGTTGCAGTAGAGTTGGATCTTGTTGCGGTCGATGGCCATGCGCTCCTTGATCTTTGGGAAGTACAGCACGCCGGTGAGGTTGAAGGGATAGTCGACGTTGAGGTGTATCCAGAACATCGGTTCCTCTTCCATGGGGTAGAGGGCCTTGTAGAAGTTCAGGTAGTCCTCGTCCTTGAGCTCCGAAGGCGCCTTGGTCCAGATGGGATCGATGCTGTTGATGACGTCGTCCTCATCTGTCTCTACGCTCTTGCCGTCCTTCCATTCGGTCTTTTTGCCGAAGACCACCGGGACAGGCATGAACTTGCAGTACTTGTCCAGCAGGCTGCGAATCTTGCCCTTGGTGCCGAATTCTTCGGCGCTTTCGTCGTCGAAGTAGAGGGTTACGGTGGTGCCGCGCGTATCTTTCTTGCTCTTTCCCATGGTGAACTCGGGAGTGCCGTCGCAGCTCCACTGGACCGCTTCTGCGCCTTCCTGCCAGCTCAGGGTGTCGATGGTCACCTTTTTTGACACCATGAAGGCCGAATAGAATCCCAGTCCGAAGTGGCCTATGATATTCGTCTGGTCTTTGTACTTCTCGAGGAATTCGCCGGCGCTGGAAAAGGCTATCTGATTGATGTAGCGGTCCACTTCGTCGGCTGTCATGCCTATGCCGTTGTCGGTTATCGCGAGGGTTTTCTTCTTCTCGTTCAGCTCTATGCTGACCTTGAGCTCGCCCGTTTCGCCCTTGAAGGTGCCGGTGGATGCCAGCGCCTTGAGTTTCTGGGCGGCGTCGACTGCGTTGGCTACCAGCTCACGCAGGAAGATTTCGTGGTCGCTGTAGAGAAATTGCTTGATTACCGGAAATATGTTCTCGGTAGTTACTCCGATTTGTCCTTTTGTGTTTGCCATAATTATGAAAAAAATTAACCGGCCCTTCTGGCGGGCCGGTCAATCATAACTCAAATTGTATTCCAGTGACAAATTGTCATTATTTGTAGAGGAAGCGTTTGATGCTCATCTTGGGAGTCTTCTCGAACGGAGCGAGCACGGTTTCAACCTTGGCGATCTGGCTGTAGGCAGGCAGCTGGCGGTTGGATGCGGTGCGGATCTTCTCGGGGATGTCGGACACGCTTTCGCTGTCGAGCTTGTCGCGCTTGATGGAATCATTGTCCAGATACACCAGGGCAACGATCTTGCCGGCCCTGTCCACGACGACCGACTCGGCCACGTAAGGCTGGTTGTTGATGATTGCCTCAAGCTCCTCGGGATAGATGTTCTGTCCGTTGGCAGAAAGGATCATGCTCTTGGAGCGGCCCTTGATGAAGATGTTGCCGTCCTTGTCCATGATTCCAAGGTCGCCGGTGCGCAGGTAACCGTCTTCGGTGAAAGCGTTTGCAGACGCCTCGGGATTCTTGAAATAACCGATGGTGATGTTCTCGCCCTTGGCCTGGATCTCTCCTGCAATGTGCTGGGGATCTTCGGAGTCGATGCGGACGGTGGCCACGTCGACGGCCTTGCCGCAGGAACCGGGGACGAACTTGGTCCAGTGTTCATAGGCCAGCAGGGGACAAGCCTCGGTCATGCCGTAGCCGACCAGGTAAGGGAAGTTGATGCGCTTGAAGAGTTTCTCCACTTCGGGATTGAGAGGTGCGCCGCCCATGATGAATTCCTGGACTTCACCTCCAAAGGCCTGTACCAGACCGTCCTTAACCTTCTTATAAATAATATTGTTGATGCCGGGGATTTTGAGGAGCACCTTGACGATGGGCTTGTCGAGGGTGGGCTTGACCTTGCTCTTGTAGATCTTCTCCATTACCAGAGGAACTGTAATGAGAAGGTAGGGCTTGACCTCGGCAAATGCCTTGAGAAGGGTTGCGGGGGTCGGGGCTTTGCCGAGCCAGTAGATGGCGGTGCCGTTGCAAAGAGGGTAGATGAACTCGATGACCAGTCCGTACATGTGAGCCATGGGGAGCATGGAGACCATCCTTTCGCCGGCAGGTACGTTGCGCTGGCTGTAGTCTACGTTGGCGCTGAAGTTATGGTAGGTGAGCATGACGCCCTTGGGGTCGCCGGTCGATCCGGAGGTGTAGCTGATGGTGGAAAGGTCTTCCCAGTTGTCGGTGGGGAACACCACGTTGTCGGGGCCGTAGCCGTCCTGCCATTTCTCGTCGAACAGGTCGTCCATGGTGTCGTACACGGCCTTGGTCTGCTCGTCCTTGGCCCAGAGGCAGCTCCAGTCGTCGATATTCACGGCAAGCTGCAGAAGGGGCATCTTGGAGATGTCCATCTTCGCCCATTTGTCGGCGTTGGTGAAGATAGCTATGCTCTCGGAATGGTTGACCAGGAAGGATGCATTTTCGGGAGTGAAGTCGGCCAGCAGCGGCACGATGACGGTTTCGTAGGTATTGACTGCCATGTAGGACATGCCCCAGCGGGCGCCGTTACGGGCGTAGAGGGCGATCTTGTCGCCTTTCTTGAAGCCGAGCTTGTCGAACACGAGGTGGAATTTCTCGATCTGGGTAGCCATCTGGCCGTAGGTGAAGGATTCGCCGCCGATGCTGTTGAGGGCGGACTTGTCCCAGTATTTGCGCGTCGCGTCCTGCAGGCGCTCAAGGTAATGAGGATAATTAGGCATTATTGAAATTGGTTTTGGTTTCCGGAAGCAAAAGTAAAGTCGCCGTCCTATTTTTGCAATCAAGGATATGGGTATGTGGCGAATAATTCCGATATTTGTGGCGAATTGTTAATATTTGTGGCGAAAATTATATGAAAAAGAAACCGATTGTAGCCTTGATCTATGACTTTGACGGCACTCTTTCGCCTGGCAACATGCAGGAATTCGGATTCATCCAGGCGGTTGGTTCCACACCGGAGGAGTTCTGGCGTATGAGCGACAGCATCGCCATTGGGCAAGATGCGTCCAATGTGTTGTCTTATATGAAGTTAATGTTCGATGAGGCCCGCCGTCAGGGCATCAAGCTCCGTCGCGAGGATATGCGGCGTTTCGGCGCCCATATCAAGTTGTTCGACGGAGTCAGGGAGTGGTTTTCGCTGGTCAACGAGTATGGCAGGACGCACGGCGTCCGCATCGAGCATTACATAAATTCGAGCGGTCTCAAGGAAATAATAGAAGGCAGTCCCATCGCTTCGGAGTTCAAGCATATTTTCGCCGGATCCTTCATCTACGACGAGGCTGGCGAGGCCGAGTGGCCTGGCATCGCTGTCGACTACACCGCCAAGACGCAGTTCCTCTTCAAAATATCAAAGGGCATTTTCAGCTCCCGCGACAACAAGCGGGTCAATGCCTCCATCGCCGATGACAAGAAGCGCATACCGTTCTCGCACATGATTTATTTCGGAGACGGTGAAACGGACGTGCCCTGCATGAAAATAGTTGGAATGTTCGGCGGTAATTCAATAGCGGTCTACGATCCTTCTTCGGACAAGAAGCGCGCTTCCGCCCTCAAGCTCAAGCGTCAGGGAAGGGTAGCCTTTGCCACACCGGCTATTTATACGGAGCAGTCGCGTACATTCCGGGTTGTCTGTGCAATAATAGACAAGATCAAGGCGGACAGCGAGTTGGAAAGACTGGCCAGGCTATCTGATTAGGTTGAGGAATTCGTTCCTTGTGCGGGACGAACTCAGGAAGATTCCGCTGAAGGCAGAGGTAGTGGTGACGGCGTTGGCTTTTTCTACGCCGCGAAGCTGCATGCAGGTGTGGTTGGCCTCGATGACCACGGCCACGCCGAGCGGGTGCAGCGCCTCATGGATGCAGTCGCGGATCTGTACGGTCAGGCGTTCCTGGACCTGCAGGCGGCGGGCGTAAGTCTCCACCACCCTGGCGATCTTGCTGAGGCCGGTGATCTTTCCGTTCGGAATGTAGGCGACATGGCATTTGCCGATGAACGGCATCATGTGGTGCTCACATGTGCTGTAAAGGTCGATGTCCTTCACGAGTACCATCTGCTGGTACTTTTCGTCGAATATGGCCTTGTGTATGATCTCTATGCCGTTTTCGGTGTATCCTTTGGTGCAGAACTGCAGGGCTTTGGCCACGCGCTCGGGCGTTTTGAGCAGGCCCTCGCGCTGCGGGTCTTCGCCCAGCAGATAGAGAATTTCCTTTACATGCTCCGCTATCCTGGCAGTTGTTTCAGGGGAGTAAATATCTTCCTTTGTATAACTCATATTGCAAAAGTACTTAAAAATATTTGCACTTGAGAATTATTTTCTATATTTGCGCCCGAAACTCTAAATGTTTGATGATATGTATTGGACACTAGAACTTGCCAGCAGCCTGGACGATGCTCCATGGCCGGCCACAAAAGACGAACTCATTGACTACGCAAACCGCTCCGGCGCCCCCGAAGAGGTCATCGAAAACCTCCAGGAACTCGAAGAGGAAGGCGAAATATACGAAACCATCGAGGACATCTGGCCCGATTATCCCACGAAGGAGGATTTCTTCTTTAACGAGGAAGAATATTAAGCCTATTAACTGACTGAAATACAGTTGATTAAAAGAACAACACGGCAGAACTTAAGGGCTCTGTCGTGTTATTTTTGCGTATTAAAGCGTAACGAAAAGCGTTATAAGTTATGCCATTTTTGGGGCCAATCATAGTCTTCAAATATGAAAGAAGAAGAGTAGTTTTGAGGCTGTCTGAAAGATATGCAAAGTTATGTTGGAATGGTAATCTGAGTCTATATGCTGAAAAATCTCCAGCAGTCACTTCAGGATGAGTATGTTCCGAAAACTGGGCGTAAAGTCTAGACAGATATGCGATGTGTATAGTTCTTACACTTTAGAAATTGTTCGGTGTCCTACTAAGTAGCAATATAAAGCTGAAGGCATAAACAACAACTGCTTTCCTTTATAATCAACAACACCACTCACGCTCTTAGATGTTACTATAGCTTCTGTGATCTGGTTTTTACTCATAAAGTCCTCAAGAGAAGTCAAGTCCCCCGGTTTACTGAAATAACGGTCACTCCACTTGATTTCCACAAGCCATTGCGGCTTAAGTTTAATATCGTCTAGCCTCACAATGTCCACTTCGCCCTCTTTTTTCCCAACTTTCCAGTTGGCATAGAACAACTCGTATTCCCGTTGAAACCACTGTGCGAAGATAGCAGTTTCAACCATTCCGCCAAGAGCCTCATCCCCTTCCTTTAGGGGTGAAAACAAAGCACAACGCAGTGCTGGATTGGTCAGGTAGATCTTAAAAGCACTTACCCGTTGCATTTTTTTAGCGCAAACATCAATTTTATGGACGATTTTTATAAGAAACGCCGATTCTAGATATGTTAAATACTTCCTTAGAGTCTCCTTTTTAATATTCGATTCTTTTGACAACGACTCATAAGAAAACTGTGATCCTGATCGATATGCTATATGAACAAACAAGCGATTCAACTCTTGAATGTCTTGAATGCCATACAGGCTTGGTAAATCCCGTAACAAAACTTTATCAACAATATCACTACGAATAAATTGACCGGGATTCTTTCTTATGGCTTGCGATAATGTAATCTCTGGATAGCCTCCATAGTTTATATAATCAATATAATGCTGATTAAGAACATCTATATCAATGCTGTCGAATACTGATTGTTCCCGACCTTTCCAAATAATTGTTTTGGGACGGATTAAGTTATCATAGTTGAGGAGATGTATGTACTCCTCAAACGTGAGTGGTGGGAGCATAAAATCGGAAAAACGCCCTGCCCCGCTCTCAATGCTTTTCACCTTTAATGCAGCAGCTGCAGATCCTGATGCAATAAACCGAGATTGCCGATAACTGTCGGTTAAAGTCTTTAAGTGTATTTCCCAATCTTTGAGGTACTGTATTTCATCAAAAATCACATAGTAGCCATTCGCATTATTATCTTGAAGAATCTCACGAGCATATGTAAATAAATCTTCTAAACCGATATTATTATAAATGGGGGTGTCAATAGAGAGATAAACAACCTTCTGAGGATTGATTCCGTCATTAATAAGCCTCTGTATTGTATGGAAAAGCATCACAGTCTTGCCGACACGTCTCGGCCCCATAAGGATTATGCTCCTCCGAATATCAGGTTCACATAATAAACGATAGAAGGAGTCAAGATATAGTCGTGGCTGCATTTCTCTATAATCATCTTGAATCATTCCAGTGATCCACCAAGGATTATCAAACCGCATCCTCGAAAGTATTTGCTCTTTTAAATAATCGTTCATAACAAGTTCTATTTTGGTGCAAAAATAAGAGTTTTTTTGTTTATATACAAAGTAAACATTAAAATAAGCATATTTAAAAGTTCTTAATCATTCTTTTTCGTGGAATTAATGGGATATTGGTTAAAATTGAGGCCTTATTATCCCGTTTTCATGACCGTGTACCAGGTATCCTTGCCGTCGAAGAACTCTCCAGTCCTGTTCTTGCATATTGCTGTGCTGATAGACTCCGGCTCTTTTATGGGGCGTATTACAATCATCTCGCCCCTCTTCGTCATGTCCAACAGCTGTTTCTTTGTCGGCCCGTCGCTGTAGAACGGTCTGAACAGCTTTTCTTTCGTATTCCCGTCGGACATGTCGCCGGTCTTCATTTTTAGCATCTCAACGAGGAGGGAGGTCGCGTTATCGACGGTCAGGTATTCGACAAGATCCGATGCGGCCTTTATCAGACAGTCTTCTTTTGCGAAGCCGTCGAAGTAGCCGTCGGTCACATTCTCCAGGTCGTCTCAGGTCATATTACTCTCGCCGAATAACATATTGTCGTTGTGTTTGTCTAATGCGAGTATAGCAGATATAAGCGACATAAAAAAATATTCATTATCTTTGTAAAGTCGGGGTAACTCACGGCAGACATATTTGATGAAAGTGTAAGCTTTTGTACTTGGACTGAAATCTGGAAAATTTACGAGATCAAGGAAGAAGGCAACATTCATCACTTGTATTGGCTGGTCGGCACGGCTCCGTGCTCCCTCAATACGAGTGTGGAGTTGTTCATTTGCTCTAAGGTTTTCCAGAACCCCACTACAGATAACGTAGAGCTCCACACTTTTGTTTTGTAAAGGAGTACAATTAATAACGTTTACAATATGAATATGAGACAATTAATCTGGCGATTTTGCTTCTCGATGGTCACCGTAGTGATCGGTGTAACCTGCTTTGCCCAGAACTATCACTTTGAAAAAGGGAAAACCTATTCACGGAATCGTTATATGCACGATGACGCATTCAAAGAATGGGTTGCCGGGATGAATGCAGGAGAATCCAGTTCTGCCTATATGGTCATTCTGTGTTATATGACGGAATTCGGAACGCCCAGAAATGTTTCTAAAGCTACGCAGGTAATGGATCAGTGGTATACAAAGGATGAAAGTATATGCCGTTGGGCTGCGTATTTTTGGGGGGCAATGGATTCTGGTGCTGTCGATTATGCTGGTCAGAAGGGGCTTAGATTTAATGATCAAAGCCCGTATTACCACTATGCAGAACGTTATGGGTTGAAACCGGATTACAAGCGAGTATATAAGTACTCCACATATTCAGAGAAAAACTACACTCCGAAAAGCAGACTTAGTAAACAGGAAAAGGACTTAGAAAAGATATTGTTGTCATATTGCTACTGGAAAGGTGTAGGAGGGGCTTCAGTCAATTTAGCAAAGGCTGTAGATTATACAAAAAATATTTACTACTATACTTCCGATGTGTTTCGACCTGGAGATGGAGATGAATATAATAGATCCAATCCCGATGCGATTATTGGCCCTTGGGGGATTGCAACTTCAATGCTGGATGGAGTATCTTCACTTGAGGCTCTGGATAAGTGTCTGGAGGAGATAATTAATATTGGAGTATATAATGGAACGGTCGATCAATTCAAGAATTATATTAATAATATCGACCGATTCGATCAGTATGGGGACTATAAAAATGATCGTTATTTCATTAAGAAATACAAAGAATCATTATCTGGAATTGAGAGTTCGCTTGAAGAGGAGGTTGAATCTCGTGTCTCGGAATTTCTCTCGAGTGTCTCTTCAAGTAACTGGGCAGAATGGATTGAAGCATACATTGCTTTGCCAGAATTCGTCCGAAAGAGTTCCGATCTTCAAGATGGGATAAATGGTTTTTTGTATCGAAAACTGGGAATGGCCCCAGGCGCATTGAGTTATGCCGCTCCAGACTGGGAAGGATATCAAGAAGTAGAGAATAAGATTCCACATGAGATAAAATCTCAATGTCTATCATTGTGGATTAGCACATTCCGGGCGGAAGAGAACAGAGATCATTATAGTGAGTATTACAAGGATTTGCCTTCTTCTTTCAAGCAGACCATTTCTGCATACTGCACAGACAGGATGAATAATGAAAGGGTCTGGAATGACCCTGGATATCTGGAAGCTGCACAGGAGGCATTGTTGATGTCCGAAGATCCAAAGGTGCAGAGAAGAGCAAGAGAGATGTGGACGAAATATATGGTAGAGAATTTCTCAGATGGACAAATCGAAAATTATGAAAGCATCTTATCTGACGGACGTTTTTTTGATGATGGTTACACCAAGAAAAAACTGACGGACCGTTACAACTATTACATTGAGACAAGACAGAAGAATCGTGAATTCGAAGAACAAAGCATCATATCTTCTTTTGACGATGAGTTTGATTGGCCCAATTATGAGATTGCTCAAGAAATGCTTTATGGTAGCCCCCAATTGGAATCGATTAGGGATAAATATTTGAAAGCGGGGGAAACCATTGAGAAATACAAAAAGAAACTGAGTGCGCTTGATAATGAAAAACGATTCCTGCATACTGCTCAAGGCGACCAGGCCAAAGGATTTGACAAACGAATCGAAGAAGAAGCGGCTTTTGTCGATATTTTGAAGAAAGAAGATGCAGGAATCGTCACGCCAAGTGACTATGAGCTTTTTAAAGCTAAGTATCTTGCGGACCGTGGCCCGAGATCAGTAATGACATATGATGCTTATATTGCTGATTCTTATGCAATCGCGAGATTAAAAGAACTGAATCATCTTTCGACGAGCAAAGAGATAAAGGCCGTAAAAGCCCTGCCCGTTTCGTCGTATGTTTCCAAGATGATAAAAGAAGGAACAAAAAAGAAAGTGCTTCAGGAAAAGTAGAGCTACGCCTATTGATTATGGTTGATCCCGTGCAAATGGTTGTGCGGGATTTTTTTATACTCAAACCGATCAGCTATATTCGCTGACATGATACACGAAGATGAATTGCCTGCCTTCATGGAAGAGGTCAGAAGACGTGCGCTGCTCGCATGTGACAACAAGCCCGAATATGTGCGGGCATTACGGGAGAGCCCGACCTGGTACCGGTTCGGGAACGACGAAATCGGCTACTGGAAGAACACCGGCTACAGGTACGATTTCTATGAAAAGCCTAACGAGTTCAGGGATATGATGATGCAAAACAAAATTGCCGCATACCTGTCGGATAGGAGACAAGGTTGCAGCAATCTGATGGACTACCTTCCTTTACTGACGTTCAAGAATGAGAGAGAGGATGGGGAGTACCTGCATTTCTATTGTATAGAGGTTTTATGTAGAGATGGGCTCTATTGGCTGTAGTTGTAGCACAAAATCATTCTCATGACACGCGAGGAGTGGGAAGGATGGGGCAATATAGAAAAACTCCCTATCTTGTCGTATGAGAACGAGCAAGAACAGGGAGTGTTCCTTCATTATTATTTGATAGATGACCTCCGGTTTATGGACGTCTGAAATGGTGCGAGAGCTAAGGTTGGCCATTCATCCTTAAACAAAAGCAATTTGAAAACGTATGCATATAAAATAGGATGCATTCTCGCTTTTCTCGCCTAAAAACCATATATTTGTCTTTTGTTATCCTCATAAGGTAAAAGTTACTACATAGGGAGGCGTTTAGGTTTGTTCCTTACAGATGGATTTGGGAGATTCGCGTTGAAGGGAATGATGATTATTCGTTTATGCTCGGCTGTTTTCGACTTGTTCGTTCTACAGTATAGCATGAGTTAATGGGCATGAGTTCCTTCTTCTCCTTTTATATTCATTCATGGAAGATACTAAAGTGGCTCACGCATTCCGAGATAAGGGTATATTGACACCAAAGGGCCGCTGGTGAATGAGAAATTGAAAGGATGAAATCGTTATTTTCTTCGATAACCCTGGCCGCAATTGCAGCCTCTCTCTTATTGATATCCTGCTCATCACCCATTAACAGCATCGACGATCCGCATTTCGATGAGAACGGTGTCTATCTTGACAGCCTTGGTGCAACCTTCCAGGCTGTGATGCCGACTTCTATTGACTTCTATGTCGAGGTAAGTGGTAGCATGAATGGTTTCTTCCGAGCCAATAAAGCAACCGCATTTAAGACTGATGTTTGGGCGATTGTTTCCAATTTCGGCAGCCCTGGTGTCTCTGTGTTGTCAAATACCGGCACTCAGGCAACGAAATATACGGGAGACCAATTCCGCAGCAGGATGAATTCAGGTGGCTTTGTATCTACAGCTGAGACCCAGGTGCCTGCTATGTTGGAGAGCATCCTGTCGAAACTTGATTACGAGAACGGAGCAGTCGCAGTCTTGATTTCTGACATGAAGTATAGCCCTGTTGGTAATAAAGCTCTTCCGGTTCTTCTCCAGCAGTATGCTACCGATATCAGGAATATCGTCGGCAAGTATCCAGGCTCTGCATATAGCCTTGTAGGAGCTTATTCTGAATTTCTAGATGCAAAAGGTAACGTCGCATGCGAAAAGTCTCCATATTACTATCTCATCGTCGGTAAGGATGTTTGCGTAGCCGAGGTTCGCAATTGCATTACTACTATTCTCTCTGACCGTGATAATTATCTGGACAATATCGAGACTGGTTTTGACTATAAGCGGCCGGCTTATGGATTTGGAGTTCCTGATAATGTAATCCAACTTGATAAGGAACCAACTTTCTACAATTACGATGTCTCCTTTTCCGACACCTGCAAAGTGGTGCTGAATCTTGACCTCTCTGACTACCGTTGGCTGATTGCAAGCGATGAAGATGTCCTAAGGGAATGTCTCAAGGTTAAGGCAGCCTACGGTTCCGAGATTGAGATCGGAAAAATCGTCATCGACATTAATAACCACAATCAGAAGAAACTTGAGAGATTTGCCGTCGCTTCAGTTGAACTGAAACTTTGGAATATGCCGATGGATGCCGACGTTATTGAGTGGACTTTGGATCATCCGGAGTATTCCGTTACCGATACTTTTATGCAGATTCAGAACGCTGCTGCTGAAGCAGACCTAACCGGTTCCTTCTCACTGGCCAATTTTATTCAGGGTGTTTTCCAGGCCGTTCAGAACCACTGGAACCAGGAGCCTAACCGAATCTTGATTTCAAAAAGCAACTAACATATGAAGATTGTTGACATTTACGGATGGGGGCTTCCCAAGCAGGCGGATTTCCTCAACCACTTCAAAAGCAACGACACGCTGTACAATCAAGCTCGTGCCTTGTGGAGTAAGCTCGACTCTTGCACAGTTTGGTTTATCGTCGCATTCGTAGTTATTGCACTGGTCTTCGCCCTCATCTACTACGGGCCCTATAACAATAAGCCTCGTCGTCACTACAAAGTGAAGCATTGGCTTATCTGGATGCTCATTACTGCTGTCGTTACCTTTGTGATTACTTCGGTAATGGGGCTGATTATGGTTAAGTCTCCTCTTTCTGCAAGAATTGGCTTGATTCTCCGTGTCAGCGGAATCAATGTCCTCTATAGCATTGGAGTATATTTCATCGCTGCACTTCTGGTCTGCAATATGCCGTTCCTGAAGACTAACGCATATAGGTTCCTTAAAATCGGCAAGTAGTTATGGCAAATAAAGTATTCGTTTTCTGCATTGGCGGAACCGGTCTCCGGGTAATGAAAGCCATCACGATGCTCGCTGCATCTGGCGTAAAGACGAATGGATATTCCATCGTTCCTATTATCATCGATCCTCATATCGACCTTGAAGAGAAGACCAAGGTTGACAATCTTATCAACGACTATATCAGCATCTACAAGTATGCGACGACAAGCGAAGGGCAGCAAATGAATCCGCTTGACGGGTTCTTTAACACTCAGTTCCAGCGCCTCGCAGAGATTGATGATGAGCAGAACAACACTAGCGCCAGCATGGCGGAACGCCGCACGTTCGGTGAATACATGAATGTCGGCAATCTCAGCAATGATGACGTTAACAATTTTCTCGTGCAGACCCTTTTCTCGAAAGAGAATCTCACAAACAGCCTGTCCGTGGGTTTCAAGGGCAACCCTAATATCGGAACCGTAGTCCTGAACGAGATGGTTAATGGCGCTGACTGGTACAGTGCTTTCACTCGTCATTGTGAGAGCGGAGACCGTGTCTTCATCATCAGCTCAATATTCGGTGGTACCGGAGCATCCGGCTACCCTCTCATCGAAAAGAAGATTCGCGATGCAGAAGGGTTCCCGAACGTTCAGCGGGCAATTATGGGGGCCGTGACGGTGCTTCCTTATTTCTCTCTGGAAGACCCGACGGTTTCCGGAAGCGACATTGACTCTTCCAGTTTCTTCACGAAGTCTAAATCCGCCCTGAGTTATTATGAGAACACCGTTAAATCGGATTATCTCTATTATGTCGGTGAGCAAACCCTTCGTGCAAATTATAAGAATAATGAGAAAGAGCAGAAAGACTTGGCCCATTTCGTAGAGTTGGTGGCTGCTACAGCTCTGTTTGACTTCCTTTCCAAACCGAAACCGGATGCGCCGCAGGCATTGACACGAGCCATCTATGATGACAAGGTCGCCCTTGATTTGGCTTCTCTCGGCGCAGGATATAAAGGAATCGTCAAGAATGTTGCTGATATGATGCTGCTTGATCTTCTGGTTAAGATTCTGCCTGAGGAATCTCAGTTCCCTCTGAAGAAAGACCGTAAGATGAACAAGGATTTCTATCAGGACCATGCGTTCGTCGCTCTTGACCAGTTTACTAAGGGGTTCTACCAGTGGTATAAGGAGTTGTCCGAGAATGCTCGTGGTTTCACTCCGTTGAACCTTGTTGGTCCCGGAAAGGAACTGACCAACTGGGTCAAAGGAAATACGCTCAAAGGCAAAGATGAGTCTTACTATCTGCTTGAGATGATTAAGGCCAGCAACAAAGGTAACGGCGAGAAGCATGACAATATCTTCCGCTATTTCCTGGAGTTTGCATACAGCGCCATCAATGTTTACACCAAAAATCTGTAGTTGAATTATGAGTAGCATAGACATCAATATCATACAGAGAGGCATTACCAACAACTTTGAGTGGTCAGCCGAGCAGGGACGTATAACTGCTGCAGATTTGGGTAAAATCGGCGAGCAACGTACCGATAATTGCGGAGCACTTAATGCCCTTCCTACCCCTTTCGCACGTTTCTTCGTGTTCAAGGAGGCCTTCCGCCGCGTGCTGGAGGAGAAACTTGACCCTGTCAACAAACCTGCAGGACGGGCTTATGAGCACCTAGTCTCCAATACTCTTGATGTGTTTGAACTCCTTTATAATCTCAAATATCATGAGAACCGTTGGAAGAGCCAGGACCGCAGGATTGTCATTAAAGAATGGAATTATGCAGACCAAATGAAGGTCCTCAAGAACGACGTTCCTATCTTGGGCAATGCTGTTGAGAGTTACTTCAAGGAAGATCTGGGCGAAGCATCCAAAAAACTTTTCTTCATTATTCTTGAGGATAATGGCAAAGAATGTCTTTTGGCAACAAGTTCCCCGATGACCGGTTTTATTACCCCTCCTGATTTGGACCTCAAGACAGTGACTCGGGCCGGGAGAAAAGAAGAGGACTTCATCGGCGCAATCTATCAGGCGCTTAATATTTCCCCGCTTACTAGAAAAGAAGGAGGTAAGTATTTCAAGGATATTCTCCTCTTCGAAAACAGAAGTGAGGATTTCAAGAATTACATGTATAATAAACTCTTCTCTGGCGGAGCTACAATTGATGCCCGCTTTAAGGAGTTAAGGGATTATATCAAAGCGTTTGATGCTGACCGGCAAATAATCAAGAACTGGTCCGATGCCGAACTCGAACAGGTTTATTCGGTTGACAATACGCCCCTCGTGGTAAATGGAATTCCTATTCTGTGCAGCAAGGCAACTGATGTAATCAACTATCTCACAGACGATATCATTAGGTTGCCATACAAGATTGATTCTGAAAAGTTCGTAACGCTTATCTTTACTCCGGACAGCGCAGACAGAGATTTCGATTATCTTCTTCCGCTAACGAAAGAGGGTCTCGAGCATCTCAAAACTGGCGACCTCAAGATTTCCGGGACAAAGAAGTCATACGGAGACGTAGCCGTTGTTCTGGAATGCAACGGTAAGAAGCACGAACGTTATTATACTACCGAGAAGAATCCGGCTGCAGGAAAGGGTTCTGTCCTTGATCTTTCACTGGCAAAGATTAATTTCGATATTGCACTCTTCCCGAATGTCCTGTCATACAAACCAGCCGAGAACAATTATTTCAAGATTCTGGTATCAGCTACTGACCAGAATGAGAATAAGACCTTCTCCGTGGCAAATCTTGCTCTGGACTTCTATGCTACAGACAAGGGCGGAAAATACATCCATATCGAGGAAGCAACCGACAATACCTTTGAAAATGGTGTAAGAGCACCATTTATCCGTTCCCAGCAAGATAGCGACAACGACTGCGGCACCAAGTATTACGAAGTGTTTAACACCCCTTTCAGTGCCATTTGCGCCGAACTGTATTTGGAAGGAAAGGCTTATCCGTTTGCTATCATCCCTATTTGGGACAAATCTGAGCCGTCAGAAAAGAAGTTCTCCTACGCCATTGACCTCGGCACGTCCAATACTTATATCTCACGCCGTGAATATGGCAAGATGACGGAACCTCAGCAGCTGAAGATGGATAAACAGATTGTCAACTATCTCCATGCTAAGGAAGAATCCGTCCAAAAAGGTCTTATTTCCAGGATTGAAGGAAAGATTCCAGAGCCATTCAAGACTCTGATCAAAACTGAGTTCGTTCCTGCACTCATTGACGATAAAACTTACAGGTTCCCGATTCGCACGGCTCTCTGTATGACCGGCGATGATACAAGGAAACCTGTTCTTTTTGACAACAGCAATATTGCTTTCTTTTACGAGAAATTCCGTGGTGCCGGCAATCAGACCGTTATCACAAACATCAAGTGGGCCGAGGATGAAAAGAATCTGCGGGTGTTTATTCGTGAAATTCTGCTTCTAATCAAGGCTGACATCCTACAGGAGAACGGTGTCATCTCTGGCACTGAGGTTATCTGGTTCCGTCCGCTCAGCTTCAAGGAAAGCATTCGTCGCAACTTTGAGAAGATTTGGAAGGAAGAGGCCTCTAATATCCTCAATCTTGACTCCGCAGAGCAGCAGTTGAAGTGCTATACTGAATCTGAGGCCCCTTACTACTACTTCGCTACTAAAGCTGCCTTCCAGAATGTTGAGTCCGTAGCTGTGATGGATATTGGTGGAGGCTCTACCGATATTGTCTATTACGCCAGAGGAGAGGCCAAGATTGCCAACTCTGTCCACTTCGGATGTGATGTCCTTTGGGAAAATGGGTACAACCAGTTTGTGAATGCCCGGGACAATGGTATCTTCAAGCACTACAAGGACAAGATTCACTTCGATACCAATGAATTGAAGGAACTCTACGAAGCCATGTTGAAGTCAAACCATACTTCGACACGTGATATCATCAACCTTTGGATTAGCAACGATAAGGAGACCGAAATATCCAAGAAACTGAGGACTGACCATATTTCGACTTTCGTTTATCATTACACGGCGCTGGTTTATTATATGGCCGCTATGTTCAAAGCGAATGAACTGCCTTATCCGCATACGATCATCTTTAGTGGTAACGGAAGCAAGTATATCGACAACTATATCACTGATTCCAAGACATACCTAAAGCAGATTACCGAGCTGATTGTGTCGAAGGTATATGGTACTGAAATATCTGATATTGAACTCGTTCTGCCTACGGAGCGCAAGGAAAGCACCTGCTACGGCGGTCTTTATCATCGTATCGGAGCTGTCGAGCCGAAGCCCGTCGTTTACCTTGGCGATGGAAACAACAAGGAGTACAAAGATGTTGAGGCCGTCAATGCGGCTTACACGTCTGGTATGAAAGATAAGCTCGGACTTGAAATCGCTGCGATGAACAGAATCTACAAGGAAGTTTTGGATGCTCTCATCCAGCAGTCCGTCATCGAGCAGGTTGATTCTGCCAAGATGAAGGAGGTCGTGGACTCTGTTGTCAAGGATGCGCTGGTTTCCAAGTTCCAGACCGAGATTCTGGACAAATACATGCTCCAGGAGCCGTTTAACGATACTCTGTTCTTCCTGCCGGTTGTAGAGGCCATCTTGAAACTGACAGGCATTTATAAGCGATAAAACATGAATTTTTTTCAGTTTCTCGACACATATCCCTGGGTTACTGTCGCTGCTTTTGCAGCAATCCAGCTTTGGTTCTTCTTCGGTACTCAGTTAAAGCTGAATGAATTAAGTCGCTTTTTCCCATCCAAGAAATGGGAAACGAATGGCGATGAGGAGCATTTGACTTTGATTTCCGAGCCAGAAGATTCCAAGAATGCCCAGGAACTAGTCAAGGAGATTAATGACTATATCACGAAGACAAACGGTGCAGTAGAATATGCTGTCATCAAGGATAAAACGGAACGCCGCATTGACTCCCTATATGAATTTGCAACGTCCAAGATTTCTTTCCCGACCTACCTTGGTCTTATGGGAACTTTCTTCGGCGTTTACATCGGCTTGAAATGCTTCAATGCAGGCTTAGGCCAAGGTGACGGTGGGATAACGGACCAAATGGTCAAGGAACTAATTGGCGGCATCATCGTTTCAATGGTGACGTCGTTGGTAGGTCTTGTTTTGATGACCATCAGCAATATCCACGCGAGCAATGTTCAGAAGAAGGTTGATGCTCAGAAGGATGAATTCTTTGAATTCCTGCAGATGTCGGTAATCCCGACCTTAGGAACGAATGTATCTTCCTCGCTCAATAGACTGAGAAGTACTATCGGCAACTTCGAGCCGTCATTCCGTGCTGTCATAGAAGAATTCAAAGCTGCTTTCCGTGACTGTACAGATATGTTCAAGGGGACGTTTGCCGAGAATGCTGAAGTTCTTACCAAGGCTGTTGCCGAGATGGGTAGCAATATGACGCTCATCAACGAGAACATCCAGAAGCAGGATCAACTCTTAACAACCCTTCGTCAGAGAGATATGGTCACTACTCTTGACAAATTCGTTACAGCCGCCAACAGTTTTGATTCTGTGACCACATCCATCCAGAAACTGGAAGAGGCCAAGGAAAGAATCATCGCATCCACCAATACACTCGCGGAAAAGCAAGAAACTTATAATCAGTCTCTTGAGATTCCTACAAGGCTTCTGCAGCAGGTTAACTCCATTCTCGATCGTGTTACTACATTTGAGCAGAGCATCAATGCCCTTGGTGTTAACATCGCACAGACACAACTGCTTGGCAATACGCAGATTAATGCTATTGAAGAGCAGTTGAACGCTCTGAAAGCCAAGCATCGCCTTGTATCCGGCTATCAGGAAACGCAGGTTGACGAACTGGATAAGATTTATCAAGAGCAGTCACAAGCAGTCAAAGATTTGTCTGATGCATTCAAGCGTGTCGTCGCCCAAAATAAAGATGACATTGAGACAGCCATGGACGACTTCAAGAAAGCTTACGATGATATTGTCCGCAAGTGCAAGACCGGCGTTGAGCAGAAACTGGAAGAGTTTATCATCGCCCTTAACAAGACGCTGGATGTCGAGGACGCAAATCGCAAACTCTCCAACCTGGATCGTCTCCAGGCGCTTGAAGCCGGACTCGGTGAAATCAAGGCTGCAATCGCAGACAAGTCCGCTCTTACTGATGTTTCCAAGGCCGTTCGGGAAGGCAATGCTAAGATTGAAGAACTAGCTCGTCGCCCCATTGTTGTCCAGCGTGCTGCATCATCTTCCGGTGGAACTTCAAGTAGTAGCGAAAAACCACGCAGGAGGGGCATTTGGCCGTTCAGACGTAAGTAGTTAAGACAATGCGAAAGAAAGGCGAAAAGGACTCTTTCTGGCCCAGCTATGTGGACATCGTCACCACCTTGTTTGCTATTATGGTGGTATTGTTTGCTGTGTCCTATAGCCGATTCCGCGTGAAGGAGGCTGAGTTGAGAAAAATTGCAGATAAGTACGAAGAAATCAAAAAAATCTACCAAACTGTAGAAAATATTGATTCCACCTACTTTGCGTACGACTCAACTTACGTGAAGCACATCTTTAAAATTCAGGTAACGTATCAGAAGGGTGAATTCGACCTTTATAAACTGATGGCGGACCGCACGAACCGAGCAGAGGCAGATACTTTACGCAAACGCATTATTGCTGCTGGCCAGGAAATCAAAAGGACCGTTGAGAACCTGCAGAACATGCACGATAAAAAACAGGACATCAAATATCTGGTTGTTATTGAGGGACAGGCATCTGCTGATGGGTATTATGTCAATCCATACTTCAACAACGATGTTCTGAGTTATCAGCGAGCTCTTGAACTTCATCGATTCTGGAAAAAGAACGATATTGATTTCTCGGCAATGCCTAAGTGTGAACTGGTCATAAGCGGCAGCGGCGAAGGTGGAGTTCCGAGGGACACAACACGGGAGGAATTCAACCAGCGCTTCCTGATTCATATTGTGCCGGTAATCGGCAACATACGAATGGATGACACACAGAAGTCCGTTGTCAGCAGGTGATGTACAGGATGTTTAGCATAGGTGTCATTTTCATTTGCATCCTCCAGACTCTTGTAGGTTGCATCAGCTATCCGGATGCCGGTAATGAGATTCGGATGGAGATGCCATTTCATTCTGACAATGATTGCATCATTGATTACAATGGCTATACTGTCTCATACGACGAATCTGCTCGAATCCCATTCTGGGTCGCTTATGAGCTGACTGCAGAAGAGGCAAACGGCACAATCGGCCGCAGCGGCAAGAATTTCCGGCCAGATGAAAAAGTAAAAGCAATCCAAGCAGATAATTACGATTATCGTGGTTCTGGCTGGTCTCGAGGACATATGGCTCCCGCTGGAGATTTCAAGTGGGATGATGGGGCTATGTGGGACACTTTCTATTACACAAACTGCTGCCCACAGGATGAGAAACTGAACAATGGCAGTTGGAACGTCCTGGAGAATAAAGTCAGGACCTGGGCGAGACAATTCGGAAGCGTTTTCGTTGTTACCGGTCCGATTGTGGGTCAAAACCAGAATGGAAAGATAGGCAATCACCAAATTACTGTTCCTGATGCTTTCTATAAGGCGCTCCTGGTTTACAAAGATGAGTCATACCATGGTATCGCATTCTTGATGTTCAATACCCCCACGACGCAAAGACTTCCAGAAAGTTGTTTGAGCATCAATGAATTGGAAAAAATATCTGGTCTTGATTTCTTTCCGTCGCTGGATGACTCTATTGAAGAAATAGTCGAGGATGAGATGGACTTGAGATTCTGGAATATACGATGAATAAGAGCGACCGTAAAAAGCTACAGACAGGCTTGTACATGGGATTGGCGATTGCGCTTATTCTGTGCCTATTTCCGATGCCGTATGGCTTCTACCAGTTTGTCCGATTCGCAGCAATGGCCATCTTTGCATACCTAGCATACTGCGAATACAAGAAAGGTCACGTGGACAGGATGATTCTGTTCATCGTCCTCGCCATTCTCTTTCAACCATTTGCCAAGATTGCCCTTGGAAGGGTTCTCTGGAACATTGTCGATGTGATTGTGGCTGGTTATCTGTTTTATCTTGTCGTACAGAATAAAAAGAATTGATTATGAGATCTACTCGACGTATTGTCATAGTTTTGACAATGGCTCTTATGGCAGCGTGTTCAAGCTCAAGTATTCCTCAAAAGCTTGATTCTTTCGTTGACAATGCTGAACTGAAAAGCAGCGACTACGATGCTGAGGAATGGCAGAAATCAATGCTCCAGTATGAGAGATTAGTTGAGGAGTATAGTAACTCCGGCAAGGAGTATACTGATGCCGAGAAACAGATGGCAGCACGAGCGATGGGGCGTTATCACTCACTTCTTATCAAGAGTGGAGTTGAGCAGTCTGCTGCCTATCTCAAAGAATTGGAGTCTATTCTTCCTTCTTATTTGGAAGGCCTGGTCGATGGGCTTGGTGAGAATTCCGAGGACTTGGGAAAGACTCTGGAGGGAATTTTCAATAGCGAAGAGATAGAAGACGCTTTTGAAGGGCTAAGCAAAAAACTAGACGAAATCCTTAGCGGTACTGAAGACTAGTATTTTTGCTGAATAACTAGTCTGCCTTTCTGGGGTACATTTTGCGTCAGGTCTATGGCGAATTCCGAAGTGGTCGATTATTTTTTTTTCAAATAAGAAACCCGGATTAGTTATGCCACTCTTGTTTAGCACCCTTTAAGATTATTAGGAAGGGTACAATCTTACTAGTTAAGGCAGCTTCATGTCACATAGCTCTCATCGTTCCCACAGTTCGCAAAGGTCTCATAGCTCTCACTACTTTAGCAAGTAGATACTAGTGCACAATGGGTAGCAGAGGTGTTTCGCTTTTTTGCATAGCACCTCTGCTTTTTTATTGCGCCTATATAATGCTGTTGTTATTGTCGGAGTTTGAACGATTCTTCAACGCTCTAAGTTCATCCAGATAACTTGCCGTAATAACGCCAGATGGAAGTGCAATAATGGCCACTCCAAACAGGGAAGAAAGCATGCTCACAAGTCTGCCGATGTCAGTTGCTGGTACCATGTCTCCATACCCCACACTCGTTAGAGTGACCGTTGCCCAGTACAGAGCATCAAAAAAGCTGTCGAAGGTCTCAGCGCCAGTGACAGGATTAACATGTGGCTCCACATTAAACATGATTAGCGCTGTCAGGAATACATAGAACACCGCAATCCCAAGAACCGTCAACAAAACGCCTTTCTCCTTTCGGATAACCCTTCCGAGCACTCGAATCTTATCGGAGTACCGAATAAGCTTAAATAGCCGCAGTATCCTTAGCATACGCGTTATCCGGAGGATTTTGAAGCCACGGTTAATCAAGCTGAGTCCGGGAAGGATGGAAAGCAAATCTATAATGGCCCAGCCGGTAAATGGATAAAGAGCAAAAGCCCAGCCTTTTTTCCCACTTCTATAGTCCGCTGTAAACCATCGCAGTAAATAGTCAATGATGAAAAGTGTGAGTGTTACTATCTCAATAACCTTAAACGCCGGACGGTCTTCAATGAACGTCAAAGGAATGATGCTGGCAATAATAGCTACCAGCATCACAAAATCATATGCATAACTGAGCCTGTCTCCTTCTTTGGACTGCTCAATTATCTCGTATAATCTTTTGCGCATCATTTATTCTATATTTCAGCCCAAACTTGCTTATAATTTGACTATGAGTCAATTTTTGACAGTCGTTTTTCCCATTCCTCTATGATAGCGAATGGATTATAGAGTTCAAAGACGCCGTTAAAATATGAAATTTTCTTGCCTTCACTTATCCGTTGAGCAAGGAAGGCTTGTGCTCCATATTTATCGGCAAGCTGTTCTACATACTTGCGTCTACTTTCCTTTAAAGCCTTGAAATGTTCGATGCTTGCAATAAGGACTTCCTTCTCCGCAATTCTTAGATGGGCCTTTGAGTATATCTTGATTAAGCGGTCAAACGGAGCAGGCATATAATACTTCTCAAACAGCAGCTGTTCATAATTATAACAAGCTTTTTCCATTTCTCCCTCAGATTCGAACTTCTCAGCGGCATCCAGCACGCTGCGGAAGTGTTGTTGAATCTTGTAGACCGGTTCCAAACTCCGTTTAAATGACAAAAAATCATTTTGTACTCGTTCGCCAGTTGATGATTGATAGAAATCAAACTCGGGGACCCTGTTTCTTATTACAGATTCAAATACATCACCAAGAACTTCTCTACCTTCAAACACAACACGGGTAGTTGGGTATTTCGTCTCGGGTTGTGTTCCTGTCAGTTTCTCAAGGTGTTTTTTGTATTCCAGTTCTTCAGGGAATTTCACCACAGCCAACTTGGTAATCCTCAACTCGTTTTCCTTATCGTGTTTCTTGCTGTACAGAACCATCAACCGTTTATAGGCATGGTGTGCAGGATATCCAATCTTGACATTTTGTTCATAGGTTTCTATGGCTTCATCAATCTTGCCTTCCTTTTCCTGTCGAATACCAAGGTTGTTGAGGTATGTTGTCTGGCCAAGATCTTCTATCGGTAAGGACCTCTTAGGCTGGGCATCTGTCACGCTAGGCATATACAGCGCAGCAATGCGGTCTGCGTTCTCAACAACTGGCACCCCAGCGTCCTCAACATCCACCTTTTTGGGGGCTACATTAACAGGCTCGATAATGGGCCTTTTCTTCCCTTCTTTCTGGGGAAAAATGCCCCTGTTTTTGTCGTTCTCTCCAGGTATAGCAAAGGGGAGAATAGTCGAGAGTACACCAGTGGCAGAAGCCTTTATACGGGAAGGAAATTCTCGTAATGCCTCAAGAGGATCGATGTATTTCATCCCCAGGAGGGAGAAGGCTTCTCTGTCGAAGAATACAGAATACACGTAATCGTCATCAGCCACGCCGTTGGCCTTGTTGATACGCTGGGTAAAGCCGTTGATTTGGATATAATCAATGGCAGAGTTGACATTGAAAAGACGCCCGGCCACATAGAAAGCCAGTCCGCAGATGCATTTCACATAGTCAAGCTGTATCTCCTTCATCGTTTTCTGCTTGAACGATACGTTCCCAGAAGGAAGATATACTGCCTTGTCATTTGGAATCTCCTCTACCTCCGGTAGATCCATCGACACATATAGGGCACCGTATTGGAAATCAAAGTAGAAGGCCATTCCAGAATCACCGGGCAAGTCCTCATTTAAATTCGCCGACTCCGTCTTCAATGCGTCCAGAATCACATCTACATCGCGAGAAAGGTAGGCTTCAAGGGGTTTCTTCTCCTCAAGATACTCATGGAAATACTCTGCGTCCTTGAACTTCTTTTCCCGAGCCTGCTCCGCGTTAAAATCATCCCTCCTGCTCTCCCATTCCGCGACTTGCTGGTCATATACAACAGGAAGTTTTTCTTCTACATACTTAGCCCTTTCCGGCTTGTTCTTCCACCAGAAGAAGTGGCGAATCTTCTCTTCAGCTTCTGACTGCAACTGGCGCTCAATCTCATTTTTGTCCGGAGCCTCTTCCGTAAATGGAAGCGGGGTATAGTGTTTCTGGCTGACACGGCTCAGTGCCATGTTTACTTCAGATTCTGTCTTGAGTGCCGGAGTTTTCTTGAAAAGATCCGTAAACGCCTCGGTATCGGCATTGACCTCTTCATAGGTCATCCTTGTTACTTCAGCCAGTTTCTCCTTGTAAATAGGGAGTGACTTGGTCTTGCGGATTAAGCGTTGAATAGTTGCATCATCGGTAATGGGATAACCAAGACTGTCAGTAAACGAGAAAGTCAGATTACCTTTACGGTCCATATTCATATCTACACCAAAGCCTTCGGTATAAGAAGACCGGCTCCTGGATGCAGAGGAACCAGTATCCAATAGTCCTGCGGCGTAAGACGGTTTGGAAGATGAAGATGGTGACCCAATCTTTTGGCGACTGTAGATACCGGTCCCGGGGATACCTGTATGCAGGTAGGTTCCCTTGGGACCTACTGTTACTTTAGCACCTTTCGGTCCAATCGAGGTGCTAATGCCGCTTTTGCTCAGGTTAATGGAAATTCCAGGAGCAATCTTAATCCGTTTTCTGTAAGACCAGGCCATTGTATTGAAATGAGTACGTGATTAATATCCCAAAAAACAAATTTAACGATTTTTATGGAAACCTATTGAAGCAAGGCACAATTGAATTAGAAATTAGTTATGCCGTCTTTTGTTTCCGCCTGTTTTGATGTGTAGAAGTGTGAAATAAGTCATGCCAAATCTGGGGCCAGACCATAGTGAAGCAGCATAACCCATTGACAATCAATCAGCATTCAATCCTCTGCAACCAATTTAATGAGGAAGAGTACTAATTGTAAATCATTTATCTACAATGTGTTATAGAAACGGTCTGGTTTGATGCCGGATCGTTTCTTTTTAAAGCCTACTTGTGCCACATATTCTTGAGCTGCCAGTATGAATACTGTGGTCCGGAACTATAATAACTATGGGACGGCTTTGATTCTTCGGTCTTGATGATCCTTGGATTGATCAGTTTGTCAATATGTTTCTTAGAGAGAAGGGGGTCCTTTCCTTTGATGAATGGATCGATGAAATCGGCTTTTGATTTCATCCATCCAATCTCATCCATTTTCTCCTGATCTTCGGAAAGACCTTGTTTCTCCAGATGTGCTTCAAAGGCGGCGATGTATTCCCGGATCATGCAAGAGACTCTCCATCGATTTACATCAAAGAGCAGATCCTGGACTTTTTCCAGTTCCGCGTCTTTAAGTGCCTGAATCCGTTTGCGTTCTTCCTCCTCAAGACGTTTCCGCTCTTCTTCCTGTCTTCTGCGTTCTTCTTCCAATTTCCTTTGGCGCTCCCTCTCATCTCGGTCATCCGCGATTTTTCCCAGAACCTCGATGACATGCTGAATCTTTTCCTCCAGTTTCGTGTATTTGGTATCCTGTGCTGCACATAGGTCATATGAAGAACCACAGTGGTGCTCGTACCGATCGCATTCAAATCTCAATACTCCACTACCGACGGTATGATACCGGTCCTTGGTCCCATCGTCATTGGTTGCCTGGCGATAAACTTCTCTCAGGAAGGTTTGGATTTCGTGGCCGCGTACGATGATGAAGGTAGTACATTCCGGACGATACTGGCTCTTGTCATTGACTATTTTCAGGTCATATCCTTTGGCCTTGGCAGCCTTGATGATGGTGGAATAGATGCGGAGAGCTCTGTCCTCTTGCTCTTGTGACACTCGCATGGAAAGCCATTTGTCTGCCTTGCATTGAAATGGGTTTTTGGCATTCCATGGATTATTCTCGCGGAAATTCTTCTCACGGAGTTTCGCTTTCGTGTCCAGGATAATCGGGTCTATTGCATAGAGGACATCCGGCACCCGATAGAGGGGGGCGATTTCATTTTCTTCAGAAGGCAGTTCTTTGGTCGGATACTTTCCGCCCGGATCTTTCTTGGCTTCCGTTTTCTTCGGTTGTACCGAGAAATATTTCTTGATGATATATTCATCGGTATTGATCAAGACTGAATCATCCTTTGTCTCGGGCAATGCTGTCTTCAGCGCTGGCTTCCCGAACTTCAAAGCACTCCAATATCCGCTGGAGGGCCGTGGGATGTTGTATTTAAAGCAGATAGCTTTCAACTCAGTTTGCTTAAGACCAAGGGCTTTTTCGGTTTTCCCGACACCTTCGGTCCACATCATGTCATAGATTTGTTTCCTTGTCAGTTCCATGGCTATCTTCTGTAATAACTGGAGTATGTAACGGGCTTTACTTTGGATTCTTCAACCCATTTGATCAATTCATCCTCAAAGAAATAGATGTTATGTCCCCGTTTGTAATGGGGGATTTCCCTGTCATTGACAAATCTTCGTACAGTACCGACTTTCATTTGAAGGATTTCCGCCGCACGCTCGATCAGGATAGGCCGATGCTTGTCAGCGCCCAGTCCCAATTGTTTTTCAATATGATCCAGGGCGGCACGCATCTCAGCGACTTCTTCGATGAGATAGTTCACCGCTTTGGGAACTGCACTCATTGTGAGTTCCTCTTTGATAATTTCTTCCATAATATGTTAAATGAGATTGGTTTTTGAAAAATAAGAATAAAAGCTGCTATTTGCAACATTTAATAACCTATGCTTTTTACATAGGTTGATACGATTTGGTACGTCGTATTGTTTTCTGCTAAATCATCGAAACATTTCGAGATTTAGCGGAAAATGATCACATACTGCGTTGAGAATATCGTAAATAATATTTCGTCATTTTGGGGCATATTTATTGCATCTTGCTATAAATGTATTATATTTGCATGACTAATAGATGATAATATGTCACAGGTTTCAATGACTGTCCGGATGGATTCCGGCCTTAAATCTTCATTTGATGCGCTCTGTTCCCAGTTTGGAATGAGTGCCAATACTGCTATGAATATCTTTGCCAAGGCGGTTGTCCAGCGCGGCAAGATTCCTTTTGAGATCCGAGGTGATAAGCCGGTTGCTGCTGAAGAAAGTGAGGGACTGAAAGCATTTCGTGCCATACGTGCTATGGCGGAAGCGGGTGCTTTCCCTGACCTTACCCTTGATGAAATCAACGAGGAAATCCGCGAGGCGAGGAGGACAAGATGAAAGTATTCGCTGTTTTCGACACGAACATCCTTGTTTCTGCGTTGACCTCACGTCGGTCCGACACTGCCGTCGTGCTTGCATTGGAGACTTTGCTCTCGGGTGAAGTCATTCCGTTGTACAATGACGAGATTCTTCAGGAATATGATGAGGTGCTGCACCGGGAGAAGTTTAATCTTCCGGAAAGTCTTGTTGATGCGACTATAGGCCAGATTAAAAAGGATGGGATCGCTTCCGAGAGAATTCATACGGAAGAATCATTCCCGGATTCGACAGATATAGTCTTCTACGAGGTCGCATTGTCAAAGGACGACTCCTTCCTGGTTACCGGAAACATCAAACATTTTCCCAAAAATCCCATTGTCGTTACTCCTTCTGAATTCTTAAGACTGATTGGGAAACTATAGTAGGTTATGCCATGTTTCTTTCAACTCGTTTTAGGGCATGGGCGTGTGAAACAAGTCATGCCAGATCTGGGGCCAGACCATAGTGAAGCAGCATAACCCATTGACAATCAACCAGCATTCAATCCTCTGCAACCAATTTAACGAGGAAGAGTATTAAGAGAAAGATTTACTCTTAAAATACTGATTTGCAGCGAGATAAGCAAAAATAACTTGTTTATCTCGCTGTCTTTTTTGGCTATTTGTTTGCCGACGTTCCCGTTGTGCACAAGGCTGGCCCGGTGATTACGTCTGTCTTTCCTTCGATGAGGTTCATAGAGACCACGACAACGAGGGGGTTGATTGGCATGCCCAATATGCGTATACTTACAGGTAGAAGCGCAGTCCGACAACAGCGGATGTATTCATTCGGAAGCCAATCGTCTGACTATCAATACTGATATTCTTTTCTTGGGCATCTCCCGACAAGGAGACATATTCAATCTGGCCGAAGGAAACAGCAATGCCGATTCTGTCTGAAGGTTTGTATTCCAAGGCAAACAGGTTTGCGGCCAGTTCAAATCCATGCAATTCGGTCGAGAAATCAGTGATGCCTACAGTAGCGGTTCTGTTTTGGGTATCTCCTGCTGAACCTGAAAAAATAAGGGAGATGTCCCGCTGTTTTGTCGTTCCAAACGCATAGAATGCGCCTATCTCAAGTGTAAAATACAGTCCCCGTGCTACCTTCAGATAGTATGAGACACTTGGGCCTATCGCGAAAACTCCTGTGGACATCTTTGGCTCCACTCCTCCATATGTGCCCTCTTTTCTCTCGGATTGTAGAGCATAGCCGCCTGATAAGGAAATTTTCAAATTGTCGACGATAAAATAACCGATTTCGGGCGAGGCTGAAACACCGAATGAGTAAACCGAGTTATTATTCGTGTTTCCGTTCATTGTTGTCTTTGACAATATCGTAGCATCTGTATACGAAATCCCGGCAGAGAGCCCTAGCGAAAAATCGCCTTTCTTTTGTGCATTGAGGCAAAGGACCGATGTCGTAAAGAGGATGGTCAGAAATAACTTTTTAATTTTCATATACTATATTATTTATATTTGACTTTCTGTAGCACAATACTTTGCATTCATAGCATCAATAGCAAGAAGGAAAGGTTTTTCTTCATGACAACATCATCTCTTTAGTCTATGTATTCCAGGTAGAAATCCCTGTTCGGCGAGTCCAAGGCCGAGATTTCTGCTTTAAGTCGGTTCTTCTTTGTGTAAACCGTCCCTACTGCATAACCTGTGAGATTGGCGATGGTCTTGGCATCGAACCCCACGATGAGTAGCACAAGGAAGCGGAAGTCCCGCTTCTGACGGTCGGGAAGATCCTCCTTAAGTTTATCGATGATACCGTCCAGGGACTGATTCACGATGGCCATAAACTTGTTCTGGGAATCCACATCCTGGCCGATGACGCTTATCTGCCGCAGGGCTTCTTCATAAATCATCTCCTTCTTGTCCCTCTTGATGGGTGACCAATAAGCTGCGCACAAATCGTTCAACGTTTTGTACTGAGCCTTATACATAGATGCGAACTCCTTTCGGAGCGCCAAAAGTGCCGCCTCCTTCTGCTTGAGTTCGGTTTCAGACTGTGCGTTTTGAAGTTCAAGCATTCTTTGCGACTCCAGACTGAGGGATGTCAACTGCTCTATCTTCCTATTCAAGTGATTCCGTTTCCTCTCGTAAAGAAGGACCAGGGAAGCAATCGCGAGCAATGCAATGATGACAATGAAAGTGATGCGCTGCTTCTCCAGTGCATTTTCATTCTTCAATCTCGCCGTATCGGCCATAAGAAAGGCCTGCTGGGCCTGAAGCAAAGATTGATACAGGGCTTTTGTGACAATGGAATCTTGTGCAGCCAGGGAGCTCTCCAGATTGGCCAACGCTTCCTTGTATCTGCCTTGACTTTTTCTGATTCTATATCTCCACAACTTTAAGATTTCGTTGTCACCTGCCATGGATTCGAGTTGTCCTATAATAATGTCGGCTGCTTGCTCATTACCCGATAACTGAAGAGCTGCGGCATAAAGGCAGTAGCCTTCTACAGACAAGGGATTATGACGGGCAGCCTCCTCAAGAATCCCAATACAACGCTTTGCATCAGGCTGAGGCCCCAGCAATATCGCTTTCGCGTGATTGACTTTTCGGCGGTAGTACGTTAGGGAGTCGTACACTGGCATGGAAAAGAATTCGTTGTACGTCCTCTCTGCATCATCCCACATATGCATATTGGCATAGCATGCGGCCAAATGTCCGGTTTCAGACCAAATGCCCACACTGTCTCCAGCCATTCTTCCGTACTTCAACGCATCCAGCGCGTATTTTAATTCCTGAGGACTGTTATGACTTCGGGAATACACATTTGAAATGGCCGAATTAACCAATTCTTTGCAGCGGTTGTCCCGAACAGCAGAGGAATCCTCAAGCGCCATGGAATAATAATACAACGCTCGGTCATCTTCCTTCCTGTTTTGATGAATAACACCCTGGTAAAAGCAGGCAGCCATCTTATCAGCCGGATTCCCATGCCTCGAAAAATAGTCGAATGCCGGGGCAATTACACCCATATCTGTTGTGTCGATGTAGTTCTTGTCCAACGCCATCGTATACAGGAGCGAATGCCGCGCCTTCAACTCCCGCGTGTTCAAATTCCTTTCAGACATCGATTGAAGAACAATCAACGCACTGTCCGGCCGCTCATTAATATAAGCCCCCACATCTGCCAAAGTCTTAGCCGCCTCCCGCCTCCCGCAGCCGCAAAAAAACAATGCTGTTAAAAGAAGGATTATGTAATGCTTTCTCATGCGCATGTCAATCAAAATAATCCGATATAATATCTGTGCAAAAATACGAATAATAGCGTTAGGATACGTCTCATCCTGTTTTATCAAAGAGCACGCCAATGATTTCTTAATCAATGAATTAAAAAAGGCTCTTCGCAAAAATCTCAACAAGCCTTGTTTTTGCATCAAACGCTGCGGATTCTTCCTCGTGAGTATTGTCCGGTTCTCGACAGAATACGGGAAACAACCCGTTATATTCTTAACTTTGTTTGTCACCAGGAATGGGACTTGAGATGGCCACGCTCTTCCAGCACAATCAATCCACATGCCTTTCCTAAGCCATCCAAAACGAAATATGTTTGTCCAAATTGCCGGTGAAAATAATAAATAGCTGATAATCAATATAGGATAACATCTTTAACGAGGAGGAATACTAAGCCTATTAACTGACTGAAATACAGTTAATTAAATGAATAACACGGCAGGACTCAAGGGTTCTGTCGTGTTATTTTGGTGTTAAAGCGATGCAAGATTGTCCTGCGGCTCGGACAAAACTTTTGTCCCGTTATTAATCGAAGGATTTATTTTATTTTTTTGAGTGCGGCATCTATCTGAGCCATCTTCTCATTATACTCGTCTTTGTCTACCTTTGTAGAAATAAGTTCCTGAATCGCATCCTGCATGAGTCGAATTGTCTCAGCGGTAGCTTCTTTATATTGTTTAAACTCTTCTCTGGTGATTGTTTCGCCTGATGGACTCTCTGCTCTGGCTTTAGTACATCCAGTTGACATGAGGGCTGTTCCGGCTAACAGCAATACCGCCAGCATTGTAGCCTGCTTTAAGGCTATTGTGGTCAAAGTTAAGTTGTTTATATATAGCTATTTAAATGTTTCAGGGTACTCTGTTTTAGGGTACCCTGAAACGCTTAATTGCCTGATAAAGAAGAACTTAAAAATGACGCCCCTCTTCCTCCGCGATTATGAGTTACCGTTAATCTGAACGCCGCAGATTAATCCATCGCCGCGAATCGCTGTTGTTATCCCTCCAGGATTTGTTTTGCGGCGTTCTTGGTATCCACCTTTTCGATGATGCGCTCCAAGATGCCGTTTTCATCAAAGATGAAGGTGCGGCGGAGTGTGCCCAGGACTGTCTTTCCGTACATTTTCTTCTCGCCGATGGCACCGAAGGCCTCATGCATCTCCTTGGTGGTGTCGGCAAGGAGCGTAAATGGCAAAGCGTGTTTGGCGGCAAATCCTGCGTGGGATTTTCCTGAATCCTTGCTCACGCCCACCACATTGTATCCTGCGGCGCGCAGCGCTTCCCAGTTGTCCCGGATAGAGCATGCCTCGGCCGTGCAGCCGGACGTGTTGTCCTTAGGATAGAAATAGACAACCGTCTTCTTTCCTTTCCCGATGAAATCCTCTGATTTCACCTCGTTCCCGTCCTGGTCCAAAACCTTGAAGGACGGCATTTTGTCTCCAATCTGTATCATATTCAACTATACTTCGGCCTCTTGAGTTACCACAAAGATACTAATTGCCGTGCGATAAATCAAATAGTTCAAAATCCACCAGAAGTTGGCGCCTCGCCTGGACTGTCTTGGTGATATCTCATGACTATCGCAAAGCTGGATTAGTCTTCGCCAGGCAGACTTGGGCCGAGCGCCGGAAGGGCATTCTTGCCAGTCGGTGCCTGAATGCCGTGGTTGATGGCTTTCATAGCGGCCTTCACGATGCTCTGTTTGCTGTCCACCAGGCGTTTGGAGTTCTTGTGGAAACCTTCCAGCACCTTCTCCAAGTCTTCTTCGAGTTCTGCGTTGGCATGGCAGAAGATACCCACACGCTCCACCATTTCCTGCGCTGCGTTGATGATTTCGGAGATGTTTTCCATCTGCTCCTTTTGCACCCAGGCTGTGCGGATCAGGCGAAGGAATGGTATCAAGGTCTCTTCGGTAGTGATGAGGACATTCTTCTGGAAAGCTTTGGCGAAGATGTCATTGTCCTCCTGCTTTGCGAGTTGGTAGGCCCCGTAGTTCGGAATGAACATTATCACATAGTCCAGGGTATTGCGGCCTTCTACGTACTTCTGGTACTCTTTGCCGGTGAGTTCCCCGATATGGGAGAGGACGGACTCCAGGTTGCGGCGGGAGGCCGCGGCGCGTTCTTCATCGGTTTCGGCGGCGAAGTAGTCGGATAGCGCGCTCATCGAGACTTTGGAATCGATCAGAATGTCCGTGTCGTCAGGGAAATGCAGGACGAAGTCCGGACGCATGCGCTTGCCGGTCTCTCCGTTTGTGATGATGTTGCCATTGCGGTCACGCAGCCAGAATTCGGCGTCATAGTCGTGTCCTTCGCGCAGGCCTTCTCCTTTCAGGATGTTCTCCAGTATGGTTTCACCGAAGATGCCCTGCATCTTATTCTGGCCCTTGAGGGCGCTTGCAAGATTCTCTGCCTTGGTACCGATGGTTTCGGTCTGCTCCCTGAGGTGTTTCACTGTTTCGGCAAACTGTGTCTTGATCGAGGAGCTCTCCTCGGCGTGCGACTTCTTCTGCGCCTCGAAGGCTTCCGTCATGCCCTTAATGGTCTGGTCAAGGCCGCCGGTGATGTTCTTCATGGTCTCGGCGGCCTCTTTCTTGAGGGCTTCCTCACGGGCTTTGAGGATCTTCTCGTTCTCAAGTGCAAGCGCGGTCCTGGCGGCCTCGATTGCCTTTTCCTGTCCAGCCCGGAGGTCGGAAAGAGCCTTTTCATGGCTGGCCTTTATCTCCGCCATTGCTTGTTCGTACTGCTTTCTCTCACTGTCGCGGAGGGCTTCGGCCATGCGTACGTCGGACTCCTTGCGAATAAGGTTGGCATCACACTCGGCAACTTGGCTGGTTAGCGTGCGTACCTCTGTTTCCTTACGTCCGAGTTCTTCCTTGAAAGCGGCCTTTGTCTTGTTGGATGTGAGAATCCAGACGGTTACGATGGCGATGATGATGACTGCAGCAGCGATGGCGATGATAATGGTACTGTTCATATTCTTCTAGTGTTTTCCGCGTTTGTGAAAGAAACTACGTCTGGTTTTTGATTTCAGCCCGCTGCTCGTCATACTGCCGGTCCCATTCGCGGTAGTACTCCAGCTTCGGATCTTCGAAAAGGGACATCTGGACGGCGGATTCGTGCGTGAGTTTGCTCACGCCGAGGCCCACCTGACGGATGGGCGTAATCCCGTCCCAAACTTCTGCGAGCATGCGTCGGGCCTCGTTCAGGATAACGGCCGTTACATCGGTGGGCTGGTCCAGGGAGGTTTGTTTCTGCGCAACGGAGAAGTCCTTGTACTTGATGAACATGGAAACGGTAGACGCCCTGAAATCATGCCTGCGTATGCGATGGGCTACGATGCAGGCCACATTGAACAGCGCCCGGTCGATGTCCTTCGGGTCCGAGTAATCCCGGGAGAATGTACGCTCGGCACTTACGCTTTTTGCTTCGGCGCGCTCTGTCTCCACCGGAGAATCATCACGTCCGTTGGCGTTCTCATGCAGCTGCTGCGCAAATTTCTGCCCCACCAGGCGCATAAGGAGTCCCATGTCCAACCCGGCCAGCTGTCCTATTGTGTGGATGCCGTAGGCTGTCAGGCGCTCCTCGGTTTTCTTGCCCACCCACAGCAGGTCCCGCACTCCCAGCGGCCACATCTTCTCCTGCACCTCGTTCTCCCACAGAGTGTGCACCTTGTCGGGCTTCTCAAAGTCGGAGGCCATCTTCGCAAGGAGTTTGTTGGAACCGATGCCGACGTTCACCGTGAAGCCGAGCGTGTCCCGTACCTGGTCTTTCAGTCTGGTGGCCACTGCCACGGCGTTCTCCGGCTTGCAGCGAAAGCTCATGTCTATGAAGCATTCATCAATGCTGAACTGCTGAAGCACAGGAGAATAGCTTCGGCAGATTGAGATGAAGCTTTCCGAGCATTGTTTGTACCAAGTCCAGTCGCCGCCTACTATGACCAGCTGCGGATAAGTCCGAAGCGCCATGGATACTGGCTGCGCGGTCTTGATGCCCAGCTTTTTGGCTGGAATGGAAGCAGCTGTGATGATGCTGCGACGGTCGTTGGGGTCGCCCGACACCACTGACGGGACAAGGCGGATGTCAGGCTTGCCTTCGCGCATCATCTTGACTGCCGTCCAGCTTAGGAAGGCGGAATTGACGTCGATATGAAATATGATGCGGTCCAAAGACTATGCTCAGTGAATTTCTTTACCGAAAGGGAAGATGGAGCCGATGGCCATCTTGAAGTGTTGCAGGCCCCAGGGGATGCCTACGATTGAAATGCAGCACAACAAGCCGAACGCCAGATGGAGGATGGCGATCTCCCACCAGCCCAGCAGGATCCATATAAGATTCATCACTACGGACAAGCATCCAGGTTCATTTGGGCCATTTACAAGTTCGTGGCCGAATGGCCATAGGGCGTAGGTTCCCAGTTTGAAGAGCTGAACGCCAAAGGGGATGCCGATGATTGTGATGCACATTACAAAACCAACAATATAGTAAACCAGGGCGATGAGAAGGCCGCCGAGGATGAGCCAAAGCAGGTTGCCGATGAATTTCATGATTATTCCTTGTTTTTAGTGTCGATACAAATAGTTACAGGCCCGTCGTTCACAAGGGCTACTGTCATGTCTGCGCCGAATTCTCCGGTGCCTACGGGGCGGCCCAGGGCGGAGGAAAGCGCCGAGCAGAAACTCTCGTATAGAGGAATTGCGATCTCGTGCCCGGCGGCGCCGATGTAAGATGGCCTGTTGCCTTTCTTGGTGGATGCCATAAGGGTGAACTGGCTCACGACCAGGCACTCTCCCTCCACATCTGCCACGCTCAGGTTCATCACTCCGGCGTCGTCGTTGAAAATCCTCAGGCCGGCAATTTTCTTCACCAGCCAGTCGATGTCTTCCTGCCCATCCTCATGACCGATGCCGAGCAGCACCAGAAGTCCCGGCCCTATGGAGGACTTGACTGTCCCGTCAATTGTGACGGAAGCGGAAGATACTCTTTGAATCACTGCGCGCATAAAAAAGAGTTTTATTGTTACTATTCTTCACGTTGCTATACTACCGGTGCAAATTTAGTTATTTTCGGCAAGAATGAAGATCGCACACTGGATTGCTTATCCGTCAAAAATGACTATCTTCGCGCCCCCTTTTTGAAATATGGCAAGAAAACATGCATACAGAGTGACTGACCGAAGGATTATCGGTCTTGTCTGCGGCGTTGCAGCCGGAATATCCTACGGGACAAATCCGCTGTTTGCCAAACCGCTGCTCCAGAGCGGGGTGCCGGTGCTTGTGATGCTCTTTTTCAGGTACGGGATATCGGCAGCACTCTTGAGTTTGCTGATGCTCGCCAAGAAAGATAAATTCTCCGTACAAAAGAGCGAATTCGGCCTTCTGGCGCTGCTGGGAGTTCTTTTTGCCGGGAGCAGTCTGTTTCTCTTCGCTTCCTATGAATACATCCCGTCCGGCCTCGCTACTACGCTGGTATATCTGTATCCTGTATTCGTGGCCCTGATCATGGTGTTTCTGCGCTTTTATCCCAGTTGGCGTACATGGCTGTCGATTGTCGCTACATTCGGAGGAATCCTCCTGCTGTCGGCCCCTTCGTCCGGAGCGGAAATCCGCCTGCCGGGTATTATCCTGGCCGTATTGTCGGCCTTGAGCTATGCCTTCTATCTGGTAATCGTTGACAGGAGCGGCCGTATCAAGCATGTATCCGAGCACACATTGACGCTGTATGCTCTTGTCACCGGGACCGTTCTTTTCGCCGCCATCCGCTGCTGTCAGGGCGGGAGCATTACGGAAGGAATCGATACTGCGGCCGATTGGGGAAACCTGCTGGGGCTGGCAGTCGTCCCCACCATGATTTCCATGCTCACGCTGGCGGTGTCTTCCCGTTTCATAGGGCCGACCAAGACTTCTGTCCTTGGTGTGTTCGAGCCGCTTACCGCCATACTGATCGGTACTTTCATATTCGGGGAGCCCATGACCTGGAAGATGGGCGTCGGCGTTGCCATCTGCGTCGGGGCGGTAGTCTTCATGATTCTGAAGCCGGGACCTTCTCAATGCGAAGAAAAATGATTATATTCGCAGCGGAGCATGACGGAGTCGCTTTCGAAGATCTCCCGGACGACTGGAGGTGCCCCCGTTGAAAGCAGCCCAAATCCAAGTTCAACAAGGCATAATAGTTCAATTAAAGATAAATCGATGATTATGAAAAAGTACGTGTGCAATATCTGCGGGTATGTTTATGACCCTGCGACTGGCGATCCGGACAGCGGCATCGCCCCCGGAACAGCATTTGAGGACATTCCCGCCGATTGGGTATGCCCTGTGTGCGGTGTTGGAAAGGAAGACTTCTCGCCTGAGGAGTAACATCCGGAACACGAATTTTGTCATAACGGAATCATGGTACCAGTAGGTTCACTCATCATGATGTCCGTCAATGCTCTGCTGGGCATTGCCGTACCGGTGTGCATCACGTGGCTGCTGGTGCGTAAGTACCGGGTAAAGCTTTCCACGGTACTTATCGGCGCCGGTACCTTTTTCCTGTTTGCATTGGTGCTGGAGAGCATCATGCACCAGCTTGTTTTGAAAGGTCCGCACGGGTCGGCTATTATGGGCAATACTCTTGTGTATGCCCTCTATGGCGGACTTGCCGCGGGCGTCTTCGAGGAGACAGGCCGCTTCCTCGCCATGAAGCTCTTTATGAAAAAGGAGCCTTCGCACCCACTTCCCGGCATAGCCTACGGTGTGGGGCACGGCGGCATGGAAATGATTATGGTGTTTGGCGTTACGATGATCAGCAATCTTGTGATGTCGGCCATGATCAATACCGGGCATACCGAAGTGCTGTTCTCCCAGGTCCCGGAAGATGCTGCCGTGCAGCTGCAGGCTCAGTTGGATCAGTTGCAGAACTTTAGCGCCGGAGCCGGTTTCATCGGTCTTTGGGAGCGGTTTTCCGCCCTTGTCCTTCATCTTGGTCTATCCATGATGGTGTGGGTGGCGGTACGGAAAGGCGGCAAGTGGATATGGCTGTTTCCTGCGGCCATCGCGCTGCATGCGATTGTTGATGCCGGGGTTGTCCTGCTTCAAAAGTCGGCGGGGATGGTGCCGATCGAGCTCATTGTGATGTCGGAAGCCATTGCCGTCTCCGCCATAGGGTATATGGTGGCAAAGAAATTATGAGAACAATCGAAGTCGTCGCCGCGATAATCCGGAGAGGAGACAAGATTTTCGCCACCCAGAGGGGATACGGTGATTTCAAGGACTGGTGGGAATTCCCGGGCGGGAAAATGGAAGCGGGGGAGACTCCTAAGGAAGCGCTGGTGAGGGAGATAAAGGAAGAGTTATCCGCAGATATACAGGTAGGGAAGCTATTGCATACCGTTGAGTGGGACTATCCTCAATTTCATCTGACCATGCATTGCTTTATGTGCACCCTTGTCCATGAAGGGCTGCACCTCAATGAGCATGAGGCGGCGAAATGGTTGGATATAAGCTCTTTACACTCGGTCCGCTGGCTCCCGGCCGACGAGATTCTTCTCCCTATGATTGAGAAGGAACTGTAACCTTCCGGTATTGCTCATCGCTCACGGGTTCCAGCCACTGGTTGGAAGCTCCGTCGAGAACGTCCTTGTGGAAGGTCAGATGCTGCATCCAACTGTCGGCGGCGGCTCCGTGCCAGTGTTTCACTCCTTCGGGAATCTCTACAATAGTCCCCGGAACAAGCTGCACGGCTGGTTTGCCCCATTCCTGATACCATCCCCGGCCGGCCACGCAGATCAGGACTTGAACCTGCTTGTGGTGTATGTGCCAGTTGTTGCGGCAGCCTGGCTCGAAAGTCACGTTGGCCACGCCGCCTCCATAGGCGCCAGATAGCTGTTGCCCGTAAAGTACTGAGCATAAGCCGTGTTGGGCTCTCCTTTGGGCCACACGGAGAAATCCACCGTCTGTACGGGGGAGTGGGCGTCTCCCAGAACAACCTTCAGGGCGCCGCGCAGGCGTTCTGCTTCGGCCAGCCCAACCTTCCCTTCCAGCAAAGCAGGCAGGGCACGAAGCTCGGCATCCGTTACGCCCATGTTGCGTGCTCCGGACACATGGGCGATCAGCTGCGGCTCACAGCCCGGCAGTGCGGAGATGGCGCTCACGGTTACAATCTCGCGGTCTGCGAAATCCAGGTTGTTGCGGGCGAAAATATCTCCGAAAAGGTGTGCCTTGAGGTAATAATCGGTGGCGGGGACAAAACCGTAGTTGAAGGGCTGTCCCGATAGCCGCGTCTGCACTGCCGTGCCCTGTTTCAACGCATCATAATCGTCCGGAAGCGGATCGGCGTCCTTGCCGGGGTTGTCCTTTATTTCCGCAGCTTCCCGCTTTGCCAAGACGCGCTGAAGTGTGCCCAATGCATTGAGTGAACGGGGGAAGCCGGTATAGGCATACAGCTGCGAGAGGGCTTCTTTGGCCTCGCTTACAGTAAGACCGTTGTCCAGAGCTTCGGCGACTGCCTTTTCAAGGCCTGCCTGGTCGCCCTTGGCTTCCAGCGCGGCAATGACGGCGAGTCCCTGCCGGCGCGGACTGAGTGTATTGTCCATATTATGTGCGTTTATTGTCAAACATGGCAGCAGGGCTGCAAGAAGAAAGATCCGTCTGAGCATACTATTACTTAATGCTTTCTACCCAGACCTTGATATCGTCCTTGGAGGCCTGGTTGAGAGTCTTTCCGGCCTTCCAGTTGATTTCCGGGTACTGTGTCTTGAATTCGGCGTTGGCCTTGTCTATGCTGCTGCCGCCCGAAGTTGCAAAGAAGATGACGGTCTTGCCCTTGAAGGAATAGTTCTCGATAAAGGTGTTTATAATAGTCGGAGCGGTGTACCACCAGACCGGGAATCCGATGTAAATCACATCATAACTGTCGGCATCCTTGAGGTCTTTCACGATGGCCGGGCGGGAACTGCGGTCCTGCATCTCCACACTGCTGCGAGAGGTCTTGACGGTCCAATCCAGATCGGCTGCGGCATATTTGACCTCCGGCTTGATTTCGTAAAGCGTTCCGCCGGTGACGGCTGCAAGGTCCTTGGCCACGGACTCTGTGGTGCCGGTGGCGGAAAAATAAGCTACAAGTGTTTTCATTTCACCGTTTGTTTTCTTGTTACTGTTCTGTCCGCATGCGGTAAGTGCTAATACCATGACGGAGATTGTGAAGAGGAACTTTTTCATTGTATTGCTGATTTATTTAAGATTGATGAAATCAAAGGATTGGTATCTATGAGTTTAAGGGACTTGACCATGCTGGAGGTGCCATTCTTGTATTTCTTGAAATGGGCGGTCTTCAGGTGGGACTGATAGGCTTCTGCGTCGGCATAGACCTCCAGGATATAGACCTTGCAAGGGTCGGCCTTGTCCTGCATGTCGATCTGGGCCGAGGCTATAGAGGTCGTCAGTATCATTGATGTCAGGCAGGCCAGGACTTGTTTTGTCATCTTACTCCATCGTATGTTCCCAGTCGCCCCTGGTGTCGATTCCGGCAGCATCGGCAAGGGTTTCCAGGCGGGTGATTTCTTCGGGGGTGAGGACGGTGTCCATCGCCTGGGCCGCCTCCAGAACATGGCGTTCCTTGGTGGCTCCGATAATGGGCATGGTGACTTTGGACAAGGCCCATGCTATTCCAACCTGCGAGCAGGACAGACCATACTTGGCTCCGATTTCCTTCATGGTGTCCGTGAGTGCCGTGAGCTGGCCCAGGACGGGATTGTATTTCTGCCCGCGGTCGCTGTCTGCGGGAAGAGGGTTATCTACATTGTACTTGCCGGAGAGGGCGCCCTGTTCCAGGACCATGTAGGCCCAGAACTGTATGCCGCTGCGCTTGCAGTAGTCCAGCACGCCGCCTTTTTCGGAAGAACGGTACAGCAGGCTGAAGTGGTTCTGGACGGCGGAAACATGGAATCCTGCTTCGCCCAGAATCTCATTGGCACGGCGGATTTCCTTTATATTGTGGTTGGAAACTCCGACTTTGCGTACTTTACCGGACTGCAGAAGGGGAATCAATCCAGGAGTCCAGCGCTCTACATCCATCGGGTTGTGAATCCAGTACATGTCGATGTAATCCAGCCCCATGCGCTCCAGAGAGGCTTCGGCCATCTTGGTCACGCTGTTGTCGTACACCTCCGCCAGCTGCGGGGTGAACTTGGTGGAGATGAGCACGTCCTCGCGCTTGAAGGCCGATGCCAGGTGCCCGAGTATCCTCTCGGATTCGCCCATGCCGTAGGCCGTTGCGGTGTTCCAAAGGTTCAGGCCGGACTTCATGGCCGCGTCAAAGACCGGTTTCAGGTTGTTCTCGTCGGTGTTGCTCCCAAAAACGGTGTCCCCTCCGAACATGCCTGCACCCCAGGCCCAGGTTCCAAGTGCTATTTTAGTCTCTTTCATAAATACTGTTGATTTCTCTGGTACAAAGGTCATGTTTTTCTTCCGAAAAGGACTTAACCGAATTACTGATTCATGTATCAATTTTACGGAATCTGCGCTAATTTTCGTAACTTAGAGGCGTGGAAAAAGTCCTTAGTGTACATTCTGTCAATGATTATGCCCGCTATGTGGGTGCTCCGGTCCTGCATCCGCTGGTCCGCGTGAAAACCGGCGGGAGTGCTTCTCAGTACATCCGCCACTTTCTGATGCAAAAAGCCAGGTCGATGCTGCATGAGGGCAGAAGCGTATCCGAAGTCTCGGACGCACTTGGCTTTGAGTATCCGCAGAATCTTACGCGCATGTTCAAGAAAGAATTCGGAGTGGCTCCAAGCAAAATCGGGAAGAACGGTTATTGAACCGTTTTTTTTCATATAAAGAGTCTTACTGTGTGTCGGAAGCCTCTTCTTCCGATGCTGATGCAGACTATTCCCTGAATCGTGATTCTTTGAAAGGATTTCTGGACGGAAAGGACATCGAGCCCGAAATCCACTACAACGAAAACGGCGGGGTCGTCCGTCTTGAAGTCTACTACAGCGCCGAGGCGGCAGTGGCCTATGCCCAGCTCTTCGATTTCTCCAACTACGCCTATGAGCCGGCAACGGAAATCGTGGAACTGCGTGGCCCCAGAGCCGAAAAGCTCATAAGCAAACTATGATACAAGGGCATGTGTCCCTTCCGGAAAGAGAAGGTAGCCTCAGTCGAAAGTGATGCTTTCGATTCTCAGGCGCATGATTCCGGAGGGGACGCGCGCCTCGGCGATTTCGCCGACTTTCTTGCCCATCAGGGCGGCGCCGATAGGGGATTTGAGTGAAATCTTGCCAGCCTCGAGGTTCATCTCGTGAGGACTGACTATCTCGAAACTCATGCGGGTATTTGTCGAGAGGTTCGTGAATTCGACATGGCTGAGGAGACAGACCCTGTCTTTTGAGAGCGTGTCGGGATCTATCACGCGGGAATGTTCCAGAACCTTCTGCAGGAAACGGATGCGGCTGATTGTCTTGCCCTGGATCCGCCTTGCTTCACGGTATCCGGCATTCTCGCTCAGATCCCCCTGGGCGCGGGTTTCCGCGAGGTCTTCCTTTACCTTAGGGTAGACCACGTTGATAAGGTGCCTCAACTCGGCTGCAATCTCGTCGTATCGTTGCTTTGACAGGTATTCCATGGTTCAATTATAGTTTTCTTTTGATGCCCCGGACCGGGTCCGCCTCCAGCGGTTTTTCCGGCCAGGAATGCTTTGGATACCGGCGGCGGAGTTCCTTGCGGACTTCAAAATATGTTCCCTTCCAGAAACTCCCGAGATCGCTCGTGAGCTGAACCGGCTTGTATCCAGGGGAGAGGAGCTCCATCAGCACCGGCATTCCGTCAACCTTGGGTGTGTCCACAAGCCCGAAACACTCCTGAAGGCGGACTCTCAGCACCGGTGCTTCGGCGCCGACACGGTACTCCAGCCTTATCCGGCTTCCGGTAGGCACACAGATGTGGGTTGGCGCGATGCGGTCGACGGCCTGTTGCCGGGCATAATCCAGGCGGCTCCAAATCACGGCGCAGAGGTCGACTTTCTTGAGTTCTGCCGCCGTGGAAGCCTTGCTTATGAATAAAGGCCCCCACTCCCTGGCGCTGCTGCAGACGGCTTCCTTCGAGACATCCGGCAGTTCCAGTTCGGGATGCCTTGCGCGGACAAAGGCAATGCGGCGCTGCAGGTTGTCCACTTCTTCGGAGAAGGACAATAGCGCGTCTCCATCTTTCTCGATAGCCTGGCAGATGATCTCCGTCACTTTCTCTCTGATATTGCCGGAAAGGGGCGCCGTACTGAGCAGTATGGCGCCGATGCGGCTTTCCGATCTGGCTACGACGGTCCCGGCCTTGGCATCCCAGCTGATATTCTCCCTCCGGGCGGCATATTTCGAAAGGTCTTCCGGGGCGGCTACACCGGCAAGGAATACCTTCCCGGTCCCTACTGCATTCCTGTGCATGGAGGCCGCAACTATCCATTCCGATCCGGAGACCGGGTCGGTCTGGTCGACTGCCACGAGACTCCCTCCGGAGAGCTGGAAAACGCCGACGCCCTCTTTCCAGGCTTTTCCGATTCGTTCGGGGTAGGCCGAGGCGAGAAGTGACCCGGCCTCGTATGGGTTAACGGGAGAGTTGTCCTCGGGCGCATTCATCATGAGGGCATATTCGTGAGATATCCGGGCGATGTGGGACCACTTGCCGGGATTCCCGGATTGCCTGGCTCGCCGCAAGGCATCAAGGCGCTTTGAAATGTCGACATCTGCCTCGCCGGCAAGCGGGTCTTTCTCTTCGAGAACGGCCGCAATGTCGGCGGCAAGAGCCTTGCGCTCCGGGGTGCCTGCCGAAAGCAGCATGCCGGCGATGCGAGGGTGGCAGGGGAGTTTTGCGAGAGCCTTCCCGTGATCTGTCACCTTTCCATTTTCGTCAATGGCACAAAGGGAAACAAGAAGGCCTGTCGCGTGGAGTACGGATGCCTTGGGCGGCAGAGTGAGCCATGGCAGGTTCATGATATCCTTTTCTCCCCAAAGAGCGGCATCCAGCACAAGTGACGAAAGGTCTGCTTCCAGTATCTCAGGAGTCCTGACCGGGGCCATCCTGCTTTCGGTTCCGGGGCCGAAAAGCCTGTAGCACACTCCCGGGGCAACCCGTCCCGCGCGTCCCGTTCTCTGGGCGGCCATATCAAGGCTTATGCGTACGGTTTCCAGGTGGCTGAGGTCGCTGCGGGCATCGTATACCTTCTTCCTGCAAAGTCCGCTGTCCACAACGATGCGCACTCCTTCGATTGTGAGCGAGGTTTCTGCTATGGGCGTTGCAAGTACTACCTTCCTCTCTCCGGGGCCGCTCGGAGCGATGGCCAGCGCCTGCCCGGCATTTGAGAGTTGCCCGAAAAGGGGAAATATCTTAGTCCGGCCGAGTTGTCCATCAAGCCTTTCGGCGCAGCGGCGTATTTCAGCCTCCCCCGGTAGAAAGGCCAGGATGTCGCCTTCGTGCTGCCTGTGGGCTTGCAGGATAGTCCGGGCCATAAGGTCGGAGACATTGAAAGGGTCGGCCTCTTCCCTGGTGCGGATCACCTCCACGGGGAACATTTTCCCTTCGCTCTCCAGGACGGGGGCTCCGAGACTGTCCGACAGGGCCTTGGCGTCGATGGTCGCTGACATTATGACCATGCGAAGGTCTTCCCGCAGGAGAAGCTGGCTTTGGCGGGTAAGGGCAAAGGCCTCGTCCGTATTGAGACTCCTTTCGTGGAATTCGTCGAAAATCACAGCCGCAACGCCTTCGAGGGCCGGGTCGTCCAGCAGCATCCTCGTCAGGATGCCTTCCGTTACAACCTCTACCCGCGTTCTTGATGATACTTTGCTTTCGAAGCGGATCCGGTACCCGACCGTCTCGCCTACGTTCTCTTCCAGGAGCCAGGCCATGCGCGCCGCTATCTGGCGTGCTGCAACCCGTCTGGGTTCCAGCAGGATCACCTTCCCCGCATCGGCAGGAAGGCTTTCGAGAATTGTCAAGGGCAAAAGGGTAGACTTGCCGGCGCCTGGCATGGCCGTCACGATGACGGCGGAATTATCCCTCAGAGCTTCGTTTAAAGGCCCTGCGACAGCGGAGACGGGAAGCGCCTCCAGTTCTTTTTTCAGGCGGACAGTCAAAAGATAAGGCCCGGATTATCATTTCATGGGCCTACAAAATTATATAAAAATATATAAAATCTGCTGTGTAAAGCTGATTTTCCGGAATCTGAACAACAATGGCGGCGAAACCAATGGCGGTCTCAGACACTGCCGGTATGAATGGGGCAAACAGACCAGCGATGCCTGTAAGTATCGGAATTCAGCCGTCTGCTTTTGCCCCGAGGAACTTGGTCGGCGCGATGCCGGTTACCTTTTTGAAGAGGCGTGTAAAGTGGTGTGGGTACTCGAAGCCAAGCAAGAGTGCGGTTTCGCCTACATTGTGGCCGTTCATCAAGAGGCTCTTGCCCTGCTCTACGACGAAAGAATGGATGTAACCTATAGCAGTGCCGCCGGTGGATTTGTGGATCACGTCGCCAAGGTACCGGGGTGAGTAGGCCATCTCTTTTGCGCAGTACTGGACGGAAGGTATGCCGAGATCCATTTGCCTGCCGTCCAGAAAATACTCCCTTAGCAGGTTATGGAATCGTTTAAGTATGTCCGACGACGTTTTGTCTTCCTTCGAAAGCTGGCGCAGGTAGATACGCTGGCAGTATTCCAGGATCAGGCGTATATATCCAAGAATGACGTTTCTGAGTGCCTGGGAATCCTCATTTTCCTGCAGTTCGTGCCGGAGCTGGGTGAGCAGCTGGGTGATCCGTCCCCATTCCGAAGGTTCCATTTTCAAGGTCTCCGTAGCGAAGTAGGAGAAGAAATGATAGTCCTTCATCTTCGCTTCCAGATCGGTTCCCCGGAGAAGTTCCGGCGAGAACAGCAATGCCCATCCGCTGATATAGAGGTCTTCTCCTTCGTCTTCCTTGCCGCCGATCTGTCCCGGTTCCGTGGCGAATATGGAGCCATCGGCTGCATCGAACATCTTCATTCCATAAGTGAGGTTCTTGGGAAAGTTCCGCTGGATGAAGAGTCCGTAAACGCCGTATCGGTTCAAGCTGGTGCGTACTGGCGACACTTCGTCGTAGTGGATGACGCTTACAAGGGGATGCAGCTCCGGAGCCCCTACGGAACGGGCGTACACATTGGGGGCGGTAATGTGAAGGATGCTCTTCATTGCTCTTGAAAGGGTATGAATTTCAGCAAAAATAAGCATAATTCTGCGATATTGGTAAATAATGAGCAAAAATAGGTAAGATAATACCATACAGACCGATTACCTTTGCAGTACCAAATCAAAGATACATGGACATCAAGCATTTCACCGCGGTTTTCCTCGCAGCCCTGGCGCTGCTTGCCTGCAAATCAAACACAAACGAGAATATGAGTACATTGAGTCTTACCCAGGAGTGGGACAAAACCTTCCCAAAATCCGAACTGGTGAACCACAGCAAGGTTTCCTTCCATAACCGCTATGGCATTGAGCTGGCGGCTGATATGTATGTTCCCAAATCTCAGGATGGCAAGCGCCTTCCCGCGATTGCGGTGAGCGGCCCTTTCGGCGCCGTGAAGGAGCAGTCCAGCGGCCTATATGCCCAGCACATGGCGGAAAGAGGATTTGTGACCATTGCCTTCGACCCTTCTTTCACCGGGGAATCCGGCGGGCAGCCGCGCAGGATGGCATCTCCGGACATCAATACGGAGGATTTCCTGGCAGCAGTCGATTTCCTGTCCAACTGCGACCTTGTGGATCCTGAACGCATCGGTATCATAGGCATCTGCGGTTTTGGAGGCATGGCCGTCAATGCGGCAGCCCTTGATCCCCGCATCAAGGCAACCGTGGCCTCCACGATGTACGACATGAGCAAGGTGAACGTCGAAGGCTACTTCGCCAGTGAAGATACTCCTGCACAGCGTCAGGAAAAACGCATCGCCCTTGCTGCTCAGCGCACCAAGGATTATGCTTCCGGAACATATGAGCGTGCAGGCGGCGTCGTCGATCCGCTTCCTGAGGATGCGCCCTGGTTCGTCAAGGACTATCACGCATACTACAAGACCCCTCGCGGCTATCACAAGCGCAGCGGCAATTCCAACGACGGCTGGAACGTTATCGGCTGCCAGAGCTTCCTTAACCAGCCGCTCTTGGCCTGGGCTCATGAAATTGAGAATCCCGTGCTCCTTATCCACGGCGAAAAGGCCCACAGCCGCTATTTCAGCGAGTATGCCTTCGAGCGCATGACCGGAAAACATGTCGTAGGAGAAAGTGCCAAAGAAGGCAACAAGGAGCTACTTATCATTCCCGGGGCATCCCATGTGGATCTCTACGACGATGTTGCAGGGGTGATTCCTTACGACAGGATGGAAAACTTTTTCAAAGAGAACCTCAAGTAAATTTGAAGATAGTGCTTTGCCGTTTTTGTTTCAGTTGGTGTTGTAGCTGCGCCGTGCAGGAGGCGTAATCTCAGAACTTCCAGCCTATACCGGTGGTGAAAGCCACTTCCCTTTGCCACCATAGGCCGGCAAGCAGATTCACTTTGCCAATGGTGAGGACGGCTCCGGCTTCGGCTGCAAGGCCGCGGAAACCATAATCTGAGACGCGAGCCCATTTGCCGCCGGCGTCGAGAAGCGTCAGGCTGCTGTCTGCATAGCCTGCTCCCGCATACAGGGCGAGAGACGGAAGGATGTGCCAGACTGGACCCGCGCAGATGCTTCTTAACGAATAGTTTGAAACCCCCTGTCCCCAGAAGAGTCCTCCGCCCTCGATGCGTCCGTCGGAGGCGATGTCGTAAGATTCCCGTATGGCTGAAACGAAGTTGGTCCTGGCGCTCAGGAAGGCTCCTAAAGCCTTGTATGATGCGCTCGCAAAAAAGCCTGCAGCCGGCGTGGCGTTGAACTGGAATGACAGGGCGGCGTCGAATCGCCATGGACTGGGACCTATAACCGGAGACTGGACCGATGTCTGCAGCCTCGGAGCAAGCGCTCCGGCAAATGAAGGGCATATCGGCAGTGAAGGCACCTCTGGCGATGGCAGAAGGCGCTCTATCCGCTCGTGCCTTACTTTTGAAGGTTCTGGGGGAGCAATATCTTTTGCCGAAGCTTTCCGGGGACTTTTTCCGCTGCGGGCGGTGCGCTTGCCCTCGGAAGAGCCGCCTCCGTCGTAGCGGGCTCGTATCGCGGCGAAACGGTCTTTCTGCTCTTTGGTCATGGAGCCGGAGGCGCTGCGCAGTTGGGCCCGCAGTTTGCCCAGTTCCCCGAGCAGACCCGTAACGGCGCCGTACTCTACCGCTTCACCTGCTGCCATGCGGCCGCGCAGTTCAATGCATTTGTCGCATATCTGTTCGTAGCGGTCGAGTACGCTGTCGCAGTCGTTCTGGGCCGTCAGGCGGAGGCATGACAGCACGAGGCAGAGTATGACTGGGACACCTCTCATTCGTACTGACCTTCAATCATTTCCGTAGCCTGCTGGAAGAGTTCGTCTATTATCTCAGGATTTTCCAGCATCCTTGCCGATGTGGTATCTGTGGTTTCCTGTTCCTCGGGTTCGCCTTCGGGAGTGCTTCCCAGGGTGGAGAGAGCGGCAGTTCCGGTTGCAAGTGCAGCCGCAAGCAGGAATGGCCATACCGGCATGGCTTTCTGCAGTGCGTCCATGACCTGTTGCGCGCTGCCCGGACGGCCAGATGGATTCGGGTCCAGGCACTGCCGCAGTACTCTTCTGTGGCCGGAGAGCAGTTCTGAGAGGACTTTCCCAAGACTCCAGATGTCGGAGCGCCAGTCGCCGTGGCCACCGTCCAGAACTTCGGGCGCGGCCCACTGGCGGGTGCCGACCGCCCCCTTGAATTCGGCCCAGCTGTCGGCGTCGGACAGCCCGAAGTCAATCAGTTTGAGCTTGCCTCCGTTGCGCGATACCAGCATGTTCGCTGGTTTGATATCCCGGTGGACTATCTGGTTGGAGTGAATATACGACAGGGCCTCGCACAGCTGCAGGGCAAGGTCGAGCGATTGCTTGCGCGGCGGACGCCCGTCGCCCAGGTATTCCTCCAGCGTAAGCCCGTCAACCCATTCGAGTTCAATTACATTACCCAGCTGCGGAGTACTGCGGTATGCGTATGCTTCGCGAATGTTTGGATGGTGCAGCTGGGACGTAATACTATGCTCCTTGAGCAGCAGCCGCTCGTACATGGAACGTCCTCGGAACTTGGGCTTCAGCGCCTTCAGGACACTCAGGCGGCCGTCGGCACGCAGAAGGTATAGTTCGCTCCAGCCGTTCTGGGAGCGGTGTAGAAGCTCCATGCCGTCCGCGGCCGGACTTTCTTCTTGCAACGGTGTGAGGAATCCTGAATCTTCCGTCATCTATTTTACTGTTTCAATGCAAGTTATCCCAGCGCTGCGGCCGGCGACGTAAGGTGGCAGTTGTTTGCTGTCCCGGGTGAGGTCGTCGATATACAGTGGATGCCCTTTGATGAACAGTCCCGCGTGAAACAAGTCTTTTGGACGGAGTTTTGAAGTGCCGGGGTCGAGTACGCAGAAAAGCCCCGAGCCTTTGTGCTGGAGAAGCACGCAACGGTCCGGCATCCAGCGCAGGCGCAGTTTCATACCAGCATCAAGGGCTCCGCTGTCGACGGATTCTGCCGAAATGAATCCGGATGTCGTGTTGAGTTCGTTGCAGATGGCCCTGTAGCTGGCGCGCCCGACATACTGGGAGAGGATGTCGAGAGTTGCCGTGCGGGGACGCGGGTGCAGGTTTACGTAGCCCCAGAGGCGTTTGAGCGTAGAAGAGGATATGCGCTGATGGACGCGGGAGTCGATGGACTCGGACAGGGCATCGAAATCGGTGGTCGTCTCGAGCCTGCCGCCGAAAACGGAGGCCACTTCGTCGAGCAGGAACTGCAGTTCGGTTTTTTGGTCAGTCATTGCGTATGATGGTTACGCCGTCGTCGGTTCGCAAGGTGCTGAGCACTTGACCGGGGGCGAGTACTATGGTTTTGAGGAAAGGACAGCAGGAACAGTCTGCGACGTTCAGCTTCGGGCAGCGGGAAAAATCGACGGTCGTCAGCTCTGTGCCGTGGAGGTCTATATACCTCAGGAGCTTGTTGTCTAGGGTTATGGTTTTCAGTGGGTTACAGTCTACGTGGAGCTCGTCGAGCCGGTCGAGGCCGCTTAGGTTCAGGGAGGAGAAGCGGTTATGGTCGAGTTGTACGAGAGAAAGTGCCTTGTATGCCATCAGGTCAACGCTCTCCAGGGCATTGTAGGATACTTCGAAGCGGTTGAGCGCGCCGGTTTCTTCCGGGAGGATGACGGTGCTTATTATGTTGTGCGGGGCGTAAAGATGGGAGAGCTTACAGCATTTTTTTGCATCTATCTTCGTGAGTTGCCCCAGGTTCTCGTCGTCCTTGAATCCGCCTTCGGCTTGAAGCTTTACAAGCTCCGGGAAAGCCTCCAGAGGTGCGACGGAGCGTATGGCGTCCGTATTAATCTCGATTGTTGTGATAATGGCGGCTTCGGAGGTACTCAGGGAGCCGTCGCCATCGGCATCGAAGAACCACAGGAGCCAGGAGAGGAACTGGGCGTCCGGGACCTCTACCGTGCTGCCGGGTTGCTGCGGATCATCGGGTTGTTGCGGCTGTTCGGGATTGTCAGGGTCATCATCCTGCGGTGGCTTCTGACTTTCAAGCGTGGTGAAACTGTGGACAGGGGAGTCGAGGCGCATGCCGGCTCCGTTCCTTACGAAAGCAGTAAAATCGTAAGTGCTGGACGGTTGCAGTCCGCTAAGTGAACATGTGAATATGTCCCCGTCCATTCGTGCTGAGTGTTCTGTCTTTTCGTCTTCGCCGCTGAGAGAGATAACGAAACCGCAGTTCGAGACCTGGGAACTGCCTGTCACGGTTGCAATGAGCGTAGCGCCGTCTTCCGATACCGACGTCGCCGTAACCGCAGCGAATTCCGGCGTACTCAGCTGAGAAAAGTCGGGCACGGAGGTGGCGCAGGAACTTACGGCCAAAATGGTGAGGAAAATACTCAGCAGTCTTCTCATAACATTCACAAATATAACAAAAATATCCATGCGATTGCCCGCCGGCCCTGTCCTCACCGGCATTTGACCCGGAGGTGAACTTGATTACGAGGACAAGCTGGTTTATTTTTGCGAAAACATCAATTTTATTATGGCACTATTTACGATTAAAACCAAGCGCAAAAAGATTTGCAACGGCATTCAGATTGACCCCGGGATGACAGTACAGGTCGTTTCACCTTTCAACAATCCAGTCACCGTAAACGGAGGGCAGGCTGTCGAAGACGCCTTCATGCGCATGTTCGGAATCTCGCTCAAGAAAGCCAATGCGCTTAATATGTCGGATTTGGAGGTAAAAAAACAATAGCCATGTCAGAATTTGAAGAAATGTACAAAAATGCCGGAGAGGCATTCAAAGAAGCTCTTAGAAACAAGAAAAAGGAACAATAAAATGGATTATTCGGATTATTTTAATGACATTCTCTCATCTGCAGGCAATGAAAGCCAGTTAAACAATGAAACTTTGCTTGCTATTGCCAAAGAAAAGGGACTCGATGACGACACGGTCCTTGAGTTGCAACGTGCTTTTGCGCTGATAGACAGCACTAGCATTAAGGTTGAAGGCTTGAATGATGCGAGGCATGACGGAATCACCAGGGCTGAGTTTGTGGAGGAGGAAATCAAGCGTTTGGCTGATACTTTGGAGCCGGAAGAACAAGACGCCGTCTTCACTGCAATCGAGAAGACAGCAGAGAAAACAATAGAACAATTATCAGCAGAGTAGTTTATGGAAGAACGTAATTATATCGAAGAATCGAGGAAATCTGCCGCTTTGTACTCTGCGGCCAATTCTGTTATGGCGGCTCAATTGATAAGTGGCTCAGAATCTGCTCAAGTGATTCCGGTCAATCAAAAAAACAGTTCGCTGATTCAGGAATTGCTGCTTAACGGACAAGCCGATTCGATTAAGAAAATAGCGCTGGTAGCTGCTGCACTTTACAAAAAACAAACGGGGGAAGTCATGGATTTCGAATCATGCGTCTCTGTAGTGGATAATGTAGTTGAGTTAATTGATTCTGCCTATCAAGTCGGGATAGGGCAAATCGATGCAAATACTGCGGCAAGTCGGTTGGTAGACCGAATAGAATCAAGGGCTATAGTTTTCCTGGAGAACGCAATTGACAGGGGGATGCCCGTGGTTGTAGACACAGTATGCGCATTAATATCCAAAGCTTTTCCGCCTTTTTCCGCTGCAGTCCCTTATGTTAAGTATTTCGCTACGAATATGCAGCCTGTAGTTAAAACAGCGGTGCGAAAGGGAATTCATGCCATTTCGGAAGTTGCTAAACCTTTTATTGCGAGGACTATTGAATCGGGACAGCGTATTTTGGCCGGTGCAGCCGAGAAGATGCGCCGTCTTATAACTGCGTAAGCTGTATGAAACTTGTGCCAACACCCAAACCTGTCCGCATCAGAATACGAAGTGGAGAGTCTGAACATGGTTCCGTTGATTCCCTTTGCGGTCGTTTCGTGTTTGATGATATCCTGCCTTTGGTCTCGGACGGACGTTTCTCAAGGTGGCTTCGCCAGCAGTCTTTGTCTTCTGAAGCTGAAAGAATTGACCATGCAAGGGAAGGTGGAGACGCAGAAAGTCTGAAATATGAGGTTTATTCTGTCGTGTTCAAAGAGCCCGATATAAAGGACGAACTGTCTCTGCTATCCTCATTGTTTGCCAAACCTTCTCGCCTTTATGTCTTGCGCAAAGAGCTTAACAGTTTGCCCTCCGATCAATTGGAACAGCTCAGCGCCCTTGAGGGCATCGGCTTCAAAGGGGAATTGTTCAGGGAACAAGGGTTAAGGACAGAAGACCTTGACAAGCGGTGTGAATACTTCAAATTGGCCTCAGAGGCCGGAGTTGAAGAAGCCGGGGTATTATACGCAAATGCACTGAGCAGTAAAACCGAGTTTAAGGCGGAACAAAAAGGACACGCCAAGCGAAATAATACCACAAAAAAGCAGCCTGACACCGATTTGATGGAAACAATTCGCTCTCTGATATCAGATTACAGAGCCAGGGCTTTTTTGGAATCCGGGAGTTCGCTCAAATACCAGGGGGCATTTTTCAAGTATTATGAATTCTTCGATTTTGTTTTTCGACTCAGAGAATCCAATGACATTCTGTTTTTTTTCAGCAATGATGCAAGGGGGCGGAGTCTTTATTGGGAACCGGAGAAAGCGTTGATAACTGCGCAGCAACTGTTAGAATATGCTGTATATAAGTATAGATCCAATTCTTACACTCTTCGCGCGGTTCCCAAGATAAGTCTTCCCGGTGCAGTATTTGATGCCTTTTGCGGTATCTATCACAATTCCAGGCACTATTTCGTTAAGGCCTTGGACTGCCTGTGCTTGAATTTCGAAGAGTTTCTACGAATCCAATATGCTGAGCAATGATAGAGAAAGAATTAGAACGCCTGATTAATACCAATATCCCGCTAATCGTATTCAGGGAATATGACTTTGTGCGTGTTGATTGTCTAATTAGTTCAGTACTGGGACAATATGAACTCGAAGAGTGGAATCCGTCGGCCGGCCTTGTATTTTTTGACAATAAAGAAACAAAGGGTTTCGGCGGGCTGAGCCTTGAAGACTATCTCCGCGGCATTGCTAACAATGACTACGCGAAAGAGCGATATGTGGTACTTAAAGAGGTGCAGGGGCTGTTGGACAATCCGGGCGTAATATACTCCCTTCAACTTATAGCCCAGCGCCGTCTGTACGACGCTAGCTACAACACATCCGTCATAATAGTCTGTTCGGTTCTGGAGCTCCCTAAAGAGCTTGAAAAGTATTCCTCTTTTCTTGAGTTGTCGTTTCCTGATGATGAGACTATCAACGGTATAATCGATTCTCATATTGCAATCAACAAGTATGATAAAAGCAAGTTCAACGATTCTGACAGAAAGACTTTGCTGATTTCCCTGAAGGGAATGTCGGAATATGACATAGACCGGGTGCTTGACATGGCAATGAGCACTGATGGCTCTCTTTCCGCCGCAGACAACAAGATGATTCTGAGAAAGAAGAAGGAGATGGTCAAGCGCTCCGGCGTAGTGGAGCTGATAGAAGTGCCGGATGGAATGGGAGGTTCCGACATCGGAGGTCTGTCGGCATTGAAACAGTATCTGCAAAACAAATCGAAGGTGTTCAAGGACATAGGCATGGCGCTCGAGTTTGGCGTCAAAATGCCGAAGGGCATTTTTCTGGTGGGAATGCCGGGATGCGGGAAATCCTTGTGCGCGAAAGTTACTGCGGCGATTTTCGGAACGCCTTTGCTCAAGATGGATATGGGCAGTCTTATGGGAAAATACGTCGGACAGAGCGAGGAGAACATGCGGAAAGCTATCGCCACGGCGGAAGCCGCTTCACCATGCGTTTTGTGGATTGATGAAATCGAGAAAGCTTTCAATGGGGTGGGAGGAGAAAACTCTGAGGTATTGACAAGGATGTTCGGTTATTTTCTGTCATGGATGCAGGAGAAAAGCTCGTCCGTATATGTGGTCGCTACCGCGAATAACGCGGAGAAACTTCCTCCGGAATTGAAGAGAAAGGGACGTTTCGACGAAATATTCTGCGTCAACCTGCCCGACAAGAAAGAAAGGGAAGAAATATTCAAGGTGCACATAAATAAGTTAAACGGTCTTGGCAGTGCTCCGACAGAAGACATCGACTATGGGTTGCTTGCCAGGAATACGGCCGGGTTCAACGGCGCCGATATCGAATCTGTCGTGAATGAAACTGTTGAATACTTGTTCCTGGACGGCAAAAAGGTTCTGAATACTTATGCATTGCTGAATACGGCGAAGAATACAATCAGTATCAGCAAGTCCTGCGGGAAGCAGATTAAAGAAATGGAACAGGCGTTTGCCGAGAGCAGTTTTAAAGATGCCAATACGGGCAAAGTTAAAAACCGTAGCGACGAGTAACTATGCTGACCCTGTTTGAAAAAGCAACTGTCTGTCTACGTACCGGCTGGTCCGATAATGTCATTATGTTCATCCGATCCATGGACGAAGCAATGATATATATTCGTGCCGGCCTGAAGGAAAAGAAGATAGACGGAAGGACCGCCTTGATCCGTTCAGACATAGACTGGTCAGACTACAGCATCAAACGCAATGATTGGCTTAGGAACAAGCTTGCTGATTACGACAAATGGGCAGGGTACAATAATGCCGACCTGATCGGGGAGGGATTTCCGCCGCGCGATCGTAATGGTGATCCCTATGAACTGCACCATATCGGCCAGCGGCAGGATTCGCCTTTGGCTGAACTGACTTGGGCCGAACACATGGGCGATGGGAACAATACCATCCTGCACCAGATGGGAAAAGAGTCGGAGATTGACCGGGAGGCATTCGACGCCGAGAAATCCGCATACTGGCAGGCTCGATTCAAAGCTTTCACACAAGAAGAACTCAAAAAGATCTATCATTTGCGCTGAGACCACACCTGCGGCGTGGTCGATTACTTCCGAAAGGATTCCGGCAATCCAGCACAGCTGGCCCGCCCAAAGGCGGTTGTCTTGGACTTCTGCTGATACCACTGCTGATAGGTGGAGGGCTGATTGCTTTATTATAGCGGAGGATAAGGCACTACCCGCAGATACATATGATTAATCGCGGATACTGAACATTGAAATGCTTAGAGATTGCTTTTATCTTTTCCTCCTCGAGTCTGCATTTATCTGATCCAAGCGTATATGCTATCGTTAACGAAGATGCGTCTTTTTCGAAATCAGACAGTCTGCTTTTGTGAAGTTCAGGATTTGTCGGAGGGCAGCATGCTGAGGCCTGAAACAGGTATCCACAATGCTTTACTTCAACAGTCAACTTCTCCGTGTCAGAAAAAAGCAGACAGAGGTGCTCATCTCTGAAGGGTTGTTGGTAATCCTTGTTTTTCAGCGGTCCTTCATACGACAACGCCATCCAACCGTCATTATTCTGGTTAATCCAAACAGTCGGTTCTTGGCTGTCCATCCATTCGAGAATGGTATTCATCGCCATAATGAATGCGGTATATCTCGGATAGTCTGCGTCGCATTCTCTTGCAATCTTAATTGCCTCAGAGATAAGTTTCTCTTGCTTAACAGTAGCCATATGATTCATATACTGAGTGATTCTTTACAAAGTTAGCAAAAAATGATTAATATACACTTGTGAGGTAGAGGACGGTGTAATTTCTTTCCGAATCTTTAAGAATCTTCAATGTGACATATATTTTGAGGGATACGAAGACTATGACAGGTCAGCATCGCCGAGCTTTTGACCAAGCGCCCGGAAAAAGCCCTGGGCCTTGTCCTCATTGACGGCCAGACCTACCAACTCTCCAAGCCCGCAGCCAGCGCCATCCAAATCCCCACATTTGACCGCTACGACGTTCTCCGGAAGGAAGTGGAGCAGTTTATCAGGGAAAGCATCAAGGCCGACTGAAATCGTAGATGGCCGCTATCCGTGAGGAAATGAAGTTCAACTCCCTGCTACTGCGTGAAATATGAATTAAAATACTAACTTTGTGCATAGCAAACCGTAGTGATTACCG
>CAMJHF010000012.1 GCA_946405435.1 uncultured Bacteroidales bacterium
TGACCGACAACGAGATTACCCTCCCGATGTACGCAGCCCTCACCGAAGAACAGGTGAACTTCATCTGCGACACCTACGAGAAAGCCATCAAAGAAATCAAGTAAATGTATCAGGATAAGAAAGCAGTTCTCATCTTTGGCGTTGGCCCGCTCCAGCAGTCGATTATCAACCGAGCCAAGAAGATGGGGCTTTACACTGTGGGCATTGATCCCTGCGAGGATGCCACTTGCAGGGGCGATGTGGATGCCTTTGAGGTGGTTGGCGGTCAGGACTACGAGGGCACTTGTGCCGTGGTGGAGAAGTATGGCATCGATGCAATAGTTACCGCTGCGACTGACAAGCCCCTTGTGATGATGGCCCGTATTGCAAAGAAATACGGCTTCCCGTTCTACTCTGTAGAGACCGCCCAGTGGAGTACCGACAAGTTCCAGATGAAACAGCGGTTCGAACTCGGTGATGTCCCGCACGCCAGAGGCTGTTTGGTTAAAAGTGTGGAGGAGACCGCAGATATGGTGTATCCCGTCATCGTGAAGCCTCGCGACAACTCCGGTAGCCGTGGTGTGAAACTCTGCCGTACCAAAGAAGAGCTGGAACAGTCGATGGCCGAGGCCCTGGAGTATTCCAAGCTGGACTCTGTGCTGGTTGAGGAGTTTATCGAAGGGCCTGAATATAGCATCGAAGGACTGCACTATGATGGAAAGAGCGAGGTGATTCAGTTCACTGAGAAGAAAACCACCGAGTTCCCTTACAATGTGGAGTTGGGTCATATCCAGCCCGCCAACATCAGCGAAGAAAACAAACAGAAGATTCGTGAGATTGTGGAGAAGATAGGAAAGGCCTTGAAGTTCGAGAACTGCCCATCTCATACTGAGTTGAAGATTAACGAACGAGGCATCTTTGTCATTGAAACCAGCCCGAGGCTGGGTGGTGACTACATCACCAGTATGCTCACTCCGCTTTCTACGGGTGTCAATATGGAAGACCAGTTGTTGCACATCGCACTCGGTGAGAATGTTGACACACAGTCAGGACGTGTGGAGAAAGCCTCTGGCGTATGCTTCTTGAATCTTCCTTGTGGCAAGGTGACGGCGATTGATCCTGCTATCAACGAAGTAAACTCTTGGTCGAATGTCTATAGTTTTGCAACGTCGCTGAAGGTCGGTGATGAGATACATCCGATTACGAGTAGTTTGAATCGCTATGGGCAGTTTATTGTGAAGGGGACCGATAGAAAGGAAGTTGACAAGATGATAACTGAATACGAAAATAGAATCAATACATTTATTCGCGTAGGTTAAAGAGTTTAAAATCAATAGATATGAACTTCTATACAATGAAAGAAACCCGTGCTTTCCTGGAGAGCATTGGTATGCCGGGCGGTGACCTCTACGACTTGCCCACTTCTGAAAAGCGTTTTGAGGATGGCGGTCAGTACCGCTTCGAGGTGCCTGGCATTCAGGGACCCGCTCCGATGAAAGCCCTCTTGGAGGCATTGGATGAGTTTGGCATTCAGATCCACCGTGTGACCCAGACCAAGGGCATTATGTTCCTCACGGACGACGAGATCAAGAAGATGGTGGAGTATGCCGAAAAATGGAAGGTGCAGCTGGTCCTGGCCTGCGGCCCCCGAGCTACCACCGACACCTCCGCATCGGTAAAGACCGAGGAAGGTCAGCGTATGGGCTACCGCCTTCGCGGTCAGGAGCAGATTGTCCGGGGTATCGAGGAAATCAAACGTGCCGCTGCCTTTGGAGTTCGTGGATTCCTGATTTATGACGAGGGTCTTCTCTGGGCATTGAATGAAGCCCGTAAGGCCGGTTACATTCCTGCTGACTGCCACTTCAAGGTGAGTGCCCACAGCGGTCATGGCAATCCTTGCTCAGCTCATGTCCTCGAGGCATTAGGTGCGAACAGTATCAACCCTGTCCGTGATATCCAGATTCAGATGCTGGCTGCGATGCGTGCGGCCATCGATGTGCCCATCGACCTGCACACCGAGAATCCGAAGTCTTCCGGTGGCTTCATCCGTCACTACGAGGTGCCTGACTTTATCCGTGTGGCCGCCCCTGTGTATCTGAAGACCGGAGGCAGCGTAGCCGCCAACCACAGCTACGACACCACCGAGAAGGAAGCCCGCCAGAGGGCAAAGCAAGTTTGCCTTGTTAAGAGAGTGATTGATACCTATTATCCCGAAGCTATTGTTTCACCGAAGTAAATGAAGCATCATCAGTATAACCCGAACTACGGGTTTGTAAAAGAGCCTGTAGACTTCAATAAGTACACAGACCGTAGCCTTCTGCAATACTGCCTTGGGGCCACGATGTATATGCCCGGAACCAAGGACTTTGCACAGGCTGTGATAGATAAGAAGTACCCTGGGCTAACGTCCATGGTCATGTGTTTTGAAGACGCTTGCCCCGAGGACGAGGTCCCTGCAGCTGAGCAGAACAGCATCCATGTGCTGGATGCGCTGAAAGAAGCAGAGGATAGCGGAAAACTGAAGTATGAAGATATTCCGCTTCTTTTCTTCCGTGTGCGCTCACCGGAACAGTTCCAGCATTTCAGCACAATGCTGCGCAAGGAGCATATCCGCTATATCACCGGCTTTAACTTCCCGAAGTTCAACGGAGTGAACGGTGGTGCCTATATGAATCACCTTGTGGAACTGAACAATAAGTTCGGGGAGATAATCTACGGTATGCCCATCATTGAGGATGCTCGTGTGGCTTTCAAAGAAACACGACTCTTGGAATTGATGGCCATCAAGAATATTTGCGACTGCCACAAGAACCTCATACTAAATGTGCGTGTTGGTGGAACAGACTTCTCCAGCTGCTTTGGTGTCCGTCGTGGTATCAACTATACAATCTACGATATCATGACCGTTAGCAACTGTCTGATGGATATTCTCAATGTCTTTACTCGTAACAATGACTACACCGTGAGTGGCCCTGTATGGGAATACTTCAAGGTGAACAAGTCAATGAAAGGGATGGCGGAACTGCCCAAGGTTGATCTTCAGCAGACTCTGATGAAGCGCAAGGCTATAGTCAATGATGCTGTTGACGGACTGATGCGTGAACTGGTACTTGACCAGGCCAATGGCTTTATGGGTAAGACCTGCATCCATCCCTCGCACTTAAACTTCATCAATGGTATGTTGGCTGTGACGAAGGACGAGTACGATGATGCCTATCAGATCATGCATACCAAAGGTGGGGTTATCAAGGGCGCTAAGGGCATGAACGAGATTGCCCCGCACAAGAATTGGGCTGAAAAGATCTTGATGCGTGCTGCTGCATATGGCGTGATAGAAAATGACGCTAGTTATATAGAATTGTTTGGAGTATAATTATTTAAAATATATTATATGGGATTACGTTCAAAAATCAAGAAAGTGTTACTTCCTTATTCTTTGGCTTTTAAGCAAGAGGGGGGGGCAATTTTTAAATTAAAATATTTGCACTATGCTAAATTGGCACAGCGCAGGGGAGTCATTGATTTCCGTATTGATCGTGTAGCCGGTGAGTACACACACGACTGGTTCAATGTGAAAGATGTCAGTCAAGAGGATAAAGAGTGGTTTTGCCAAAGAGGTATAGCTCCTTACAAGTTGCATTGGTATGGTATCACCAAGGAAAACTATAAGGACTATTTGAGTGACTTTGTATTCTATAATAGTAATAATTATATGGATAAAAGGTTTATGGATCTCTTTGAGCATAAACTGAATACTTATATCATGTTGGCTCCATTTGTCAAGAACCAGCCTATTCACTACTATTACAAAAGGAATGGTCAATATCTACCCATTGGCGGCGGAAGTAAAAATGGTACTCTTGAAGATGTCCTCCATCTTATCCAAAGAGAATCAGTTGCAGCAAAATCCTGTTTGGGAGGTCATGGCAAAGGTTTTTATAAGTTCCATTATGACCAAGGCCAGTATTTCCTCAATAATCAGCTTTGTAGTGAAGGGGAGATAGCCAAGAAGTTGGATGAACTTGACGATTATATTCTGACAGAATATGTAAAACCTCATCATGTATTCTCTGAAATATGTGGTGATGGTGCATTTCCTCCTGCGATCAGATGTATTACCGTTTATGACGGAAATGACGGTGCACAACTCACAACTGCTATCATCAGGCTAGGTAGTAAAGAAGGAGGTTTGGTAACCGATTATCATGGGACCATTTATTGCGGAATTGAAATCGAAACCGGAAGACTGTTTAAACCGATTTGGCGTGAAAATGATACCACATACAAGCATATTGTTAAGCACCCAGATACGCATGTTGAACTTGATGGCATTATTGTTCCCAACTGGGAGGAACTTAAAACATTAATAGTAAGTATTTCATCCCATCTTCCATGGACTCCATACCTTGTTACAGACATCATTCCTACAGAGGATGGATTCAAGGTCTTGGAGATTAATTCCCATGGTCAAGCTAGAAATTGTGAAGCACATTACCCTTTCTGTTTAAACAAATATCAACGCAAAGTTTTCAATATTTTATAATTGAAAGGTGAATGATGTAAACAATTTATTGAGCAAATGAAGAATGAAAAGCAATATAACTACTGTCTTGATTGGGTTAAGGGAATAGCCTGCATCTTTGTAGTATTCCTGCATTGTGAATTTCCTGGTGTCTTAGGCGTTGCAGTACAGGCAATAAGCCGTTGGTGTGTACCATTCTTTTTTATGGTATCTGGCTACTATTGCTATAGGGAAATGCCTATGCAGAGAGATGAACGTTTGCGTAAAGTATTGCATATACTGACAATAACACTCAATGCAGCTTTGTTTTACATTTTCTTTGCCGTATTTCAGAAATGGATTTGGGGCGATGTCTCATTGACTGTCTCTTTGAAAGATGCCATAGCGTTTGTGTGCTTTAATCAAATGGTTGTCATTGTCAGCCAAATGTGGTTCTTATTTGCACTGTTATACGTTTATGTTGTATTCCTTCTTATTGGATCCACCAATGCTTATAGAAAACATAGCGTTCATATTACTACGCTATGCTTAATCCTTTATGTTATCTTGGCTCAGGGACTTCATGTTGCTGGTGTTCATGTTCCCAATTTTGTATATAAGAACTGGCTTATTGAAGGGCTTGGTTTCTTTACATTAGGGTTCGTGATTCATCAGTATCAGAATCGTTTGAATTTCGATGATAGATTATTATGGACAGTCATTGTCGTGTTCTCCTTATTAAGTCTTGTGGAAAGATATTTATTGGGCAGAGATTTTGGAGTGAATGTCTGTAGCTTCCCTCAGGCAATTGCATTATTTCTTTATGCAATTAACAACCCGAATAAAGGAGAGGGAGCTATACAACGGTTAGGCAAGACATGCTCAATGTTTGTATATATACTTCATCCGTTTGTATGGCATTCGTTAGAACGTGTTTATACTGCTATTCACGTGGACAATAGTATGGTTGCCTTATATCTTATGCCAATCTTTGTCTTGGGGATTACGGTTATTTTGTCCATCGCTTGCTATAGAATCAAACAAAGACGGACATTAAAAGCAAAATAATATGTCAAAAATACTACATACAGCTCGTTACACAGATCTTCCGTGGGAGATACTGAAGAGTGTTGTTCCTGACCGTTTTTCAGTAGAGACTTTGGAAGAATTGTCTTATGAAAGTTTACTGCGTCAATGTGCGGATGCGGACTACTTGTTGGTTAGTGGTCGCGTGCCTATAGATGAAGGCGTCCTCTCTGCAGCCAAGCACTTGAAGATGATTCAACGTACAGGCGTCGGAACGGAGATGCTGGATGTAGAGGCAATCAAACGACACAATATCCCAGTATATGTGAATGCCGGAGTTAATGCCCGTAGTGTAGCAGAGCATACTATCACACTAATCTTGGCCTGTCTGAAGAGGCTTCTTCAGATAAACAAGCAAGTTCACAGTGGGGTTTGGAAGAAACAACAAACCGGTGTGACAACGCATGAGCTGTATGGTAAGACTGTGGCATTGGTTGGGATGGGTAACATAGGAAGAACGGTTGCCGCTATGCTTAAGCCTTTCGGTGTAAGGATAATCTATACCGATGTTTTCAGGCAGAGCGAAACCGTGGAGCATGATTTGGGTATCACCTATTACTCTTCATTTAAAGCAATGCTTCCAGAGGCAGACGTGTTGAGTTTCCATTGCCCTCTGACAAAAGATAATTCCGGCATACTGAATAGCGAAACTCTTTCGATGCTGAAATCAGGTGCCATTGTTGTTAATACTGCACGTGGAAAACTCATTAATCCCGATGATTTATATAATGCAATCTGTTCTGGGCATGTTTCAGCGGCTGGATTGGATACTCACTATGAAGAGCCTATCAGTGAGGGTTATAAGTTGGCAGAATTAGAGAATGTGATTCTTACTCCACACATCGGAGGTTTGAGTTATGAGGCTTTTGAGAGTATGATGAGAGAAGCGGTGAGAAACATCATCGCATATGAGGATGGGCGTATGGAAGAAATAGCATCAAAGAAAATTGTATAATAATACTGACGTGAATATTACCGACACATTTATATCTGGCCTTGTGGTGAGGTCACAGCAGATTCTTGAATCTGTAATGGCACAATCAAGGAAGTGCCTATTGGATTATTGTGGGGTTTTGTTAGGAGGACGAACATATGTCCAAGAAGAGCAGCCTGAGTTATATGACACATTTGATAATGAGGTTAGTACTCTGTTGAATGGATTCTGTGCCCATATCTTGGAGTTGGATGACGGTCATCGGCACGGCATGATTCATCTTGGAGCCTCCATTATATCAGCCATTCTCGCTGCAGCTGAGAAAGAAAGTTTGACATCATATCAGTTGTTGAGGGGCATTGTAATGGGATATGAAGCAGCTGTGCGTTGTGCAAGATCCTTACAGCCGGGGCATAAAGTCAGAGGCTACCATGTATCGGGAACCTGTGGAACTATTGGTTCTGCGATGGGGATAGCTTTCGCTCGTGGCTATAACAAGGAACAGTTGAAGTCCACTCTTGCCTGTGCCGTGAGCAGTGCAGCTGGTGTGCTGGAAATACAGGAACAGGCTTCCGAACTAAAGCCTTTCAATGTCGGTAGAGCAGCAATGGATGGTTATATAGCTGCACAGGTAGGACGGTTAGCGATACCTGGACCGGACGATATCCTTGGAGGAAAGCGAGGATTTCTGGCCGTACTCACCGATACTCCTAAGCCCGAATATCTTACTGATTTCTCCGGTGATGAGTATGCCATAGAAGGCATCTATCAGAAAGTTCATGCTGCATGTCGTCATTGCCATCCCGCTATTGATGCTACGCTTGACATGCGGAATGATCTTAGTTTGACCGCGGATCAGATTGATAAGATAGAAGTTCATACGTATAAGTTAGCCGTTGGTAGTCACGACCATGTAGATATAAAGGGTATCAGCTCTGCTAAATTGAGTACACCTTTCGCTGTTGCTTTGGCTATTGTGAAAGGACATGCTGGATATGCTGATTACACAGAGGAGAACCTGAATGATTATTGGATTAAGAACGTGACCAGAAAGGTCCGGGTGATAGAGGACGAGAATCTTACGTCGCAGTCGCCAGCATTAAGAGGCGCGAGAGTAACAATTTACCTGAAAGATGGTAATGTGTACGAGAATCAATGCCTGTATCCTAAAGGCGAGCCGGAGAACCCTCTTTCACAGCAAGAATTGGAAGAGAAGTTTAGAGGACTTGCGATGTATGGAGGTCTCACAAAAGAAGAATGTGATGAGGTGATTGAAGAAATCTGGAAGGAAGACTTCGACCTCAAAAAAATAATCAATATCGTTTGTAAATGATAGAATTGACAACACCTTTCAGTGAGGAAGCCATCAGAGAGCTTAAAGTGGGCGATGTGGTGAGCATCAGCGGGTATATCTATACCGGGCGTGATGCCGTGCTTCCAAAGATAATCAAGGCTGGAGAGGAGGGCCGTCTGGCTGAGATGGGCATCGACCTGCAAGGGGCGGTGATATTCCATACGGCGGTCAGCCCTGCCGGGGTTGGTCCCACTTCCAGCAATAAAGTGGAGATTGAGAGCTCTTTCGAGCCGCTGTCCAAACTGGGCGTGAAGATGCACCTGGGCAAGGGAGCAATCTCGAAAGAAACGGTGAAGAAACTGGCCGAGAACAATGCCGTGTTCGCAGTGATTCCGCCGGTGACGGCTTTGTTGGAAAGCCAGACCGTGGAACGTGAAGTAGTGGCCTATCCTGAACTGGGGATGGAGGCGATGAACCGGCTGAAAGTAGTGAAATATCAGGCCATCATTGGTGCAGCAAAAGGGAGGAGCATATACGATAAGTGAAAAGTTGAAAATGAAAAGTGAAGAATTGACAATACAACAGAAAGTCGCACAGTGTCTGGTGACTGCTGGTTCCACATTCCGCGAGGATCAAAAAGAGGCTTATCGCAAAGCGATTGCTGGTGAGGAGATTGAAAGCTCCTGCTGGGTGATGCGGCAGGTGCTGGACAATGCACTGGTGGCAGAAGAGAGGCGTAGTCCGCTGTGTGATGACACGGGTATTCCGCACCTGTTTTTGGAGGTGGGTCCTGACCGTCAAGTGAGTGGCGATCTGCTTCAACAGATTCAGGAAGGTGTGGCGATGGGCTTGCGAAAGTTGCCGGGCCGTCCGATGGCCATCAAGGGCGATGACTATGCCCGCATTGACCAGAGCGGGGGATTAGATGAGGACAGCGGAGCATTGGCTCCTTCTCCGATATTGATTAAGCCCGTGGATGAAGATGTGCTTCGGTTGACCATTATGATGCTTGGCGGTGGCCCTGCCATCCGGGGTATCACCCAGCGGGTGTTCCACAAGCATAGTCTGGACGTGGTGATTGATGAGATTGTGAATCGTGCAATCCCTGCCGTTTCGCAATTGGGATGCTCGCCTTGTACCTTGGCTATCGGTATTGGACGTTCTCAGTTCGAGGCAACGAGCCTGATGATGGAAGCGATGGCGAAAGGTGACTTTGGCGTGCAGAGCGACTTCGAGAAACGGATTACCGACAAAGTGAACGAGAGCAAGACCGGTCCCCTTGGGCTTGGTGGCAAGCATAGTGTGCTAGCTACCTTTGCGAAGATTGGTCCTCAGCGGGCAAGTGGTGTACGTATCGTGGCCTTGCGGCCGTGCTGTTGCTTTGAGCCGAGAAGGGCGAGTGTGGAGTTATAATTTTTAAAACAAGATCGAGATATGAAAAGTCTTAGAGGAAAGAAGATATTAATACTTGGCGGTAAAGCTGCTACCGTAAATGTGGTTCAATTAGCTCATAAAATGGGGATTGAGACCCATGTGACAGGCATACAGGAAGGAGGTCAAGCAAAAGAAATTGCTGATTTTACCTTACTTGCAGGTTCAGAAGAACACGATAAGCTGATGCAGTATATCCGAAAAAATCATATTGATGGTGTGATGACAGGCTCTGCGGAGTTTCAAGTGCAGGAGATGATAAAACTGTGTGCTAAGGCCGGTATGTATTGTTATGCTACAGAGGCACAGTGGCAAGCCACACAGGATAAACGTAATTTCAAGGATTTATGCAAGCAGTTTGGCCTTCCGGGAGTTCCAGAATATTCTGCAAATGGTGAATTGAAAGAAAAGGATTTCCCTGTTATTGTTAAGCCGGTAGACAGTTGTTCGTCGATTGGTATCAGTGTTTGTTATAACAGCGCAGAATTGGCTTTAGCTAAGGAAAAAGCTCTTGAAGCATCAGCCTCACGGAATATTCTCATTGAAAAATATATTCAAAATGGGGGAATAACCCATGTTGTAAAGTATGTTGCTGTAGATGGAGAATTTTTTATGGAAGTCATGGGAGATCGTTACGTGTTGAATAACGGCTTGATAACCGCTATTACTTTTTTCCCTTCCTTCAATACAGGCCGGTATATGAAAACAATTGACCCCAAAGTGAAAGATATGTTTTTGTCGATAGGCTTTAACAACGGGGTGTTCTTTTTCCAAGCGATTCCGGACAAAGATGACATATACATTTATGAGATGGGACTTCGCACAGGCGGAGGCATGACATACAAGATTACAGAAGCTACGAGCGGGAACAACGATTTGGAGATGCTAATTCACTATGCCATCACTGGAGAGATGTGCGAAGAGGAGGATATAAAGACCATAGACCCTTATTTGAAGGGCAAAAAAGCAGCATCGTTGGCTATGCCTTTGAGGGTAGGAACAATTGCCAAAGTGGAAGGCGCAGATAAAATTAAAATAATAGACGGCGTTGTTAACTTCACTCATTTCTGCGATGAAGGTGATACCATACTTCCTAAGCATGTCAATACTTTAAGCCAATTGTATGGCCGTGTGATGATTGTACGGGACAATAAAGAAGACCTAATAGCTGGGTTAAAGGAAATCCGCAACACCATTTCTGTGAAGGATACCGAAGGAAATGATATGATTCTTTGGGATACTTTTGACCACATTGTTGAGACAATCTGATACAAGACATGAGATACATTGCCCATCTATCCAGAATAATCGTGACATTAGCAGTTAGTGTCGCGTTGTTTTCTGCATGTTCATCCCTAGAATTTGATGTTTATGATGGTGGGGGAAATGGCTCATATCATCGTTCGGCTGAGGAACAAAGCAAATCTTCTGATTTCCCCTGGGCAAAAACGGAAGGTGTACGGAATGTTTTGCGGAGAGCTTCACAACTTGCCAACATCACTTGGACACCGATTCTTGATGTCCCGGGAAATGCTGGTGCTTATCCTGCGGGAATCGAAGTCTTGGGGATACCGTATTCTTCCACTAAGCAGATTGACAAATATGTTGGGCAGGATGTCTCCTTTCATACATTTATGACGGCTGTGCATAATCCCAGAAGTGTTCTATACACAGAAAACCTAAGGAATGCACCATATTATGGCTCTAATTGCGCAAGCTATTACGGCACGGTTTGTAGTAGTGCTGTTGCGTATGCATTGAATTTGGATGTTCCATTTCCGTCGTCTTACTTCCCGACATTGCCTGGTTTTTACAAAGTGCCAGACCAGAATTTGGAATCGTTGGAGCCCGGTGATGTTTTGCAAAGGCCGGGGCATGTGTTCATGATATATAAAGTTGATAAAAATGAATGGGGTACTGTTACAAATGTCTCATACTTTGAGGCCGCCAGTCGTTATGCTCGTATTTCAACTACATCGGCGATTAGTTTCAAGGAACGACTTGAAAAAGATGGATATGTAGCTTATAGATACGACTGGATTGATGACGTAGATCAATATGAGTCTTCACCTTATGTGGCAGTAGGTTCTGAGTCGGTATCGGTGGTAAAGTATAATGATTCTCTTTGCCCCAATAGAGGAGATAAAAGTGTATATCGTGTAGGAGAGCCTGTCGTGATTAACATCTTAGACGATTCGTATGCAAGTCTGATTGTTGAAGGTGCTGAGGGCTTTTCTTTTGAAATTGACGATGATATTAAGATCAACAATCTTCTTCCTGGAGTATACGATGCGTATCTAACCGATGGAGTCAGAAAGTCGAAACCAATATCTTTTTTGGTTGCTGAGCCCAAAGTGATCGTAGAAAACAACGGTCAACTACATATTGTCTTTTCATGTGATCAAGGGATACCCTCATATTGCGTGTTGTGTGATAGAGTTGGTAGCTTTAAGTCCATTCATGTGATTACAGCAGAAGAAGCTGATCAAGGTTATATTGATATAGAACCACTGGATGTGAGTTCATACTTTTGTAAGGTAGTATTTGACACTACATATGGTACTGTTGTTAACGAACCAATTAAAGTTACTCATCTCTAAGTCGAAACAATAGAAAATGCAATATGTATTTATTAAAGATTAAAGACAGAATCATCTCCCCCTCCGCCTCCCTCCTCGATGCGATGAAGCAGATGGACGAAGTGAAGGTGAAAATACTGCTCGTGTTCAGCGGTGAACACTTCGAAGGTCTTATCACCATCGGTGACATCCAGCGGGCTATCATCAAGAACATCGCCCTGAAGGAACCGGTGAGCCGTATCCTGAACAAGAACAAAGTTTACGGCTACCAGTCGGAAGGAGAGGATAGCATCCGCGAGAAGATGCGTAGGATGCGAGCAGAGGTGATGCCCATCCTCGATGAACAAGGCGAGCTGGTGGACGTGTGGTTCTGGGGCGACCTCTTCAAGAAGGCCGAACTCACTGAACGGGAGAAGATCGACCTGCCCGTGGTCATTATGGCCGGAGGCAAGGGCACTCGCCTGAAGCCCATCACCAACGTCATCCCCAAACCCTTGGTGCCCATCGGTGACAAGACCATCCTGGAGACCATCCTCGACCAGTTCGAGGAGATTGGCTGCACGAAGTTCTATATGTCGGTCAACTACAAGGCAGACATAATGAAGTACTACCTTAGCCAGCTCGACCACAAGTATGACATCGAGTTCTTCCAGGAAGAGAAACCGCTTGGAACCATCGGCAGCGTGTCGCTGCTGAAAGGCAAGATCACCACGCCGTTCTTCGTCTCCAACTGCGACAGCATCAACGAGCAGGACTATCGCGATGTGTACGACTACCACGTGAGCAACCACAACGACCTGACTATCGTCACGATGGTGAAGAGCTTCAAGATTCCGTACGGCGTGATAGAGACCGGCGAGGACGGCCTGATGACCGCCCTTAGCGAGAAGCCCGAGCTCACCTTTCAGGTGAATACCGGTGTGTATATCCTCAACCCCAGCTGCATCGACGAGATCCCCGAAGGCGAGTTCTTCCACATCACCCACCTGATGGAGAAGATCAAAGCGCGTGGTGGCCGTGTCGGATGCTTCCCAGTGAGCGAACACGCCTGGAAGGATATGGGTGAGTGGCCTGAGTATTTGAAGATGATTAATGTGTTGTAAGATATGACCAACAGAGAAAAATATCATTTTGACGATTTTACACTGGAGAACTATAGGCGTTTGATTCGTCTTGCGAAAGAAAAAGGATTTCAGTTCATTCTCCATAAGGATGAGTTTGTGCCTGAGCGTAAGGATATTATCTGGCGTCACGATGTGGAGTTTGAACCGGATATTGCACTGAAGATGGCTCAGATAGAGCATGACGAAGGCGCTGTTGCAACCTATTTCTTCCAACTGCATAGCCCCTACTATAACTTGTTCGACCAGCATTATTCCAACGTGTTTCATCAGATTCACGACCTGGGGCACCATTGCGGTCTACATTTCGACTGCCGCTATTGGGGCATCAATGATGAGGCGCAATTGGACAAGTTCATCACGTTGGACTGCAACTATCTGGAAGCCAACCTTGGCGTGAAGATGGAGACTTTCTCATTCCATAACACCACACCCTTCACACAGAGTTGCTTGGAATACAAGTATGGTGGACTCATCAATGTGTATTCCTCCTACTTCAAGAAGCATTACAACTATTGTGGTGACAGCCTTGGCTATTGGCGTTTCGACCGCTTGGAAGATGTGCTAAAGGACGGAAGGGTGCAGCACCTCCAGGCTTTGACCCACGATGCCAACTGGGCGGATGAGGTTCTGTCGCCAAGGAAACGCTTTGCGAAGGCCATGCACGACCATGCTGAACGGCTGATAGAGGGTCAGGTGAACGGATTGCACAAAAAGGGCATGTTGTGCCCGGATGATAACGAAGACTGATAACGATGCCTGTTGATAATCGTCGCATAGCGAAGAACACTTTGCTGCTGTATATAAGGATGCTGCTGCTTTTGGCGGTATCCCTCTATACCTCCCGTGTCATCCTTGCTGCACTGGGGGTGGACGACTATGGCATCTATAACCTCATCGGCGGTTTTGTGACGCTGTTCTCCTTCATTTCACATGCTCTTGTGGGAGCGATGCAGCGTTATTTCAATGTGGCCCTTGGTCACGGTGACAAGGAAGAGTATCAGCGCATCTATACGATGGGTATCAACATCTTCATACTCTTCTCGCTGTTTCTGCTTTTGGTGGGGGAGACAGTCGGCTTATGGTTCGTCAAGACACAGCTCAATATACCTGCAGGACGCGAAACGGCAGCCTTGTGGGTCTATCAGGTTTCAATCATTACGCTTATTGTAAATCTGTTCAGAACTCCCGACAATGCCTCAATCATTGCCCATGAGAAGATGGAGTTCTATGCATATATCAGTATCTTCGAGGCGCTCATCAAACTGGCTATCGTATTCCTGCTGGGAACGATTGCGGCAGATAAACTTATACTATATGTGCTGCTCTATCTCGGGGCGACACTGGTCATTAATGTGTTCTATACAGTCTATTGCCGACGCAAGATCAGTGAGTGTCGCTATACCTTGATGTGGGATTCAAAGTTGTTCAAGAGCCTGCTCTCGTTCTCCGGCTGGAATATGCTGAGCGGAGGTTCTCGCGTACTGAAGAGTCAAGGCGACGCCTTTTTCCTGAACCACTATTATTCCGTGGCCGTCAATGCTGCCTTCGGTGTGGCAGCGCAGGTCTATAATGCCGTCAATCTTTTCCTGACTAACTTCCAGACCGCCTTCAAACCGCAATTGGTGCAGTCTTATGCGGCGGGGGAAATGGATGAGCATTACAAACTCATATCCCGTTCAGCGAAGATGTCATACTATCTTTTGCTGCTGATTGTGGTGCCAGTGGTGTTCAATCTTGACGGATTGCTTGGCCTCTGGCTGAAAGAGGTGCCTCTCTACACGAAAGAGTTCTGTCTCTTTGTGCTGCTAGCTTATCTCGTGGATGCCCTGGGAGCTCCTCTTGGCGTTTCGGTGACAGCTAACGGAAATATCAGGGGTATTCAGGTGGTTTCATCCATCCTTTTGGTTGCAGGTCTCGTTGCCGGCTACCTGTTCCTCAGGGCCGGAGCTTTGCCCTATATCATTGCTATTATTACCTTTGCTGTCCACTTTGGATTTTGGCTTTGCTATATGTATTACGCCCGGAAATACTGCCAAGTGAGGCTGCGCACCTATTTCCATGAAGTCGTGGTGCCCGTTGTGCTGGTCACGGTTGCCTGTGTACTTTTGCCGCTTGGTCTGTCTTTCGTAAATGTTGGGAAGTGGATGGTGTTGTTGATATGTCTGGCTGACTTTATTTGGGTAGGTGCGGCAGTGTATGTGTGTGGGCTGACAAAAGGCGAAAGAGAATATGTATTTTTTTCTTTGAATAAGATTATACAGATACCACATGGAAAATAACGTATGAATAAACTGAAAGTAGCACTGGTATGTTCCTTCTCCAATGCCAAGGTACGAGAGCATTTACCGCTGAGTGACCGTAAACTGTACCGGTTGGTGCGGCGAGTTTTTGGCCTGTCGACCAAGAACGGTGGCTATGGTAACGTGGCCGGATGGGACACCTATATGATTGAATTGCTCCGAGAGCGTGACGATATTGACCTTACGGTGATTTCAGCGCATACGGGGCTGACCAAAAGGCATGTTGCATTTGACCTGGAGGGAGTGCATTATCACTTTGTCAAGGTTGAGGGAGCAACGCTCCTGAAGCACTTAATCTCAAGTCCTTCGCTTTGGCATCGTCTGAACCCTATGCGTCCCGTCGTAAGGAACATTGTGAAAAAGACACTGCCCGATGTGTTGGCACTGATTGGAGCGGAGAATGCCCATATCTCCGGGACGGTGCTGGGAATAGAAGGAATCCCGCTCATCGTGAAGTGCCAGACCATCTACAACAATCCCGACCGGGGCAAATCCGGTCCGGTAGATGCAAAAAACGCATACGTAGAGCGGCTCATCTTCAAGGATTTGAAGTATGTTGCCGTGGGAACCGGGATGCACTGTCGACTATTCCGTCAGTTCAACCGGACGGCATACAACTTCAAGTGGGCATTGGGCAATCTGTTGCCGGAAGTAAAGCCCTTAGACAAAGAGTACGACTTCGTGAACTATGCAATGGGTATGAGTGACAAGAAGGGCTATCCAGATGCAATAAAAGCGTTAGCTATCGTACAGGAGAAGTATCCCAATGTCAAGCTCAACCTCGTCGGTGGCAACTCAAAGGAAGAAAAGGAAGCGTTAGAGAAGTTGGTCGCAAATCTGCATTTGGAATCGAATGTGATGTTTACTCCATTCTTTGAGAAGCAGGAAGACCTATTCCAGCATCTTCAGAAGTCAAGATTTGCGCTTTTGCCTTGCAAGATAGACTCTGTGGCCAGCACCATTCGTCAGGCCATGCACTATGAACTCCCCGTTGTGTGTTACAAGACAGATGGCACGCCTAAACTCAATGAGGATCAAGAGTGTGTGCTGATTGCCGAAAACGGAAATGTAGAAGATTTGGCTACCAAGATGCTTATGCTGCTTGATGATGATGTGAAGGCAAACCAATTGAGGAATAATGCCAAGGAGTTCTCCCGTCGCTGGAGCGATGATCAGCGTAATTCGCAGCAGATGTCAGACAATTTCCATGCTGTGGTTGAGCATTATCACAACGGCACACCTATTCCTGCCGAACTTTTATGTAACGAAAATATAGTGGCTAAATGAAGAAAGCAAAGGTAACACTGAGCGAGTTGTTGTCTTTCCTTGGAGATGAAGTGATGCGTGTCTATGGGGAGACTTCCGGAGCTTATATTGATAATCTGGCTGATGTGGCACACGTCAATGAGACAACACTCGACTGGGTGAAGCCCAAGAATCCTGACCGTCAGCAGATAGTAGAGAATAGCAAAGCCAACGTCGTGTTGGTGGATGAGGGTGTGCTGCCCGTAGCGGGTAAAGTCCTCATTGTGGTAAAGAACCCCAAACGTGCCTTGGCAAAGGTTGGAAATGCCTTCTTTGTGGAGCGTCCGCAACCAGGTATCCATCCTACTGCCATTATTGATGCACAGGCGGAGGTGGGTGAGGATGTATATATCGGACCGTATAGCGTCATTGGCAAGGCAAGCATAGGCGCTGGTTGCGTGATAGACAGCAATGTGCGTATCTATGATGGTGTAATCCTTGGCAAAGGATGCGACATCAAGGCTGGTGCAGTGCTTGGCGGTGCCGGGTTCGGTTTTGAGAAGGACGAGGATGGAAATCGGTTCCGTTTCCCTCAGGTAGGCAGGCTGATAATTGGAGATGATGTGGAAGTGGGAGCCAATACCTGCATAGACCGAGGGGCTTTGTCCGATACGGTCATTGGTGATCATACAAAAATCAATAACTTGTGCCACATTGCTCATAACAATAAGATAGGTCGCAATGTAGTGATAACCGGCTGCGTGAACGTGTCCGGTTCCAATGTGATAGACGATAATGTCTGGATTGCACCCAATGCCAGCATCCGTGGATTCATCCATCTGGGAGAAGGATGTACGGTCGGAATGGGAGCTGTAGCGACAAAAGATATACCCGCAGGAGAGACCTGGGTTGGAAATCCGGCAAGGAAAATGGAAAAGAAATAAAGAACGGCTATGCATATAAATCTGATTACAATACCATTTGTTATAGTCCTGGGGCTAGTTTTCAGTCAACGGGATACGAGCAAGAATCGTCGATGGTATATTATTCTAAGTAGTTTTGTACTACTTCTCGTGGCAGCTTTGAGAAGTCCGGAGTATATGACGAATACTTATAATATCGATACGCTTAATTATAGGGGCTATTTTGAACGGGTCTTCGATATGGATTGGAACGAGTTCCAGAGGCTGTTCTATTTGCGTTATTTCGCCGGTGCTGATGACTATGACGTTGGATTTGTGGCACTGAATAAGCTAATAAGCTTGTTTACTCACGAATTCTGGCTTTACTCCTTGATAGCCGACTTAATTTTCTTTGTGCCATTTGGTATTATTCTGTACCGCTATTGCACAAGAACGAGCCAGATTATGTTTGCTTTCATATTCTATATTTCGCTGGTACAGGTCTTTTTCCTTGGAGGTGCCCGTCAGATGTTCTCTCTTGGCTTCGACTTAATGGCTTTTTTGGCAGTAATCGACAAGAAGCGGATAATGGCAATCATCTTTTTCCTTATCGGAATGACCATTCACTTCTCGTCGTTGCTGTTTGCTCTTCCACTTCTGGCTATTTGGTTTGATTTGAAACCGAGCCTGTTGAAGATATTGCACGCCATCTGTTTTATTGTGTTCCCTTTGGTTCTTGCTTTCCCAAACCAGATGATTCAGTTCATGGGGAACACCGTAGGTATGGAGAAATATGCAGAATATGGAGCTAATGCTGTTCAGGGTGGCTCCGAAACCTTTATTTTTTTGATAGAGGCCTTGTCGCTATTCACACTACTAGCAATCAAGAACAAGGACTTGTTAGCCAACCGCAATATCCGCACCTTCTATGTTATGGCTCCGTTACTTACCTTCTTTGCACCTCTGATTATCAGTAACGGTTCGATGATACGAATCTCGCTTTATTATCACCTATTTCTTGCTTTGTTGGTACCATTCGCCATCGATTGTGCCTTTAGTAAATCAATTAGAGGTATCGCATATACTGCCGCTGTTGGTGCTTTGTCGCTGCTATCATTGTCTGGCGGCGGATTGACATATTATTTTTTCTGGCAAGTGTAGAATAGTATTATGACAAAAGTAATAACCTACGGCACCTACGACCTTCTGCACCAGGGGCATCTCAACCTGCTACGGCGGGCAAAGGAATTGGGCGACTACCTGATAGTAGGGGTCACCAGCGACAGCTTCGACCGTGGCCGGGGCAAGCTCAATGTGCGCAACAATGTGTTGGAACGTGTTGAGGCAGTCAAAGCCACAGGGTATGCAGACGAAGTAATCATCGAGGACTACCTCGGGCAGAAGATTGACGACATCCAGAAATACGATGTGGATATCTTCGCCATCGGAAGCGACTGGGAAGGGAAGTTCGACTACCTGAATGAGTACTGCAAAGTGGTTTACCTCCCTCGTACCGAAGGCATATCCTCCACGATGCTACGTGCTGAGAGTCAAGATGTGTTCCGCATCGGTGTTATCGGCAGCGGACGAATCGCCCATCGCTTTGTGCCAGAGACAATAGTCGTGAATGGAGCTGAAATGGTTGCAGTCTTGAATCCCGAGAAGGAGAAAGCCGAAGCGTTTGCGAAAATGCACGGATTAGAAGCCTTTACTGAGTTTGAGGATTTCATCCGAAAGGTGGATGCGGTCTATATTGCTTCGCCACATCTGTCTCATTATGACTATGCCAAGCGGTCATTACAGGCTGGGAAACACGTGCTTTGCGAGATCCCTTTTGTGATGTCCAAGGAGCAGGCGTTGGAACTTTATCGTTTAGCAGAGGAGAAGAACCTCGTGCTGATGGAAGCCAGCAAGACGGCCTACTGTCCTGCCTTTGGCCATATCGTGACGTTGGTGAAGAGCGGAATCATAGGTGATGTCGTAGATGTGAAGGCTTCGCTCAGTAAGATGGTGCCGCCACCTACGCGCGAGCTGGATGCTGCTCAGGCTGGAGGAGCAATGACAGAACACGCACCACTGACACTGATGGCCATCATCAAGCTGCTTGGTATTGACTGGAAGGATGTGAACTTCCATAGCCGGATGGAAAACGGTGTGGATATATATACCAAAGGAGTGCTGAACTATCCGCACGCAACTTCATCATTCACGTTAGGCATCGGTGTGAAGACTGAAGGCAATTTGGTCATCTCAGGAACCAAGGGTTACATCTATGTCCCTGCCCCTTGGTGGCTAACCAGTTTCTTTGAGGTGCGTTATGAGGATCAGACCAAGAACAAGAAATACTTCTATAGCTACGATGGCGAAGGCTTGCGCTATGAGATTCAGGAATGGCTGTCGATGATAGTGAACGACAGACGCAGCTGCTATAAACTTCGGAGGCGCGAAAGTGTTGCTATAGCTGAGATAATAGAGAAATACCGTAACAAAGAAAACGTGACAGAAATATGATCCACAGAATCCTTGTAGTAGGAGGTGCTAACGGAATTGGTTTATCCATCGCCCACGAATTAGCAAATCGAGAAAGTACAGAGAAGGTGTATGTGGTGGACAAAGCACCATTAATGGAAGAGTATGCCCACCCAAAGATCCAGTCCTTCCAGTTTGACTTGACAAGCGAAGACTACTCCTTTTTCGACCGCTTTGATGATATTGATGCGTTGATGATTACGGCAGGCTTTGGAAAGCTTGCACTATTTAAGGATGTGCCGGAGAACTACATTATGAATTCGTTTAACGTCAACACTATTCCGGTGTTGAGGTTGGTGCATAAGTTTTACGGAAAGTTGGAAGCGAAAGAGAATTTCTACTGTGGGGTGATGGTGAGTATTGCAGGGTTTATGTCTTCACCGTTCTTTGCCGTGTATGGAGCAACCAAGGCTGCGCTGAAGATTTTTATCGAAAGTGTGAACGTGGAGTTAAAGAAAGGAGGTTCTTATAATTGCATATTGAATGTGAGTCCTGGATCTATGAAAGGAACGTCATTTGCGAACACGAAAACCGACTTGGCTATTATATCCCCTTTGGCAAAAGAGATTCTCATTCATTTAGAGTCACAAGATGACTTGTTTATTCCTCAATATGAAGATGTGTTTCGAGACGTATTGAAACGCTATTCGAGTGATTTCAGAAAGGAAGGAGAGCATTCGTATGACTATAAGATTCACAGTGGAAGAGTTTCTAATCCTAAATAAATAAAGGCATGGCTTTAAAAATTATCAATGTTGTAAAGCAAAATAAGCTGCTCTATAACGCCTATTATTATGTCGGCAATGCCTTAGTAAGGTTACTCAAGTTTTTTCTACATGCAGATCCAAAGCTTATTGTCTTCAATAGTTTTGGTGGTAGAAGATATGATGATAGTCCAAAGGCAATATATCTTTCAATGCTTGACGACCAACGGTTCGCAGACTACAGGTTTGTTTGGGCTTTTGTTGAGCCGGATAAGTATTCAATCCCCAGGGGAGAAACAATAAAAGTAGATACATTTTCGTACTATAAAACAGTTCTTAAGGCAAGAGTCTGGATTACTAACACCACAATGACGAGAGCTCTTAGTTTTAAGGGTACAAAGACTTTTTATCTTAATACATGGCATGGTTCGGCAATAAAAAGAATAGGGTGTGATGCTATAGGAGATAAGGCTTTTGTGTCAAAAGGCAGTAATAATACAGATCTGTATTTGGCTCAAGGCGAGTATGACAGACGGATTTTTTCCCATGCTTTTGGGATATCGCCTGAACTCGTTAAAGTTACAGGACTCCCTAGAAATGATGAGTTAGCATCGCCTGATGTACAATCCAAAGCATATGACATAAAGCAAAGGCTATCTATTCCTAGTGAGAAGCAGGTGATTTTATATGCTCCTACGTTTCGAGAATATGTTAAAGACGGAACTAATTACGCACTTGATCTGCCAATTAATCTTTCAAAATGGGAGGATGAACTTGGAGATAAATATGTGTTGCTTATGCGGGCACATCCGGCAGTTGCCACGTTGATGAATATTAAAGATAATGGTTTTGTAAAAGATGTCTCAACATATCCTCAACTTAACGATTTGATGATTGTATCAGATGTTTTGATCTCGGACTACTCAAGTATTTTCTTTGATTATTCCATTCTTGCAAGACCTATGTTCTGCTTCGCTTATGATTACAACATATATCAAAAAGAGCGGGGGATGTATTTTGATATAAGAAAAGATTTAGGTGACGAAATGATCGATTCGGAAGACAAACTTCTGTTTGCAATAATAAACATGAACGAGACAAAACGAGTGGAGGCTTCAAGGAGATTTAGAGATAAATACGTTGAAAAGTATGGGACCGCAACGCGAGAAATCGTTGAACTGATTGTAAGAGAGATTCAGTAAGTTTTTCTATGAGAGTTTTAATATTGTCAGTTGACCCTTGGTGTCAAAACAATAGTTTTGGAAATACATACTCTAACATTTTCGGAAAGATTGATAATGTTGAGATAGGTCATATCTATCTACTTGATGGGTTGCCGGATGGAGATAAGAACGTGTCTCGTTATTATCAGATTGCAGAGAGTAGAATTATTAAAAGCGCTTTGCGCCCATTCGTGAAAGACAAGGGTGTAGGTTGTGAGGTGCATGCTTCTGACGGCTCGACAAATGACAATACTACTTCGAATGTTTCAAAGAATAAAAAAGGTGTTTATGATAAGCTCCTTAGCTTTGGAAAGAAACATCATTGGCGGTCGATGTTCATAGCGAGAGAAATAGCATGGAAGTTAGGTAGAGTTAATTATGAAAGTTTATTTGCTTTCATTGAAGATTTTAAGCCTGATATCTTTTTGCTAGCCTACTATTATGTCTATAATAGCAATCGCATAGCTTATCGTATAAAGCAGCGTTTTGATATTCCGATGGTAATGATTATGATGATGGACCATTATTCATTAAATCGGGTGTCTTGGAACCCTGTTTTCTGGTTTGATCGCTTCGCCAAAAGAGCTCGGATACGAATGTTAGTCAAAGAGTCTGAAATGATGTATGTTATTTCAAAGAAATTGAAAGATGAATTGGAAAGAGACTTACGTATTCCTTGTCAAGTCCTCTATAAGATTCCTGATGAAAACAGAGCATTTTATCCATATCTGTCGACTGCGGGAACAGTGAAATACCTTTTTACCGGAAATATTTATGCTAATAGGTGGAAATCTCTCGCAATGCTTTCATTTGAATTGAAAAGACAGGGTGGAGGTAAGTTGGATATATATACTTCAACTCCTATTTCCAAAGAGATGGACGCTGCTTTAAATATTCCTGGTGTTTCAGAAGTTCATAAACCCGTGCCTCAAGGTGAAGTAATCAGATTACAAAATTATGCAGATGTCTTAGTTCACGTTGAAGCATTTGATAAAAAAAACAAGTCATTAGTTAGGTGTGCTATTTCAACGAAAATAATGGATTATTTGAGTGTTGGAAGGTGTATTTTGGCAATTGGTCCTTCTGATATATCCTCTATGGAATATTTAATTGACAATGATTTAGCTTTATATGCCTATGACGAATGTAAACTGGGAGAAATCGTGAGAAAGATCAATTCTGACCATACCGTGCTCGATAGTTATGCTGCTAAAGTAAATGAATATGCAAAAAAACAACTTGATGCCAAGCAATTGCGAAAAGCAGTATATGATAGTTTGCAACAGGTCATTGACCATTATAAGCATAATTTAGGAGAAGTCTCCTGAGATAATAAAGAACCTATCACTATGAAATCATTTGTATTAGCACTCCTACTTACTATCCAGTGCTCATTACTGGCACAGCCAGTGTTCAATGTTAAAGATTACGGAGCGGTGGGGAATGGAAAAACCAATGATATTGCCGCTTTTAGAAAAGCGGCTTTGCAGGTTTGCCAGAACGGAGGTGGAACGATCGTGTTCGAGTCCGGAAAGACGTATCTTGTGAAAATTGAAGAAGTTACTGATGAGCGACCTGTAAACGGAGCGCAGTCCAACGCGACCATCATGGCCTTCAAAGACTGCAAAAACGTAAAGGTCGAAATGAACGGGGCGACTGTCAAACTTGTTCCCAATCACAGAATGGAATATGTTTTCTTCCACTTCCTTAATTGCGATAATTTCACTTTAACTGGTGGAACACTTGTAGGAGATGCTGATGCACATAATTATTCGGATATTGTCCGTTACGGTAAAAAACAGAAGTCATCCCATGAATGGGGCTTTGGGGTGTTGGTAAATGGCTCGAGGGGTACTATCCGCAATATGACTATCACCAATATGACTGGAGACGGCATCAAATCCGGAAGCATCAACCTCAAGAACAAGGGGATATTCCATACAACATTGGATCTTTACGATACTGAAATTTCATATTGTCGTAGGAATGGGATTGCAGTCCTGTCTTCATTGGGGACCAACATTGTAAATACCAATATCCATCATATCGGGACGTATGGGGCATTAAAAGGGACGGCTCCTCAAGCGGGAATCGATTTAGAATATGAGGATGGTGTAGGCGATAAGGGCTCTGTCACTATAAGAAATTGCAGAATAACTGACTGTACGCAAAAAGTTATTTCCGCTTCCAACTCCACCCCTCCCGTCCCAGATAGTTTCCTTATTGAGGACTGCTATCTCGAAGGATCGAGCTTCCAGGTTTACCACGTGAAGAAAGCCAAGTCGAAAGTCATACGCAATTGTACGGTGGTCTGTTGTCCTATCCACCTGGGAGATGCCAATGTGGAGAATACGAAGTTTGACCTGGGACTCGGAGTTCACTACGTGTCAGGTGGTCATTACAAGAATTGCGATTTTATCGGAACATTGGAGAAATCGGAATCAAATTACGGCTGTACGTTAGCCGGAACGAATCTGAATGAGACCGTGTTTGAGAACTGCTCTTTTTCGGATATCAGAGCCGCTAACAACAGTTCGCCGTCGTATCAAGGATTTGCCGGATATCATTTTCCGCTGCGGGCTGTCTTTAAGAATTGCACAATTAGCAACTGCTCCTTTGTAAGAGGGAATGAGAAGAATGCGTCATCGTTCGCTTTCTACGATTCGAAGTTAACAGACGGCTGTATGATCTATAACTTAAGTGAAAACATCCCTATAACATTCGAGCAGTGTGAACTGACGGATGTGTCGGCTTATCAGACCCAGACGGGACGATTCATTTTCAAGAATTCGAAACTCGTCCAGAAAGACAAGTCAATGTCACAGCCGCTTCTTCTTTTTGGTAATAATAGCTTTGAAAGATGTACTATTGTGGATGAGGTCGGTTTCCCGGCAGCCTCTGCAAAGAGGCACGGAGTCAAGGCTTATAAAGTTGAAGCTGTTCGCACAGATTTCACATTTGATTCCGACAATGTGAAAACGGAGGGAATGACTCTGAAAAGGGGGAAAGTACACGGTGTGTCGAAATCCTCGTTCAAAGGGACTCAACGTTCTGTAAAATTCAAATAAAATAGAATGGATAAGAAAAAGATTATAAGATCATCTACGGTTCCGCAGTCGTTGGATGTGTTCTGCAAGGGTATGCTCAAGGAACTGTCAGAGAAATATGAAGTCGTTGCGCTGTCCTCGCCAGGAGAGCCGCTGGACAGGGTGAGGGAGCGTGAGGGAGTGCGTACCATAGCAGTACCTATGGAACGGCATATCTCCTTGATGAAAGACCTGAAAGCCTTGCTGGTAATGATTAAGACGCTTCGGAAGGAGCGCCCGTATATGATTCATAGTATGACCCCTAAGGCTGGCCTGCTATGTATGGTGGCGGGAAAGTTGACAGGCGTGCCGGTACGCATCCATACCTTCACTGGTTTGGTGTGGCCTACATCTACAGGACTGAAACGCAAGATACTGATGCTGACGGACAAGCTGACTTGTGCTTGTGCTACCAACATCATCCCTGAAGGTCAGGGCGTGAAGAACGACCTGATTGCAGGGAAGATAACCAAGAAACCGTTGAAGGTGCTGGGTTATGGAAACGTGATGGGTGTGGATATGGAGCATTTCTCCCGGAGACCCGAGGTGTTGAAACTTGCGGAAGAACTGAAACTGCGGGACGAATCAAAGTTCACGTTCCTGTTTGTAGGACGTATCGTGAAGGACAAAGGGATTAATGAACTTGTGGGTGCGTTCAAAAAGCTCTATAGCGAGTATCCTGACATTCGGTTAATACTGGTGGGGCCTTATGAGGATAACCTCGACCCGATCAGCCAGGAATCCCGTGATGCGATTAGCGCATACGCTGACATTATGGCTGTTGGCAAGAAGATGGGGGAAGAGTTGCTGGCCTACTATGCGGCAGCCGACTGCTTCGTGATGCCCAGCTACCGTGAGGGATTCCCCAACACGGTGCTTGAAGCCGGTGCAATGGGGCTGGCCTCAATCGTGACTGATATCAATGGTTCACGGGAAATCATCGTGGACGGCGAGAACGGAATGATTGTACCGCCTCAGAATGAAGAACGGCTCTATCAGGCGATGAAGGTTATGCTGACCTCACCGGCTGACAGGGAGAAACTGGCAGGCAAAGCCCGCAAGATGATAGCGGACAGGTTTGAACAGGGCTTTGTCAGGAAGTGCTTGTATGAGTACTATGATGAGGTGATTAAGTAGCAAATTAAAAAACACTTTATGTATAAACACTTTTTCAAAAGATTCTTTGATTTCTGCATCTCGTTGGTGGCACTGATCATCGTGTCGCCCATCATCATCGTGGTGGCCATCTGGCTCCATTTTGCCAACAAAGGCGCAGGGGCTTGGTTCCTGCAAGACCGTCCCGGAAAGGACGGGAAGATTTTCAAGGTGATCAAGTTCAAGACGATGACGGACGAGCGTGGGCCGGACGGTGAGCTGCTTTCGAATGCAGAGCGACTGACGAAGGTGGGACGCTTTGTAAGGGCAGCCTCGTTGGATGAACTGCCACAGCTGATCAACGTGGTGAAGGGCGATATGGCTCTGATTGGGCCCCGTCCGCTGCTGACGTGGTTCCTGCCGCTCTATGACGAGACGCAGATGCGTCGGCACGAGGTGCGTCCGGGCATTACAGGATGGGCTCAGGTGAACGGAAGGAATACGGTGACGTATGGTGAGAAGTTCAAATACGACGTGTGGTATGTGGACCACCTGACGATGGGGCTCGACATCAAAATCCTGTGGATGACGGTGATGAACGTCATCAAACGCAAAGACATCGGAAACGGTCTGCAGGACGAGGTGGATGACTTGGGCTGGAACGCCCGAAAGAAAGAGGCGATAGAACTGTTTGAAAAGAATTATCGTAATAAAAAATAACACTAATTATGGACAAAAAGAAAATCATCATCTTTGGTGCAACAGGCAACGTGGGGTCGTACCTCACCCTGTATGCGTTGAACTTCTTCAACAAGGACGAGTATGAGGTGATTGCCTCGGGACGTCGTAAAACGGATTTCTGGACCAAGCAGGGTGTGCCTTACTACTCTGTGGACCTGACAAAGGCAGAGGACTTTGATGTGCTGCCGAAGGAGAATGTCTATGCCGTGATTCATCTGGCAGCGGAGATACCGTCGTATATGAACGAATACCATCCCCGCAAGTACATAGACAGCATCGTGGTGGGAACGACCAATGTGCTGGAGTACTGCCGCAAGGTGAAGGCCGACCGAATAATGTTCAGCCAGACGGTGTTCGACGTGTCGCTCTATCCCAGCGATCACGTGCTTGACCCGTATGACAAGCCCAACTTCTCCTACACGGGCGACCATGCCGTGTATGTGATTGCGAAGAACTGTGCCATCGAGATGATGGAACACTACTACCAGGAGTTTGGTATCAAGAAGTTTGTGTTCCGCTTTCCAACCATCTATGAATACAGCCCATACCAGTACTACTTCCCGAATGGCGTGAAGACGATGCGTCCGCTGTATCAGCAAATCAACAAAGCCATCAAGGGCGAGCCTCTGACCATCTGGGGTGACAGGAACTATGCCAAGGATATGGTGCACGTGTATGACTGTGCACAGATGATTTGCAAGGCAGTGCTGGCCGACCGCGGGGATGGTTTCTATAATGTGGGAACAGGCATCCCCGTGACGCTTCAGCAGCAGTGTGAAGCCATCATCGACGTGTTCTCGCCGAAAGACCATCCTTCGACGATTGAGTATGTTGACCCCGACCGCAAGAGCGGTGGCGGATTCCTGATGGACATCACCAATGCCAAGGAGGAACTGGGCTACGAGCCGGTGTACGACGTACATAAACTATTTGAAAACTATAAAGAGGAAATGGCGATTGACCGTTTCCTGGAACTGAGAGGAAAATAAGTGAAAGAATTCGGTTCTGACTTCCACTACATAGAGCCGCAAGGCAGTGGAGATAACACCCTTCAAGACTTCTTCCCGTCCGCTAACTACTATGCGGACGGGAGGCAAGCCTTGATAGACCTGTACAGGTCGCAAGGCTGGCAACGGCTGTGGGTGCCGGAGTATTTCTGTTATGACGTGATAGAGTCGCTGAAAGAAGCAGGACTGGAGCTGGTGTTCTATACGGATTATCCTGACTACCGCGATGACAGCAAGACTATAGAGGCTATTCAGCGGAAGGGACATTTTCGCCCGACGGATGCTATCCTGCGTGTGAACTACTTCGGGATGCGTTCGTATTGCAGTACGGATAAGCTGATGGTGCCCGTAGTGGAAGACCATACCCACGACCTGATTGGCGGATGGGCCATCAATAGTCACGCGGATTGGTGTATTGCCTCGTTGAGAAAGTCGCTTCCAATACCGGAAGGGGGAATGTTGTGGTCGCCTGTGGGACTGGAATTGCCTATGGCGCCAGCGGTCTCCGAGGAGAATGAGAAGATTGCTGCTACTCGTTGGGAGGTGATGAGGTTGAAAGCTCGTTATCTGGCAGGGGAGGAAGTAGAGAAGGTGGCTTTCAGGGCCGGATTCGTAGATACAGAAGAGTATTTCGACAGGGCTGATGTCTGTGCCTTGGATGTTGAAAGCCAGAAGTTTTTGCAGTTGTTTGATATTCGTGACTGGTACAAACGGAAATGGGAGAACTGGGAACTGCTACGGGACATCAAGAAAGACGGTGTCCGTGTGCTGCGGCCCGAGAATAGAGGATGCTATCCCTTCTCGCTGATACTGGTCTTTACGACTGGAGAGGAGAGAGACAGGGTGCGCAAGGCACTGATTGAGAAACAAATCTATCCGGCTATCCTGTGGAATGTGCCGGAAGTGACAGAAGGTGAAGTGTTCAAAATGTCAAGAGGGATTCTGTCCATCCATTGCGACGCGAGATATACGAAGGAAGATATCCTTCAAATGAAAAGTATTATTGAATCAACTCTATAAGCATTGATACGTTTATTTGACTTGTCCCAGTCTGCGGAGTGGGACGCTACGGTTCGCTCCTTTGCGGAGCACGATGTGTATTACCTAAGCGGGTATGTGAAAGCTTTCCATATACACGGGGACGGAGATCCGTATCTTTTGTACTACGAAGACAACGGACTGCGGGCCATCTATGTGTATATGCACAGAAAGACGGCCTTGGAGGGCGTATTTGACTCCGTAACACCTTACGGATACGGGGGCGTGCTGTTTGAGGGAGACACCTCGGAAGGCAACCTCCAGTCGTTCTGGACTGCCTATCTGAAAAAGATGGCAGAGGAGCATATCGTGGATAATTTCGTGCGCTATCATCCCGTGCTGAAGAATGCCGTCCCGATGAAGGAGGTTTCGAACGTGATAGATCTCGGGAAGACGGTGGCGTTTGACTTGGCTGCGCCGGAGGTGATATGGGACAACATCATCAGCAAAAACCGCAATATGATTCGCAAGGCGGAGAAGAACGGCATCGAGATACGGCACGGCAAAGGAATGGAACTGTTTGCGGACTTCAAGCGCATCTATAACGCCACGATGGACAAGGATCATGCCGAGGAGTATTACTACTTCGGTGATGAGTTCTATGAGAGTATCCACAACGACCTGCACGACAACTATGAGATGTTCTATGCCATGCTGGACGGGCAGATTATCGCAATGAGCATTATGCTGTTCTGCAACAAGCAGATGCATTATCACCTGTCGGGCTCGATGATGGAGTATAGGAATCTGGCACCGTCGAACCTGCTGCTGTATAAGGCAGCGCTATGGGGCTGTGAGCAGGGGTACAAGACCTTCCACCTGGGCGGTGGCGTAGGCAGCGGCGAGGATAACCTGTATAAGTTCAAGGCCGCATTCAACAAGAACTCGGATTACCAGTTCTCGATAGGCAAGCAGGTGTTCGACCAGGAGAAATATGACGAGCTGGTGGAGATCCGCGCCCAGCAAGACCCGGACTTCAATCCGGAGAGTAAATTCTTCCCGCTTTACAGAAGTTAACTATGTCGCAAGAACTACAGATCTCTCAGCGAGGCATCGAGATGCCCGCTTCTCCAATCCGTAAACTTGCACCCTTGGCCTACGCAGCAGAAGACAGGGGCGTGAAGATATACCGGCTGAACATCGGTCAACCAGACTTGCCCACGCCACAAAAGGCGTTGGACGTGCTGAAGCACATTGACAGAAAGACGTTGGAATACAGTCCTTCGCAGGGGTATCGCTCACTGCGCAAGGCACTGGTGAACTACTATGATCGCTACCAGATAAAGCTGGATGCTGACGAGATTATCATCACCTGCGGTGGTAGCGAGGCGGTGCTGTTTGCCTTTATGAGTTGTCTGAATCCGGGCGACGAGATTATTGTGCCGGAACCGGCCTACGCTAATTATATGTCGTTTGCCGTGTCTGCTGGAGCTGTCATCAGAACGGTGGCAACCACCATAGAAGAAGGCTTCTGTCTGCCTAAGGTTGAGAGATTTGAAGCACTGATTAATGAGCGGACAAAGGCTATATTGATTTGCAATCCTAACAATCCGACGGGTTATCTCTATACGCAGAAGGAGATGAACCAAATTCGGGATTTGGTGAAGAAGTATAATCTTTATCTATTCTCGGATGAGGTGTACAGGGAGTTTATCTATACGGGATCACCCTATATTTCTGCTATGCATTTGGAAGGAATAGAACAGAATGTAGTACTGATTGATTCTGTGTCAAAGCGTTATTCTGAGTGCGGTATTCGCATTGGTGCTTTGATAACCAAGAACGAACAGGTAAGAAAGACAGTGATGAAGTTCTGTCAGGCACGTCTTTCACCACCGTTGATTGGACAATTCATTGCAGAGGCTTCAATTGAGGGAACTGAACAGTACTCTCGGGAGATGTATGATGAGTATGTGGAGCGGAGGAAGTGCTTGATTGACGGGGTAAACAGGATTCCAGGGTGCTATACGCCTGTGCCTATGGGGGCTTTCTATACGGTGGCTCAGTTGCCGGTGGATGATACAGAGAAATTCTGTGCTTGGTGTCTGAGTGAATTCTGCTGGAAGGATGAACAGACACCTGTAGATTGTGCAGGGGAGACCATAATGATGGCACCCGCAGCGGGATTCTACTCTACACCAGATATGGGAATGAATCAGGTACGCTTGGCATATGTACTGAACAAAAAAGATATACAACGAGCCTTATTCCTCTTGGAGAAGGCTTTACAGCAATATACTAAGCAAAGATGATTCTGAAATGGCTATTTGACAGAGTGATATCCCTGCTTGGGCTGATAGTTTTATTACCACTATTATTAGCCATAGCGATAATGATAAAGATTAGAATGCCTGGTGGTCCTGTTTTCTTTATTCAAAAGCGTGTAGGGAAGGATGGTATATACTTTGATTATCATAAGTTCCGCACAATGATTCCCGTGAAGAACAACGAGGGGAGCACAGGCAAGAAAGGAGATAAGGGTTGGAGCACGGTCTCTGTAGCCGGAGACAACCGTATCACGCCGCTGGGAGCGAAGTTACGCCACTACAAGCTGGACGAGTTGCCCGGGCTGTGGAATGTGTTCATCGGCAAGATGAGTTTCGTGGGGCCTCGGCCTGATGTGCCCGGATATGCGGACAAGCTGACGGGCGACGACCGTGATGTGCTGAAGCTGAGGCCTGGGATCACGGGACCTGCGACGCTGAAGTATAGACTCGAAGATGAGTACCTTGCTAACGCAAGAGAACTCGTCTCGAACCATAACGATAACGCTAACGTTAACTTCGATGAGATGAGTGACCAGGAGGTGGCAGTGTGGTACAATGATAACGTAATTTACCCGGACAAGGTGCGGCTGAACTGCTATTACTATCGGCATTATTCGTTCGTGAAGGATATTCAGATGATCCTGTGCACCGTGCTGGGGAAGAAGATGCAATATGCAGGAGAAGAAATTTAAAGTCGAGCAAGCATTTTTTGCATTGCTTCGGGCAGGACTCTGGGAACAGGAGGTCCAGCTCGCACCCTACGGCGAGATCGACTTCGCCGAGGTGCTGCGGCTCTCGGAGGAGCAGAGTGTGGTGGGACTGGTGGCGGCGGGCATCGAGCATATCACGGACAGGAAGCCGCAGAAGAAGGATGTGCTGCAGTTCATCGGCCGCACGGTGCAGCTGGAGCAGCGCAACCAGGCGATGAACTATTTCATCGGCGTGATGGTGGAGAAGATGCGCGAGGCGGGGATCTACACGGTGCTGGTGAAGGGGCAGGGAGTAGGTCAGTGCTATGAGCATCCGCTGTGGCGGTCGTGCGGCGACGTAGACCTGTTCTTCGATGCGGAGAACTACGAGCGGGCGAAGGGGTTCCTCTCGCCGCTGGCGGTGGAGGTGGAGCCGGAGGAGAAGCGCAAGAAGCATCTGGCGATGACCATCGACCCGTGGTTGGTGGAGTTGCACGGCCTGATGCTGACGGAGATTTCGGAGCGTATCAATGCGGGCGTGGAGCGGGTGCAGAGCGACATCTTCGCTGGCGGTGGCGTGCGGGTGTGGAAGAACGACGGTGCGGATGTGCCGCTGCCTTCGCCGGACAATGACGTGATCATCGTGTTCACGCATTTCCTGCAACATTTCTTCGTGGGAGGCGTGGGCCTGCGGCAGATCTGCGACTGGTGCCGGCTGCTGTGGACGTATCGGGAGTGTATTGACCGTGATTTGCTTTTGCGCCGGCTGCGGGAGATGGGGATTGTGTCGGAATGGAAGGCATTTGCCGCATTTGCGGTGGATTGGCTCGGGATGCCTGTGGAGGCGATGCCTCTGTATTCGTCAGATGCATCTTGGTCGCGTAAGGCGAAGCGTATTTGCCGTGTGGTGATGGAGTCTGGAAACTTCGGACACAACAAGGACAATTCGTACCGGTCCCGGTATCCTTTGCTTGTGGAGAAGAGCATCACTTTTTTCCGTCGGCTCGTGGAGTACATGCGGCTGTTCTCGATATTTCCGGCCGATGCCCCGCGGTTTTTTGTGACGTACGTGGGGAGGAGGGTGAAGGCGTCTTTTTAACGAGATTGTTGAAACGAAGATAACTAATAAACATATAATTAATCATGTCAGAAAGAAAAATGATTTATCTGTGCCTGGCGCATATGAGTGAGGAAGGTTTAGAGCAGAAGTATGTCAAGGAAGCGTTTGACACGAACTGGGTGGTGCCAATGGGCCCGAATGTGAATGCTTTTGAGGAGGATTTAGAGAGGTTTGTGAATGGAATAGATTCTTCGACTGCGCCTCAGAATGACAAGAGAGTGGCCCAGAATGATAAGAAGCTCGACCGTGAGGTGGTGTGCCTGGCATCGGGTACGGCGGCGGTGCACCTGGCGCTGATTGCCTGCGGCGTGAAGGCGGGAGATGAAGTGCTGGTGCAGAGTTTTACATTCTGTGCTTCTTCGCATCCAATTACATATCTAGGTGCTAAACCGGTATTTGTTGGCTCGGAAGGAGAGACATGGAATATGGACCCGAAATTGCTTGAAGAAGCCATTTTGGACCGCAAGGCTAAGACAGGTGTGTATCCGAAGGCGATTGTTCCAGTGGCGCTGTATGGCATGCCGTACCGGATTGACGAGATTTTGGCTATTGGCGCAAAATATGGCATTCCGGTGATTGAGGATGCAGCGGAGGGTATGGGATCCCGTTTCGATGGGCAGGTGCTGGGCACTTTCGGTGAGTATGGTGTTCTGTCTTTCAATGGCAACAAGATGATTACGACCTCAGGCGGCGGAGCGCTGATTTGCCGCACTAAGGAGGCTGCCAATGAGATCATGTGGTATGCCACCCAGGCGCGGGATGCCTATCCGTACTATCAGCATTCGGCCATAGGCTTTAACTATCGGATGAGCAATGTCTGCGCCGGTATCGGCCGTGGGCAGATGACGGTGCTGGAGGAGCATATCGCCCACCATAAGCATGTTCAGGCACTATACGAGGAGTTGCTCGTGGATGTCCCTGGTGTGACGATGCATAAGCAGCCTGCGGATCCGCGTTACGATGCGAACTTCTGGCTCTGCGCGGCTACCATTGATCCGTCGGTGCGCGTAAAGGGGCAGGAAAATGCCTACAAGGAGGTAGTGAAGACGGCCGTTGGTGGTGCTGCAGGTGTGATTCATGCAGTGGATTGTGCTACGACAGACTGCCAGCCTAACGACAACGTTGAGGCCCTTCGTGTGTTCATGCTCGATCGCAAAGTGGAGTGCCGTCCGCTTTGGAAGCCGATGCACAAGCAGCCGGTGTATACCGGCGCTCCGGTATATACGAACGGTCTTGAGGAGGATCTCTTCAAGGTGGGTTTCTGCCTTCCCGCCGGACCGTATGTGAAGGATGAGGATGTGAGGTATATCGTGGAGTGTATTAAGGAGGCGATTGCTTGATGATAATTGACAGCAAATTATTGGATGATTTGACGGCCCAGGCCCAGGCTTCGCCGCGGCTGAGGATGAATTATGACCTGCGGAACTCTGCAGCCGATGGCTCTCAGCGAATGCTGAATGCGATTGAGCCGGGGAGTCCGCTGCCGATTCATCGGCACACCAAGAGCTCCGAGACGGTAGTGTGCCTGCGGGGGAGGCTGCAGGAGGTGTTTTATAGCGATGCGGGGGAGGTGACGGAGGTCATCGAGCTGGCGCCGTGCTCCGACTGCGTGGCGCTGAATATCCCTATTGGCCAGTGGCACACGGTGCGGGTGCTGGAGAGTGGCACAGTGATCCTCGAATGCAAGGACGGCCCCTATGAGCCGCTGCGGGAGGAGGATGTGATTATTTTGAAATAATAGCTTAATATTAAACTATTATTCGTATCTTTGCGGCACAAGAGTTTATTATTGAACTATTATGGATGATGTATATATGCTGGCGGATGCCGTTATCCTTAACAGGATAGGCAGTCACTTGAAGGCTGTCAGGCTGAGACAGAATATCACCCAGCAGAGCCTTGCAGATGCTGCTGGCGTGTCCCTTTCTTCTTTGAAGAAAATCGAGAAGGGAGAAATCGGCTCGTTTGATTCTTTCCTGCGGGTACTGCGAACTTTGGGTAAGCTTGACGTGCTTCAGCCGCTGGTGGACGACGAGCAGCTGAGTCCAAGTGAATACTATCATCTCGTTCAATCCAATACCGCCAGGCACCAACGTCAGCGGGCTGTTGGACGGCTTGATGATATAAACAAGGAGGAGTCGGAATGGTAGATGTTGCAAAAGTCAGTATGTTCGGCATGCCTGTCGGCATCTTTAATTGGGATGATAGATATGAGGTTGCCAGATTTGAATATGACCCAAGTTTTATTGGCAGTGGTTTGGAACCATCTCCGTTGATGATGCCGGTTCGGGAAGGACGGGTTTATTCTTTTGCCAATTTGGGAAGGGACACTTTTCAGGGGTTGCCTGGGATGCTGGCAGATTCTCTGCCCGACACTTATGGACGAGCCCTGTTCGACAGATGGCTGTCTCTGATGGGGCGCACAAGCGGTAATCCCATTGAATCGCTCTGTTTCTTGGGAAATCGATGTATGGGGGCGTTGGAATTTGAACCCGCAATTGAATTTTCCTATAACCAAGAAACCAAGTTTGAGATAGACAAGTTGGTTGAGGTCGCAAAAGAAGCGCTTTCAGAAAAATCTTCTTTTGCTACAAATTTGGAAGATGACAAGAAAGCTGCTATTGCTGAAATTCTGCGTCTGGGCACTTCTGCCGGTGGCCAACGGGCCAAAGCCATCATTGCTTATAATAAAGAAACAGGTGAAGTGCGCTCTGGCCAAGTGGAAGCTCCCGCCGGCTTTGACTACTATCTCATCAAACTTGATGGAGTATCTGCCAAGGCTGGATTCAGAGAGACGGAGAACTATGGACGACTGGAGTACTCTTTCTACAAGTTAGCCAAGGCCTGTGGCATAGAGATGTCAGAATGTTCTCTCATTGAGGAAAACGGACGTGCCCATTTCCTCACGAAACGTTTTGACAGAAAGGAGGGGCGAAAGGTACACATGCAGACGTTGTGTGGGATCGCCCATTTTGACTACCGACTCCATCGGGCATACTCATATGAACAAGCCTTCAATGTCATGCGGGCATTACGATTGTCCTACTCGGAAGCCAGACAGATGTTTCGCCGGATGGTGTTCAATGTTGTGATTCGCAACCAGGATGATCATACTAAGAACATTTCTTTCTTAATGGGAGAAGACGGAAAGTGGTATCTCTCGCCGGCTTACGATATGGGCTATGCCTATAATCCCGATGGTGGATGGACTGCCACGCATCAGATGTCTATCAATGAGAAATTTGATAATATCACCCGAGATGACTTGCTGATATTCGCTTCCAATAACAACATCAAAGATGCAGTAACCGTCGTTGATGAGGTTTGTGAGGCAGTCTCGCATTGGGAGGATATAGCGAAAGATTGCGGTGTCCCATCGGTCATGATTGATGCCATTATTCCCAATTTTATTCTCTGGTGAGCGGGGCCAAAGACAGGAGATGTTTAATCTCCATGGTATAGTGTTATGTACGAACTTCATTCCTCCATATTAGCCGTTGCCGACCCGTCCCAGGTGGAGGGCCTGAGCCGGTTCTTCAAGACGGGGCCGGGGCAGTACGGAGAGGGGGATAAGTTCCTGGGTATCAAGGTGCCAGTGACGCGCTCGGTCGTGAAGGCGTGCTGGAAGACAACGGACTTCGAGGAGCTGGAGCGCTGCATCGGCAGCGAGTATCATGAGCTTCGCCTTGCAGCCCTTCTCGCGCTGGTTGAGATCTTCTCGCATCCGAAGTTATACTTGCGAAACCAAGATGCCGGGGCCTGTCATTCTGAGCAGAGCGAAGAATCTCTGCGCCGCCGCTGCATCGATTTCTATCTTTCCCACACCGACCGCATCAACAACTGGGACCTGGTGGACCTGAGCTGCTACCCGCTTCTGGGCACGTGGCTGCTGGACAAGGACCGCAGCATCCTGTATGATCTGGCCCGAAGCGGTAAGACCCTCTGGGAGCAGCGAATCGGCATCGTCTCCACAATGGCCTTCGTCCGGCACGGGCAGCTCGCAGACACTTTCGCCATTGCCGATATCCTCCTTCATCACCCGCACGACCTGATTCACAAAGCCGTCGGCTGGCTATTACGTGAGGCGGGAAAACGCGACAAGAAGGCGCTGGAGGCGTATCTTTTGCCCCGTTATCGCCAGATGCCCCGTACCATGCTCCGTTATGCCATCGAAAAATTCCCGGAGCCCGAGCGCCAGCGCTATCTGAAAGGGCTCCTTAACTGATTCTGCGCATGCGCATCGTGCTCATACTGGTCCATCGACCTGTACCCACATGCGCGAAAAAGGCCGATTTTGACGATACCCTGCCACCTGCGTGGACCGGTATGAGCACCCGGGGCGTGGATGCGGTCGATGAGGCCCGTCCTACCGTATAAAATGCATCGGAGCCCAGGGCTCGTCGCCGCGGCCGGGGGCGGGAGTGCCGCCGGTGGCCTTGAGCAGGAAGGCCATGTTGTTCGCAAGTGCCCTCATCGTCTGCATACCCTCGGTGTCCAGTGCGGCCTGGCCGGGCTCGCGGCCATAGACGATGTTCCAGTACTGTGACGTGACGACTGGCATGTTCATCATCTGGAAGGGGAGGTTCAGCGTTTCAAAACTTGCCGTTGCACCGCCTCTCCGGCACACTGCAATGGCTGCAGCGGGCTTGCCGGCAATGGCTCCGCCGTTTGAGTAGAACGCCCGCTGGATGATGGAGAGCAGGGCTCCGTTGGGCTGGCCGTAGTACACGGGCGAACCGACAATTAGGGCGTCGCACGAGGCGAATCTTTCGCTGATGCGGTTGCAGACGTCGTCGTCGAAGACGCAGCGGCCGCCGGCCTTCGCCTTGCACTGATTGCAGGCAATGCATCCACGGACCGGTTTGTTGCCGATCCACACTATTTCACTTTCTATACCGTTTTTCTTCAGCTGCGCCGCTACTTCTCCCAGCGCGGTGGCGGTATTGCCATTCTGGCGCGGACTTCCGTTGATGAGTAATACTTTCATAGTGCGAAGTTAATAATTTCCCCGAAAATGACTAAATTTGTAGGATTTAACAACAATCGCAATAAAGAATTAACCATATGAGTGTTTTCAAAGACAAGACGCTGCTGATTACGGGCGGTACCGGCAGTTTCGGCAATGCGGTGCTGAACAGGTTCCTGCGTACCGACATAGGCGAGATCCGCATCTTCAGCCGCGACGAGAAGAAGCAGGACGACATGCGTCACGACTTCCAGGCTCGTATGCCGGAGGTGGCGGGCAAGATCAAGTTCTACATCGGCGACGTCCGCAACCGCAGCACGCTGCATTATGCCATGCAAGGCGTTGATTATGTGTTCCATGCGGCAGCGCTGAAGCAGGTGCCCAGCTGCGAGTTCTTCCCGATGGAGGCCGTGAAGACCAACGTCATCGGCACGGACAACACGCTGGACGCGGCCATCGAAGCTGGCGTGAAATGCGTCATCTGCCTCTCCACCGACAAGGCTGCGTATCCCATCAATGCGATGGGCATCACCAAGGCCATCGAGGAGAAAGTGGCCATCGCCAAGAGCCGCTACAGCGGTGCGACCAAGATCTGCTGCACCCGTTACGGCAACGTGATGTGCTCCCGCGGAAGCGTCATCCCTCTGTGGATCGACCAGATCCGCAAAGGTAACCCTATCACGCTGACGGAGCCCAAGATGACGCGGTTCATCATGAGCCTCGAAGAGGCAGTGGACCTTGTGCTCTTTGCCTTCGAGAACGGACAGAACGGCGATATTCTCGTGCAGAAGGCTCCAGCCTGCACCATCGGCACCCAGGCCGAGGCGGTGTGCGAGCTCTTCGGCGGCGATAAGTCTCAAATCAAGGTCATCGGCATCCGCCACGGCGAGAAGATGTACGAGACGCTGCTCACCAAGGAGGAGGCGGCCAAAGCCGTGGATATGGGCAACTTCTACCGCGTGCCGGCAGACAACCGCGACCTCAACTACGACAAGTATTTCAAAGAGGGCGACGCCAAGCGTGCCACGATCGACGAGTTCAACTCGGACAATACCTACCGGCTCAACCTCGAAGAGACCAAGGCCAAGATTGCCTCGCTGGAATACATCCAGAATGAACTCAACGGCGTGCCGAATATCGTGAAATAATGAAGATACTGGTTACCGGCGCAAAGGGGTTCGTGGGCAAGAACCTGTGCGCACAGTTGAAGAACATACGGGACGGCAAGGCCCGGAATTACGGCGTCGTGGTCTCGGAAGTCTTTGAGTACGACCTTGACGGCACTCCGGAGCAGCTGGATGCGTGGTGCGCCGAGTGCGACTTCGTCTTCAACCTTGCCGGCGTCAACAGGCCGCAGAACCAGGAAGAATTCATGGCCGGCAATTTCGGCTTTGCCTCCACGCTCCTGGATACGCTGCGCAAGCACGGCAACACCTGCCCGGTGATGCTTTCCAGCAGCCAGCAGGCCAGCCTTACCGGACGCTTCGGCAATTCCGAGTACGGCCGCAGCAAGAAAGCAGGGGAGGACCTGTTCCTTTCCTACGGCGCAGAAACCGGCGCAAAGGTGCTTGTGTACCGTTTCCCGAATCTCTTCGGCAAATGGTGCCGGCCCAACTACAACAGCGCTGTAGCGACATTCTGCAATGCGGTGGCCAACGACCTGCCGTACACGGTCAACGACCCCAGCGTGGAACTGGAACTGCTGTACATCGACGACCTGGTGGACGAGATGATCGCCTGCCTGCGGGGCGAGGAGCATCGCTGCGAGTTCGACGGGCTTGGTGTCTTCCCGATGAAGGAAGGCCGCTACTGTTATGTGCCCACTACCCACAGGGCCACCCTCGGTGAGATTGTGAACCTGCTCGACAGCTTCGCTGCGCAGCCCAAGACTCTTATGATTCCGGAGATACCGGCGGGCAGCTTCGCCAAGAAGCTGTACAGCACCTATTTAAGCTATCTTCCCAAAGAGAAGGCAGCCTTCCCGCTCAAGATGAACGTGGACGAACGGGGAAGCTTCACCGAACTCATCCACACCCATAGCGCCGGACAGGTCAGCATCAACATCTCCAAGCCCGGCATCACCAAGGGGCAGCACTGGCACAACACCAAGTTCGAGCAGTTCATCGTGGTCAAGGGCCACGGCCTCATCCAGCAGCGAAGCCTGGGTGACCCCGAGGGCAAGATCCTCGAGTGGGAGGTTGACGGCGACCACATCCAGGCCGTCCACATGCTCCCCGGCTACACGCACAACATCATAAACCTTAGTGAGACAGAGGAACTTGTGACGGTGATGTACTGCAACGAAGTGTTTAATCCCGACAAACCGGACACTTATTCTGAACCGGTAAAATAATTGCTGATATTAGTACGCTATGACAAGCCTTTCAGATAAAGAACGCGCGGCACAGATGGCAGATATGAAGTCGTTCGACGAACAGATGCCCTGCGTCGGAATTTTTTGGTATGATCCTTCTGATCACTCGCTTTTCGGCGTGAGGAAGAAAGAGCTTACGCCGCAGGACGTTGAGGCGGCGGCAGAGAAAGGCGTACCCTTTATCAATTATCCTCACCTGCACAGGCAGGTCTGGGCAAAGGAGTTCTTTAAGGCTCAGGCAAAACATCTTGAAACGAAATTCAAAGGTGATTATACCCAGGTCCCGCGCGGCCGGGTGGCCTGGACTATCGACAAGTTCATTGTGTTGGTAGGAAAGTGGGCGGAACCCATTCAGGATGAACTCGAATCCCTTCTGGAGTCGGAGTTCTCTCTGCCGTACTTTGAGTTCGTATATGATGAACACTGGGACCTTGGCCACGGATGGTCAGGCGATATGCCCAGATAACGGCAAACTGCTCGATAACTGTCATTCTGAAGCCTGCCCTGATCTTGCCGAATGGCGAAGCGAAGAATCTAATATTAAACAAGATATGGCACAATTTAAAAATAACGGGAAGCTGAAGCTTCTGATCATCGTGGGCACACGTCCGGAAATCATCCGTCTGGCGGCAGTCATAAACAAGTGCCGTGAGTACTTCGACTGCCTGCTGGCACACACCGGGCAGAACTACGACTATAATCTCAACGGAGTGTTCTTCAAGGACTTGAAGCTCGCCGACCCCGACGTGTATATGGAGGCAGTGGGCAAGGACCTCGGCGAGACGATGGGCAACATCATCGCCAAGAGCTACCAGCTGATGGTGGAGGTGCAGCCTGACGCCGTGCTGGTGCTGGGCGACACGAACTCCTGCCTCAGCGTCATCGGCGCCAAGAGGCTCCACATCCCCATCTTCCACATGGAGGCCGGCAACCGCTGCAAGGATGAGTGCCTGCCCGAAGAGACCAACCGCCGCATCGTGGATATCATTTCCGACGTGAACATGGCCTACAGCGAGCACGCGCGCCGCTATCTTGCCGACTGCGGCCTGCCCAAGGAGCGCACCTATGTCACCGGCAGCCCGATGGCCGAGGTTCTGCACCAGAATCTCAAGGAAATCGAGTCCAGCGACATCCATAAGCGCCTGGGCCTGGAGAAGGGCAAGTATATCCTGCTCTCCGCCCACCGCGAGGAGAACATCGACACGGAAAAGAACTTCTTGAGTCTCTTCAATGCCATCAACAAGATGGCGGAGAAGTACGATATGCCCATCCTCTACAGCTGCCATCCGCGCAGCCGCAAGCGCCTGGAGCAGTCCGGCTTCAATCTCGACCGCCGCGTCATCCAGCACGAGCCACTTGGCTTCCACGACTACAACTGCCTGCAGATGAACGCTTTCGCAGTGGTCTCCGACAGCGGTACCCTGCCCGAGGAGTCATCCTTCTTCACCAGCATCGGCCATCCTTTCCCGGCCATCTGCATCCGCACCTCCACCGAGCGCCCCGAGGCCATAGACAAGGGCGACTTCATCATTGCCGGCATCGACGAGAAGAGCCTCCTGCAAGCCGTGGACACCGCTGTGGAGCTTAACAGGGCCGGCCAGCACGGCATCCCCGTGCCCGACTACACAGACGAAAATGTCTCCACTAAGGTCGTCAAGATTATCCAGTCCTACACAGGCATCGTGAACAAAATGGTCTGGAGAAAATTCTAAATGGACAAACGTCATCTTCTTCTTGCCAACTGGATCAAAAGCATCAGGATAGACGAGCAGAAGGAGCTACTGCTGAGTCTGTGACGGCCTCAGCGTCAGCACGATATACTCCGAGCGGGTGCCGATGCGGAACTTTCCGCCCCAGATGCCGAGCCCCGAGGAGACGTAGTAGCGGGTATTGCCCCTACGGTGCTCTCCGAAGGCCTTTTCGTACATGATGTCGGTGAGCCAGTTGCCGGGCCAGATCTGGCCGTGATGCGTGTGGCCGCTGAACTGGAAATCGGCCCCGGCCTCTTCGGCATCCTCAAGGTGGTAGGGCTGATGGTCGAGCACGACGGTGAACAGGCTGTCGGGCTTAAAGAGCTCCCAAAGTGCTGCCCTGCAAGGATTTGAACGGTCGTCCCTGCCGATTATCCGAATGCCGCACGCCTTTGTGGCGGCGTCCCTCAGGATGGTGATGCCGGCCTTGCCGAGAAAAGCCTCCGCGTCATCCTTACCGCCAATATACTCGTGGTTCCCAAGACATGCATATACGGGAGCGTCTATCCTCTGGAAGATGCTCCCGTAGTCTTTTTCTATGACAGGGCGCATGGAGCCGTCTACGATGTCTCCCGCGAAGAGCACAAGGTCGGGGTGTTCGGCGTTGAACAAATCTACCCACCGCTCCAGCTCCTTGCTGCGGTTGTGATACCCTGCGTGCAGGTCGCTGGCAAGCACGATGGTGAGCGGCTTGTCCAGATGCTTGTCCGTGGTGATTTCTATGGCCTCGCGATGTTTGTGGTGGTAGTGGATGCCGCCGTATGTGAGAAGGCCGAGGATAATTCCGAAGACGGTGCATGTGCCCGCCAAGGAATTGATTACGAAACCTTTAGGTATAAGATGGACGAGCCTGCCAAGGTCGATGGCCAGAAAGAGCATCAGGGCATAGATGAAGAAAATCATCCACGAGGTGCCTATTTCGTAGGTCGCGGCGGCAAGCGTGAACGGCATCTTTTCGCCAAGCATGAAGTGCGGGAAAATGACAAGGAAGCACAACACATACAGCGCCGCCACGGCTGTCTTGGCCCAGTGCGGAAGTGGCAGTATGTGCCATATCCTATAGGTCGTATAGGCGATGGCGGCTGACAGCAGAATGAGCATCAGTATCCCCGTAAAAGCGATGGTGGATTTCATGGGCGCGAAGGATTAAATTACGACGAACTCCCTCCCGCAGAGGTACTTGTCCAGCAGGTCGCGGGTGGCGAGGCGCACGAAGCAGGTGGGGGTGCCGTCGGTGCAGGCGAATTCGGGGGCTTCGGCTACGGCCCTGTCAATCACCAGACTCACACCTTCAGATGCGGGCCAGGCGCTGCTGAGGATGGTGGTGGCGCCGGGCTCCACTCCGGTGAGTTCCAGGAGCTTGCCTGCGGAGGCGAAGGATACGCGGGGTATGCCGAGGGCCGTGCAGAAGTCGCGCGTGACAAAAGGTTTGCCGGCAGGCATGACGTAGATGTAGAACGAGGTCTGCTGCCGGTTGCAGAGGAACACGGTCTTGACGATGTCCACTCCGATGCGCTCGCTGATCCGGGCGCAGTCTTCCATGGTGATGCCTGGGTCGGTGTCCACACGGGAGAAGTGAATCCCCAGACGCTCAAATGTCTCGTAGACAAGCTTTTGCAGGGCTGTCGAAGTGCTTTGCGGAGCTGTGCTCACGGGCTCGCTGACATAGAAGGGCCTTCCGAAGAGGAGGGTGCGTAGCTCGGTGACGCTGCCGGCAAGGCGCCAGTTTTCCGATGGCTCCATGGTGCGGTAGCCCCAGCCCACGGCAATGGCTCCGATGCCGCCGTTGGCGGCGGTGAGCATGTCGGTGTGGGAGTCGCCCACCATCACCGCGTCTTCCCGTGACATGCCCGAGGCGCGCAGTACTTCGCCCACAATCTCCGGATCAGGCTTCAGGGGGAAGCCTTCGCGGTTGCCAAGGATGGCGACGAAGGGAATGCCGGGGAAAAATTCTCCGACGAGCTTCTCCGTGCCTGCCTGGAACTTGTTGGAAGCCACTGCCATGCGCACTCCGGTGGCGTGAAGGTCACGCACCAGTTCCTGCATCCCTGGGTAGGGGTGGGTATGGACGTCGATGTGCGCTGTGTAGAACTCCTTGAAGTCGGCCAGGGCGGCGTCGATCAGGGCGTCGTCCGGTCCGTCGGATGCAGTTGCTGCAAGCGACTTTTCGAGGGCCTGCCGCACCAGGTTGCGTACGCCGTGGCCCACCATGCCACGGTACTCCTGCAGGCTGTGCAGGGGGAGGCCGCGGACCGACAGAGAGTGGTTTACCGCCGCCGCCAGGTCTTCCAGGGTGTCCAGCAGCGTGCCGTCAAGGTCGAAGATGACGAGTTTGTATGGGGTTGTCATGGATGAATTTCTTTTTGGAATGCAAAGTTACGAAAAGAAAAGCAGTATCTTTGCACCGCTATGCAAAAGATGAGAGTGCTGTTTGTTTGCCACGGCAATATCTGCCGGAGCGCCATGGCGGAGTTTATCCTGAAGGCGCTTGTGAAGGCCAAAGGCCTTGAGGATCAGTTCTATATAGAATCCGCCGCCGTGTCGGACGAGGAAATCGGCAACCCCATTTATCCGCCGGCAAAGCGCTGCCTGAGCCAGCACGGCGTGTGGTTCGACCCCGCCAAGCGTGCCCGCCAGGTGACGAGGGCCGACTATGACCGTTTCGACCGCATTATCTGCATGGACTCTTCGAACCTCCGGCTCATCAAGCGCTTCATCCCCCAGGACCCCCAAGGCAAGATCCACCTCATGATGTCCTACACCGGCTCCAGCCGCGACGTCGCCGACCCCTGGTACACCGGTGACTTCGAAACCACCTTCCAGGACCTCCTTCAAGGCTGCGAGGCTATGCTCTTGCCGGGCTCACGCCTCTAGGCATTGACGGCGAACCCTTTTCCCCGCCTTCTCGATGAGCGTTTAGATTAGCAATCGCTCAACATTTCTATGCAAGTCATTTGGTTTGTATAAACAACTGCTTATATTTGTAAACAGTCGTGAAGACATCGCTTCGTTTGTATTTGAAGTGGATTAAAATGACCTAACATTAAACTTGAAAATGTGAAAGAGATGAGAAGGTATTATTTGGTGACCACGGATCACCTGGAAGAGGGTTTGTGGTTCAGAGAGGATGAAGATTTCGTGACAGGGATGAACTATGTAGCCATACAGGCTGCAGTTACACCAAGGGTGATTGTACTGGTGTTTATCCTCATGTCCAATCATGTCCATTTTGTGCTGTACGGCACGCGCAAAGAAGTAGAAGAATTCGTAAACAGTTTCAAAGGCAGGTATTCCAAGTACCTCAGCAGCAAGTATGGGACTAAAGAATTCTTGAGGCGGAATTCCCTGGATATAAAAGAGTTGCCCTATGACCAGACGGAGGCTGTTGAGCGCGCTATTGCATATGTTCAGATGAACTGTGTGGCGGCAAGCATCTGCCTGTATCCCGGACAGTATCCCTGGGGAACAGGAAATACTTTTTTCCGCCAGGATTTCCTGTCTGTAGAAATAAAGGCTTGCCGTCGAATGGGCGATTTGTCCGGCCGGGAAAGAATACGCCTTCTGCATAGCAGGGAAGCTTTGAAACTGCCGGATGAATGGTTGTTTTCCCAATCTGGTTTCGTACTCCCTGAATCATACGTAGATGTCAGCCATGTCGAGGCGATCTTCAATTCACCTAAGCGTATGCAGTATTTTTTGAACAGTTCGTCAAAAGCCAGGAAGCGCGTGGATTCAAAAGATGAAAAACAACCGGCCTTTCGAGACCAGGTGATAATGAATGCTATCCCGGATCTGCTGCAGAGCCTGTTTCAAAAACCGAAATTCTGTGAGCTCTCCACTTCTGAGAAGGCCGAGGCTCTTCGGCAGATACGCTTTCGCTTCAGCGCCGGCGTCCACCAGTCCGCACGGGTATGCGGCATTTCATATGCTGACGCAGCTAGTCTTTTAGATACAGCATAGATATAGTGACGATACCCTGCTATTTGGCTGGACCGATATGCGCAAAAAAGGCCGTTTTTGACCACACGCGGCATAATGTTGGACCGGTATGCGCACCAAGGCCTTGGCCGGGGGTACACACTAAGGCCGCATTGTCTCTTTGAAGAATTCGACCGTGCGGGAGACCACTTGGGGGCGTTTGCGGGTGATGGTGTGGTTTTCGCCGTCGATGATTTCCAGGTGGGAATTGGCTCCGTAGGCTTCTGCGTAGCGCTCGCTGCACGAGATAAAAAAACGTTTCATTACATACCTAAGAGCTTTTCAAAGGTATGTATTTTTTTGTACTTTTGCACTCCGGAATAGTTAATTTGTTGGAATATGAATAGTTTAGTAGAAAAGTACCTTGAGCGCTTCGGCGCAGAGCTCAAATTGCGCAATCCCGGAGAGCCGGAGTTCCATCAGGCCGTCATGGCCGTGGCCGGCAGCGTGGTGCCGTATATGGTCCAGGATCCCTACATGATGGACCAGAAGGTGCTGGAGCGCATGGTGGAACCCGAGCGCGTCATTATCTTCCGCGTGCCCTGGATGGACGATTCCGGTGCGGTGCGCATAAACCGCGGCTTCCGCGTGCAGATGAACAGCGCCATCGGGCCCTACAAGGGAGGCATCCGCTTCCATCCCAGCGTCAACCTTAGCATCATGAAGTTCCTTGCCTTCGAGCAGACCTTCAAGAACGCTCTCACCACACTTCCAATGGGCGGGGCGAAAGGCGGTAGCGATTTCGACCCCAAGGGTAAGTCCGACGCCGAAGTCATGCGTTTCTGCCAGAGTTTCATGACCGAGCTGCAGCGCCATATCGGCCAGGATACCGACGTCCCGGCAGGGGATATAGGCGTGGGCGGACGAGAGATAGGATATATGTTCGGACAATACAAACGCCTGCGCGACGAGTTCTCCGGAACCCTTACCGGAAAGGGCCTTTCGTGGGGCGGTTCGCTTCTGCGTCCCGAGGCTACGGGCTACGGATTATGCTATTTTGCAGAAGAGATGCTGGCCTCCCGGGGCGAGTCTTTCAAGGGCAGGACGGTGCTGGTGTCCGGCTCGGGCAATGTGGCCCAGTATGCTGCGCAGAAGGCCATGAGCCTCGGAGCCAAAGTGGTGACGCTCAGCGACTCCAGCGGCTTTATCCACGATCCTGACGGGCTTGATGAAGACAAGATGGCCTACGTGTTCAAGCTCAAGAACATATACCGCGAGCGCATAAAAGAGTATGCCTCCCAGTATCCGTCAGCCAAATATTACCCTGGACAGAGGCCCTGGGGCATTCCCTGCGATATAGCTTTGCCCTGTGCCACCCAGAACGAAATAGGGGAGGACGATGCCAGGAACCTTCTGGCCGGAGGTTGCTTCTGCGTGGCCGAAGGCGCCAACATGCCCTCCACTCCCGAGGCTATAAAGCTGTTCAAGGACGCCCGCATCCTGTATTCTCCCGGCAAGGCATCCAATGCCGGAGGCGTTGCCACTTCGGGCCTTGAGATGAGCCAGAATTCCATACGCCTGCACTGGACCCGCGAGGAAGTGGACGCGCGGCTGCGGGACATCATGCATGACATTCACTCGGCCTGCGTCAAGTACGGCTCGTCCGAAGACGGTTATGTAGATTACGTCAAGGGCGCCAACCTTGCGGGCTTCCTGAAAGTCGCGGGCGCCATGCTCGACCAGGGGCTCGTGTAGGACCATTCGGCACCAGGACCGTCAGGTCTTGAAGATGCCGTTATTAGTTTTGGAAAAAAGCGGGATTTGCAGTAATTTTGAACCGCAGAACGCAATAGAAGAAGATGAACCTGACAGCGATCATTACCTCCTTGCTGACGCTTCTTGCAGGAATCGGAGTATTCCTCTTGGCGTGTCAGATGATGAGTTCTAATCTGGAGGCTGCGAGTTCCGAAAAACTCAAGAAACTGTTCTCTAAAGCATCAGGCAACAAACTTCTTGGCGTAGGAATAGGCGCGCTTGGTACGGCCGCCATCCAAAGCTCCGGAGCCACCACGGTCATGACCATAGGCTTCGTGAATGCCGGAATCATCTCCCTCACTCAGGCCGCTGCCATAATCTACGGTGCAAACATCGGTACCACCGTCACGGCGCAGATAGTCGCGCTGGGTATGCTCGGCGGCAATTCCGTGTCTACCAGCGTTATTTTCTCCGCCTTTGCGGGACTTGGCGCGTTCCTGGGCATTTTCGCCAAGAAGAGCAGCGGCAAGACTCTCGGCGGCATCCTTGCCGGCTTCGGTATGCTGTTCGTAGGACTTGAACTCATGAGCGGCTCCATGGAGTCCTTCGCGGCTCTGGATTCCGTCAAGTCTTTCCTTGCTGGAATAAGCAGCCCTCTGCTGCTGGTAGCGCTGGGCGCCATCTTCACGGCCATCATCCAGAGTTCCTCCGTCATGACCTCGATAGCCCTCACCATGGTGGTCACGGGGCTCATCGGCATCGACCAGGGCATCTATCTCACCATGGGTTCGAACATCGGATCCTGCGTGGTGGCTGTCATTGCCGGTATCACCAGCGGCACCAACGCCAAGCGCACTGCCCTCATCCACCTGCTGTTCAACTGCTCCGGCGTGGTGCTGTTCATGCTGGCGGCCTTGTGCCTTGGATGTTTCGACGTTTCCTACGGCACCATGTTTGAGAAACTTTTCCCCTCGGCTCCGCAGGTGCAGCTGGCCATGTTCCATACTTTCTTCAACACGGTCACCGTGGCCATCATGCTGCCCCTGACCGGTGGGCTGGTGTCCCTGGTCAAGAAGATGATTCCCGAAAAGCCTGTGGTCCAGGACGCCGAGTTCTCCCTGCGCTATGTGGATGATAACATGCTCCGCACCCCTCCTGTGGCGGTTTCCCAGGTCAAGCGCGAGATTCTCCGCATGGCCGGCATAGCCCTGGAGAACATAGACCGAAGCCTGGAAATGGCAACCCAGCTGGACTTCTCGCAGAAGAGTCTTTTCGAGCGCGACGAGCGGCAGCTGAATTTCATAAACCGCGAGCTGATTGCCTTCGTGGTGCACCTCAGCTCCCAGAGCGGACTTGGAGAGAAGGACCGCCTGTACCTGTCCGGCACCTACCGCAGCGTACGCGACCTTGAGCGTATTGGTGACTATGCAGAAAATATTGTCGAATATGCCACGGCCCTTGCAAACTCCGGCCAGCAGTTCTCCGACGACGCCAAATATGAAATCAGCCAGATGAAGACGCTCCTCCACCAGCTCTACGGCTACGCCATAGACGCTTACCAGAACGAGAGCTTCGAAGCTCTGGACAAGGCCAACGTGGTGGAGGAAGAGATAGACGACTATACCCGCAGGATGGAAGAAGGCCATATCGTGAGGATGGAGAAGGGCATCTGCACGCCGGCCGTGGGAGCCCAGTACCTCGAACTTTCCTCCAACGCCGAGCGTATTGCCGACCACATGATCAATATTGCGAAATCCATAAGAACCTTGGTGAAGCAGAAAGTATGATATCAGAGACCGTGTCCCGTCTTTCGCCGTCCGCCACCTTCGAGATGGCGAGGCGCAGCGCAGAGCTCTCGGCTCAGGGGATAGACGTTGCGAACCTTTCGGTAGGGGAGCCCGACTTTCCCACGCCGGACCATATAAAGGCCGCCGCAGTTCAGGCCATCGAGCACAACTGCACCAAATACTCTCCCGTTCCCGGTTACCCGCAGCTGCGGGAGGCCATTGCCGGCAAACTACGAAGAGAGAACGGCCTTGAGTACTCTCCTTCGGAAATACTGGTGTCCGGCGGCGCCAAGCAGAGCGTCTGCAATGCCGTGCTGGCGCTCGTAAACCCCGGTGACGAAGTCATCATCCCCGCTCCTTACTGGGTAAGCTATCCGCAGATGGTAAAGCTTGCCGGCGGTACGCCCGTCCACGTCTTCGCGGGCATTGAAAGCAATTTCAAAATCACCCCCAAACAGCTTGAGAAGGCCATTACGCCCCGCACCAGGCTCCTCATCCTTTGCTCGCCGTGCAATCCTACGGGCGCCGTGTATTCCCGTGGCGAGCTTGAATCGCTGGCCGCCGGGCTTCTGCGGCATCCCGATGTATATGTGATTTCGGACGAAATCTACGAGCACATCAACTACACCGGCGGCGTGTTTTCCATCGCGGCCGTTCCCGGCATGCGCGAGCGCACCGTGGTGGTGAATGGAGTGTCAAAGGCGTATGCCATGACCGGCTGGCGGATAGGCTTCGCCGCCGCTCCCCGGAAGATTATAAGCGCCTGCAACATGCTTCAGGGGCAGTACACCAGCGGCCCGTGTTCGGTGAGCCAGATGGCTGCCGTGGCAGCCTGGAACGGCCCTCAGGAGTGCGTGGAGCAGATGCGCCGGTCTTTCCTCGAAAGGAGGAACCTGCTGGTGGGCCTGCTGCGCGGGATTCCCGGTCTGGAGGTCAACTGCCCGGACGGCACCTTCTATCTGTTCCCCAAGTGCTCCGCATTTCTGGGCCGGCAGTATCAGGGATGTGAAATCGCCACCGCCACCGACCTTGCCATGTTCCTTCTGGAAACAGGCCATGTGGCGACCGTGGGCGGCGACGCCTTCGGCGCCCCCGGCTACCTGCGCCTTTCTTATGCCGCTTCCGAAGTCACTATAACCATGGCCGCCCAAAGGATCAAGGCCGCCCTTGAAAAACTATGACTCCCGCCCGGATCCAGAAATCTCCCGACCCGGAACTCGTTGCCTTTATCGAGGGCGAGATCGTGCCGCGCTACGGCGCCTTCGACAAGGCCCACCGCGAGGATCATGCAAGGAACGTGATCCAGAGGGCCCTGCAGATGGCCGCCTACTATCCTGTGGACGTGAACATGCTCTATGCTGCAGCCGCCTGCCATGACCTTGGCCTGTCTGTAGACCGCACCACGCATCACCTGGAGAGCGGAAGGATAATAAGGAGCATGCCTGAGCTTGCCCGCTGGTTTACGCCGGAGCAGGTGGAAACTATCGCCCAGGCAGCCGAGGACCACAGGGCCTCTTCGGACCACGAGCCGCGCAGCATCTACGGCCGGCTGGTGGCGGAGGCCGACCGCCTCATAGAGCCGGAGCAGATAATCCGGCGCACCGTCCAATACGGCCTTGCGCACTATCCGGAGCTCGCCAAAGAGGGCCACTGGCAGCGCACGCTGGAGCACCTGCACGAGAAATACTACTACGGAGGCTATCTCAAGCTGTGGATTCCGGAGTCGCCCAATGCCGGGCGGCTGGAGGAGCTGCGCCGCATCATAGCCGACGAGCCCCGGCTCCGGCGGATATTCGAGCGTATCTGGGAAGAAGAAACCGTCTCCTAGTCCACTTGCATCAGCGCCACCGTGCCGTCCATCGTGGACGCCAGTATCATTGTCCTGCGTCCGCATTTCCACACTTCAAGAGGGTTCACGAGGCCCACGGACAGTTTGTGTATCCACTGCAGTCTTCCGTCCTCGAGCGACAGGGCGAAGATGTTGCCCTTGTCCGTCGGGGTGAACACCGTGCCGCCTTTTTCCACCAGGGACGTTGGCCCAATCTCGTAATGGGTTCCGTTGGGGACGCGCCACAGCAGCGCCGAGTCCGGCAGGTGCCCGTCTGCGGGGCATTCCACATCGGCCCTGAAGGCGTATGAAGTGTTGAACATCGTCTTGGCCAGCACCGTGCCGCCGTCTTCCGACAGGCCTATCGCCTCCCTTCCTCCGTCCACCCAGAAAAGCTGCTCTCCGGTGCGGGCGTCGAGTGCGTACACGCGGCGGTCCGGTACGGCTATGAAAATGCGCCCTGCGGCCTTTACGGGCCATACTGCGGCGGGAGAGTACATCCTTGAGCCCCGGGGCCTCTGCCACATCCACTGAAGCGCTCCGGTGCGGGTGTCGAGCGAGTACAGGCCTCCGCCCCAGCTGCCGAAGACCACCTGGCTGTCGTCCACCCAGGGGCGGCACTCCACGAAACCCTCGACCTCGTAGTACTCCCACACTATGGCGCCGGTGCGCAGGTCCAGCGCCCTGAACACTCCATCCGAGGCCCCCGCGAACACCATTCCGTCGTGGACCACGGGCGATGCCAGCACCGAGCGGCCAGCCCTGGCGCTCCAGAGCGTCCGTCCGCTGCGAGCCCTGAGGGCATATATGCTGCCGTCCGTGCAGCCGAAGACGATGCGTCCGCGGCTATAGGTGGGGGTGGAGAATATCTTGCCGGGGAACTGCTTGCTCCACAGTATCTTACCGTCTCTGATGCGGATGCATCTCACGCTCCCGGAGGCCGTGGTGTACCAGGCCCGGCGGCCTTTCCTGGCAAAGCCTGCCACCACGTTGCTGTGGTCTTGGAACTTCCATTTTTCGCGGACCTGCGGATATGAGTCATTGACCTCATAGCGCAGCCAGGGGTATGATGCCGGCAGCCCGTGGGCGTCGTAGCTCACTGTGTCCACTACTTCCGGCAGCGCAGCGGAGTACCACTGCAGGTCTTCGGCGCGGCCGTCGGGATGGATGCGGCGCTCGCTCACGCTCACGCTGTCCGCCCACATGGTGAAGATGTTGTAGCCGGTGCATCCCTGCTTGTCCGCGAGCGACGAGCGTCCCAGCACGGCGGGGATGCCGTCGTAGTCGAGTACCCGGTTCTGATGCCAGTGCCCGCCTATCTCGAAGCGCACACCGGCCTTTTTGAGGGCGCGCGTGACATCGAAGTAATTGAGTACCGAAGTGTCTTGCGGGTAGTGGTTTATGAATATGCTGGGGATGTCAGGCTCAAGGCTCTCCAGCCACTCCATGCTCTCGCGCGGCAGGAGCGCCGGGGCCATGCGCATGTCGGGGCCGCAGTTGCAGCCGAGGAACCTCCAGCCTCCGTGGTTGAGCTCGAACTGCTCGTAGCCGAACACGCTCCGGAAGGTGTTGCAGCCGCTCTCGGACCATTTGGCGTCGTGGTTGCCGGCCACCACCTTGTAGGGGAGGGAAATCGAGTCCAGAAGGGCCTTGGCGGCGTATATTTCCTCATCCGAGCCGAAGTCTGTGATGTCGCCTCCAAGGATTACAAAGTCAAGGCCCTCCGAGGAGTTGATGTCGCGTATGCAGGTGCGAAGGTCCTCGAAGGCATGGCTTCCGGGCGACAGATGTGTGTCGGTGATGAATGCGAAACGGAAAGGGGCGCTGACCGCAAGCAGCAGGGCAAGGATGGAGGATAGTATCATATTCCCCAAATTTACAATTTTTTGACTATTTTTGCACTATGAAACTAAACCGTCTGCTTTTTTGTGCAGTCTGCCTGACTGCCCTTTCTATATCTCTTTCCGCCCAGGGCGGCCCCCAGCTTTACAATTTGAATTTCGATTCCTGGTGCAAGACCGGAGGAGTCTGGCGTCTGTACGCCAAAGATGCCTCCGCAGGCCAGAAGATATGGGATTCCGCCAACCCAGGACTCTCCAAGCTGGGCATCAACAGCTCCACGCCCGAGTATGAGCATGTGGCTGTGGCGGGCGAGGGCAAGGCCGCGGTGCGCATAGAAAGCAAGAAGGTTCCCTTTGCCTTCGTGGCCGGCAATGTGTTCAGCGGCAAATACATAGGTCTTGTAGACCTCTCCGGTGTGGAGACCATGCTGGGCGCTCCTTTCACGGCCCGTCCCAAGGCTCTGAGCGGCTACTACCACTATAAACCCGGCAAGGTGAACTACACTGACGACGAGCATGCCTCCATGAAAGGCAAATCCGACCAGGCCCTCATAGAGGTGCTTCTTATGGACTGGGACAAGCCCTACCGGCAGATAAGCACCGAAAACGGTTTCATCAATTCCGATACCGACCCCCACATCATCGGCCGTGCCCGCATCGTCGTGACCAAGGCCACTTCGGGCTACGTGCACTTCGAGGTGCCCTTCGAGTATCGTAACGGCAAGACGCCCCGCTATGTGTCGTTTGCCATCACGAGCAGCCGCTACGGAGGCTACGGCACCGGGGCGTCCGGCAGTGTCCTTTATGCCGACGAGTTCGAGTTCAAGTACTAGAAGGAGAACTTGTATCCAACTCCCACTATACCATTGAGGGACTGATCCCAGGTCAGGCTCTTGAGATATGTATACGTCTTGTCGACATCGATGTTCTTGTCGTAGCAGTAGTCCAGCATGCCATAGAAATCCAGTGCTGAGTGCTTGGAAATCTTCCATTCCAGACCAAGGCAGCCGCGCAGGCGGTTGATGTAGACGTCGTTGTATCCGCCGAAGCTGTAGTTGGCATAGGCCTGGCTGGAAGTGCTCCAGGTTGCGTTGCAGGACGGGTCGTTGAAGATGTTGCGGACCTCCAGGTAGGCATACGGCTCTATGGTCGCAAAGCCTTTGTACTGCACCTTTGCACGGGACTTCAGCAGCAGGGGATTCCTCACTTCCTGGCAGTAGTTGAGGCTTTCCGTCTTGTGTGTCAGGCGCAGCTGCTCCTTGATTGAGAAGCGCCAGTCGCCGGACCTGAATCCCAAGGTGACGTCTGCGCTGAGCCTGTGGCGGGGCGTCCAGCCGTTATCCCCCCTGTTGTGGTAGATGAATGTGTACGAAACTCCAGTCTTGAGCCATTTGTTCACCTTCCAGCTCAGGCCCAGCTCGGCCTGGTGGCGGTCGATGGCCCCGAAGCTGTCCTCCGTGCGGAGTTCGTAGCCCGCTCCGAGGTGCAGGCCTTTGGCCAGCTTCCAGTCAAGTTCCAGCGAAGAACGGGTGCGGAAATCGCTCTTGAGTTCGTTTACGGTGCCCTGTGCTAGCAGTGGAGCGGCGGAGAGGATGAGGGCCGCTCCGATGGTGGTGATCCTTTTCATGCTGTGTAGTCTTTTGCGCGGGTGATTTCCCCTATCGTGATGGACTCTCCGTGTTCGGGGGTGTAGTGAATCTTGATGAAGGCGGCGTCGCGCAGGAAATCTACGTGGCCTATCTCGAGGCTGTTGATCTTGACTCCGATGCGCTTCTCAAGGTCGGCCGTGAGCTCGGCGCGCCTTTCGGGCACTATAAGCTCGATGCGGTCGTAGAGTACAAGGCGAGTTGCGCTGCGTTTCATGGCCCCGGCACTTTCGAGCACGGCGACCAGTCCGAGTACCAGCAAGTTGCTGACGGCCAGCACTGCAAGGTATCCGCCTGCCAGCTCATAGTGCGGCGAATCGCCGGTGATGCCCACGACTTTGTACAGGGGCGACAGGCCGTTTACGGCGGCCACTGCAATGATGATGAAAAGGTAGGTCATCTCGCGGATAGGTACTGTCTCGGTGCGGTAGCGTATGACTCCGAAGATGGCGAAAAGTCCGAGCGTGAGGCCTACTCCCACCTCGGCGTTGCCCATCATGAACAGGAGGAGCAGCATGGCCGACGAGAACACCATGAAGGTGAAATAGTAGTCGCGCCTGTGGCTTTTGGGATAGTAGAAGCAATGCACCAGCACCCAGCAGATTGCCAGATTGAGGAAGAACCTTATGGCCAGCTCCGTCAGGCTCTGCGAGGTGGTCATCATGGCGTCGGTGATGGTCTGTACGTCGAGGACGTTTTCATCCGCCAGGTCGAAGCCGGCGGCAAGGTCGTTCTGGATCATATAAGTCGGTTGTTTATTTGTTTTTCTATCTTTCTTATTTTCAGCTTGAAACGGTTCGATTTGACGTTCCGGTCGGTAAGTGTCACCCCTATGCAGTACTTGCTCACGCGTATGGGCTTGATGCGGTGGCTCAGCAAAATGTCCTTCATCTGGCTGGGGGCGTGCCCATCCTGCTTGAGTTCTATGATGACTCCGTTGCGCAGGCTCGCCTCGCCGCCGTTCCTTGTGTTCTTGAAGCAAAGACAGGTGTCTATGGTCAGGCGCTCCGTCATGGCCGGGTTCACCAGGGTTATGCGCCGGAATATGGTCTCGAGAGAGGGCGATAGCTCGCCGGCGCTGTAGCCGGACTTGCTTTCAAGGTAGGCCGATGCCTCGCGGTCGGAGGTGAAGGTCTTGAATTCGCCCACCGGGATCTGCATGCGCTTTTTCTTGGTGCGACCGTGGTTGTTCTTGCGCTTTATTTCAAGGAAGGCGAGCTCTGAACCTACGTATATCCTGGTGCGGACCTTCTGGCGGGTGAGGCGCCGGTTGTGGTGGTCGAGGAACATCTGCAGCCCCGGGGTGTCGTAGTACATGGTGTCGTACTGGGCGGTTTTGGTCCCGTTGGTAGTCAGGGCCCGGTAGCCTGCGGCGCCTGCGTCACGCAGCAGCGGCAGCAGCGTGGCCTCGTCGGTGAGGTACTTGCTGTCCACGCGGTTCATCAGCTTCACCGAATCCATCTCTTCCAGGGTGATGGGGGCAAGTGCAGAGAGTTCGCTTTCGGGTGATATGTGCGTGAAATCAGGCATCCTGGGTTATGTATTCATATACTTTGATTGTCTGCAGCTTGCCTTTGGCGTCGTAGGTGTACTGGGTTTTCTTGCGTCCGAACTCGTTGTACTGGAACTTTTTGACGGCCACCAGGCGGTTGCGCTCGTCGTAGAGCAGCTCGCGGCTCACTTTGCCGTCGGTTCCGTATTCGTAGCGCTCGCGCCACTTCTGGCGTCCGTCGCTCCCGTACTCTTTTTCTTCTATCTTCTTGCCCTCGGGGCTGTATGTGGTGAGGTGGTCCAGCACGCGCTGGTTGCTCTTGGCGTCGGTGTTCCACTCTTTGATAACCAGGTTCTTCTTGTTTAATGTCGGGGTGTCCTGTCCCCGCAGCAGCGGTAGTGCCGCCAGCAGGAGCGCTGCCGTAAGGAGTATCTTTTTCATGGCGTTCATCTGTTTGATCCTGAGTATTTGCCAAGGGACGTTTCGGAGCCTCCGCTTACCGACTCGGCGGCGCCGTTGCCACCCCAGAAGGTACTTCCGCTTACGGTGACGCCTGTCTTTACCGTGGGCTCCTTGCCGCCGGAGTAGACCGTCATTCCGCTGCCCGAGGAGGGAGCCTTGAATGCGAAGACCAGGGTGCCGGAGCTGTTGTAGACAGCGTTCCATCCGCCTTTGGTCCAGCTGCTGCAGCTGTATGCTGTGCCGGTGATGCTGGCCCCGGACTCGAGTCCGCCTATGGCTACGAGGGTGCCGCTCTGGATATACAGCTTCTTTCCGCCCTCGGTGTTGGCGTCCATTGCCACCTCGGCGCCTCCCGCCAGGCCCACGGCGTACACGGATGCTCCGTCGACGTAGAGGTTGCCGTTGGCGTCGATGGCGTCGTTGGAAGTGGACCATCCGCACACCAGGCCGCCGGAAAGATGCATGTCTCCCGCCGAGTTGATGGCGTCGTCGGCGCTGGAGTATGCGTACAGGGTGCCTCCCGTGACGGTGAGCTTGCCTTTGCTCTCCAGGGCCTCGTGGGCGCTGGCGGTCACTGTGATGCTGCCGCCGCTGACGGTGATGTCGCCGTCGAACTTGATGCCCTTGGCAGATTTGAGGTTGCTGCTTTCGCCAGGCATTCCGCCTCCTCCGGGCATTCCGCCACCTCCGGGCATACCGCCGCCAGGCATACCGCCGCCGCCCCACGAGAGCTGTGCGTCGTCAGACCTTGTGCTGCCCGAGGCGCCGAGGTTGCTGCCGGTGACTGTGACGCTCACGGTGCCGCCGTTGAAAAGGGCCGCTCCGTCGCCGCTTATGCCCTTGCCGCCCTGGCCAGTGCTTTTGACGGTAAGCGAGCCGTCGTTCATGGTGAACGTGCCGTCGGATTTGATGCCGGAGGCTCCGGTGTATTCGGTGGTGGTGCTGCCGTTAGTGGTGACCTGTTCGCTTATGGTGCCGCCGCTCACGCTTATATCGATGGTGCCGCCGTTGATGGTGACGGGACCGTCGGACGAGATGCCTTTCTTGCCGTCGGCGGAGGAACTGGCGGATATGGTGCCTGCGTCAACCTGAACTACATCTTTGCCGCGGAGGGCGTGTCCTGCCGTGGAACTGACGCTTATGGTGTGCGTACCCATGAAGCGCAGGTAGTCGTCGGAGGTGATGCCGGCCTTGCCGGTGGCGCTTACGGTGAGCGAGCCGCTGCCGCTGAACACCAGCTGGCCCTCGCTGAAGAAGGCTGCCTTGTCGTCTTCTGAGCTAAGCTGGTCCAGGTAGTTTCCGGCGGAATCTGTGCTGCCGTCGGAGAGAGTGCTGCTGCCCTCCAGCACCACGAAGGTGCGTTTCTTGCTCTGGTTGTTTATGGCCGAGCCGCTTTTGTTGGCAAGGCTAAGCCCCTGAAGTACAAGAGCTTGCTTGCGAATGCTGTAGATCTTCAGGGAGCCGTCGGAGCACGAGCCCGAAAGCTCATAGCGCACAACCTCCAGGGAGTCGGCGTTGTTGACGGTCACATTGCCGCCGCTGACGCTCACAGAGCCTTTGTCGTCACCTGTGACCGTGGCGCCGGAGTCTGTCCAGTTTATTGATATTGTACGCGTGAATGTGACGCCGGAGATATCGTCGTCGTCACCGAGCTGCTCTTCGGGGTCGTCGTTGTCCAGGTATGAAGTGTCCACGGGTTCGTCGGTAGTGGCGATACGGTCTTTGGAACATCCTAAGGCAAGGAGCAGCGCAAGGCTGAATAATAATACACGTTTCATGGCTTGATGCTTTTACCGCAAGTTAAGCAAGTTTCCGGCCGCGCGGGAAATGATTCAACGAACTGGCCTTTTTTTTCAGCGAACCAGATACGCCATTGATAATGAATGATTAAATTTGCGGATATGAAGGAAAACAGACTATATCTGATAATCCTGGCACTGGCCCTGGTCGTGCCTGCGCTGGGCGTTGTCATAACCGGCTTCATGCATGGCGGGCATTCCGTAGATTTCCAGGCCATACTCACCACCTGGATGCGCATGGTGCCGTTTCTGCTGCTGTTCTTGATTCACAATTACCTTGTGGCGCCGCTGCTTGTCAACAGGAACAAGACGGCCGTTTATGTGCTTCTCGCCATCTTGCTCTTTGCGGCTTTCGTCGTGAGCCAGTTGGCGGCTCCCGAAGGGCCTCCGGGAGGCATGATGCCGCCGGAACCTGATTTTGACGTGGACTTCGGGCCCGCTCCGGAAGACATGACTTCGTGGCGTCCCATGCATCCGGCTGCCATGAGGGTGCTGATGGGCCTTATGGTCGTGGGCGCAAACCTCGCCATCAAGTATTACTTCAAGGGAGAAGAAGAAAAGGACCGCCTGCATGAGTTGGAGAGGGAAAATCTTCGATACAAGCTGGAGTATCTCCGCTACCAGATCAACCCCCACTTCTTCATGAACACGCTGAACAATATCCACGCCCTGGTGGACATAGACCCCGAAAAGGCCAAGGGCAGCATAGTGGAGCTTTCCAAGCTTATGCGCCACGTGCTCTACGATTCCGACAAACCGACCATCCCGCTGAGCCAGGAACTGGATTTCATGGACAATTACATTTCGCTGATGCGCCTGCGCTATCCCGAGTCGGTCCGCATAGAGTACCAGCGTCCCCAAAGCGCCGAGGGGGTGGAAGTCCCTCCCATGTCTTTCGCCACCTTTGCGGAGAATGCATTCAAGCACGGCGCCAGCTACCAGAATGACTGCTTCATCCGCATCAGCGTCTCTCTGGAGGATGACAAGGTGGTGTTCAAGTGCGTCAACAGCCGCCCCGCCGCGGGGGTGCAGGTGGCGGAGAACGAGGGCATAGGTATAAAGAACGTCAAACGCCGCTTCGAGCTGCTTTATGGCCCTCATTACCTTTTACATGTAGATGACAGGGCCGATGTTTACGACATAGTGGTAGCACTCCCTCAAAAACCGGACAGCAAATGATAAGAGTAATAGCAGTAGATGACGAGCCGCTGGCCCTGAGACAACTCGAGGCCTACATCGCGAAAGTCCCGTACCTGCGGCTCGAGGGTTCCTGCCTGAGCGCTATCGAGGCGCGCAAACTCCTCGAAACCAAGGTGGTCAATGCCATGTTCCTGGATATCAACATGCCGGACCTTTCAGGCCTGGAGTTCGTCCGCTCGCTGCAGGATCCGCCGCTGGTGGTGTTTACCACGGCCTATTCCGAGTACGCTGTGGAGGGGTTCAAGGTCGAGGCCGTTGACTATCTTCTCAAGCCTTTCAGCCTTGCCGACTTCATGGCGAGCGCGGAACGGCTCAAGTCCCGGCTCGAGCTTCTGGAAAGCAGGGAAGCCAAGGACGCCACGCCTGTGGCCGTGACCATGGACGACGCTGTCTTTTTCCACACCGACTACCGTACGGTGCGGGTGCGCCCTGCGCAGATACGATATATCGAGAGCATGAGCGAATACGTGAAGGTTTATGTGGACTTCCAGCAGTCTCCGCTGATTGTGCTCATGAGCCTCAAGCACCTCATGGAGGCTCTTCCCGCCGGCCATTTCATGCGCATCCACCGTTCGTGCATAATCCCTCTGGACCGTATCAAGGAGACTGGAAAGGGCGAGGTGCTGCTGGATGACGGCACGCGCCTTCCGGTGGGGGATCTGTACCGCCAGGACCTCAAGGACTACCTCTCTTCCAAGAGTCTTGGTTAAGCGCTTCGTTTTTTTTATATTTGCAAAAATAGTATTTCGATGAACGAATTGGAACAGGCCCGGCTCGAGATAGGCGCTGTGGATAAGGAAATTGCCTCTCTGTTCGAGAAGCGCATGCGTCTGGCGGGAAAGATTCTTGACTACAAAAGACAGAACGGACTGCCTGTGCTGGATGCAGCCCAGGAGGAACGTGTGCTGGCCGGCAACATAGGCAATATAGAAGATCCTGCCATCCAGGAGTATTATGTGCTCTTTCTCCGTGACATCATGAAAGTGTCCAAGCTCTATCAGGGACGCTTGATGAACGGTATGAAGATAGCTTGTTGCGGCGTGCCCGGCGCCTTTGCGCACATAGCCGCCCACAATGCCTTCCCGAGTGCGGATGTCGTGCCCTATCCCGATTTTGAAGCGGCCTACAAGGCCTGCGAGACCGGTGAGGCCGACACTGCCGTGCTTCCAGTCGAAAACAGTTTCGCCGGCGATGTTGGAGGCGTGATGGACCTTACTTTCCACGGGAGCCTCTACATCAACCTGATGCTCGAGATGGATGTGTCGCAGAACCTTCTGGCCCTGCCCGGCACCACCCTTGGAGATATCCGCACCGTAATCAGCCATCCCCAGGCCCTTTCGCAGTGCGCACAGTTCCTGTCCGAGCATCCTTTCGAGGTGAGGGAGTGCTCCAACACGGCCGCGGCTGCCAAGCTGGTGGCAGAATCGGGAGACAAGTCCCTTGCCGCCATCGCCTCGCGCGATACTGCCGGTCTGTACGGGCTGGAGGTGCTCGAGCCCAAGATCAACTCTTCGGTTGCCAATACCACACGCTTCGCGGTGTTCTCCAGGGCGCTTGGCAAGTTTGCCCAGCAACCTGTCGAGGGAGAGCATTTTATCCTGGTGTTTACGGTCCGCAACGAGGCCGGTGCACTGGCCAAGATATTGAATGTCATTGGTTCGCATGGCTTCAACATGAGCAGCCTGCACAGCCGTCCTGTGACAGGCCCCCAGTGGAATCACTATTTCTTTGCAGAGCTTGAGGGTTCCGTGGGTACGGACAACGGCCAGGACCTTCTGCGCCAGCTCGGGACTGTGTGCGACAGACTCAAGATGGTTGGCGCATACCGTACTTTAAAAGTTTAGGGCATGACTCTACGATTCGATTCGCCGGGGCACGGGTATGACATTTCCGTGGGCAGGGGACTGCTTGCGGAGGCCTCGCGTTTGTTTGACTTGAATCGTAAGGTGCTGGTCGTCACCGATGAAGGAGTGCCGGAAGAGTATTCCCGGAAAGTCCTGGACCAGTGTGCTGCCGGCAGCTTGCTGGTGATTCCGCAGGGCGAGGGGGCAAAGAGTTTCGCAACCCTCGAGACCATTCTTTCCGAGCTTCTGCGGCTCGGCTTTACCCGCAGCGACGCCATTGTGGCCGTGGGCGGGGGAGTCACGGGAGATGTGGCGGGCTTTGCCGCCGCTTGTTACCAGAGGGGGATAGATTATTACAACGTGCCCACGACGCTGCTGTCGCAGGTCGATTCGTCCGTGGGAGGCAAGACGGCCGTCAATTTCATGGGCGTCAAGAATATAGTGGGCGCATTCCATCACCCTTCTGGGGTCCTCGTAGACCCTGATGTGCTGGATACCCTGAGCCCGAGGCTCTTTGCGGAAGGCATGGCCGAGGTCATCAAGATGGCGGCTACGCTGGACGCAGCCTTGTTCGAGCGTATCGAGGCCGCTTCCGACCTGGAGGCCTCGCTGCCTGAGATTATATATAACGCCCTGAAAATCAAGCTTGACGTTGTGTCCAGGGACCCTTCGGAGAAGGGCCTTCGCGCCGTGCTCAACTTCGGGCACACGATAGGCCACGCCATCGAGGCCCTTGGGGCTGCCGGGCGGCAGTTCCTTCACGGCGAGGCTGTGGCGGCAGGGATGATGTACACCTCCGAAGGCCCTGCAAGGCCACGCATAGAGGCCCTGTTGCACAGGTTCTGCCTGCCTACCTCCGACGATTACTCCGCCGGGGACCTTATGCGTCTTGCCGTCAGCGACAAGAAGCGTCACGGATCCCTTACGCGCCTTGTCCTGTGCGACGAAATCGGGAGTTACCGCTTCTGCGATTTCACAGACGCCATGCTTCTCACTCTTATACAAAAGCGAAAAGATGAAAAATAGCATTGGAACCAGCGTTGTCCTTACTCTGTCGGGCGAGTCCCACGGCCCCATGATCTGCGCCGTCCTGGACGGCCTCGCTCCGGGTATTCCCGTTGACGAAGAGGTCGTTGCGGCATGGCTTTCCCGCCGCCGTCCGCAGGGCCCCGCCGATACGTCACGCCGCGAAAAAGACGCTTTCAGCATAGTCAGTGGCGTTTTCGAGGGCCGGACGACTGGCGCTCCGATAACCATCCTCATACCCAACGAGGATGTGCGCAGCGCCGATTATGCCCGCACCATGGGGCTGGCGCGCCCCTCGCATGCCGACTACGCTGCCCACATCAAATATGCGGGCTACGAAGACTGGCGTGGCGGAGGGCACTTCAGCGGCCGGATTACGGCCGGGATAGTAGCCGCGGGAGCGATTGCCGCCGCGGCTTTGAAGCGCAAGGGCATAAGCGTGGGCACCCACATACTCGAGTGTGCCGGGGTGAGGGATATTCCATTTGACGAGATTGACCCTTCGGCTCAGATAGAGAGCATCCAGGAGATGGATTTTCCGGTGCTCTCGGATGTCCGCGGGGCCATGGAGGCACGGATACTCGAGGCCAAGGCGGCCCGGGATTCCGTGGGAGGAATAGTCCAGACTGCAGTTTGCGGTTTCCCTGCCGGAGTGGGCGAACCATGGTTCGGGTCCGTCGAAGGAGTGCTGGCCAATGCTCTCCTGTCCATAGGAGGAATCAAGGGCGTGGAGTTCGGAGCCGGCTTTTCGCTTGCCGGAATGCGCGGGTCCGAAGCCAACGACGCCTACTGCGTAAAGGATGGCCGGGTGCTCACGTCTACCAACCGCAGCGGAGGGGTAAACGGTGGGGTATCCAATGGCATGCCGTTGATTTTCAATGCTGTAGTCAAGCCTACGCCATCTATAGGATTGCCTCAGGCCTCGGTGGACATGTCCACCGGCGCAGAGGCGGAACTGTGCATAAGCGGACGTCACGATCCGGCTATCGTAAGACGTGTCAGCATCGTGGTCAGCAGCCTTACGGCTATAGTGCTGTGCGATTTGCTTGCCCTTCATTTTGGAACCGATTATCTTAGGTAGTATGCTGTTCGGTCTTATCGGCGAACATCTTGGGCACAGTTTCTCCCGCGAGATTCACGGGAGGCTGTCTTCCGACCCTTATGAACTCTGTGAGCTGCGGCCGGATGAACTTGAGGGATTCTTGAGGCGCCGGGATTTCCGCGGCGTCAATGTGACTATACCCTACAAGCAGGCGGTCATCCCTTACCTGGACGAGCTGGGCGAGTCCGCGAGGGGCGCCGGAGCGGTGAATACGATTGTGAACCGGGATGGCAAGCTCTATGGGTATAATACTGATTATTATGGTTTTATAGCCATGGCCAAGCACGCTGGAGCGGATTTCGGCGGGGCTCGCGTGGTCATTCTCGGCGCAGGTGGGGCCGCCAAGGCCGTGCGCGCCGCAGCGCTTGCCATGGGCGCATCCGACGTGGTGAACGCCGTTCGTACGGTGCGCGCCCCGGGGCAGCTGCCCATCGGCGATCCGTCCACTTTCGACGGGTGCAATATCCTTGTAAATGCTACTCCCGTCGGCATGTACCCCCGCTGGCAGGAGGCTCCGGTACGCCTTGAGGAACTGCTTCCCCGCATGGAACTTCGCGCCGTGCTGGACTGCATTTACAATCCCCTCAGTACGCCATTGGTCATTGACGCCATTTCCGGCAGGGCAGTTCCTACCGGAACTTCGCTACGCTCATCCCTCCCACTACGTGGGCCCCTCCCGTTCACAAGGCCACGGGCGGTCATGGTTCCGGTAGGAACTGCCCTGCCGGAAATGGCGCCGGTAGTTTCGGCCGGAGGTCTGTACATGCTTGTGGCCCAGGCTGTTAAGGCGAGGGAACTGTTCGTTGGGGAAAGCATCCCCGACGAGGTGACGCAGCGGGAGTATGAGCGTCTTCTCAGGACCAAGCGGAACATAGTCCTCTGCGGAATGCCTTCCTGCGGCAAGAGCACCATAGGCAAGGCTCTGGCCGACGCCACCGGAAGGCGCTTCGAAGACAGCGACTCCGTAGTCGAACTGCAGGCCGGGATGACCATACCCGAGATTTTTTCCCGCGAGGGCGAAGAAGGCTTCCGTATTCGTGAAACCGCGGCCCTTGAGTCGCTCGCACCCGAGCAGGGCCTTGTCATAGCCACCGGCGGAGGCATGCCCCTGCGGCCGCAGAACCTGCGCCTCATGCATCACAACGGCATCATCTGCTTCCTGCGGCGCGACCTTCCGCTGCTAAGGCCCGGCGGCGGCCGCCCCCTTTCCTCGAACCGCAGCGCCCTGGAGCATCTCTATGAACACAGGCTACCTTTGTATATGGCTGCAGCAGATGTAGTTATCGACAACAATGGCCCAATCTTAGAAACCCTCTCAAAGCTGCTGGAGCTATGCTGACCAAAGATAAAAGAATACTTATTGTGGGCCTTGGCCTCATGGGAGGCAGCTACGCCGAAGCACTTACCGCCAAGGGCTACGACGTAGGAGCCGTGACCCGGTCGAAGGAAAGCATCGACTATGCCCTGTCCAAGGGTATCATAAGCTGCGGAACTACCAGCGTGACTGCAGAGATGATAGGCGGGTACGACATACTGGTGTTTGCCCTGTATCCCCACATTTTTCTGCAGTGGCTTACTGATTACCAGCAGTTTATAAAGCCGGGTGCACTGCTCACCGATGTCACCGGCGTAAAGTCCTCCCTGGTGGAACAGGTGCAGCGGATACTCCGCCCCGACCTGGAATTCGTGGGCGCCCATCCCATGGCTGGACGCGAAGTGTACGGCGTGAAAAACTCGACGGCCGCGATTTTCGCCGGCGCCAACTATATAGTAACTCCCACACCCTCGAATACTCCGGATGCCATAGCCACGGTGGAGGATATAGGCCGCGAGATAGGCTGCGCCCGCATCTCGCGCCTCAGCCCCTCCGAGCACGACACCATGATCGGCTTCCTCAGCCAGCTCACGCACTGCATAGCCGTGGCCCTGATGACTGGCAAGGACGTCGAGCACATGAGTGCCTATACCGGCGATTCGTTCAGGGACCTCACCCGCATTGCGCGCATCAACGACGAAATGTGGAGCGAACTGTTCCTTATAAACCGCGATGCCCTGCTGGAGCAGATGGACCTTTTCACCGGCCAGATGCAGATACTTCGCGACGCCATCGCCTCCGGCGATACCCAGACCCTCCGTTCTATGATGAGGCTGTCCTCTGAACGGCGGGCGTTGTTTGACAAATAGAAGAAGTAAAGATGAACATGGAATACAAACGCGAGCTCTTCAGCCCGCAGGAACTCAAGAGGATGTACCCCGTAAGCCGCGAGGCGGCCGAAAACAAGGCGCGGAACGACAGCGAAGTCCAGGACATCCTGAGCGGCCGTTCCGGCAAGCTCCTTCTCGTCATCGGCCCCTGCTCGGCCGACCGCGAGGACTCCGTGCTGGACTACATCGGCCGCCTGCGTCCGCTTCAGGAAAGGGTGTCCGACAAGATATTCATAGTGCCCCGCATCTACACGAACAAGCCCCGCACCACCGGCGCAGGCTACAAGGGAATGCTGCACCAGCCCGACCCCGTGGCCAGTCCCGACCTCTTCAAGGGCCTGGTCTCCATACGCCATCTGCATCTGCGCGCCCTGGAACAGACCGGTTTTTCGTGCGCGGACGAGATGCTCTACCCCGAGAATCACCTCTTCCTCTCCGACCTCCTGTCCTATGTGGCGGTGGGCGCCCGGAGCGTTGAGAATCAGCAGCACCGCCTCGTGGCCAGCGGCCTGGACATTCCCGTGGGCATGAAGAATCCTACCGGCGGCGACCTTTCGGTCATGATGAATTCCATTTTCGCCGCCCAGCACGGCCATTCGTTCGTGTATCGCAACTGGGACGTGGAGAGCAGGGGCAATCCGTTTGCCCATGCCATCCTGAGGGGCTATGTGGACAGCCACGGCGCAAGCCACCCCAACTACCACTACGAGGACCTCAGGCGCCTTGCCGACCTCTACTCTGCCGGGAACTATGAGAATCCGGCGGTCATCGTGGACTGCAACCACAACAATTCCGGCAAGCGCTACATAGAGCAGGGGCGCATAGCCAAAGAGGTCCTTCACAGCGCCCGCCACTGCGAGGTGGTCCAGCGACTCGTAAAGGGCCTCATGATAGAGTCTTACATCGAAGACGGAAACCAAAAGGCCGGTGAGAACCGCTATGGCTGTTCTATCACCGACCCTTGTCTTGGATGGGACAAGACCGAGCGCCTTGTCCTCGAACTTGCAGACCTGCTTTAGCGGTTGAGCGCATCGGCGCTGCCTATGAAGCGCGCAAGTTCTTCCTCGGACACGTGGTAATTCTGCATCTCGCCCGAGAAGTAGCTGTCATAGGCGCTCATGTCTACGAATCCGTGGCCGGAGAGGTTGAAGAGTATGGTCTTCGCCTCGCCGGTCTCCTTGCATTTGAGGGCCTCGTTGATGGTGGCGGCTATGGCGTGGCAGGACTCGGGTGCGGGGATGATGCCCTCGGTGCGGGCGAACAGGACACCTGCACGGAATGAGTCAATCTGCTCAATGTCAACAGCTTCCATGAAGCCGTCCTTCATCAGTTGGGACAGGATGACGCCGGCGCCGTGGTAGCGCAGACCGCCTGCGTGGATGCTTGCGGGCTTGAACGTGTGCCCGAGGGTGTACATGGGCAGAAGGGGAGTCATTCCGGCCTCGTCGCCGAAGTCATACTCGAACTTGCCTTTGGTCAGTTTGGGACAGGAGAAGGGTTCTGCCGCGATGAAGCGGGTTTTCTTGCCGTCCTGGATGTTGTGGCGCATGAAGGGGAACGCAATTCCGGAGAAGTTTGAGCCGCCGCCGAAGCAGGCCACCACGATGTCGGGATACTCGCCTGCGAGTTCCATCTGCTTTTCGGCCTCCAGTCCTATTATGGTCTGGTGGAGGCACACATGGTTGAGCACCGATCCCAGAGCATATTTGCAGTTGGGGGTGGAAATGGCCAGCTCGATGGCCTCGGAGATGGCGCAGCCCAGGGAACCGCGGTCGTTGGGATTGACGGTGAGGATGTCTTTTCCTGCACGGGTAGACATTGAAGGCGAGGGAGTTACCGCTGCGCCGAAGGCTTGCATGATACTGCGCCTGAACGGCTTCTGCTCATAGCTTACCTTGACCATGTAGACGGCGCACTCGATGCCGAATTTCTTGGTCGCGTAGCTCAAGGCTCCTCCCCACTGGCCGGCTCCGGTCTCGGTGGTGAGGTTGGTGACGCCCTGCTCCTTGGCATAGTAGGCCTGGGCTATGGCGGAATTCAGTTTGTGGCTGCCTGCTGGAGAAACGCTCTCGTTCTTGAAGTATATATGTGCGGGAGTGCCCAGGGCCTTTTCGAGCTCGTAAGCGCGGACCAGCGGTGTGCACCTGTAGGCTGCGTATTGCTCGCGGACTTCTTCGGGGATAGGTATCCATTCGTCGGTCTGGTTGAGTTCCTGGTCGGCGCAGGCCTTGCAGAAAATAGGGTAGAGGTCTTCAGCCTTGAGGGGCTCGCGCGTGGCGGGATTCAGGAAGGGGAGGGGCTTGTTGGGCATGACCGCCTGGATGTTGAAGAAGTGCGTAGGAATCTCGGATTCCGGAAGCATGAATTTCTTTTGTTTCATAATTGTATAAATAAAAGTTAATATTGCATAAAAAAAGCTGCCCGCATCCCGGACAGCACCTCTTTAAATAAACAATCCGGCCGCTCTGGACCGGACAAACGCAACTTGAGGCCTGACCGGTTATCCGTCCAGGCGCCACCAGAATATGAAACCTGCGTTGCGCATACAGTTGCAAATATATGCAAAAAATTTATTCATGCAAATATTCGCGTAAAAAATTTTATATTTGTAATGAAATGGACAGAAGATTGTTTCTCAAGAGCAGTGCGGCCGGTGCCCTGGCCCTGGCCCTGGCTCCGGGTGGCGTGAGCGCTGCATCCAAAGGCCGCAGTGCCGTGGATGCCCGATTCAGCAAGGCCGCACCCCTGGCAGGCAGCTATGATGTAGTGGTCTGTGGCGGCGGTCCCGCCGGTTTCATCGCCGCAGTTGCAGCTGCCCGCAAGGGCGCAAAGACCGCAATAGTAGAACGATACGGCTTTCTTGGCGGCATGGCCACCATGGGCTATGTGGCCCCCATCAGCGAGTTCGCATTCAATGGCGAGAGGGTCATCGGCGGTTTGCCGTGGGAGTTTGTCCAGCGCCTCGAGGCCCTCGGCGGCGCAACCGTCCAGTGGCCCAAGGGCAATGTAGACTTCGACATCGAGCTCTACAAGCTATGCGCCCAGCGCATGGTTCTGGAGGCCGGGGTAGATCTGTACATGCACTCCTCGCTCATCGGATGCGAGGTCGAGGACGGCACCGTGGCCAGTATAATAATAGAGAACAAGAACGGTCTTGAGTCGCTTCGCGCCGGGCGCTTCATTGACGCCACCGGCGACGCCGACCTTGCGTTCCTCGCCGGCGTCCCGATGCAGTCCAACCCGGACGGCGACCTGCAGCCCTCATCGTTCTGCTTTGTGCTTTCCGGGGTTGATACCGACAGTCCGCTGCTTCAGCGCTATATGTACCACAGCGGCAAAAAGGGCTCGAGCGAGTGCAAGCCCATAAGGGAGAAGCTCCTCAAGATCAGCGGTTTGCCTGACTTCGGAGGCCCCTGGTTCAACAGCGTCATGCACAAGGGCAGCGTGGCGGTCAACATCACGCGTGCAGCTGCGGATTCCACGGACAACCGTGGTTTTACCAGTGCGGAGTGCCGCCTGCGCGAGGATATTTTCCGCTTCACCGAGGCCCTGCGCAAGGTCTCTCCCGAGTTCCGCAATTGTTATGTAAGTTCCACGGCTCCCCAGGCCGGGATACGCGAGTCGCGCCGCATCAGGGGCGTCCATACCGTGACGGCCGAAGAATACGTGGCCGGAGAGCATTACCCCGATAGCGTGTCCCGCGGCGCACACCAGATAGACATGCATTCCAGCAAGGGCACCGGCCAGGTGCTCATTAAGCTGCAGCAGGCGGCCTACATGCCCTACAGAGCCATGATCGCCGAGGGCTTCCCCAACCTGATAGTCGCCGGGCGCTGCATTTCGGCAGACCGCAAGGCGCTGGCCTCGCTGCGCGTCCAGGCAAGCTGCATGGGCATGGGGCAGGCGGCCGGCATGGCTGCTGCACAGAGCCTGGACGAAGGCTGCAGCGTGCGCGAAATCGATACCGGCAGGCTCGTAGCATCCCTCAAAGAGGCAGGAGCGATATTGTAAAACACTTTCGATATGACTGTAACCAGAAAAATTTGGAGCCGGACGGCAGATGGGCAGGCGATTTACCGCTACATCATCACCAATGCGTCCGGCGCTTCCGTCGTGCTCAGCAATTACGGCGCGGCTATAGTTGGCGTCAATGTCCCCGACCGAGGCGGCAAACTTGCCGATGTGGTGCTGGGCTATGGCAAGGCTGAATCTTACGACCACGACGGCCCGTGCTTCGGCAAATGCCCCGGCAGGTACGCCAACCGTATAGCCCTCGGGCGCTTCACCCTCGACGGCAAGACATACCAGCTGCCGGTCAACAACGGTCCCAACCACCTTCATGGCGGGCCTGACGGCTTCCAGAACCGCGTGTGGGAGTCCCGCAAGAAAAAGGGCGCGGTGGAGTTCAAGTACACCGCCGCAGACGGCGAAATGGGCTACCCGGGACGAGTGGTGGTCGTGGCCCACTACGAATGGAGCGAGGACAACGTGCTCAGCCTCACCTTCACCGCCAAGTCGGACAGCGCCACGGTGATCAACCTTACCAACCACGCATATTTCAACCTCGAGGGCCGCGGGTCGGTGCTGAATCACAGCCTGCGTCTCAATGCGTCGGAATATCTTCCCACAGACGCCACCCTCATTCCCCTGGGAGAGTCCGAGCCCGTGGCAGGCACTCCCATGGACTTCCTTAATTTCAAACGTCTGGGGCGTGACATACGCAAGGATTTCCCGGCCCTTAAGTTCGGAAAGGGTTATGACGCCTGCTGGCTGATAGACGGCTATCTCCCCGGTCAGCTGCAGCAGGCCGCCGAACTCAAGGCCCCCCGCAGCGGCCGTACGCTCAAGGTGTACACCACCCAGCCGGGCGTGCAGGTCTATACCGGCAACTGGCTTTCCGGCTGCCCCAAAGGCAAGAAAGGCCGCATCTACCGGGATTATGACGGCGTGGCCATCGAGTGCCAGCATTTCCCGGACAGTCCCAACCATCCCGAGTATCCACCCGTGGTGCTGAGGCCCGGAAAAGTGTTCCATGAAGCTATAATATTTGCATTCGGAGTAGAATAGTAATCGCGATATGTTCTCTTTTCTTATCTGTATTGCGGCCCTTGTACTGGGATACTTCATTTATGGCCGCGTAGTCGAGAAGATCTTCGGCCCCGACCCTGCACGCCTTACGCCTGCGGTGGCCATGGAGGACGGTGTGGACTATGTTCCCATGCCCGCGTGGAAGGTTTTCATGATTCAGTTCCTCAACATTGCCGGCACCGGCCCTATATTCGGCGCCATCATGGGAGCCAAGTTCGGCCCTGCATGCTACCTGTGGATAGTGCTGGGCAGCATATTTGCCGGCGGCGTCCACGATTATCTGTCCGGCATGCTCTCCATGCGCAACAAGGGGGCCACGCTGCCGGAGATGATCGGCCGCGAGCTTCGCTGGGGCAGCAGGGGAGTCATCATCGTGTTCACGACAATAGTGCTGCTGATGGTGGGAACGGTGTTCGTGTACAGCCCCGCCCTGATTCTCGGGGATATAGCGGGCGACGGATCTTCCCGGGCCATCCTCATCTGGGCCATAGTCATACTCGGCTACTACATCATCGCCACACTTCTGCCGGTAGACAAGATAATAGGCAAGATCTATCCTGTTTTCGCCATTGCGCTGCTGTTCATGGCCGTTTCGCTCATGGTATGCCTCTTTATCAAGTGGCCTTCGATACCTGAGTTCTGGGATGGCTTGCAGAACCGCGCACCCAGCGTGGGCGTCAAAGGACAGAGCATCTTCCCCTGCCTTTTCATCACCGTGGCTTGCGGAGCCATAAGCGGCTTCCACGGCACTCAGAGTCCTATCATGGCGAGGTGCCTGAAGAATGAGAAGATGGGACGTCCCATCTTCTACGGGGCAATGATAGTTGAGGGCATAGTGGCTCTGATCTGGGCTGCTGTCAGCTCCTATTTCTTCTTCGACGGTGGAATGGCCGAGTGCGGACTGCAGTCTGCGTCCGCCCCGCAGGTAGTAACTGCGGTGAGCAAGCACTGGCTCGGCATCGTGGGCAGCATCCTTGCCGTTCTGGGTGTGGTCGCTGCTCCCATCACGTCGGGAGATACCGCCCTTCGCGGCGCCCGCCTGAACATTGCGGATTTCCTCCATCTCAAGCAGGACAAGATCGGCTCCCGCCTTGCCGTCAGCCTTCCCATTTTCATTGCCGTTGGCCTGCTCCTGTGGTTCAACGTGGCCAACGAGGACGGCTTCAACATCATCTGGCGCTACTTCGGCCTTTCCAACCAGCTTCTTGCCACGTTCTTCCTCGGCACGGCAACAGTCTGGCTGGCACGCAAGTATCATGGCGGCTGGCAGTTCCTCATCGCCGGCATTCCCGCCGTCTTCATGTTCAGCGTGTGCATGACCTTCATTTGTGTAGACAAGACATGCCTTGGAATCAATGCCGGCTACACTCCTTTCTTCGGGGTGCTGTGGGCTGCTCTTGCCATAGTGCAGCTCGCCGCATGGCTTATCTACGAAAAGAAAAAGAACAATGGACCTAAAGAGATTTGACCTTCCGCTGCGCTGCTCGACCGCGCAGGTCAAGGAAGTTGCCGCGCAGGCGGATACCGAGTATACACTCATATATACGCGCACTACCCGGCTCCGCTGGGTGCAGTTCGGGCTGGAACGCCTGCTGCAGATTGCAGGTGACACCGGTGCAGCCTTAATTTACGCCGACCACTTCGACGGAGAGGCCCCGGCCCCTGTAATCGATTATCAGCCAGGGTCGCTTCGTGACGATTTCGACTTCGGAGGCGTGCAGGTGTACCGGACCGAATGCCTCCGGAAGGCGGTGGCCGCAATGGACGCCGATTATCAATATGCCGGACTCTATGACCTCCGGCTCCGGGTGTCGGAGCTTGGCCCCCTGGTGCATGTCAATGAATTCCTGTACTACGAAATCGAATCCGACCGCCGTTCTTCCGGCGAGAAACTCTTCGACTACGTGGACCCCCGCAACCGTGCCGTCCAGGTGGAGATGGAACAGGCATGTACCTCCCACCTCAAGCGCATCGGAGCTTATCTTGAGCCTGTGTTCAAGGAGGTGGACCTTGGCAGCGTTCCCTTCGATGTGGAGGCTTCCGTGGTCATTCCCTGCCGCAACCGCGTGCGCACCATAGGCGACGCCCTGAAGTCCGCACTCTCGCAGGAAACTGATTTTCCCTACAATGTGATCGTCGTGGACGACAACAGCACCGACGGGACGGTAGACGTCATCAAATCTTTCCTCGACGATCCCAAGCTGATATACATAGCCCAGGACAAGACCTACCATGCCATAGGAGGCAACTGGAACGCAGCTGTCCATCATCCGAAATGCGGACGTTTCGCCCTGCAGCTGGATTCCGACGACATGTATTCGGACTGCCATACCGTGCAGAAGTTCGTCGACGCTTTCCGCGAGCAGGGCTGCGCCATGGTCGTCGGCACTTACCAGTTGACGGACTTCGACCTCAACCCTCTGCCCCCCGGAATAATAGACCACCGCGAATGGACTCCCGACAACGGCCGCAACAACGCCCTGAGAGTCAACGGCCTGGGGGCGCCTCGCGGCTTCTGGACCCCGCTGCTTCGCGAGATTAATTTCCCCACTACCAAATACGGCGAAGATTATGCCGTGGCGCTCAGGATAAGCCGCGAATACCGTATCGGACGGATCTATGAGGTCATGTACAACTGCCGCCGCTGGGGAGGCAATTCCGACGGGACCCTGGACATCGAAGCCGTAAACCGCAACAACCTCTATAAAGACCGCATCCGCACCTGGGAGCTCCAGGCGCGGATGCAATTGGTCAGCCGTTAGGCTTTTGGAACGCGTGCCGCAGGGGCGCTGCGGCAGCTATAATATGCCGGCGGTTTGCTGCTCGGCACTGGACTCGAATTCGTCCGGAACGTTGTGGAAGAAGTCGAAGCCGGCACGCTGCTCCACCGATTTGATGGTGCATTTGTAGCTGTTGTATGAACTGCCGTCGTAGGGCCTGTTCTCAAACAGATAGGCGCAGCCCTGTGCTCCGGTCATGAGTTTGCTTGTGTTGAACGAGCACTTCATGAGGCATGTGTAGAAGTGACTGGGAATGGGGACTCCGTCGATACTCTGTACCGAACCTTCGTACAGCACACCTACCACAACGTATAAAGTGTCGGAACCAGTTGGAGCAATGGCGGCTATCCGCTGCTCCATGGAGTTCCATATGCCGTCGTTGAATTTTGTCTGGTACTGCGGAGCCTGGTTGGTGTAATAGAAAGTCTGGTTGCGGGCCGATTTATAATTCTGACGGTAATTGGAGGCCACAAGATGCCCCTTGTGATAGTTGCCCAGGGTCTCGCTGTTCTGCCAGCTTGAAGGAATGGCCGGATCGGTGGTCCAGTTGCCACGGCCGAGATTGGAATCAAAGAAGACTTCTTTGTGCATTATGAAGGCATCCCATAGCGGAGCCTTCTTGTTGCCGTCCACCAGAACTGTGTAGTTGCGGGTTTGCCTGCCGGGGTCATTGAATGTGTGGGTGACGACCTTGCGCATGGAACTCGGCGTGTCGAAGCGGTACCAGCGGTAGCCGCGGCCGGAAACCTCGTTGCCGCTCACCATGCTGCCGGTTACATCAACTGCAGGGACCTCGTAGCAGTCGAGGTATCCCAGGTCGGCCGTTTGCTGCGAGCTCTTGGTGCGGAAACTCATTACAGCGCCTTCTACGTCGGTGCCGTCAGCAAGGGTTATCACCGCCTGGTAATAATAGGTGGTGCTTTCTTCAAGTCCGGTGAGAGGGGCGCTGAAGGTGCCGGCGGAGGTGTTGAGCAGGGTTTCATTGTCGTAGACGGCGTTGCCCAGGCTGCCCCCGGACGTGCCCCAGCGGAAGAATGCCGCCGTGGGGTCGGGATTCGTGGGGATGCCGGTAAATGATGCATGCAGGGTAGCGTCCGCCATGGCGATTTCGTCGGCCGGGAGGGTGGTGACCGTCGGTCCAGAGGGCTCCTGTGAGCCGGAACCCCAGACAACCGTGACTTCCGTGATGTGGGACATGGCGGAAGAACGGATGTACAGTTTGTCGGAGGCAAGCGAGGATGCGTCTATGGTCACGGTGCACTCGCCTTTGAATGCGCCCGTGATGGTGCCGGACGAGGGGGGAGTATCGGTGCCGTGCTCTTTGCAGAGGATGAAGTTGCCGCTGCGGTCCGAAACGTTCTTGATGACTACGGTGCTTATGGTGCCGTCGAACTTCGGGGTGCCGATGTAAGCGACTTTGCCGCTGTTGAGCTGATAGGCGCCGGAAGCATTGTACGCGCAAATGTCCCAACTGCCGTAGCTGTTGGTGTAGGTGGTGGGGTTATTGTAACCCTTGACATAGGTGGAAGGATTCTGCAGCTCGCTGTAGGTGAGCATTGCCGTGCCGCCTGCAGGCTCTCCGCCGTTCCAGTCCGATTCGTTTATTGTAAAAGTGCTGACTGGGAGGATCTTGCTGCGCTTGAGGGTGAACGTGGCGTCTTTTGTGAAGGTGGCGGTGCGGCCGTCTGCATCGGTGAAAGTGGCGGTGAAGCCGCTGTATGTACCGGGCCAGGCCATGGCGTAGTAGATGTTGCCGCTGGTCAGGGGGCCGCTGAGGATAATGGAATTGCCGCCCGTGGAGACGTCGGAAACTGCGAAGGGGGCGTCGCCGTCAAAGTCCACCAGCGCCTTGCCGGTCAGGGCCCCTCCCGAGGTCTCGGTGGCGCGGATGCTCACAGAATTTACGCCGGCGGCATTTACCTGGATGCCTATGAGGCTGCATACGTTCTTGAAAGCCAGCGAGTTGGATCCGTCTGTCACCTTGGCCAGCGTGATGTTGGGGGCGGGGAAACCTCCTTGGAGGGCTTTCTGCTCCCGGGGGATGGTGAGCGATACGGCGCCGTCGTCATAGTTCAGGCCTTCGGCGGCAGGGTAGGCTGCGAGCACCAGGCCTGTTTCGGGCGCGGAACCTGTGAAGGAGGCCGTGCGGCGGTCTTCGCTGACGCTTTTCTGGGTGAAGTTATAAGTGTTGCCCTGGGAGTCCACAAGGGTGATGGACTCTCCCGAAGCGTCCCAAAGCACTTTGCCGCCCTCCTGGAGGCTGGTTTTAGTGCCGCCGTCGAGAGTTGCCGTGAACTCGCGCAGGACGAGAGGAGAATCTTTTAGGTCTATTGTTCCGGTGCTGCAGGAGCACGCGATTATTACTGTCAGGGCTGTAATTATGTGTTTTAGTTTCATATCAGGCAAAGATAATCATTATTTAAGTTCTATTTACAATTTAATAGACTTTGTTTGTTCCGCACCCCGGGCTCCAGCCGCCTGTCCGGCAATCTTAGCGTTTTTGTCAACAGCCTGCTCCTCAGTACTTTACACATGCTTCCCGGGGGCAGATTCCCCCGGGAAAAGTTGTAAGTTTCTGTCGGTCAGGCGGTTGCTGAATACGCTTGACTGCTCCAAAGAAGAAGGATGTAGCGTTGTGAGGGCCGGACCGTCGTCAAGGCTCGAAGAAGTTCATCATGTCGAGCACGTTGAACGTCTGGTCAAAGTATTCGGCGGACGAGGTGTTCCAGTGGAATCCGAGCCTGAACAGGATCTGGACTGTGAAGCTCGTCGACGGCCAGTTGAGAACCTGAGGCTCCTTCCCGCTTGCCTGGGAGTAGGCAATCAGGGGAGACATGTCCTGTGCCAGGACGGGATCCAGCATTGCCTTCTGCAGGGCGGCGTTGAATTCTTCTGCCTCCACATAGCGAAGCGGCTTGTTGCCGACGAGGGACAGCCGGCGAAGTACGTCTTCCATGGGAATCAGATGGTTGTTGGAAAGGTGGAACACACAGTTTTCACGGGGCGTACCGCACAGCAGCACTACCGCCTGGGCGGTTTCATCGATCGGCGAGAACTCCACCCTGGCGGTCATGCCGGAATAGGGGAATACGCCCAGCAGCTTGCAGGCGCGAATGCGCCCCATCGCGGCGTTTGAGCGCATGTTCATCTGGAATTCTCCGTCGGAGGCGCGTGGCGCGAGGTTCCCAGCACGGATAATCTTGGCGTTCAGCGTATGCTCGGTCATATGCTCCAGGATATAGCGTTCGGCGAGGAACTTGGAGTGGACATACTGGTTGTCGGTCATCTGCCCGAAGTACAGCTGCTGCTCGTTGAAGACCGCCGGACGCACGCCAAGGCTTGAGCCACCCACGCTTTCGGTGGATATTTGTACGAGCCGGGCGCCATTGCGCATGCAGAAGTCCACGATATTCTTCACTCCGTAGTAGTTCACCTCCTCGATGTCGTTGCCCTTCGAGAAGTGCTTGACGTTGGCGGCGCAGTTGATCACCAGGTCGATGGGCGTGCCGCTGTCGAGCAGGGACTGGAACACGGACTTCTCGGTGATGTCTCCCTGGATGATGCGGATGCGCCTTCCCATCAGATTCAGATAATCTTCGGGGAAATAGTATATCATCATCTCCTTCAGCCAGCTGCTGGTGCTTCCGTTCTTGCGCGAACGGATGAGACACCAGACTACCGTATCTTCCGGCGTGTCCATAAGGAGCCTGCGCAGGACGTGTATGCCCAGGTAGCCGGTGACGCCGGTGAGCAGGATATTCTTGCCCAGGGGCTGCTGCTTCCCGTTGCGGTATGCCTCCAGGGTATTCCCGGCAAGGAGATTGTTGATGGCGGTGTAGTCATAATCCTGTACGCTCATCTCTCCTGCGGGCTCTTTGTCGCCCTCGGCAAGGAAGGCGGCGAGGCTTCTGGCGGTGGGATGGGTGAACACGTCGGCGTAGGCGAATGACAGGCCAGCCTTCTGGGCTTCCACCAGGACGTTGGTGACCACGAGCGACGTGCCTCCGAGGTCGAAGAAGTTGTCGGTGGCTCCCACCCGGTCGATTTCCAGCACGGATGCGAACACATCGCAAAGCGTCTTTTCTACTGGGGTCTCTGGAGCGACGTACTCGCCGCCGGACGTCAGCACCGGGGCCGGAAGGGCCTTGCGGTCCACTTTCTGATTGACGTTCAGCGGGATGCTGTCCAGCTGCATGAAGCTTTCCGGGACCATGTACGGCGGCTTGCGCTCGCGTATGAAGGCGGCAGCCTTGCCGGCGTCGAAAGTGCCGTTGAAGACAACGTACGCCGCCAGGAACTTTCCTCCCGAGGCTTTGTCGAAGGCCTGTACGGTTACATCTGCCACGCCGGGCATTTCGCGAAGCACGGCCTCGACTTCCTTGAGCTCGATGCGGAATCCGCGTATCTTCACCTGCGAGTCGGTACGGCCAATGAATTCTATGTTGCCGTCGGCGCGGTAGCGCACCACGTCTCCCGAACGGTAGGCGCGCATGCCCTTGACGAATGGGTTCTCGATAAATGTCTGTGCCGTCTTCTCTGGCTGGTTGAGGTATCCTCTTCCCACGCCGGAACCTGCGATTATCAGCTCTCCGGAAGCTCCTATGGGCAGGCGGCGGAATTCCCTGTCTACGACGTATAGTGTCACATTGTCCAGCGGATGTCCGATGGGGATATTGTCCTCTTTGGCTTTGACCTGGAAAATGGTGGAGAATACCGTGCACTCCGTGGGACCGTAGCCGTTGTAGAAACTGTATACCGGCGGGTCTGTGGAGACCAGCTTTTCTCCGCCTACCGACAGGTGCTTCAGACTGGTGTTACCGGGGAAATGCTTGGCGTACATCACGCCAACCTGGGTGGTCATGAAGCTGTGCGTTATGCCGTTGTCGGTGATGAATGCATCCAGCGCCGACATGTCGTGGCGGGTGTCCTCCGGGATGATGTACACGGAGGCGCCCGTGGTGAGGGCGGGATAGGTGTCCATCATGCTGGCGTCGAAGCCGTAGCTGGCGTATGCCGCTACCCTGTCGGACGGCCGGAGGTTGTAGTAGCTGCGGTACCAGGCGCAGAAGTTCACGAGGTTGCGGTGCTCCAGCATGACGCCCTTGGGGACGCCTGTGGTGCCGGAGGTGTAGAGCAGGATGAAAAGGTCCTCGGGACAAGGCCCTTCCGGTACGGCGCCATCCGGGAGACCTGGTATGTCGGAGGTCTTGAGGACGGGAATGCCCATGTCCGGAATGATGTCAAGAAGCTCTTCGTCGGCAATCAGCAGCCCGGCGCCGGAGTCCTTGAGCATGAATTCCAGTCTTTCCTTAGGGTAGGAGGGATCGAGCGGCTGGTAGGCGCATCCTGCCTTGAGGATGCCCAGCGAGGCAAGCGCCATCCACTGGTTGCGGCCTATCAGCACGGATACTACGTTCTCACGTCCAAGGCCCTTTGAGGCGATGTGCGCAGCCAGCCGGTCGGTAATCCTGTCCGCCTCTGCATATGTCCAGGTGCTTCCGGCGGCAGCGACGGCGATATTGTCCGGCACGGCAGCGGCGCAGGAACGGAAGAGCGAGACGATGGTCTGCGACTTGTCGTAATCTATCGAATAGTGGTTGAAGCTGTCGAGGGTGGCCACCTGGCTCTCGCTGACCAGGGGAACATCGGCCGTGGTGGGGGAGTCCTTGAGGTTCCTTGCTATGCAGGCAAGGGTTTGTGCGAACTGGCGGATGATGTCCTCGCTGTAGAGCTGGTTGTCGTAGGCTACGACAAGGCGCTCGCTGCCTTCTTCTCCGTCTACGAAAACGCTGACTGGGAATTTGGGGTAGCCGGTTTCCATCACTTCGGCCCTCACGCCGGATTCTTTTTCTACTACGCCTACCTCATATGCCAGCATGATCCTGGGACGGAAACCATGCTCTGCCGCCACTGCGGTGAAAGGATAGTTTTCGTGAGCCAGAGTCTGCGAGAAGTCTTCATGAACCTTCTTAAGATACTCCCTGACGGGGGCCTTGCCGACGTTTCCGGAGAGGGCAAGTGTGTTTACGAACATGCCCATGGTCTCCGAAGTCCTGAGGTTGCCGCGGCCTCCGGAAACGGTGCAGATGTAGACCGATCGCTTGCCGGAGAAGGCTGCTACTGCAATGTAAGTGGCTGCAAGGAAGTAACTTGCAGGAGTGATTCCAATCTCTTTGCAGTACTGGGCAACCGATGCGCCCACGGGCTCCTCCACGTACATTTCACGGCCGCCGCCTGTGCCTCCAGGGACATCGGGAAGGATTTCGGAAGCTTCTTCCAGGCCTTCCAGCTGTTTGGCGAAGAACTCCTTCGCCTGCTTGAACTCTTCGGAGTCCCTGGACGATTTCTGGTCGTGCACATAATGGGCGTATGAATAGCTTTCAGGCTCCGGCTGGACTCCCTTCATGGCTGCGGACAGCTGCTTTCCGAAGATGTCGTAGGAGGCGCCGTCGAAGATGAGATGATGGAAATCCGTAGCGAGGAGCACGCCGTCCGGCGTATCCAGCACTTTGACACGGTAGAGGGGGGCGCTTGCCAGATCAAAGGGCTTCACGAATTCCGGCTTGAACGATTCGGCGCTTACGCTGCCGTCAATCTTCTCTATTTCCACCGTCGGTTCCGTGTCGCCGGGGACGGCGAATACTTTTCCGTCCTTTTCCTTGAAGCAGGTCTGGAGGCCGGGATGGGCTTTGAGCACCTTGAGCACCGCATCCTTCACAGCTTCGGCCGTGGTCCCTTCGGGGAAGTGCCAGAGCATGGGGATGTTGTACTGCGTTTCCTGCGGCGCTTTCATGCAGTCGTAGTACACTCCTTCCTGCTGGAAAGAGAGCTCCTGGGGCGTATCGTCGAAGGATGACAGCTCAGCGGAGGCTCCTGCCGTCTTGGCGCTCATCATTACTTTGAGCACCTCGTTCTCAATCGTCTGCAGCGATGCTGTCCGGGCAAAACTGCTCATGTCTGCCTGCACGCCGTATTTCTTGTAGAGCTCGGTGGCAAGCCTGAGGGCGCTCAATGAACTCAGACCGTAGTAGAGCAGCGGCTCCGTGAGGCCGAAACCGTCGATTCGGGCCACCCGGCGGATCAGGTCCGCTATTTCTTCTTCCAGGATGTTGAAGGGAGCATTCTCGGAGCGGGCCTGCCCGGTGCTTTGCCGCTGGGGCTTAGGCAGGGCCTTGCGGTCCACTTTCTGGTTTACATTCAGCGGAATGGCGTCTATCTGCATGGTTATCGCAGGTACCATGTAAGGAGGTTTGCGCTCGGCGATGAAGGCGTTCAGGGCGCTGATGTCCACCTGGCTGTCGGCGACGATGTAGGCGACCAGGTATTTCCCTGCGCCTGCAACCTCTTCGTCGAAGGCCTGTACGGTGACATCCTTGATTGGGCCGTACTCCCGGATGACGCTTTCGACCTCCTTGAGTTCGATGCGGAAACCGCGCACTTTCACCTGTGAATCCTTGCGTCCGATGAATTCAATGTCTCCGTCGGGGCGGAAGCGCACGACGTCACCGGTGCGGTACATCTTCTTGTACAGAGGATCGCTTTCGTAGGGGTTGTCGGCAAATACTTCCGCGGTCTTGTCGGGAAGCCCCAGGTATCCGTCGCCGACCTGGCCGCCGGCCACCAGCAGTTCGCCTGCCGCTCCGGCCGGAACGCGCTGTCCGCCCTTGGCCGCAACGAAGGCGTGAACTCCCGGGACAGGGGTGCCGATAGGGATTTCGGGCTCCTCGGTCTTGACCTCTTTGTATATTACATACACAGTGCTTTCTGTAGGGCCGTAGCAGTTGAACAGCCGGTATTCAGGAAGCGGGAAGGAAGAGAGCTTTTCGCCTCCGGTATAGAGTACCCTGAGCGAACTGACTTTGGGATAGTTTATTGCGAACTGGGTAGCGACCTGCGTGGTCATGAAAGCATGCGTGATCGCATTCTCCTCGAAATAATCCTTGAGGGCGGGAAGGTCCAGCCTGATCTCTTCCGGAATGATGTACAGGGCCGCGCCGCTGACAAGGGCGGTGAACAGGTCTGACATGAAAGCGTCGAATCCGAAGCTGGCATAGGCGGTCATGCGTGAGTCCGGACCCACTCCCAGGATGGAAGAATTGTTGCGGGCATACATGGAGACGCTTCTGTGCGGAAGCATGCAGCCCTTGGGGGTGCCGGTAGAGCCGGACGTATACAGGAGGACCAGCAGGTCGTCCGCCTTGGGGCCGGCGGCTGGCTTTTCGTCCGGAAGCGCCGGAATGTCCGCCGCTTTGAGTCTCGGACCGTCAAAGCCTTCGATATCAAGGCCTTCTCCGGTAATCAGGAGGGCGCTCCCGGCGTCCTCGACCATGAATTTGAGGCGGTCTGCCGGGTAGGAGGGGTCGAGAGGCTCGTAGGCGCAGCCTGCCTTCAGGACTCCCAGTGTGGCGATTACTGTGTATTCGTTGCGGCCTATCAGGATGGATACCACCTTCCGGGTGCCGATGTTCTTCTCTATGTATGCCGCCAGGCGGTCGGACAGAAGGTCAACCTCGCCGTATGTGTATTTCTTGTCTTTGTAGACCACGGCGGTATTGTGCGGATTCTGCCGGCGGAAAAGATCCAGGACGGTCACGGTAGGGTCGGGAATCTGCGCGGAGGGCTGGAATCCGTCCAGTGCGGCTGTCTGCTGCGCGGAGCAGTATTGTAGTTCCTTTACGACCGAAGCTGACGCCATGGAGAGAACCGTGGCGGAGAAACTCTCCGCGAGATTGCGGAGGATGGCTTCGGAGTAGCGGTCGCTCCGGTACCAGAAACGCATCTTGTAGGGGCCGTCGGCGGATGTGAAAAACTCTGTCGAAAGGCCGATTCCGGGAGGGTTGGTGCGGAGGTCTTCGCCTTCTATGGTTTCTCCGCCCAGGACCAGGGCCGGCCTTTCAAGGGTGAACTGGCCCTGAAAGCCGAAGTTGATTTCGTTCTGGAGCCCAAGATCCCTGACGCAGTCCGCGAATGAGTAGAAGCCTCTGGAACGGATGCCGACGGTCTGGTCCTTCATTGCGTCCAGCAGTTCCGTCAAAGTCTTGTCGGGTTTTGCATCGACGTACACGGGTATCGTGTGGACCTGCATGCCCACACCGCCGGAAAGGCCCTTTCGGCCGTTCCAGATGCTGGTGAATACCGCTTTGTCGTCGGCGTTCCATGCTGCGAGCGTGATGCCGAATGCAGCGGTGAACAGGACGCTCTCTGCGTAACGGTAGCGTTCCGTGACGCAGCGCATCGCCTCACGGTCGAGAGGGAGCTCGACCATAAGTTCTTTGTAAGCCTCTTGCTCCCCGTTTTTGTCCGGGATGATGTGGGACAGGGTTTCAGCCCCGGGGCCGAAGGTGCCGGCATACCACTGCCTGGCTTCCTCGAAGGCTTCTGAAGAGCGCAACTGCGCCTCCTTGATGGCGACGTCCGCCCCGCTCACGGTTTCCCTTGCCGGTTCGCCCCCTTCGTATGCGGCATTCAGGTCTTTCAGTATCAAATATGTAGATGCTCCGTCAAAGAGGATATGATGGGCGTCGAAATACAGGAAGTTCCCTTCGGGGGTCTTGTAAACTTCGTTCCTTACGAGAGGTCCGCTTTTTCCGCTGTCCGGGTCGATGTCCAGGCTCATGGCCTGGCCGAGCGTGCTGCGGTCCAGTTTCTCGAGCAGCGGCACATAGGGCTCGGGGTCGTCGGGGGTGTCCATGCATGGCTCACCATCGTGGACGACCAGTCTGGAAAGCATATAGGGATGGGCCTTCTGGACCTTCTCGAAAGCCGTTTTCAGGCGCTCGGGGTCTATGGTTTCTGGCAGTCGGTAGAGGAATGCCAGCTGATAGTTGCCGTCGCTTTCTTTTAATCCTTGACAAGCGAGATAAATGCTCAACTGAGATTGGGACAGGGGGGAGATCATGGAGATATTGCTATTACACGTGTATAGAAAGCAAATATATACAAAAAAGTTGATTATATTTGTCTTTGATATTCTTAATGCAAAAATAGTTATGAAGACTGTCAATGAACCGGCAAGAGCGATTCCGGTACGGGATGAAGTAGATGTGTTGGTAGTGGGCGGCGGCCCTGCAGGACTTATGGCCGCCCAGGCTGCAGCCCTGGTCAAGGGTACCAGCGTTATGCTTATCGAGAATCGCGGCTCGCTCGGCGGCAATATGACGCAGGGCCTGCCCCTCCTGGGCTTTCTGGGCCGCAAGGGCAACGAGATTATAAAAGGCCTGCCGCTGCAGTTCGTGCAGCGCCTGCGCGAGCGCGGACAAGCTACTCACCACAGGGCATGTCCTCTCCACGTGAGCCTTACCATGATTGATCCGGAGGGCACCAAGCGCCTGGCTTGGGAAATCATGGAAGAGTGCGGCGTGAAGGTGCTCATGTATGTCATGTGCGTGGACGCCATAGTGGAAGACGGCACGGTGAAGGGCGTCATAATAGAGTCAAAGAAGGGAAGGGAAGCCATCCTGGCCAAGACAGTCGTGGATTGTTCCGGCGACGGCGACGTAGCCTTCCGGGCCGGCGCTCCCATGGCATACGGCAATGACGACGGCATCGCCCAGCCCCCGACGCTCATGTTCTCCATGCGCGGGGTGGACTCCCGCAAACTGCGCGACGCCGTGGCCGACCACCCCGACATATACGATATCGATTTCATCCCCAACGAGTTCTTCCGCGCGGATGACAACTGCACCATGGTCGGATTCCGCAACCAGATCCGGCAGGCCCGCGAACAGGGGTACAAGCTGCCTGTGGAGCGCACCATCTTCATGACCGGCATGGCTCCCGACGAATGGTGGGTGAACATGTCACGCGTCAACGGCGTGGACTCCACCGACCCTGAGCAATACACAAAAGGCGAAGAAATCTGCATCCGCCAGAACGCCGAAATCGTACGCTACCTCAAAGCTTTCATACCCGGTTTCGAAAATGCGTATGTGGACCGTGTAGCACCTTTCATGGGCATACGCGAAAGCCGCCGCATCGTGGGCGAATATGTTCTGACCGAGCAGGATATCTTCGACTGCGCCCGTTTCCCCGACGTGATAGGCGTGGCGGCTTATCCTGTGGACCTGCATCATCCCGTAGGAGGGGACTGCACGCTGATGTGGTGCCCGGATTGCTACGACATTCCTTACCGTTCGCTGGTGCCGCTCAAGGTGGACGGGCTGCTTTGTGCCGGCCGCGATATATCCGCCACTCATCTGGCGCTGGCCTCGGTACGTGTAATGGGCCCGGCGATGTGCCTTGGCGAGGCTGCCGGCAAGGCTGCCGCCCTGTGCGCCCGCGAGGGCGTGGCTCCAAGGACCCTGGATGTCAAGTTGCTCCAGTCCGAGCTCAAGGCCGAAGGTGTTTATTTCAGGCCGTGAATGGTTTAACCGTCAGAGCCGCGCGCCCAGGGGACATCGGGAGCATAATGGCCGTTCTGGATGCGGCCAAGAAGATTATGCGCTACTCCGGTAATTCCGGGCAGTGGGTCAACGGATATCCCGGCGAGGATATAATACGGTCCGATATTTCTTCCGGCTACGGCAAGGTTGTGCTGGACGGCGGTAGGATTTCTGGGTATTTCGCATTCATCCCTTCGCCGGAGCCGACATATCGCGAAATATTTGACGGAAGGTGGCTGGATGATCTCCGGCCATACCATGTCGTGCACAGAATAGGAAGCCTGCCGGACGTGCACGGAGTGTTCAGGACTATTATGGACTGGTGCTTCACCCAGGATTCCAACATCCGGGTGGATACTCACCGGGACAACACTATCATGCAACATGTCCTTGAAGCCTACGGCTTTGAGTACTGCGGCGTCATCTTCCTGCTCTCCGGCGATGAACGTCTTGCATATCAAAGAGTTTCTCTTTAGCTTTATAGCATGAAAAAGAACATTTTACTTATCGTCTTCGCCGCCCTGCTTGCAGTCTCCTGCGGCAGTCCGGCACGCAGCGGCGCTGTAGCAAGTACAGAGTCTGACGACGCCGCGTCCGTCGTCTATTTCACCCGCGAAATCACTCCTGCGAGCCTGGTGCGTATATATGAGGCGCTCGGCGTTGAGGCAAAGGGGCGTGTGGCCGTAAAGATTTCTACCGGCGAATCCGCCCAGTCAAACAACCTCTCTCCGGAGCTTATAGCCCCGCTGGTCCGTAAGGTCGGCGGTACGCTGGTGGAGTGCAACACGGCATACGGCGGGAGCCGGTCCACGACTGAATCCCACAGGGCCGAGATTGCCCAGCGGGGATACAACGATGTGGCGGCTGTAGACATCATGGACGAGGAGGGCGAGATCAAGATTCCAGTCAAGGATACCAAATGGATTCAGTACGACATAGTCGGGTCCCATGTGCAGAATTATGACTTCATGATCAATCTCGCACATTTCAAGGGACATGCCATGGGTGGTTTCGGCGGCGTGCTCAAGAACGCATCCATCGGAGTCGCTTCCCCCAACGGCAAGGTCAACATCCATTCTGCCGGCAAGCACCAGAAGGCGGAGGCGAACGGAGACCTGCACGCTCCTGCCGGCTGGTTCCTGTCTCCGGACAAGAACACTCCCTTCATTGAATCCATGGCTGCGGCGGCGCAGGCCGTACATGACTACTACAGGGGGAATGTGGTTTATATCGATGTAATGAACAATCTGTCAATAGATTGTGACTGCGACGGCAACCCTCACGAACCTACCATTCAGGACATAGGAATAGCCGCATCGCTCGATCCGGTAGCACTGGACAAGTTCTGCATAGACAAGGTCTTCGCAGTTCCTGAAGACAAGGACAACGACACGAAGGCTCTTATAGACCGCATCAACCAGCGCCACGGCATCCGTATCGTCTACCGTGCCGAAGAGAACGGCCTTGGCTCAACCAAGTATAGGGTGGTGTCGCTGGATGACTGATAAGTTCTGATCCCGGGCAAGCGTCAATAGGGAAGAGACTGCAGGTGGCGGCGTACGGTTCCGAGAATATGCTTCATGCTTTTTTCGGAGTTTGCGGCGACAACCAGGGAAGGCTTTGTCAAGGACGGCCAGGCGCCGTCGAAACCGCAGATGAAACCACCGGCCTCTTTGAGTATGACAGCCGCAGCGGCGTAGTCCCATGGCATCAGGCGCATCTCGAAGTATAGTTCCGCAACGCCGCGGGCCATGAGGCAAAGCTCAACGGCTGCACTTCCGGTGCGGCGGAAGTCATTGCATTCCATGTAGATGTCGTAGATGATGTCGCTGCATGTCTTCGCAAACTCTTTACGGTAGGTCGACATGGCCGTATAGAAGATGCCATTCTCGAAGGGACGCTCCGAGACATGTATGGGCGAGCCGTTGCAGAATGCACCCTTCCCGGCCTCGGCACAGTAGAGTTCATCCCTCCAGGGGCCGTAGACAACGCCCATCACCGGGTTCCAGTTCCTTACGAGGGCGACGCTGATGCAGCAGTTCTCGTTTCCCCTGGCATAGTTGGCGGTTCCGTCAATAGGGTCGATAATCCAGACGAATTCGTGGTTCAGGTCCGCCAGGTCCTCTTCTTCGCAGAGAAACCCGCTGCCGGGCAGAATATCCGCAAGTTTTGCGGTCAAATACTCCTGCACCGCCACATCGGAACTGGTGACGATGTTCTCTACAGAGTCCTTCTCCTTTATGGAGAAACCTTCCCGGACCATCAGCCGTGCGGCTTCCTTTACTGTTTCACAGATGTTTTCCAACAGGTTCATAATGCTGTCTGTCTTTGTGACCGTTTCCGGTGATGCCGCGTACAGGCTACGGTAATGTGGACAAAAACGGTTGGTGACTCGGACAAAAGTGGTTGGAGACGGCC
>CAMJHF010000013.1 GCA_946405435.1 uncultured Bacteroidales bacterium
TTACGACCGATGCCGACAAACTTACCTATAACGTGGAAGCAGACCCGTTGTCGGCTGGCAGCAATCTTATCGACATTCTCCGGAATGTGCCAATGCTCAGCATCAATGGTGACGAGGAGGTGCTGCTGAACGGCAGTAAAGATTACAAGGTGCTGGTGAACGGTCGTTCCACCGGTATGCTGGCCCGGAACTTCAACCAGCTCATCAAGACCATTCCGGCATCGTCCATCAAGGAGATCCAGGTCATCACCAATCCGCCGGTAAAATACGATGCGGAAGGCATCGGTGGCATCATCAATATCGTGATGGCCAAGCGCCTAAAATCGGGCTACAGCGGTTCGCTTGGAGCCAATGCAAGCACCCTCGGCACTGTAAGCGGAAACGGCTATCTGAATGCCCAGCTGGGCAAGTTCACCTTCAGCGCGAATGCCAGCGGAACCTATTACCCAAGTCCGACGGTCCACGGTGTCACCGACATAGAAAATTACACCAGCGAGACAAACCACTATCAGAAACTGGAGTTTGATAGCGATAATACCTATCGCATCGGCGCATTCTCCCTGGAAGCCAGTTATGAACCGGATTCCCTGAATCTTATCACCCTTTCGGGCTGGACGAACTTCCAGAAGATTCTGAGCACTTACGACATCACGGAAACGTTCTGGAATACCGACCATGTCAAGACCGTTGAAATGCTGGAACCGACGGTTCGGACGAACCGGTACAACACCTTCTCCGGCGAACTGGCTTACCAGAAGACATTCCGGAATGACGGCGGTATCCTGACCTTCAGCTATTCCATCGACGGGAATCCGAACAGCACGGACAACAACATTATCGTGAAGCCTGTCCTGAACTATCCGGACTATCACCGGCATTCCTTCAATACGGAGCACACCATCCAGCAGATCGGACAGATCGACTACTTCGCCACCCTGCGGAAGAAGCACCAGATTGAAGCCGGAGGCAAATACACGCTGCGCAGCCACGTGGCCGATTCCAAGGATGAGTTATGGGACTACGCCAAGAATGAATGGTACATTGACAATTCCAACGTCAACGACCTGGACTACAAGCAGCACATTTTTGCGGCCTATGCCAGCTATGGGTACAAGTTCAGCAAGCTCACCTTAAAGGCCGGCACCCGACTGGAATACACCTTGAACCGGGGACTCTCCAAGAGCGCTTCCAGGGACATCACCTTCGACAATAGCAACTTCAACATCGTCCCGTACCTCAATGCGGCCTGGCAGATCGATCCGAAGAACTCGCTTGCGCTATCCTATACCCGCCGCCTGGGCAGGCCCAGCGTGAGCTACCTCAATCCTTATATCGCCGAAGAGTCTCCCTATAGCCGGATGCACGGTAATCCCGATCTGCGTACTGTCGTCTCCGATGCCTTGACACTCATTTATCGCACCAGCGGGGACAAATGGGACCTGACGGCACGCACTTACGGCAGCCTTTGTAATAACAAAATTGAATATCTGTCTGTGGTCAGTCCGGATGGCGTCAAGGTATCGACCTACGAGAACGCCGTGAAGTACAATCATATCGACCAGATGCTCAGTTTCAACTGGAACCCCTCCGACAAGTTCAGCCTCCAGACATCGGCCTTGGTTGGGTACGACTACTATTACGCTCCCACGCTGGATCAAAAGAACGACGGCATCAGTTGGAATGTCAGTCTGAGCGCCAACGTCTTCCTGTGGAAAGGAGCCATGGCGTATGCGTCTGCCGATGCGGGCGGTGGCGAAATCACCTTGCAGCGCACCTACCACGGCGTGGATTATGAGTATTCACTCGGCCTGCGGCAAGGCTTCCTCCAGAACCGGCTGATCCTGTCGGTGTCGGCCATCATGCCCTTCCAGAACCGCTATGCCGGTCCAGTCCGCGACACCTATACGGATACATACTATCAGCACAACGAAGGCTGGTACAATTCCCGCCAGTTCCGCTTAGGCCTGACCTGGCGCTTCGGCAAGACCTCAATCAACTTCAAGCACGCCAAGAAGACGGAGGTGAGTGATTCGCTGTAATTTGATTAACCTAATCACCACCGATGAAATGCAACATCGAATCTTCGATACTTTCCAACTTGTTACGTCCATATTTGCCAAATGCGACATGTGCCAAATCAGGAGTGAAAAACCGAAAATGTGGTGGATGAAAAGAAATAATCATTCAAAATAATGGTACTTGTACGGTATAATAAACTAGTTTAACGCTGTTGTACAACATTATTTGATGAATAGGAGGGGAGTACCATTTTTAAACCGGGCGTTTTGCGTGTTAACTTTCCAAAAACATTTCATAAATCAGCGGTTTTGGTAACTATTTCGGGGAAGTGTGACAAAAATCTGTCACACTTGGTAACATTGTGACAGAAAGTGTGACAAAACTGCTGAAAACAAACAATATTCAAGCTAATGTCTGAAAACTCGAGACTAGCTACAATCCTTTTCTAAAAAAGTCGTTTTTAACTAGTTTCAGAATATCAACTCAAGTTCCAATTAAGTTTTAACTAGTTGAGTATCAAGAATTTATTTCCCGATGCAAAACCTTCCGAAAATCTCTCCCAAGACTTCGTCGGTGGTGATTTGGCCGGTGATGGTGCCGAGGGAGGAGAGGGCGGAGCGGAGGTCTTCGGCGAGGAGGTCTGTGGGGGTGTTGTTGCTGAGGCCGAGGCGGACGCGGCCGAGGGCTTCGGCGGTGTCGGCGAGGGCCTGGGCGTGGCGGGCGTTGGTGACCAAAGTGCCGTCCCAGGAGGCAATTTCAGAGGCTGAAACGAGGGTTTTGCGAAGTTGTTCGAGCCCTTGGCCTGTTTTTGCTGATATCACCAAAATAGACACATTATCCGGTTTATTATCAGGATTTAAAACAAAATTGTTTATATCGATAACATTTTTGTTAGCGCCCCCAATATCCACTTTATTGGCCAAAACTATGAGCTTCTGGCTGTCCAAATCCACAAGCTTGTAAATCTCTGCCGTTGCTGCTTCAAAATCCTGATTTGAACTCAACGTCGAGGAGTCGATCACCCCCAGGACGACGGAGGCTTCGCCTGCTTTTCGCAGTGTCCTTTCTATTCCCAGACGCTCTATTTCATCGGAGGCCGAACGGATGCCGGCAGTGTCTATGAAACGGAAAAGAATCCCGTCCAGAACGCAGGTTTCCTCGACCGTGTCCCGAGTAGTTCCTGGTATGTCGGAAACGATAGCTCTGTCGTCGCCCAGAAGAGCATTCAGTAGGGTGCTTTTGCCGCTGTTGGGAGCACCAATGATTGCTACCGGAACTCCGTTGCGCAGGGCATTGCCGGCCCTGAATGAGTCCCGGAGCCTGCAGCAGTGGGAGATGGAGGAATCCAGCAGTGACTGCAGCTTGGCGCGGTCGGCGAATTCAACATCTTCCTCGCTGAAATCAAGTTCCAGCTCGAGCAGCGACGTCAGTTCGAGCAGTTGCCTGCGTATTTCCGTCAATTCAGACGAAAATCCGCCCTTCATTTGATTCAAGGCTACCCGGTGCTGAGCTGAAGAAGTGCTTGAGATAATGTCTGCAACCGCCTCTGCCTGCGCGAGATCCATCTTGCCGTTCATGAATGCCCTGCGGGTGAATTCACCTGGTTCTGCGGTTCTGGCTCCAGCCTCTGAAAGGCGGCTCATCAATTCTCCCACTATATATCGCGACGCGTGGCAGGAGATCTCCGCCATGTCCTCGCCGGTGTATGAAGACGGGGCCCGGAAAATGCTTACAAGCACCTCGTCCAGCCCGTCTATTACTCCAAAACGAAGACTGAATCCGGGTGCTGATGCTGCAGTGCCATGGCGCAGCCTTACCAGGCCGTCAACTATGTCCAGGCATCCGTTGCCGCTGACCCTAACTATGCTTACGGCGCCTCCCATGCCAGTGGAAGGAGCGAAAATTATATCATTTGCGAGCATTGTAACCAAAGAAATCTTCTATCGAACGTTCTATCGGCGTGCAGGGCATTCCAAGTTCGTTCCGGGCACGGGAATCGTCATACCATTCTTCGACCATGAGCTGCCTTACGTTGCGGCTTGCGAACAGAACCTTCCGCCCGTGTCTCTCGAGCCAGTCTCCGAATCTTCCTGCCGCAAGGCAAATCTTACGGGGGAGCGTGAAACAAGTCTGACGATATCCGCAGACGGATGCCTGAATGTGATAGAACTCTTTAAGCGTAAGCGATTTACCAGTCGTGAGGTAACGTCCTTGTGCAAGTGGGTTCGAGATTGCTCCTACGATTGCCGCCGCTACGTCCCTGACGTCTATGAAACTCTTTCCGCCAGGAGGCACCGCCATGAGCGGCTTCCTGTATCCTGTAAGCAGCAGGCGACCCGATGATGGCTTGCGGTCGTATGGGCCTATCATGAATCCCGGCAGTATGATAACCGTCCTTAGGCGTGGATGCGACTTGGCGAACTCCAGCAGGGCGGTTTCGCTTTCGCGTTTGCTTCTTGCGTAGAAAGATCCGCTGAAAGGCCCTCCAAAAGGGCGGCTCTCGTCGGCGGGGGAGCCGGCGGAGCCCGGGTCTACGGTGTTGGCGGTGCTGACGTCTATCAGCGTGTGTCCTCCCGTTTCGTCCATGAGTTGGGCGAGCATGAGAGGAAGCGTCGCATTGACCTCCCGGTATTCGTTCACGCTGCCCAGCGTCATATCGGTAATGCCTGCGCAGTTTATTGCCGTGGTGCATCCCCACAGGTTCTTCATCAGAAACGCCCTGTCGAGTATCGAGCCTTCCACAATGTCAAGCTGCCCCGGTGAGGCCATGCCCACAACTCTCGAGTCGAGACGCGACCGGTCTCTGACTATGCAGCGCACGCGTTGCCCCTGCGACAGAAGCAACGCGAGTAAGTTGTGGCCCAGCAGGCCGCTAGCGCCAAGGAGCAGAATCATTACTTTAGGTGTAGTTCGTGAGCTGCGATATCAAATTCCACGCTGTCTCCCATGTGTTTGCCAAAGTCGTCGGAAATCTTGATGACCTTTTCCCAGGGGTCTTTGGAACTCATGCGGCAGCGGCTGAGCTTCATCACGATGTTGGCCGCTTTGTATCCCGGGATGCCGGGGTCGCAGGTAAGGTTGGTGCCTATGCCGGCACTGACCTTGATGCGGCCTCTGAAGTATTCCGCAATGTCGCGGTATTTCTCGAAATTGAGGGCGTTGCTGAACACCAGAAGCTTCGTGCGGGGGTCGATGCCGAATTCCTCCAGGCGGGCTATTATCATGTCGCCGATAACTTTTTCGTCTCCTGAATCCTGGCGGAAGCCATCCAGCAGTTTGGCTTGTTTTAGAGTGAGTGTGCGGAGGAAGGATGCCGTGGTGAATGTATCGATGAGCGCAGTTCCAAGTGCTCCGTCATACACCTTGATCCAGTCTTCGAGTCCAAGGTAATTAGCTCTTTTATAACCAAATACGCCACTATGGAACATCATCCACTCGTGGGGGAAAGTACCCACCGGTATCATGTCGTATTTCATGGCGAAATACACGTTGGATGTGCCCGCACAGTATTTGGGGCATCTTGACTTGAGCCTGGCCACGACGGCCTCGTGAAGATCGGACGAGAAACGGCGCCTGGTGCCGAACTCCGAGAAAACGAGACCGTTGGTGTTGGCAATCTCTATTTTGGAGTCCAGGCGTGCCATGGCTGTGTCCAGGTCGGCCTTTGCGCCGAGCCTGCGGTTGCGGAGCTCTGCCACGACGGCGAGTATTGGAACCTCGTACAGCGTTACTTTGTACAGCAGGTCGGTAACCTCGATTTGCAGATGTCCCTCGGCGTCGAGGCTGCACTGGATCTTGTCCTTTTCGAAGCGGAAGCCTTTGAGCCATTCCCAGTAATTGCCGGCAACGTAGCGGATCTTGCGGCACACATACTCGAACTCGTCTTCGGTGAGCGACAGAGCCGCCATGTCGGCAAATGCGCCGCGAAGCTCGTCCAGGAACGCCTCGTCATACACTTCGGCGCTGCGGTCGTTGAATTTGAATGTGCCCTCGGCAAGAGGGTATAGCTGAAAGTATGCGTTGGATGTCGAAAACTTATAAAGGTCGGTATCCAGAATGCTGAGTATCATGTGTTTGATTGTTAATATTTAAACTAGTACTTAAAGCTGCTGCCGCCGACAAATTCGCGAAGCAGGGAAGTGGGCGGAATCTCGCGGTCGCTCACCGGAGTAAAGTAACTCAGGAATTTGAGCAGCCGGTTTGCCTCGCTGTATTCCGGGCAGTTGCGGGGCACTGTGGCCAGTACCTGCTCGGCGTGCAGCCTGATGACGGCAAATTCGACCAGGTATGCGGAGTTGAACAGCACGTCGGCCTCCTCCTGGTAGGGGTAAATCCATTTGACTTCCGCACGCCTGACGTTGGGCCAGTTGCTGATAGTTTCCCGGGCGGTGAAGGCCCCTTTGTTGTAGTCGCGCACAATGCGTCGGAGCAGGCGGTTGTCGCTGGTCGGAATGCAGTTATGGTCGTCCAGGGATATGCTGACGATGGTATTGATGAAAATCTTGAATTTGCATGCGTCCGGAATAAGGTTGGTCAGGCCGGGGTTCAAGGCGTGGATGCCTTCCACCAGGAGTATCGATCCCGGCTCCAGCTTGAGCCGCTTGTCTTTATACTCGCGGAGGCCGGTGACAAAATTATACTCCGGAACGCTGACTTCATGCCCCTCTAGCAGTTTTATGAGGTCCTGCTGCATTGCCTCATGGTCCACGGTGTCGAAGTTGTCGAAGTCGAAGGAACCGTCGGGGAAGCGGGGAGTGTCGAGACGGTTTACAAAGTAATCGTCCGTAGAAACGGACAACGGCCTCAGGCCGCAGGCCATCAACTGTGTGCTCAAGCGCTTCGTTACTGTTGTCTTGCCGCTGCTGCTGGGCCCGGTGATCAGAACCAGGCGCAGTGCGCCGCCGCGATACCGGCGTTCAATCTCTTCGGCTATCTGGACGATTTTCTTCTCCTGAAGGGCTTCTGCGACCTGGATCAATTCTCCCGCATGTCCCTTCTGGCAGGCGTGATTGACGTCGCCCACGTTGTCCAGATTCATGATTGCGTTCCACCTCAGGCTCTCGCGGAAAACTTCGAAGGTTTTGGGCTGGGGCTGGAAAACGGTCAGCTTCTCGGGGGCGTGGCGGTCCGGGACGCGCAGCAGCATGCCGTCCTCATAAAGAGCCAGGTCCCACACCTTCAGGTAGCCTGCCGAGGGGACCAGGGCGTCGTAGTAGTAGTCCGGAGTGCCCTCGAGGGTATGATAGCGGATATATGTCTGCCCGCTGGTTTCCAGGAGCTTGACCTTGTCGTCATATCCCATCGAACGGAACAGTTCAATTGCGTCCTCGGTCCTTACTTCCACCCTTTTGAAGGGGGCGTTGCCCTTGACGATCTCGGTCATGCGGGCCTTGATGCGCTCCACGTCCTCGGAGTTCACAGGCGAACCTTTCTGAAGGTCGCAAAAGTACCCCTTGGAGATGGGACGGCGCATCTTGAGCTTGCTGTCCGGAAAGAGGTCGCGGGTGGCTTTGCTCAGCAGGAAGCACAACGAACGGCAGTAGGCACTGCGGCCCGTATATGTGCGGTAATCAAGGAATTCTACGTCGCGGTTGTTGAATGCGCGGTACTTCAGGCCTTGGGAAACGTTGTTCACTTTGGCGCAGAGGATGTCGTAGGGGGCGTCGAACTGGAAATGCGGCAGCATGTCCGCAAGTGTGGTACCTTCCTGGAATTCCTTGGAGGTGCCGGTGTTCTTGCAATATATCTTGAGCATACCTTACAAAAATAGCAATTTTTTGATTAATTTTGCATCAAATACACCAAAGCTATGAGTCAAGTACATCTGATCGACCATCCCATGATCCAGCACAAGCTGAGCATCATGCGTGATAAGGAAACCGGCTCCAAGGATTTCCGTCAGCTTCTCAAAGAGATTTCCCTTCTCATGGGCTACGAAATCACCCGCGATCTCCCTCTCACCGACCTCGAAATTGAAACCCCCATCAGCAAGATGACCGCCCGGCGCGTCCTGGGCCGCAAGCTCGCAATCGTGCCTATCCTTCGTGCAGGACTTGGCATGGTGGACGGCCTGCTGGACCTTGTGCCTGTGGCAAAGGTCGGACATATAGGTCTGTACCGCAATGAAAAGACTCACAAGCCCGTAGTTTACTACTGCAAGCTTCCCGAGGACGTACAGGAACGCCTGGTCATCGTCACCGATCCCATGCTCGCCACCGGCGGCAGTTCCTGCGACGCCATCGTCATGCTCAAGGAGCGCGGGTGCACCAACATCCGTCTTATGTGCCTGGTTGCAGCTCCTGAGGGCATCAAGAAAGTCCAGGAAGAGCATCCCGACGTCGACATCTACGTCGCTGCCATAGACGAGCGCCTTAACGAAGACGCCTACATCGTCCCGGGCTTGGGAGATGCAGGCGACCGTATTTTCGGAACAAAGTAAGGAAAACTACCTTATATCCCGTGCCGACACCTTGGACATATTGTCCAGGAGGTCGGCATTTGTTTTGAACTCGTCCATGAGCTGGAGCATGAAGTTCATGGCTTCCAGCGGGTTCATGTCCGCGAGCAGCTTGCGAAGAATCCATATCCTGTTGGCGCTGGCGCGGTCCAAGAGGAGGTCGTCGCGGCGGGTGCCGGACAGAACAATATTGACGGAAGGGAAGATCCTGCGGTTGGACAGGTTGCGGTCCAGCTGCAGTTCCATGTTGCCGGTGCCCTTGAACTCTTCGAAGATGACATCGTCCATTTTGGAACCGGTCTCGGTGAGTGCTGTGGCAAGGATGGTGAGGGAACCGCCGCCCTCGATGTTGCGGGCCGCTCCGAAGAAGCGTTTGGGCTTTTGGAGGGCGTTCGCATCGACACCGCCGGTGAGCACCTTGCCGGATGCGGGCTGTACTGTATTGTACGCACGGGCCAGGCGGGTGATGGAGTCGAGCAATATGACTACGTCGTGGCCGCACTCTACAAGCCTGCGGGCCTTTTCCAGTACCATGTTGGCCACTTTTACGTGGTGCTCGGCGGGCTCGTCGAAGGTGGATGCCACGACCTCGGCCTTGACGCTGCGCTGCATGTCGGTGACCTCTTCGGGACGCTCGTCTATGAGGAGCACGATTTCGTAAACCTCGGGGTGATTGTCGGCGATGGCATTGGCTATACTCTTGAGCAGCATGGTCTTACCGGTCTTGGGCTGAGCCACGATAAGGCCGCGCTGTCCCTTGCCGATAGGGGAGAACATGTCGACTATGCGGCAGGACGGGTCGGTGGCGTGGCCACGGCCGAGGAGATTGAATTTCTCGTCCGGGAAAAGAGGGGTAAGGAAATCGAAGGGGACGCGGTCGCGGATGAATTCCGGGGTGCGCCCGTTGACGTATTTGATCTTTACCAGCGGGAAATACTTGTCTCCCTCGCGTGGAGGACGGATTTCTCCCGTAACCGTATCTCCGGGCTTGAGAGCATTGTACTTTATCTGCTGCTGGGATACGTAGATGTCGTCGGGGGAGTTGAGATAGTTGTAGTCAGAAGAGCGCAGGAATCCATATCCGTCAGGCATAATCTCCAGCACGCCGCTTGCCTCCACAGTGCCCTCGAACTCGGGGATACGAGGTTTGGGCTGGGGCTTGGGTTGCTGCTGTCTTTGTTGCTGTTGCTGAGGCTGCTGTTGCTGCTTGGGGGCCTCCGAAGGCTTCTCTGAAGGCTTCTCGACAGGTTTTTCCGCTGGTTTCTGGGCGGGCTTTTCGGCAGGCTTTTCGACCTTGGCGGCTTTGGGCTCCTGATTGGTCTGGGCTTGAGCTTTAGGCTCCTGCGCTTTGCGGGGACGGCCGCGCTTGGGCTTGGCGGTCTCTGCCTGCTTGGCGGTCTCTGCCTGCTCGGCGGACTCCGCCTGCTCGGCGGGCTTTTCGGCGGCAGCCGGCTTTTCCTGTTTTTTAGGCTCTGCCGGGGTTTCCTGCTTGGGTGCGGGTTCCGCCTGCTTGGGTGCGGGTGCCTCGGCCTTTACCTTGCGGGGGCGGCCGCGTTTGGGTTTATCGGGAATCGGCTTCTGTGATTCGGCCTTGGCTTCGGCGTCCAGAATTGCAAAAATAAGATCCTCGTCACCTGTTTTCTTGGTGAATTTGATTTTGTTGTCCTTTGAAAGGTTCTCGAGCTGCTCGCGGTTCATGCTTTTGAGCTCGGCAAAACTATGGGTCATAAAAGTTAGATTAGGCGCTGCCGCGGAAAAGCGGACATGCGGATTTTTGACAGTGCAAATATACAAATATTTATTTTAATTAACGATATTTGCAGTATGAAAAATCTACTATTGTTCTGTGGCCGTTTACTGTTGTTGTTATTGCTTGTCCTGATAATAGTTATATGCATTTTTTCTTTCTCTCCCATATATACTTTTTACAAGCCGGCCCCATTCAGCGGTCCCGATATCTACAACCCTTATTCCTCCCTGGATACCACGGCCGTCTGGAAGAAGGCGAATTTCCATACGCATACGCGCGTGGACAACATAAGGAACGAGTGCCCCGAGTATCCTGACGTTGTGTACAGGGACTATATGAAGCTTGGGTACGACATACTGACATTCTCCAATCACAACGAACTTACGGTGCATCCTTTCGACAGCACCCTTCAGGTAAATGTGTACGAGCATGGCTACAGCCTTTTCAAGTTCCACAAGCTGGTGTTCAATCCTGCCCGCATGATGCTGTATGACCATCTTGTTCCGCTGCTGGTGTCGCAGAAGCAGTGGCAGTACGATTATCTGGGACGCAATGCCGATTTTCTGGTGATGAACCACCCCGACAGGACCTTGTGCATGACGCCGCGAACCATGCGCCTGCTTACGGGTTACAGGCTCATCGAGGCTGACTGCGGCGTATCGACGGACCTCCTTCGTTGGGACGAGGCCCTGAGTGCAGGCCACTATGCCCACTGCCTTATCAACGATGACTGCCACGATTCCGGCAACCATCGCAAGATAGCCCGCCGGTGCAGTTTTCTGCAGGCTCCTTCCGCCCGCTATGAGGATTTCAAACCGGTTCTTCTGGAGGGGTGCTTCTTCTCCATGCGCATCCCTGATTTCGGCGACGGCGACTGGAGCGTAAAGTATGCGGAGAACGCCCGCCTTCCGGAAATAGAAGACATCGGACTGAAGGCGGATACGACCTTCATACGCCTGTCCTCGCCTGCACGTATCGAAGCCTGGGGGCAGGGACACATGCTGCTGGCAAGCACGGAAGGGGAGTTTCTGAGCTATGTCATGTCTCCCTCCGACAGCTATGTAAGGTTTTCCGCCTTCTTCGACAATGGGGTGGTTATTTACTCGAATGCATTCGCCCGTTATGATTCAAGCAAAACGGCGACTCCCTACGTGGAATCGCCGCACAGCGTGAATTATTTCCTCACAGTGCTATTCAACCTGTTTCTGCTGGCTGTCATCTGCTTCAGCATCAAGGCCTTCAGATGGCTTTTGCCGCACAAAAAACTGAAATCCTGAGCGCCTGTACAGGAATTCAGCATCCGGAACATCCGCACGTAGCCTCTCTACATCCGCGGGAATGTCCTTGACTACAAAGTAGCACGGCTTGTCTATGGGCCCCCGGCTGAGCCACTCGAAATCGTCGCAGCGGTTCCTCTCCTGCCTCATGGTGTAGAAATACTGGGCGTAGCTCTTGAAATATGCAGGCTGCACGTAGCAGTCTTCCCCCTGCCTCTCGATGTAGAAGTCCACGGCTGAAGCCTGGCTGTATTTTTCTACCTCGGGCACGGCGCACAGGATGGCGGTCATTGCAAAAAGCAGGTTTCCGGCGGCCAGTATGATAAAGCTGCGGAGCTGTCTGCGACGGGTGAAACGGATGCAGAACCAGACAGTTGCGCCAATCAGTAGCACTCCGACGAAAGGCTCGAACCCTCTCCATTCCGAAGTGGCCTCCATGCAGCTCACTGCAAACGGATCGTCAACATAGGGAGCTATCCTGTCCTTGAAGCGGTCGAAGAGCGTAAGGCCAGTCAGCACTATCCCGTAGAAGGCGGACGTGCCGATGAGCAGCAGCTTGTGCCACCATTTGAACTTGAGCCGGCCTTCGGACATGCCCGTAGCGGCCCAGGCCCCCAGGAACGTGATGGGGAAATAGCAGAACGACGAATAGTGAACAATCTTTGTACGAACGATCGTAAACAGTATAAGTACCACCCACAAAGACACCATCATCCAGCGGAAAAGACCTGCCGTGCGTGCATCGGTGCCGTTCCTGAGCGCGCGGGGGCGCATCGACGACAGGGCGAAGAAAGAGGCCGGCGTGACTCCGAAAAGCAGGATGACGAAGTGGTACAGCAGGAATCCGCCGTGGCCTGCGTCCTTGGTCTCGAAGAGGCGTATCTGATAGTCGATGAAGTCTTTGATCACCTCGCTGTGTCCGGTGGCTGCGAGTGCCAGGAACCAGGCTCCGCCGGCCAAGGCAAGCATAAGCAGGTATGCCCCTACGTCTTTCCAGCGGAAGTCCAACTTGAACTTGTTGAAGCAGAGCCATACGAAAAAGGTGAGAGCAAAGATGAGGAAGGCGACCGGTCCCTTGGTGAGTATTCCGAGTCCGATAAACAGGCCGCTCAGGGCGGCGTGCCGCATCCTCAGGGCTTTGGCTCCCTCGTCAGTGTAGCGCGAGAAGAAATAGATGCCCAGGAAGATGAAAAGATTGAACCAAGGGTCGATGATGCCCGACTTGAAGTAGAAGAAGGGCAGGAAGGAGATGGCGTACAGACCGGCCCACAGGAGTCCGAAGCGGGCGTCGCGCGTGCTTTTGCCGATATGGAACAAAACCAGCAGGGTGATTATGCCCATTATGGCATTCGGGAAGCGTGCGGCGAACTCATTCACCCCGAACAGTTTCATGCTCAAGGCCTGCATCCAGATGAACAGCGGAGGTTTTTCCCAGAATGATTCAAAATTGATCTGGACATTGAACCAGTCGCCGGTGAGCACCATCTCCCTGGCCGACTCGGCAAAGTTTATTTCGTCCCAGTCGAAAAGCCTGACAGAACCGATTCCGGTAATGAAGAAAAGGGCTCCGAAAACGATGATGCAGAGGTCTATGATAAGAGTATCGCGTTTCATTTGCTTCTGAATAGAATAGTCTTTTTGGCTATGAAGTTCCAGACGAACACCAGCACCGTTGTGATGATCTTGGCAATGAGGTAATGCAGTCCGGCTTTACGGGCGAACAACCACATGAACAGTTCCGTAAGGGCAAGCCCGCTGACGCCGATCAGGACGAAAATCAGCACTTCTGCCGTACGGCTTTTCAAACTGCGGTTGTCGAAAACCCAGAAGATGCTGAATAAGTATGTTACTACCAGGCCGGCAGAGAAAGCTATTGCTGTCCACAGCAGCAGATGTCCGCTGCCGAGAGTCTCGGTGAGCAGCGTCAGCAGTCCTGAATCTACCAGGAAGGCGGTTCCGCCGGAAACCAGATACCGGAATATCTGTATCCTCAAGTCGCCCGTTTTCCCTTTGAAAAGCAGGCCGGCCAGCTCCCGGAGGTTCATTTTACGGGAAAGAGTTTGGACCGCATCAGGTGCCACTTGCAGAGCCGGTACACCAGCGACACTCGCAGGACCCCGAACCCGTAGATGGTGCTCCTGCGCAGGTTTATCGATGACGCGTCATCGAAATACTTGGTGGGGCAGGTGACCTCGCCTATCTCGTACCCGGCCCAGAATATCTGAGCGGCCATTTCGTTGTCCAGGATGAAGTCGTCGGAGCATGCGTGATAATCCACCTTGCGCAGGACATCAGCGCTGAAAGCCCTGTAGCCGGTGTGATACTCCGAAAGCTTCTGGTTGATCAGCACGTTCTGGGTAAAGGTGAGGAAGCGGTTCGCTATGTATTTAATGATGGGCATGCCGCCCTTCAGCGCGCCTTTGCCCAGGATCCTGGACCCGAACACTACCGGATATACGCCGTTGGCTATGATGTAAGCCATTGATTCAATGAGTTTCGGTGTATATTGATAGTCGGGGTGGAGCATTATCACGATATCTGCGCCAAGTTCCAGGGCGCGGTCGTAACAGGTCTTCTGGTTGCCTCCGTAGCCGCGGTTGCGGGGGTGCACCAGCACCTCTTTGATGCCGAGTTCGCGGGCTTTCTCGACCGTGCCGTCCCGGCTGCAGTCGTCGGTCAGTATGACTTCGTCAACTATGTCGCGGGGGATTTCAGAGTAAGTTTGTTCGAGTGTTTTCTCTGCGTTGTACGCAGGCATTACAACTACTATTTTCTTGCCGTGTATCATTTGCTTTATAAGTTGTCCCAGTAGCTGCTGCTCTTCTTGAGCTGCAGGAGGTCTGCCAGGGCGGATGCGTTGGCAGCTATCCTGAACTGGTAGGAAGCCCAGTTGCCGGTAGGCACCCAGGAAACCGAGATGTTGAAACAGTGCAGGTCGTATGTGAAGCTGAACTGGGTTGTGGTAATCTTCATCGCCTGCAGGTCGAAGCCGGAACTGGCATTGATGTTGAGCCTTGGCGTCAGCCTTATGTTGCCGCTGGCCTGGAGCGTCTGGGTGATGTTGTTCTTGGGGGTAAGCACTCCGTCTTCCACCCGGAACGAACGGTTCAGGCTGAACGAGTAGCTCAGGTTCACCGACCAGGGGACGTTTGGATTGGTGTAATAGAGCCATCCACCCGGGATGAACTCGCCGGTTACAGGATGGTAGAAGTATCGCTGATAGTAACTTGCCGCACCGTTGATGACCGACCCGCCCTCGCCGCTGCGGTTGTTAGGGTCCTTTGCTCCGTCGTTACCTTTTATGGCTCCGTCGCCGGATATGGAGTAGGATGCCGATGCGGAAACGTTGTTGAGGCGCAGGAGGCCCTGGCCGCGTGTTATGGCGAATTTGTTGATCCTGGCTCCTGTGGGGCCGACGGCATACGGGTCGAAGCTGGCGCTGCTGCTAATGGATATTTTGTTGAACAGCGAGGTGGACATGGACAGGTTGACGGTGCTCATTTTGAGGCTGTCTGCCAGGAAGTTGTAGCCGGTGCTTATGTTGAGTTGGTCTATCAGCTTGACTTTCTTGGTGCCTGCGCCGGTGGTGTCGGCGAAGTCACGGACCTTGGCTTCGATGTTGTTTCCTATAGACAGGTTGGCCGTTGCCGAGCGGCCCCTGCCGGGAGGCCCGTACACCTGGCCTTGATAGACATTGTACTCGTATTTCTGCTCTTTGCCGTGGATGTCGGTGTACTCCAGGGTGCGGTAGCCGTTGGCATAAGTGGCCAGATCGGGGCTGAAATTCATCGACACGGAAGGGGATATGATGTGCCGTATGGCCTGTATCCTGTGGAATTTGCCGAAGTTGAAAGTGCCGTAGAGGCGGGTGGTCATGGCGACGGAACCGGAATAGTTCTGGGTGACGCCGAAGGTGTTGAACTGCGTGCTCGGAAGTTCCTCGACCTTGTCGGTTTCGGGATTGTAGCCGTATTCACGCTTGCGGAACATCCAGTTCATGCCGTAACTCACCGACGGGTTGACGTTGAGGTACTTGAATAGCTGGAAGTTGGGCAGGCCTATGCTGAAGTTGTGCGTCATGCCGTTCTGGAACTTGTCCAGGAACCCTTCCTGCCCGAATTCGGACGCCTTGAAATTGATTTTGTTCTGGAGCGTGGTGTTGTAGCCCAGGGAGAACTTCTCGTAGAAGCGCTCCTTTCCGACCCTGGTCTTGCGCTTGAAGGGATAGAAGGTGCTGACCGAGAACGTTACGTTCGGCAATGTGAAAGCGTATGATGAATCCCTGGAACTCTGGGAGTGCAGGGCGTTGACGCTCAAGTTGAAGCGCCCGTTCCAGTTTTTGGAATAGGATATGGACGAGGAAATCTGGTTCTGCAGGGCCTCGTTGACGGACCGGGAGTTGAACCTGCTGTTGGACGGCGACGAGAAATTGACGGACGCGCTGAACGAGGTTCCGGGGTGTGCCTTCGAATCCTGGCTGTGGCTCCACTTGACGGAGAAGTTGGTGTACTCGTTGAAGTCCGGAGTATCGGGCTCGCCTGTCTGGTCATGGGAGTAGGTGAATCCGAAATTGCCGCTGAACTTGTACTTGACCATGTACCGTGAATTGACATTGACGGCCCAGGAGCCAAGGGTGAAATAGTCACCAGTGAGGGACAGGTCGAGATAATCGCCGAACACGAAGTACATTCCGGCGTCTTTCATGTAGAAACCTCGGGCGTTCTCTTCTCCGAAGTTTGGCATCAGAAGGCCGGTGGCCCTTTCGGGACGTTTGGGGATGAAGCCGAAGGGGAGTCCGACGAATGGCAGCTTGACGTCTTCCACCACGAGATAGGCCGGGCCGAAAACCGTTTTCTGGCTGGGCTCGGTCATGACTTTTGCAGACGTGAGGGCAAGGTAGTAGTGGGGATGGTCAAGGTCGCAGACGGTGTATTTGCCGTCGGTCATGTTGATGCTGCGGTCGGGCATCATCTTGACCTTGCCTCCGTGCATTATGGCGCTTTCCTCGGTGGTTATGATGTTGCGTATGGATGATTTCTTGGTCTCGAAATTGTACTTGACCTCATCCATGTTGTATGTTTTTCCTCCCTGCGTCATGACAGGACGACCTTTCCATGCCCCGGCAAGCGAATCGTATACACCTTTGGCGAACACGGTGCCGGTGTTCATGTTGTACTGCATGTACTCGGCTGTGAGCTTCATGTCCTGGTATTCGACCGACACGTCGCCGTAGTAATATATCATGCGCTGTCCGTCCGTGAAGACCTCCACTATGGAGTCACGGGCCTGAGAGAAAGCGGGCCTCTCCAGTGAGCTCTTGCTTCTGAGGGCTGCTGAATCTACCCTGTAGAGCGAATCGGCTACCCGGATCGAGTCGCGCCGGGCAATGGCGGCGGAGTCCAGCACGATCTCCCGTTGCGTTTTGGGTACCGCGTTGTTGAACACCCTGCGTGCGCCACGCCTGCCGGCATTCTGGGCCGGGAGCATGGCTGCCGTCAAGGTGAGCAGCAGCAGAGAGGCAACAATTCGCTGGACTATTCTCAAATTACAATAATTTTATTAAATTTGCCAATCGACAAAAATAGCATTATTTTTTGAAACGTACAATTTACTTGCTTGCAACCGTCATTCTGACGTGCTTTTCGGCCTCTGCACAGACGCTGAGTCTGTCGACCGTGTGCATAGACCCCGGCCATGGCGGCACCGACCCCGGCGCTGTCAGCAAGGACCAGAAATCATATGAAAAGAACTTCACCCTTGACATTGCCAAGCGCCTGTCGGACAAGATAAAGGCCGGATATCCGGAGGTGAAGGTGGTAATGACCCGAACCTCCGACAAGAGCGTTGCCCTTGGCGACCGCGCCGCCGCGGCCAACAAAGCCGGCGCCGACCTTTTCATATCCATACACATCAATGCTGCTGCAAAATCCGGTCCCAACGGTTATTCCGTGCACGTCCTGGGCAAATCTTCCAAGAAGGACAGGGACCTGTTTGCATACAATATGGATGTCTGCAAGAGGGAAAACTCGGTTATCCTCCTTGAAGATGACTACACCACCACGTATCAGGGCTTCGATCCTTCGGATCCCGAGTCTTTCATCTTCCTTCAGCTGATGCAGAACTCCAACCTGGAGCAGAGCCTGGCTTTTGCCCAGCTGGTGTCGGACAAGCTCAAGGGCGGCCCCATTGCCATCAACAGGGGAATCTGGCAGGATCCTTTCCTGGTCCTTTGGAAAACGGCCATGCCTGCGGTTCTGGTTGAGCTGGGCTTCATTTCCAATTCTACGGACCTTGCAGCCCTCAAGAGCGAAAGCAACCGCGACAAACTGGCCACCCGCCTCTACAATGCCTTCAAAGAGTACAAGTCCAATTACGACGGAACGCTTGCCCTTGACGTTGAAACCCAGCCGTCCGGCAAACCCTCTCAGGATACCGGGACACAGACCGGGACCGAGACCGTACAGACGCCGCCTGCATCCGCTGAATACGGTATCCAGATTTTTGCTGGAAGCAACCTGCTTTCTCCGAAAGATAAGGCTTTCATGGGCTATACGCCGCGCATAGTCAAGACAGGCAGGCTCTATAAATATGTAATAGGAGTGGAGGAGTCGGCCGCTGCCGCAAGGGAGCATTTGGCCGCAATACGAAAAAAGTATCCTGACTGTTTTCTTGTCAAGATAGAAGGGGACAGCATCTCAGTCTTCAAATAAGCTTTCGGCGGCTTTCGTATTTTTATAGCATAGACGCAGATATACGGCGTTTTTTTCTAGAATCCCTTAAAGTTAAAAATGTTAAGATTGTAAGTGACGTAAATTATATGCAATTATATTTGTCTATGTTTGTAAGTGATTGAAATATAATTGGTTTTAAAAGCTAAATAAATGGAAAGAGGCTATATTATTTAGCGTTTATTAAATTAAAAAACAATAGAAAAAATATTTTTTTTGAACTTTTTTTCAACCATTTTTGCAGTAGCGATTCGCCCATGCCGTGCGGTCGCTCTTTCCAATGAACGAGAACGACAGACATATAAGTATCTGGAGCCACTTTCTGCGCATAGTCGAGCAGATCGTTGAACCGCAAAAGTTCACGACCTGGTTCAAACCTGTGCGCCCCGTGTCGATGGTGGATTCCACGCTCACGGTAGAAGTCCCTTCAGACTTCTTCCGCGAGTACCTTGAGTCTACTTATCTGGATGTCATCAAGAAGACATTGAAGCGGGTAATCGGAGCGGATGCCAAACTTATTTATCTGGTGAAGGCCGTCAGCAACCAGCCTGCCATGGCTGTCCCTGCAGCTCCCGGCGTCACCCCAGTCAACAGAGAAGTGAGCGTTAATATCAACCCTTCCGGGAATCCCAATCCATTTGTGTATCCCGGCCTCCGCAAGATTCAGATCAATCCCAAGCTCAATCCTGTATACTGTTTCGCCAATTTTATCGTCGGCGAGTGCAACAAGATGGGCTACACTGCCGGACAGGCCATTTCCGGAGCTCCCGGCAAGACCTCGTTCAACCCGCTGTTCATCTTCGGAGGTCCCGGCCTTGGCAAGACTCACCTCGCCCAGGCTGTTGGTATCGCCATCCATGAGAAGTATCCGGACCTCATAGTCCTGTATGTCAGCGGGCATGAGTTCAAGCTCCAGTACATGGATGCCGTCAATGTCCGCAACAAGCTCACGGATTTCCTCGGATTCTACAAGAAGATAGACGTGCTCATCGTGGATGATATCCAGGACCTTCAGGGCCCCGGCACGCAGAGTGCGTTCTTCAATATCTTCAACCATCTCCACCAAACCGGCAAGCAGTTGATCTTCACATCTGACAGGCCTCCCGTAGACCTTCAGAACTTCGAAGACCGCCTGTTGTCGCGCTTCAAGTGGGGACTCTCTGTGGAGTTGCTCCACCCGGACTACAACACCCGTCTGCAGATGCTCCGTTCGCTTTGCGAGCGTGAGGGTGTAAGTATGGGAGACGATGTCCTCGAGTATCTTGCCGCACATATCAAAACCAATTTCCGCGAGCTGGAAGGCGCATTCCTTTCGGTCATGGCCTACGCCACTGCCATGCACGCCGAGAATTCCGTCGAATTGGCCGCCAAAGTCACGGAGAAGATTGTCAATCCGACTGTCAAGGAGCTGAGTATCAGCAATGTGCAGTCCGTCGTGTGCGAGTACTTCAACATTACTCCCGAAGAGTTGGTTTCCAAATCCCGTAAGCGTCAGATACTCCAGGCCCGCCAGATATCCATGTATCTGTGCCGCAACCTTATCACGAACTGTTCGCTTTCCACCATCGGGGCGGAAACCGGCGGCAAGGACCACGCCACGGTTCTCCATTCCTGCAACATCGTGTCCGACCTCATGGCCACCGACCGCATGTTCAAGAAATATGTGACAGACCTCGAGTCGAGGCTGCTGCCTTCCGAATCGTAATCTAATAACCACAACCATATGCGTTCAGAGAGAGTTCTTGATATTTTCAAGGAAATTACACGTATCCCCCGCGAGTCAGGGCATGAAGGCCCCGTGACAGAATGGCTGTGCGCTTGGGCCAAGGACCGCGGACTGCAGTATAAGAGTGATGCCACGGGCAACGTCCTTATCATCCGCGAAGCCGCGCCCGGCAAGGGGTCGGTTCCCACCATAGTGCTTCAGGCCCATCAAGACATGGTGTGCGAAAAACTCGCGGGATTCAAGTTCGATTTTCGCAAAGACCCTATACCCTATGTGATTAAGGACGGCTGGATGGTCGCCGAAAACACGACGCTCGGCGCCGATGACGGTATAGGTATCGCCGCCTGCCTTGCCCTCCTTGAGGACACTGCGCCCACCGGTCGTCTGGAATGCCTTTTCACCATTTCGGAAGAAACCGGAATGGATGGCGCCGAGGCCCTCGAGCCCGGATTCTTCAGCGGCAAGACCCTTATAAATCTGGACTCGGAAGACGAGGGACAGTTGTTCATCGGCTGTGCCGGCGGCTTGAACACCCGCATACGTTTCGTTCTCCGGCGTCAAGCTCCCGCCGTCGGTGCGTCTTGCGTCCGCTGCTTCATAGGCGGCGGAATCGGCGGACACAGCGGCGATGATATCAATAAGGAGCGTGCCAATACAGTTCAGCTCATGGCGCGCTTCCTTTACAGTCAGTCAGCGGACGGCCTTCGCCTTGTGAGTTTCGACGGGGGAGGCAAGCCTAACGCCATCGCCCGTGAAACTGAGGCGGTAGTGTGCGTGTCCGATCCAAAGGCCTTCAAAGCGGCATTCAAGGACTTTGCGGCCGACGTCAAGGAAGAATTCCATGCAACGGACCCCGGGCTGACCTTCGAATGCACCGCTGCCAAAGCCAAGATGAATCCCATAGGAGCTGCGGCTTCCGTAAGGATAATCACAGCTTTGTTCGCATGCCCGCATGGTGTTCACGCCATGAGCCAGGATATCCCCGGTCTCGTGCAGACTTCCACCAATTTTGCCAGCGTCCGCACCGAAAAGGGTGTAATGACCGTAGTCACCAGCCAGAGAAGTCCGGCCCGGAGTGAACGGAGGGCCATGGCCGCCAAGGTCAGGGCCTGCTTCGAACTTGCCGGCGCCAAGGTGGAGCACATGTATGAATACCCGGGGTGGAATCCCGACGTGAATTCATACATACTCAAGCGGACTGTGGACGCCTACCGCAAGCTGTTTTCGCAGGAGCCTGAAGTCAAGGCTATCCATGCAGGCCTGGAGTGCGGTCTCTTCCTCCAGAAATTCCCCGGTCTGGACATGATTTCGTTCGGCCCGACCCTGCGTGGCGTGCATGCACCCGGAGAAAAACTGGAGCTGGCTTCGATGGACAAGTTCGTGGCGCTCCTCGATGAGGTCGTCAGCAACTACGAGTAGCCATGCTGGTATCGCCGTCCATACTCGCCGCCGACTTTCTGGACTTGCGGGCAGGAATTGAACTCCTGAACCGCGGAGCCGACTGGATCCACCTTGATGTGATGGACGGCACTCTGGTGCCTAACATCTCTTTCGGGTTCAGCATCATCGATCCGGTGTCCAAGATCGCCCGGAAGCCCATGGATGCACACCTCATGGTGGTGCACCCCGAGCGCTGGTTCGAAAGGCTCGCTGGCGACGGAGTTTCGATGGTCACCTTCCATCTGGAAGCTTCGGGGCGCAGCACTTCCGCAAACATAGAGCGTATTCATTCGCTTGGTATGAAGGCGGGAGTGGCCATCAATCCTGATGTTCCGGTAAAGCGCCTCTTCCCATATATAGGGAAGGCTGATATGTTTTTGATTATGAGTGTGTTCGCCGGATTCGGCGGGCAGAAGTTCATATATGAAAGCCTGGACCGCATAGCCGAGTTGCGAGCAGAAATAAGCAGGCGCGGCCACAGTGGGCTTATAGAGGTGGACGGTGGCGTTTCAACCGCCAATTGTTCCGCCCTCAGGCAGGCAGGAGCGGACGTACTTGTGGCCGGGAGCTCGGTGTTCAACGCCGAAGATCCCATGGCCGCAATGGCTGCACTCAGGCAAGCCTGAAAAGATACTTTTCAAATTCTTCTTGCAGAACATGTCTGCCGTCGCTGCTGTCCAGCCGGGCAAAGCGGCGGCAGATTTTGTACATCAGTTCTTCCAGTTCGGCCCTGGTGTCATATTCTGCTCCTGTAAGCTGCCGCAGGCTCACTGGGTTGGGGAGGTAATCCGGCCAGTCAGTCTCATTTAGATTAAACCCTATGCCGATGATGCTGCGGCTTATCTTCTTGCCATCCAGAATATTCTCTATCAATATTCCGCAGATTTTCTTCCCGTTCACCCATATGTCGTTGGGCCATTTTATTCCGGCCTCTACGCCTTTCCCGAGCAGGTAATCCCTGATGCCCAGAGTCGTGGCGCACGTGAGCAGCAGCATGTCGTCGGTCGTCAGGTCGACCGGCTTGTACAATATGCTGAATGTCAGGTTCGATCCCCGGGTTGAATACCATGTATGGGAGCCCTGTCCGCGCCCGGCCGTCTGTTCTTCCGCAGCTATGACTGACATATTGTCACATGAGTCAATCCGCTCCCTGATGCTTTTATTCGTAGATTCGGCCAGGGCTGTCCACAATATGTCGAAGGGCTTTTTGCTTGGATTCATTTTTGTTGTATATTTGCGTGCAAAATTATCATTAAAATGCCTCAAAAACAAAACAACGATAAAAAGCCTAAGGTAAGAATTGTCCGTATCAATCTGAGCTGGGTCTTCTATCTTCTGCTGATCATAAGCATTGGATGGATGCTGCTGAGCAACCGTTCCGTCCCCGAAAAGGTCGAATGGTATCAGGTCGAAGAAATGATCCAGGCCGGCGACGTAAAGGAAGTCAGGTTCGTAAGGAACGACTTCCGGGGCACCGTTTCGCTGCGTCCCGAGTCCGTACAGAAGTATTCCTCCCTTTTCCCGGGCGGGACTCCCACCAAGTCCTCTCCCCAGTTTTTCTTCCTCACATCCACCAAGTTCGATCCCGAAACCACATTCTCCGAGCTCAATGAGGCCCTGGCCGAGGACGCTCGCGTAAAGTTGGTAATAGAGAATAACGAGAACATCTGGCGCGGCCTTCTTGAGTGGCTGCCGATGATATTCATCATCCTGCTCTGGATCTTCATGATGCGCAGCATGACCCGCAACATGGGCGGCGGTGCAGGTCCGGGCGTCGGCGGAATGAATCCTTTCAATGTGGGCAAGGCCACCGGCAAGCTAGCAGACAAAGACAAAGTCAAGGTCACTTTCAAGGACGTGGCCGGACTTTACGGCGCCAAGGAGGAAGTTATGGAAATCGTAGACTTCCTCAGGAACCCCAAAAAATACACGGCTCTCGGCGGCAAAATCCCCAAGGGGGCTCTGCTTGTCGGCCCCCCCGGTACCGGTAAGACCTTGCTGGCCAAGGCCGTCGCAGGCGAGGCCGACGTACCTTTCTTCAGTATAAGCGGTTCCGACTTCGTGGAGATGTTCGTCGGTGTCGGTGCATCCCGTGTCCGCGACCTTTTCGCCCAGGCCAAGGAGAAAGCCCCGTGCATAGTCTTTATCGACGAAATAGACGCAGTCGGTCGTGCCCGCGGCAAGAATGTCGGTTTCTCCAGCAATGATGAAAGGGAGAACACCCTCAACCAGCTGCTCACTGAGATGGACGGTTTCGGCACCAACTCCGGCGTTATCGTGCTGGCAGCTACCAACCGCGCCGACATCCTCGACAAGGCGCTCATGCGTGCAGGCCGTTTCGACCGTCAGATCCATGTCACTCTGCCCGACCTCAACGAGCGCAAGGAAATATTCCAGGTCCATCTCAAGCCTCTCAAACTGGCTCCTGACTTCGACCTTGAACTCATAGCCAAGAATACCCCCGGTTTTTCCGGTGCCGATATCGCCAACGTCTGCAATGAGGCAGCCCTCACTGCCGCCCGCCGCGGCAAATCGGAAATCAACAATCAGGACTTTTCCGATGCTGTCGACCGCGTAGTCGGTGGAATCGAGCGCAAGAAGACTATCATGTCCCCTCAGGAAAAGCGCCTTACTGCTTTCCATGAGGCCGGTCATGCCGTGGTAGGCTGGCTCCTGCCCGGCTGCGATCCTGTGCTCAAGGTCTCAATCATTCCACGCGGTCAGGCCCTCGGCCTCACCTGGAGCCTGCCCGACGAGAAGGTCATGATGTCCAGGACTGACCTTATGGATGAAATGTGCTGCCTGGTAGGCGGACGTGTGGCGGAGGAAATAGTGAATGACGGCGTACCCTGCACCGGCGCCCTCAACGACTTTGAGCGCATGACCAAGATGGCCTACGCCATGGTGACATATTACGGAATGAGTCCTGCCATAGGCAACATTTCTTTCTATGATTCTACCGGCGGCGGTTATGAGCTTACCAAGCCCTACAGCGAGAAGACGGCCGAACTGATCGATGCCGAGGTCAAGAAGATCGTGGACGAGATCACCGCCAGGACACGCAAGATCCTGACCGACAACTGGGCTGGTCTTACCCGTCTGGCCGAACTCCTGATAGACAAGGAAGTTATAATGTCCGACGATATCGAGAGTATCTTTGGTCCCAAGGCAGGCAAGCACGGAGAAGAGAGATTAAAGAAAGAAGAAGAAAAGGAGAGTGATGAGTGATTTTTTGAAACGCACGCTTTCAGGTGCGGTCTTCCTGGTGGTTATGGTGGCCGGGATGCTTTTCCATCCGGCCGCCTTCGGCTTTTTGTTCCTGTTGGTGCTGTACTTTTCCATGCATGAATTCCTTGGCATTACCATGGGGGAGAGTTGGAAACTGCAGCAGAAACTTGGTATCTTTACAGCTGCGGCAGCTTTTCTGCTCGTCATGGCGGTGCGTTTCTATGACCTTCCGGTCAAGTGGCTGGCACTGGCGTTCCTTCCTTTCTTCGCCATCCCCGTTTCCGTGGTAATGGCGCGGTCTCACGACAATGTCGAGCAGGTGGCCCTTGTTTATGCAGCCCTTCTCTATATAGGCATTCCTTTCTGTCTTGCGGCGGTCATGGTGTCCGGCGGCGGGCAGTTCAGCGGCTACCTTCTGCTCAATTTCTTCATCATCATCTGGTGCTCCGACGTGGGCGCTTATTCGCTTGGCACCCTGCTCGGACAGAAGCCCTCTTCGAAGAAGCTGGCCCCTGCCATATCTCCCAAAAAGTCATGGTGGGGTTTCTGGGGCGGAATACTGACCGCCGTGCTTGGAGCTTTGATCCTGCATCTTCTGGGATGGATGCCATACTCGCTGATACATTGCCTTGTTCTCGGCCTCATAGTGTCGGTGACCGGAGTCTGCGGCGACCTTTTCGAGTCTGTGTGGAAGAGGCGTTTCGGCTTCAAGGATTCCGGGAATATTATCCCCGGGCATGGTGGAATGCTGGACCGTTTTGACAGTTCGCTGGCAGCCATCCCTGCTGTTTTTGTTTACCTATTATTGTTCGGCCTGTTATGAGACTCGACAAGAACACCTACGGAACCGTTTTGCTGGTTTATGCCCTGAGTGCGGTGGCGCTCATCCTTCTGTGGATGTTCGTACCCACGCTTTGGGTGACCATCCCTCTTACCCTGGGCATACTGTGGGTGTGCTGGTGGCAGACTTCCTTCCACATGGTTCCGGACCGCAATCCCCAGGGTTCTTCCACCCTGGTCACTGCAGTCGCCGACGGCAAAATCATGCATCTGCGTCGTGCATACCAGAAAGAGTACCTCGATCGGGAGTGCCAGGTAGTATCCATATATATGGATTTTTGGGACGTGCACGCCAATTTCTGGCCCGTGACCGGCACGGTCACTTATGCCAGCTACAATCCCGGCGAGCACTTCCTGGCCTTCAAGCCCAAAGCTTCCGAGGAGAACGAGCACACCTGCACCTGTATCCGCACACCTGAGGGCAAAGAAGTGTTCTTCAAGCAGTTGGCTGGCGGCTTTGCCAGGCGTATCGTATGCTATGCCAAGCCTGGCCTCGAGGTCAAGGCCGGCGAGCAGTGCGGCATAATTAAGTTCGGTTCACGCATCGACATTTTCCTGCCCCTCGACGCCAGGGTGCTGGTATCGGAAGGGCAGACAGTTCGCGCTTGCGAAACTGTGATTGCCGAGCTTTGAGTCTTACTGTATGTGGGCGGGCCTGAGCAGGTCCAGGACAGTCTTTACCGGATTGAAAGTTTCTGCGGGCACCTCCACGAAGAGAGTGTTCCAGTCCGACATGGCTCCATTCCAGAGTCCTGGAAGTTCCAGTGCCTTGAGGGGACGGCCTTCATAGCTTTTACTGCTGATGAACCCGGTTTCAGGATCTACGTATTCCAGCAGGTTGAAAGGTTCGCCCTTGTAGTTGTGCAGGCAGCACACCAAATCGACCGGGTTGAAGTGGGTGGCTCCCTTCAATGCGGCAACTGCGGCCGGGTCGTCAGGATTGACCTGGACGCCTTCGAGTATCTGCAGGGAAGTGCTGCCGTCCTTGTGTCTGATAATGAAGGGACCTCCGCCCGGTTCGCCTTCGTTCCTGACCATGCCGCATACCCGGATAGGACGGTTGAGCTTGTCTATCAGGGCCTGTGCTCGGGCGCGGCTGTCTTTGGCGGGAGGCATGGTTATGCATAGTTCGTCACGCAGGAAGGCTTCCACTTCATTGCAGAGCTCCTGGCACTCGGGAGTTGCGAAAGGGTCGTCCTGCAGCATATTGTACACAGGGACATAGGCAAAGTCCGCCATATTCTTCCTCAGCTCGGTCAGCTGGTCGAAAGTGTAGAGATAGTCGAAAATGCGGTCGCGGAGCTCAAGGGCCCGGCCCATCAGTACCTTTTTCCACTTATAAGTCGTAGGCTGGAGCCTCTCTACGCATACGTTGTCGATGTTCTTGATGCTTACCAGCTCTTCTTCGACCTTGTCGAGGTTGTAGATAAGAGCTCCGTGGCCGGCCGGCCGGAAGAGGGGAGTCCCGTCTTCCTTGAGGAAAACCTTTCCGTCGGGAGTTGCAGCCACGGTGTCGGTGGCTTTGTCCTGGAATGTGAACTCGACGTCGTATTTTACACCGTAGCGCTGTTCGTATTGTTCTTTGAATTCAGCAACGGCGGCTTCGAACAGCCCGAGATGCTCGGGCGAAATGGTGACGATGAGCTTGACGCTGCCGTCGGCATTTCTCATATACGCCTGACCTTCAACGAAATGCTCGGCTATCGCGGTGCGTACTTCGGTTGGGTAGCGGTGGAACTTGAGCACGCCCTTGGGCTTTTTGCCATATCCGAGTCCGTCTTCTGAGAGCAAGGCTTTTGCTGTGAGGGACGGGTTGTAAGGGGCGGTGCCGAATACGGCCGGATCGTAGAAGGCGAACTTCTCAAGTTCTGCGGCTAGTTTGCGGACTGCGTCATTTTCCTGCTGCTCGCCGGCGAAGATATCCTTGAACATACGGGATGCCGCACCAGATGCCGGTACGAATTTGCATTTGCCTGCGACGTCGGCGCTGTCGGCGTAGGCCTCGGCCCTCGAGGCCTGCTCCGGGGTTAGTACTTCGATTCCATTGCCGGGGGTGGCGGGGGCGGCGATGTCGAGCCAAGGGAATCCTTTGCGGATCCGTTCGAGTTCTGCGTTGATTTTAGTGTTGTCCATGGTGTTATGTGATCAGTCTATGAAAAATTCTCTGCGGTAGCGGTAGTTCTCCCTCAATTTTTCGAAATCATCGGGATTAATGCGGAACATGAAGTCGTCCGTGAAAATCGGATAATTGTATTGCAAGGTGGATGCTATCTGGCCTTCGCTCAGCCCTCTAAGGTCCAGTTTGATGGCGTCCTTGGGTTGTTCTCCCGGGTTAGGGAAAAACTCGTATAGGTCTTTGATTCCGAAGTATCGTGCCACCGAACGGACGGTCATCGCCGTTCCGAGCAGCTTGCCCTGGTAGGAATAGCCGGCAATGTGGGGAGTGGCTATGTCTGCGCGTGCGATCAGATCCCGGTTCACGCGGGGCTCGTTGCACCATGTGTCCAGGATAACAGGTCCCAGTTTTTCAATTGCGTCCAGAAGGTCGTTTTCCACGACCACTTCTCCACGGGATGCATTGATGAAGAAGGCCCCTACCTTCATCTTGGAGAAGAAAGAAGCGTCCGCCATCCCCCGAGTGGAGTCGTTAAGGGGGACATGGAGGGTGACGATGTCGGAGTTCCGCAGCAGGAAATCAAGGTCGCAGAACAATGCGGGGCCTTCGGCCTGAGCGCGCGGAGGGTCGCACAGCAGTACGTTGAACCCGAGCAGGCGCAGCGCGGAAGCAACCCTGCCGCCCACATTCCCAACTCCCACTATGCCCACCTTGGAGCCTTCGAGTCTGATGCGCTTGCGGGCCGCGGTACCGTAGATTGCCGAGAGTACATAGTTCATCACCCCGCCGGCGTTGCATCCGGCGGCATTGCAAGTGTGGATTCCATGCTTGGCACAGTAGTCCAGGTCGATGTGGTCGGTACCTATCGTGGCCGTGGCTATTAGTTTTACGGGACTGCCCTCCAGCAGGGCCGCATTGCAACGGGTACGTGTGCGGATGAGCATCGCGTCCGCATCGGCAATGTCTGAAGGGCATATGGACGGACCGTCAAGATAGACGACTTCTCCATATGGCTCAAGCACGCCGTTAATGAAGGGTATGGCTTTGTCTATGACGAATTTCATTTCAGTATCAGTTCTTCAACCCAGTTTGCATTCTTGTCTTCCTGCTCGAAAAGATCGTCCCTTCCGAGCCTGGCATTCATCATCTCTACCAGAAAGTCCTTGCGTGCGGCAAGCTGGCTCTGCACTACCGATGAATTGAGGGTAATGTAGAGCTTTCCGTTACGGAAAAAACGCTTGATGGTGAAGGAGGCGGCACCTGAAACATCGTCCCAGGCCTTGAAGACAAGGCGGGTGTTGAGCCCGGTGGTGAGGTGCTCCTCCCGAAGGTACTCCTTGATGGCGGAGGACAGAGGCAATGCGTTCTTACGCTTTATCTTATAGCTCTCCATCTGCAATTCTGGTAAAGGTGCCTGCAGAGGCCTTGAAATATGCCCTGTCGGAGGTTATGCTGTCCACGAGTTCCTCGGTACGCGCTTTGTCGGTATCGGACAGGAATATCTGGCCGAAATCGTGGCCGGCGACCATCTGCAGCATGTTGCCGGCCCTCTGCATGTCGAGCTTGTCGAACAGGTCGTCGAGGAGCAGCACCGGAGGAAATCCGCAGCTGTTCTTCATGATTTCGTACTGTGCGAACTTGAGCGCCACGAGGAAGGATTTCTGCTGGCCCTGTGAACCGCAGCGCCGTATGGGGTAGTCTTCCATCATGAACAGGAAGTCGTCCCTGTGAATTCCGGCAACGGTGTAGCGGGAGGCCCTGTCACGGTCGCGGTGACGGAGCTGGAGGGATTGGAAGTCTTCGCCCCTGAGGTCTGATTTGTAGCTTATGGATACTTTCTCCTTCCCTCCCGAAATGGCTTCGTAATAACGGTTTACCACAGGTTGCATACGGGCGGCGAAAGCCTCGCGGGCGGCGGCGATGTCCTTCGCTGGACCTGCCATCCGGGCGTCGAAGGCCTCTAGCAGCGTCATGTCCGGCGATTCTTCCTTGAGCAGACGGTTGCGCTGGGCCAGAAGCCGGTTGTACTGCAGCATGTCTCCCAGGTACTTGCGGTCTGTCTGGGACAGGAAAGCGTTTACGAATTTGCGGCGCTCCTCTCCGGACTCGCTCACAAGCTCGGTATCGGCAGGGGAGACCATGACGACCGGAAGGGTGCCTATATGTTCGGCTATGCGGGGGTATGGCTTGTCATCTTTCTTGACCTTCTTGTCGGAGCCTTCCGTGACCTGGATGGAGAAACGGCAGTCAGGCCCTTCTTCCATGGCATACAGCCCGCTGATTGCGAATGATTTGCATCCGTGCCTGAAGTTGAACTTGTCGGCGGTGTGGATGCCGCTCTTTGTCATGGACAGGTAGTAGATGGCATCCAGCAGGTTGGTTTTTCCTTCGCCGTTGCCGCCCCAGATACAGTTTATGTTGGGGGAGAAGGCAACTTCCTGCAAGGCGATATTGCGAAAATCCTGAATAATTATTTTCTGCAGAACGGGCATACTGCAAAATTAGGATAATTTAATTGAAATTACTACCTTTGTCAGCTATTTTATCGGAAAATAATAATTGTAGTATATGGCAAAAGCAAATGTTAACGACAAGGAAGCTATCCGTAAGGAAGCCCTTGAGGAGACCGTCTCCAAAACCGACCAGTTTTACAACGAGCACAAAAAGACCATCTGGACAATTGCCACCGTCCTGTTAGTCATTGCGTTGGCAATTTTCGCATACATCAAGCTCGTCTATCAGCCCAAGTGCGCCGAAGCTTCCCAGCAGGCATTCCCCGCCGAGCAGAGCTTCAACCAGGAAGAGTATGAGCTCGCCCTCAAGGGTGACGGCAACATCCTTGGTCTCGCCGACATCATCGACCAGTACGGCGGCAAGGCCGGCAGCGCCATTTTCATGGAGGCCGGTATCTGCGCCCTCCAGCTCGGTGAGTACGAGCAGGCCCTCGAGTATCTCAAGAAGTACAAAGGCAAAGAGCCCATCATCGCCGCCCGCGCAATCGCATGCCAGGGCGATGCATACGCCGGACTCGAAAAGTATCCCGAGGCGGCAGCCGCTTACATGAAGGCAGCAGCCAAGGCCGACAATACTTTCGCCGCGGCATACCTTCTCAAGGCCGGCATCCTCTATGAGGAAATGGGCAACAAGGCCAAGGCCCTTGAGTGCTACAACACCATCAAAGACAAATATCCCCAGTCCATAGAGGGATACGACATTGACAAATATATTACCCGCGCACAATAGTAATTATGGGAAGAGCATTTGAGTTCCGCAAGGAAAGGAAGCTGAAGCGCTGGGGGCACATGGCCCGCACCTTCACCAAGTTGGGCAAGGAAATAACCATCGCCGTCAAGCAGGGCGGTCCCGACGTTACCGGCAATCCCCGTCTGCGCGCCCTTATGGCTGAGGCCCGTTCCGAGCAGATGCCCAAGGAGAATATCGAGCGTGCCATCAAGAAGGCCACCGAGAGCAAGCAGGGAGATTTCAAGGAGATAATCTACGAGGGCTTCGGTCCCTTCGGCATTGCCTATCTGGTAGAGGCTGCAACAGACAACAATACCCGTACTGTTGCGAATGTCCGCAGCTATTTCAACAAATGCGGCGGCTCCCTCGGAACCAGCGGAAGCGTGTCTTTCATGTTCGACCGCAAATGCACCTTCCGCGTCAAGGAGAAGGAGGGCGTAGACCTCGAAGAACTCGAACTCGAACTCATCGACTACGGCGTGGAGGAACTCTTCGAGCAGGTAGAGGTCGACAAGGACGACAACGAGACCAAGGTCATCGTGATCTACGGCGAGCCCACCGCATACGGTTCGATCCAGAAATATATTGAAGAGAACGGTTACGAGCTGATCTCCGGCGGATTCGAGCAGATTCCCAACGTAGACCTCAAGGATGTCACTCCCGAGCAGCGCTCGACCCTCGACAAACTTACAGGCCTGCTGGAGGACGACGAAGACGTGACAAACGTTTACACCACCCTCAAACCTGAGGAGTAATCATTTGTCGTTCAGAATACTGCGGTGCGCTTTACGGCGCGCCGCTTTTTCGTTTTCAGCCATCCTTGCACGTTCGTCAGGCGCCGTGAGGGCAAGGGTGAAGCACTCCCAGATGTAGTCGGTGGCGGCTGTGGACGGGTGCACGAGGTCGTCGGCGTAGAAGCGGTAGTCCCTGAGCTCGTCGTTAAGTATTTCGTAAGCAGGGAAGTAGTCGGCCCCTTGGCATGCATCTGCGGCCAGGATGAGACGGGATTTGCTTATGGTATTGGCATGGGCGCCGTCGCCGAGGTGGCGTATGGGCGAGACGGTGACAAGGAAACTCTTTTCCGGGTGGGCGTCTATTATGGACTGGATGCAAGAGCGGCTCTCTTCGACTTCCAGCATCCTGCGTGTGAACTCTGACGCCGGACGTTTGAGACAGTTGGATACTGTGCGGTCGCCGGCACACCAGATCATGGAAGTGCCGAGGGTGAGTATCACCCTGTTGGCGGTTTTCCAGAAGTCCCTGGCCTGTTCCAGCGCTTTGTTCGCATTGTCGAGGAAAGACTCTGCAGTGGGCCTGGCAAAAGAAGTGTGGTGCTCGAATGAACATATCATTCCGGCACCGGCGCCCATCTCCACGCAGTCGGAAGGACCGAAATACTCATTGGAATCGAGCCTTCTGACGGCCGAAAGCAGCGACGAGGGATTGTAGAGGGTGCCGAAAGGGTTTACCATGGCGTCGAAGCCGGCCGCGACCATCCTGGCTCCGATCGAATCGGCAAAGCAGCTGCCCATCAGTACGATGCGGTCTGCGAGCCGGAACGGATGCGGAGAAGAATCCAGATTAACTTTTGTCCAGAATTTCATTTGTGACGCAAAAATACTATTTTTGTGGAGGATATGAAAAAATTCCTCACCTTACTTTCGCTCTCCACGGTATTGTCCCTTCCTGCCGCGGCCCAAAAGCTCGACTGGAATCTCAATTTTGACTACCTGTTCCGAAATTATGAGTTTGACCGTTCCTCGAACATCTTCGAGGATTCCTATACCCTTCATGCCGCGCGCCTCACTCCGGAGGTGGGGGTCCTTGTCAAGCAGGATGCCTCAGTGTTTCACCGCGTGCGCGCCGGCGTGGATTTGTTCAAACAGATGGGAGAGGGCCTCAAAGCGGCAGACCTGATAGGCGAGCCTGTCCTTTATTACGACGCCGAGGCTGCCTTGCGCGGCGGCGGCCGGTTCGAAGCCCTTGCCGGAATCTTTCCGCGCCGCTATTGCGAGGGGGATTATGTCGGGCTTTATTTCGACGATGATATATTGTTCTACGACAATAATTTAGAGGGTATTCTCCTAAAGTATCGCAATAACAAGGTATTTGCGGAACTGGGGCTCGACTGGCCTGGTAAGATCGGCGATGATGCGCACCCGTCCCGCCGCGAGCGTTTCCAGGTATTTACCGCCGGCCTCTGGAATTTCGCCGGCCGTTTCAGTTTCGGCTGGACCGGCTCATTCTACCATTTTGCGAATTCTCCCACCAATCACAATGTCGTAGACAATCACATGCTCAATCCATGGCTCGAGTGGACTCCCTTCTCGTTCATGGACGAGCTGCGCATCACTGCCGGCGGAGTGTTCACCTATCAGTGCGACAGGCAGCACGACATGGATCTTCGCTTTCCAATGGGATTTCTTTCCCGCCAGGTGGTTTCTAAATGGGGTATAGTACTGGACAATCAGTTCTACTTCGGCGACGACCTGATGCCGTTCTTCGAAACAAAGTTCTCCGACTTTCCGTACGGAACTGAGCTTTACCGGGGCGACCTGGCATTTCATACCCGCCTTTCGGGGCCGGGGTGGTTTGATATGGTCAATCTCAAGTACGAGCCGTCCCTTACCCGCTGGCTCAAGCTTTCGGTGGCTTTTTCCTTCTTCCTTGGCGAGCCTCCCGCATCTTCCTGTCCTGTGTTCCGCGGCTGGCAGCAAAGCGTTGGACTGCGCGTAGACCTGGACGCCGCGAGACCGCATCCCAAGGCACCCCGCAGCAGTGGAAAGAAGGGGGTATATTTCCATGGATTTATGTTATAGCGATATGAGGAAGTTTCTACTATCTATTGTCAGTCTGGCGCTGGGTTTCGGTGCCTTTGCACAGCAGAGCGAACTGCACATAGTCACTACAGGCGATGTGCACGGAGCGTATTTCAACCGGCCGTATGTCGGCGACAAGACCAAGACCAGCCTGATGTCGGTCAAGTATTACGTGGACAGCCTTCGTGCTGCCGTGGGTGCCGGAAATGTGCTGCTCCTTGATGCCGGCGACTGCCTGCAGGGCGACAATGCCTCATATTATTTCAACTACGTCGCTTCGTCGGAACCCCATATATATCCGCGTCTTGTAAAATATATGGGCTATGACGCATGTGTCCTGGGCAACCACGACATAGAAACCGGCCATGCCGTTTATGACAAGGTCTTCAAGGAAATGCAGGACCTTGGCATCCCCTGGCTGGCAGGAAATGCCATAACCCCCGATGGCTCAAGTTATTTCCCTGAATATAAAGTGATTGAGAAGGGCGGACGCAAGATTCTCGTGCTCGGTTACAACAACGCCAACATAGACGGATGGCTTTCGCCCGATTTATGGAGCGGCATGAAGCATGTTTCTCTTGTGCCATTGGTCCGCAAGAGAGTCCGCGCCCTCAAGTCCCGGATCAAGCCTGATGCAGTGGTTGTGGTCGTGCATTCAGGCACTGGCACGGGGGACGGCTCAGCGATTGAAAGCCAGGGACTTGATATCTTCCGCAACCTGTGCGGAGCAGATGTGCTGGTAACTGCCCATGACCATCGCCCTGCCGTGGTCAACGATAAGAAGCGCTGCCTTGTGGACGGAGGCGCCAGGTGCGGCAACGTCGGCCATGTCGTGCTGGGATTCAAGGGCCGTAGGGTTGTCTCCCGAAACGCGGAAGTGGTGAGGCTCGACAAGAACAAAGTAGACGAAAAGATGGTGGCCATGTTCGACTGCGAGTTTGAGGCGGTCAAGGCCTTTACTGTCCGTCCTGTCGGTCGGCTGGACATGCCTCTCCGCAGCCGGGACGCCTACACCGGCATGAGTGATTACATCGGGCTCCTGCATACGGTGCAACTGAAGGCGTCGGGTGCTGATATCTCCATCGCGGCACCATTGAGCTTCAATGGATACGTAGCTCCGGGACAGGTGATATACAATGACATGTTTACCATCTATCCGTTTGAAAACCAACTTTTTGTGCTTGAGCTTTCAGGGCAAGAGATTAAGGACCTGCTCGAACTCTCATACGACCGCTGGATTTGCACTCCCGGCGAGCATGTCCTCCGTATTACAGATTCTCCCGACCCCCGTACCGGAGCACCGCGCTGGTCATTTGTAAACCGCAGCTACAATTTCGATTCGGCTGCCGGCATCAATTATACGGTTGACGTTACGGCTCCGGCAGGCTCGAGGATCAACATCAGTTCCATGGCCGACGGCTCTGCGTTCGATCCGCAGGCCAAGTATACCGTGGCCATGACCTCGTACCGGGCCAACGGAGGCGGCGACCTTCTCACCAAAGGTGCCGGGATCCCTCATTCCGAACTGTCGTCCAGGGTAGTGGGGCGTTATGCTGAAATCCGTGAATTCGTGTATCGTTTCATCAGTTCCCACGAGCTGGTGGACCACGCCCTGGTGGATGACAGGGCAGTGCTTGGATCCTGGAGTTTCGTTCCCGAGTCTGTTGCCAATCCATTACTTAAGGCGGATTTGGATTTAGTGTTTTAACCGCCATTCAGTCGGAGTGCATCCGGCTACTTCTTTGAACTGCTTGCGGAAGTTGCTTTTGTCGCCGATCCCTACGGATTCGGCGACAATCAGCAATGGAGTACTCCTTTCTTCCAGAAGCAGTTTCTTCGCTTCTGCGATTCTCATTTCTTTTCGCCAATGAAGGAAACTCTTTTTGACGATGCACCGGAAATACAAGGACAACATTTCTTTTGAAATCCCGATTTCGCGTGCCGTCTCAGCCATTGACTTGTCTTCGAGCCATCTCTTCTGAAGAATCCATTCTTCAACTTTTCTTATGACGTCCGAATTGATTACGGAACTCTTTCCACAGCGCTCCTGGCACTTCCCAAGGCGCAGTATCAGCCTTTCTATTTTGGCCACTAATGCTAAAAAAAACTCCTTTTTTTTCATATATTTGTGGTTTAATAGGTATTAGTTATGTTTGACAATCTTTCGGACAGACTCGAGCGATCCTTCAAGATTTTGAAGGGCGAAGGTAAGATAAGTGAAATAAATATTGCGGAAACTGTCAAAGAAATCCGCCGTGCCCTGCTTGACGCCGACGTCAGCTACAAAGTGGCCAAAGAATTCTGTGACAGGGTAAAACAGAAAGCTATCGGCTCCAATGTGCTCACGGCGGTCAAGCCCCAGCAGATGATGGTGAAGATAGTCCATGACGAACTGGCGGAGTTCATGGGGTCGGAGCATGTCGAACTCAATCTCAAGGGAAGTCCCGCAGTCATTCTGGTCGCAGGTCTCAACGGTTCCGGTAAGACCACCTTCTCCGGCAAGCTTGCTCTGCATCTCAAGAGCAAGAAAGGCCGCAAGGTCATGCTTGCGGCGTGTGATACTTTCCGTCCCGCCGCAATCGAGCAGCTCAAGACTCTCGGCGCCCAGGTCGGCGTGCCCGTGTACAGCGAAGAAGGGGAGAAGGACCCTGTAAAGGTCGCCCGTGATGCGGTGCGCGAGGCTCGCAATCAGGGAATCAACGTGCTGGTGGTAGATACAGCCGGTCGCCTGGTGGTGGACAAGGAGCTGATGGACGAAATTGCCCTGCTGCATTCTTCCCTGAATCCTGATGAAACCCTGTTTGTCGTGGACGCCATGACGGGACAGGACGCCGTAGAGAGCGCCAAGGCGTTCAACGAGGCCATAGACTATGACGGCGTCGTCCTCACCAAGATGGACGGCGACACCCGCGGCGGTGCTGCGCTTTCCATCAAAGCCGTGACCGGCAAACCGATAAAGTTCGTGAGCACGGGAGAGAAGATGGAGGCCCTGGACATTTTCTATCCTGCACGAGTCGCCGACAGGATCCTGGGCATGGGCGACGTGGTGTCCCTGGTAGAAAAGGCGCAGGAGCAGTACGACGAGAAACAAGCCCGCGAACTGCACAAGAAAATTGCCCGCAATCAGTTTACCCTCAACGACTTCTATGCGCAGCTCAAGCAGGTCCAGAAGATGGGCAACGTGAAGGATCTGGCCGGTATGCTGCCGGGTATGGACAAGGCACTCAAAGACGTCGACATCCCGGAAGATGCATTCAAGCCCACGGAGGCCATCATACTGTCAATGACACCCTATGAGAAAGAGCATCCTGAATGTATCAACGGCTCACGCCGCCAGCGTATAGCCCGCGGTTCGGGAACCTCTCTTGCCGATGTCAACAAACTGCTCAAACAGTTCGACCAGACACGGAAAATGATGAAGATGGCCATGGACGGTTCGCTGCGCCAGAGGCTCAAGGGTTTCCGTTAGGAAATATGCAAATTATTCTGTAGATTTGTGAGTTACTATGGGTTTGTTCAATCGTCACATCAAGATATCTGATTCCGGATTGTTCCAAGGTCGGACCGACTGGCATTGTCATATCCTCCCGGGTGTGGATGACGGATTCAAGACGCTTGAAGACTCCCTTGCCGCGCTTTCCCGCTACGGGCAGGCCGGAATCAGGGAAGTCTGGCTCACTCCGCATATCATGGAGGATATACCCAACAGGACCGGAGCCCTGAAAGAACGTTTCAGGGAACTCACCGCCGCATACAGCGGGCCTGTCCAGCTGCACCTTGCATCCGAAAACATGATGGACGTGGTGTTCGAGCAGCGTCTCGAAGATGATGACCTGCTGCCCCTGAAAGACAAGCGGCTTCTGGTCGAAACGTCATATTTCAATCCGCCCATCGCGATGGACGATATCCTCCAGGCAATAAAGTCTAAAGGGTATTTCCCTCTTCTGGCCCACCCGGAGCGTTACATGTACATGGATGAACGCCGTTACAAGGAGCTGAAGGGGATGGAAATTGAGTTCCAGTTGAATATCGGCTCGCTCACAGGAGCATACGGCCCGGACGTCAAGGCCAAGGCCGAGCACCTTTTGAGCGCCGGGATGTACGAATACAGCGGGACGGACCTGCATCGTCTGTCCTCTTTTGAGCATATGCTTTCGGCAGAGCTCAGAAAGAAACTTATCAAGCTGATTCCGTAAAAGGAACCGGTGTCATGCGGGCCCCCGTGCCCGCTCCGCCCGCATGCAAGCATGTGACAGGCGGAAACGGAGTTGTATCTAAATTCATTCATTATGCGCAAAAGAATATTGTTTCTGCTGGTAGGGCTGTTCGTTCTGGGCGCCCAGCAGGTATTTGCACAGATGTCCGACGACCAGATCATCACCTATATCGCCGAGGGAGTCGCCTCCGGCAAGACCGAGAGGCAGATAGGTGCCGAGCTTATGGCTAAGGGTGTCACTACATCCCAGCTCCAGCGTCTGTTGAAAGCTTACAAGAGTGGTAAGGTGGATGCTTCCGAGGTGCCGGCCGCCAACAAGCTTGACGGCAACCGTCCTTCCCGTAAGCCGGTAAGCCTTGAATACGATGAAGCCGATCTTCCAGGTGCTGCATCCAGGGACGCCGGCAAGGTCGTAAGCGGGCAGTCCAAAGCCGGCAAGAAGGTCAAGTCCGACAAATCATCGTCCGGCTCCGCTGCCGGCTATGGAGAAGAAGATGATGAAGAAGCAATGGAGGAGAATGACCCCCTGTACGACGAAGACGGCAGCAAGCGGATATACGGGCACGATATCTTTGCTTCCAAGACACTCAGTTTCGAACCCAATCAGAATGCCGCTACTCCCGAAGATTATGTGCTGGGGCCCGGCGATGAGGTGATAATTGACGTCTGGGGAGTAAACGAGGCGACGATCAAGCAGCAGATAACGCCGGAGGGCCGCATAATAGTTTCGCAGGTCGGACCTGTGCAGCTTGGAGGACTGACGGTCAAGGAAGCAAGGGGCAAAATAAAGTCTTCTCTGTCCAAGATTTATTCATCCCTCAGGAGCGGTGCATCGCAGATCAGCGTAACTCTTGGAGATGTACGCACGATACAGGTAAATGTCATGGGCGAAGTCGAAAATCCCGGAACTTACCGCCTGTCGTCTTTTTCAACCGTGTTTACGGCATTGTACAGGGCGGGCGGCGTGACCGGGATAGGCTCCCTTCGTACCGTGAAGGTAATCCGCGGAGGCGAGGTGTTTGCGGTCGTGGATGTTTATGATTACATCTTCAATGGCCGGCTGGACGTAAACGTGGCCCTCAAGGAGGGGGACGTGATCAATGTGCCGGCCTATTCTTCGCTGGTAAGCATAACAGGATTCGTCAAACGCCCCATGTTCTATGAACTCAAGGACGGAGAGGCCCTATCTTCGCTCGTTGCTTATGCCGGCGGTTATTCGGGAGGAGCCTGGAAGGATGAGGTCAATGTCGAGCGCAATGACGGCCGTACCAACCACATGTTCACGGTTGCAAAAGCCAATATGGATACTTTCGCAATGCAGGACGGGGATGCTGCGTACGTAAGCGGCAGCGAGGTGGAAGTGTTTTCCAACAAGATTGAAATCAAGGGCGCCGTTTACCGCCCCGGCAAGTTCGAGTTCGGCGGGGACATCGCTACCGTCAAGCAACTCGTGGAGCACGCGGGCGGTCTGATGGAAGATGCGTTCATGGGGCGGGCCCAGATCATCCGGGAAAAGCCGGACCGTTCCCTGGAGCTGGTTTCTGTGCCCATAAAGGGTATAATGGAAGGCACGGTGCCTGACGTCCTGCTGCAGCGCAATGACGTGCTTGTCATTTCCAATGTCAACGAAATCGAGCTCAAGGGGGACTTTACCATAACGGGCTACGTGGTCAATCCCGGCAAGTACCAGTTTGCCGAGCATACTACGGTCGAAGACCTCATCCTGCTTGCCGGAGGCCTTTCCGAGGGCGCTTCCTCCGCCAAAGTCGACGTGGCCCGCCGTATCAACGATGCATCAAGCACCGCCGCGTCTGACACCCTGGCCCAGGTATTCTCCATGTCCATCAAGGATGGACTCATGGATGACGGCCTTGCAGGATTCGAACTGCAGCCCTACGATGTGGTTTCGGTTCGCAGGAGCCCTACCTACATCGAGCAGCGCAATGTGACCATCACCGGTGAAGTGACCTTCCCGGGACAGTATACGCTTGCCAGCACCAACGAGCGCGTGTCCGACCTGGTGAGGCGTGCCGGCGGCGCCACCCAGAACGGAAACGTCCACGGCGCCATGCTCAAGCGCAAGATCAACCAATATGAGCGCAATGTGCGGAACGCCATGGCACGCATCGTAACCCAGAGCGTGTCCAGCAAAGACTCCCTGGATGTCGACAAGCTCAAGGTTACCGAGATATACACCGTCGGCCTGGAACTGGACAAAGCCCTTGCCCATCCTGGTTCCGACTACGACGTGGTGCTGCGCGACGGTGACGAACTCATCATCCCCGAAATGGCCTCGACCGTGCGTATTCAGGGCGAGGTACTCTATCCCAACACTGTGCACTATATTTCCGGCAAGCCGGTGCGTTACTATGTGCGTCAGGCCGGCGGATTCAGCAACAGGGCCCGCCGCGCCAAGACCTATGTCATCTACATGAACGGTACGGTGTCGGTCGGAGCTGCCGCCAAGCTGGAACCAGGCTGCGAGATTGTAGTGCCGGCCCGCTCCGAAAAAGACAGGCTGACCACTGCCGAGTGGCTCGGCATCGGTACTTCAGCCGCGTCGATTACGACTATGGTTGCAACAATTGTTAATCTTTTCAGGCAAAGCAAATAGTTTCCCATGAAAGAATACGAAGAATTCGACGGCAATTCTGCCGAGGAACAGGAGATTGCGATCGACTTGATGCCATATCTGAAGAAAGCGCTGAAAGGCTGGAAGAAGATTCTGCTGTTTGCGCTTGCCGGCGTTGTTTTCGGCTTGATTGCCGCTTTCAGCATACCGAGGACCTATACCACCAAGGCTGTAGTTGCTCCAGAACTGATAACAAGATCTTCGGCGGGAGGGCTGAGTTCCCTTGCCAGTCTTGCCGGAATCAATATGAACAACATGGCCCTGACGGATGCAATGCATCCTGATATGTATCCCGAGATTATCCACTCCACCAATTTTTACCTTAATCTTTTTGACATGCCCGTAACTGTCCAGACGAAGGATTCGCTGGTTCATACGGATCTGTACGATTACATGGTCAATTATTACAAAAGACCATGGTACGGTGCAATCCTGGGGCTGCCCCAGGCAATGATAGGGGGAATCAAAAAACTGTTCACCCATGAAGAGGAGGAGGAGACGGGACATGAGCATGTTGACTCCCTCCGCTTGACCAGACAACAGGAAATGGTGGTCAGAGCCCTTGCAAAAAGGATTACGGCGAATGTGGAGAAACGCAGCTATGTCATTACCCTGCAGGTCACGATGCAGGATCCTGTCATTGCAGCTCAATTGGCAAATGCGGTAATTGACAATCTGCGCCGGTTCGTGGTGTCGTACAGGACGGAAAAATCGCGTGAAAACGTCGATTATTATCAGAAGCTTTATGACGAGAACCGGGAAGCGTATCTCAAGGCCCAGCGTGCTTTGGCTTATTATATGGATTCGCATCAGAATATAAGCGGGAGAAGTACAATGGTGCAGCAGCAGCAGCTTCAGAATGAAGTCCAGCTGCGTTATCAGATGTACAGCCAGACGGCCCAGAACTTGATGAACGCCCAGGCCAAGGTACAGCAGGAAGCTCCGGTACTGGTGGTAATCCAGCCTGGTATCGCACCGCAGAGAGGAAAACCTTCAAAGACCAAACTTGTTTTATTGTGGTTGGTCATCGGTGCTCTGGCAGGGGTAGTGTTTGTATGCTCGAAAAAAGGCTGAAGGCATTCTTGAACGGCGGAAACGAACGTTCCGCAAAGGCCAGGAAGAATATAGTCGCACTTGTATTATTCAAGGGCGGGCATATTCTGATGGGCTTGCTGCTCGTGCCTTTAACATTGCGCTTCGTCGGTGCCGATACCTACGGAATATGGCTTGCAATCAGTTCCATGGTCGGATGGTTAAGTTTTTTTGACATAGGCATAAACAACGGACTGAAGAACCGCCTTACCGAGGCGCTGGCGCAAAACGACATTCAGCTCGCCAAGAAGTATGTCAGCACTACTTATGCCATCCTTACGCTGATTTTCATCCCGCTGATGATTATTATGCTGGTCGTTGCACCAATGCTTGACTGGCAGCGGATTCTGAATGTTCCGGGGGCATCGGTCGACGGGTTGCTGGCATCAGTGTGCATAGTCATCACATATTTTTGCATCAACTTCATACTTTCTACAGTCAATATAGTCATGCAGGCCGACCAGAGACCTGCCGATGCTGCGCTGAGGACACTTGTCCAGCAACTCTTGTCCATCGTTGTGATATATGCAATGACTCTCATGACGCAAGGCAGCCTTCTGAAGCTGTGCATCGCTCTTTGCGCCTCTCCGATTGTCGTTGTAGCATTTTTCAATTTTTCGCTGTTTACAGGAAGGTACCGGAATATTGCTCCTTCTGTCAAAGATGTGGATTTCAGCACCGCCCCCAGCCTGCTTAAGCTGGGAGTGCAGTTTTTCATCATCCAGATAGCCGGCGTCATACAGTTTCAGATGACGAATTTCCTCATCATCCATTATTTCGGGGCTACGGAAGTAACCGAGTATAATGTAGCAAGCAAGTTTTTCAATGTCCCCTATATGTTCTGGGTTACTATAATCACCCCTTTGTGGGCGGCGGTAACCGATGCTGTTACCAAGGGGGATTACGACTGGATAAGAAATGCAGTCAGGAAATACCTCTTCCTGTTTATCTTTTTCCTTTCCGGAACTGTTCTTATGCTTGTGCTGTCCGGCCCTTTCTACAAGCTATGGGTAGGAGATGCCGTTACCGTTCCGTTCCAGGTATCGTTGTGGGTTATGATATTCAATCTTACCCTTATGTACGGTTCGGTATTCGTACATGTCCTTGACGGCGCCGGGGTGCTGAAGATCCAGACCGTTGCGTGTATTGTTTCTCCCTTAGTGTTCCTTGGTCTCTGTTTCCTGTTTATCCATGCAGGCTGGGGCGTGAAATCTATATTGATTGCATCAGTGATAGCCAACTTCAACGGCTGGCTGCTGGCGCCTGTGCAGTGCTTGTTCTATCTTAAGAAGCATAATTGATTCTTGTTGATGCGGCAGATAAAGATATTGTTCGTCCATCATGTCTCTACCATCGGCGGAGCCAGTTACTGCCTGCTGAATATCGTCAGGGAGCTTGACCGCAGCCTGTTCTGTCCGGTCGTCCTGCTGAAGGATGACGGGCCGCTTGCCGAAGAGTTGCACAAGGACGGCGTGGAAACTGTCTTTTTCCCGGAGATGTCGGTTATTCCCTACAACAAGTCTTTGTTTGCGAGGGGAAGCCTGGCTGCATACCTGTCATTGAGGCGCTCGCTGCCGGCATTCCGCGGTATTCTTTTAAAGCATAAGGCTGATATCCTGTATCTAAACAACATGATGCTGTGCGGCTATCTTCAGGCGGGCAGGGAATGTGGTTGCAAAACTGTACTGCATGTACGTGAACACTGGCCGCTGAACGAGCATAAAAGGCAGCTGAAATGGGTCAGGGACTGTGTGTACAGATATGCTGACGGATTGATTGCCATCAACAAATACAGCGCATCCATCTTTCCGGACAAGCCGTCAAAGATTGTGTATGACTGGATAGATGTTGCGGGAAGAGACAAGCGGGTGCCTCTGGACAGCGTGTTCAATGAAGATATGGCAGGAAAGAAGGTCTTCTTGTATATGGGCGGCGTACAACGTATAAAAGGCGCCTATGAAGTTATGAAAACGTTCTGCGCCCGTATGAAAGACGAGTCATGCAGGTTGCTGGTAGTGGGCTATACGAAGGAATTGTCTGGCAGGGGTTTGGCAGGGAAGGTCAAGCAGATAATGTACCGGCTTGGCATACCCACCTACGAGTATAAGGTCAAGATGCTTGCAAGGCAGGATTCCCGTGTCGTATGCATTCCTGGCTTCTACGAGATTATGGATGTTATGAGGCAGGCTTGTTGCCTGTTGAGTTATTATACTATCCCGCATGCAAATCTTTCTCTTGCCGAGGCAATAGTCGTCGGCACCCCTGTTGTGGCGGCCCGGACGGAAGAATCGGAAGAATACTCGCTGGGGGGGCGCCTTGCCATTTTGTACAAGATGAACGATATCGATGCGTTCGAGTCTGCCGTCAAGGAGTTTGCGGCAGGGAATGGCAAAGATGATTCCGCGGCAGGGGACAGGAAGATAGTTGCCGAAATGTTTTCCAGGGAAAGGAATGTCAGGCTGTTAACCGGGACTTTGTTGGATTTGGTACGATGAACATCATTCTGGCTGCCGGTATCATACTCATAGTTCTGAGTATTGTATTCATCAAGAAGTGGCCCCCTTACTGGGGCTTCCTAATAGTGTTCCTGATAATGGGATTCCAGGACAATGTCGAGGGCGATTATGTGAACTACAAGGATGAGTATGAGCAAATTGCCGTCAATCACATAGCCGATTCGAGGACAATGGAGGACGAGCCGGTAATGCCTGTCATTGAGTCCTTCGTTTCTTATCTGGGGCCCTTCTGGCTGTTTGTCCTTCTGATGTCTTTGTTCCAGGCGTATGTGCTGACCGAATTTGTAAAGCGGTATTGCCCAAAGCCATATCAGTTCCTGGCTGCGATTCTGTTTTTCTTTACCTTCAATATGATGCTGTTGCAGATGAAGGCAATGCGTCAGGGCCTGGCTATTGAAATGATGATGGCAGCTTTCATGCTGGCGGACAGAAAAAAACATCAGTGGATTTCCCTTGTAGTAGCCGTCATGGCCTATTATACGCATAATTCTTCTTTGCTTGTTCTGCCCTTTTTTCTGGTATTCTTTTATATATCGGTTGAAGCGGATGTCAAGCGCTTTCTCCGGAAGTTGGGAATAATAAAAGGCAAAGTAAAAGAATCATCAGTTCCGAAGGTCCGGAAGGAAGGAAATGTTTGGAGCAATTTGCTGAGGCATCCTTTGACCATGCCGGCTCTGATGGTGACCGTTTATCTTGTAATGTACTATTTCAAGATAACGGTCCTGAATCAATACATGATTCCATTGATGATCCTTACCGGCGGGAATAACCGGCTGGCCGGTTACGCGGACACCACCAACATAGCCGAGAGCCTCGATGCAAATCTCTTCGATATTTCTCCCTTGATAGTACTTTATGATGCTGTGATAGTTTTTCTGGTATCAGGTTATTATAAATCGGCCGGCCCCAGGATGCGGGTATTCTGCGCGATGTCAATCGCCGCCGCATTCGGGGACATGCTTTTCTTCGGCGCCGGAACTTTTGCACGCATGATAATGTACTACGTGGTTTTCAACCTGGCCGTCTATCCTGCTGTAGCGCTCAGAATAAAGCGAAAATACGGAAAGAAGTGGGCGCTTGTATTTGCTGTTTTCCTGCTGGGTTATGCGGTCAAAACCTCCTTGCCGTGGATCACGGGAATGGAACCTGACCGCTTTGGTAATTACCAGTTCATTTTCATGCCTTGATTTCCTGCACTTTGAAAAAGATACTCTTTCTCACTGCTTCATACCCGGATGCCCGGGGGTCGGCCACGATGCTTTGCACGCATCGCGTGATGGAGTATGTCGCCGGCTCGGGAAGGTATGAGGTTCACGCTCTTGCAATGCGCAGGGATTCTGAATCCATGCAGGAGACGGCAGGGAAGATCATGGTCCACAGGTTCCGTCCTTCATTGTGGACCAGGGTGCGGAACAGGCTTTCGGATACGAAAAGCTATCCTCGCATTGCTAGGATGATGGAGGTTCTGCAGAAAGCTGTTACAATACCGTCATATCCAAACGTTTTGCCGGTCACCGGCCGCCGGTATTTCCGGAAAGCAGCCCGGTTGCATGGGCGGGAACGGTTCGACATCGTGATTTCGGAGTATCATGGTATAGAAACGCTGTTGGCAGGCTGCCGGCTGAAGAAAGCGTTTCCCGGATTGAAACATATTGCACTTCTCTGGGACCCGGTCATGGGGCAGATCGCCACCGGGTATCTGCCGGGGTCATTTACTTCGCGCAGGATAGAACGGCTGGAAAGGCTGGCTGCGGCTTGCTCGACAGCACTGGTTTCGACCCGTTCCATGCGTCCGTATTATACTGAACACGGGGATATCGCATCGGACATCCGGGTATATCTTGATATCCCCGGCGTCCGCCCTCCGGGAGAAGAGAACGGGACCGTGTGGCTGAGCCTTCTGAAGGAGGGCTGTATCAACATCGTGTTCTCCGGTTTGCTCTCCGTCCAGCAGCGCAATCCGCTGCCTGTCATACGCTTGCTCGGAAAGTGCAAATGTGCCGGAAGGATCAATCTTGTTTTCTTCAGCACGGGAGCAAAGGAAGCGATAGAAAACGAGGCCGGCAGTTTCCCGGGGAGTATCGTACATCATGATTACATTCCCATCGACGAATTGCACACTGTTTACCGCCATGCCGATTACCTTCTGAATGTGAGCCACATCAATGCCAATATGGTTCCGAGCAAAATTTTTGAATACATGTCTTTTGGCAAACCGGTTATTTCGACCTATGTTACCCCGGGCGATTCAGCGGCAAGGTACCTTGGAAGGTATCCCGAGGCGCTTTGCATTGACCTTGGCAAGCCCGACGGCGATAATGTGGAGGATCTGGAGCACTTCCTTTCAAAGCCCCATGCTCCTGTTCCGTTTGAATTGGTAAGGGAGGAGTTCAAGGAGAATACGTCCGTTCCTTTCCTTGCCCTGATAGACAAGATTGCAGGAGCCTGATTATGAATTTGTTCATCCGCACAAGCATAGCGCCCTACAGGATAGATATCTATAATGCCCTCCACGAAAGACTGGACATGAAGATGTGCTTTTACTACAGGACAGGCAGTTCCCAGGCTTTCGATGCGGACAGCCTTGAGCGCAAGTGCGCGTTCAAGCCTGTATATCTTGACGGAATCCGTCTCGGCAGCGACAACCGCAAGCTGTGCTTCGGAATATGGCGCCTGCTCCGCAGGGAAAAACCGGCACTTGTAATTGTCCCCGAATTCCAGATCGTTCTGCTCCAGGTGTTGTTTTACCGGTGGATTACGCGCGGCAAATTCAAAGTAGTGAGCATGATAGACGACAGCTTTGACATGATTTCCAACGACAATGACTTCACCAGGCTCCATGCAAGGCTCCGTAACGTTCTTCCCAAATATCTTGATGACTTGATTGTCGTGACCCCGGAAGTCAGGGAGTGGTACCGGCAGCGGTTCGGCAAAGGTGTCTGGATGCCGATAATCATGAATGAGCAGAAGGCTCGGGCCTATTACGGCAGCTTGCTCCCCAGAAGTGCGGAACTTGCGGCGGAATATGGTCTGGAGGGCAGGAAGGTGCTGCTTGCGGTCAACCGGCTTGTGGCATTGAAGAATCTTTACCGGGTGATAGAGGCTTTCAACATGGCCGAAACCGATTCCGTGCTTGTAATCGTGGGGGACGGTCCTGAACGCGGGAACCTGGAGGCTGCAGCATCGCGCTGCGGCAAGCGGATAATCTTCACCGGGCGCCTGGAAGGGGATGATTTATATGCATGGTACAACATTTCCGGGGCATTGATCCTTGCAAGCTGGCAGGAGGCGTTCGGTGCTGTTACCAATGAAGCCCTTCTTGCCGGCTGCCGGGTGATAGTGTCCAGGAATGCCGGTTCGTCATGCCTTGTGAACGATGATAACGGAGAAATAGTCGATCCTACGGATGTACGCGGCATGGCCCGGGCTGTCGACAGGCAGCTGGCGGTCAGTGGAATCCGGGATCTGTCCGTGCCCGGAAAGAACCTTATGTCAGTTTCTTTCGAAGAGAGAATATCGAATTTGGTCGTGGAACTCACGCAATAATATTATGGCAAGCATCAAGACTCCAGAAGGAAGGCTCCATTATAAACCGAAGAACCTGTTCCTCGGGTGCAAGCAGATTGACAGGGATATTGCCTTCAGAAACCTCGGGGACCTGCTCCGGGTGATGGAGCGGCACGATATCCTGGTATCTCCTGCTTTGGGTACCCTGCTCGGAATAATCCGGGAAAACAATTTTATTGAGTGGGACGAGGACATCGATCTGTTTGTGCTTGAAGAAGACAAGGACAAGCTGCTGTCCTCTTTCCGTGACCTGGGGCGGGAAGGCTTCGAACTGGTGCGGGTTGACAGGTGCGGTTTGTTGTATTCAGTCATGCGCGAAGGCGAGTATATCGACTTCTATATCATGGAGAAACTTTCTCCGGAGGTCAGGGGGTCCGGCGACATTTTCATGCTGGAGAGGCATCTTACGGATCTTGTGGACTGGGACTTCAGGGGGCTGACAATAAAGGTGCCGGCCCAGTATGAGGAGTTCCTGTCCCTGCGTTACGGAGACTGGCGGAAACCGGTAAAATATGCCGATTTCTCCATGTCCCAGTTGCAGATAGGCTGGGCAAAGTTCAAGAATGTGCTCAAGGGCATCATCCCGTGCAGGATAAAAAGGCCTCTCCTCAAAGCGTATCACAGAAAAAGCTTCAAAAAATTCCTTTCCCGCTGCGACGCTGCCGGAATAACGTTCAACTATAAAATCAATTACTGATGACAAAAGTAATAACCTACGGAACCTTCGACCTGCTCCATCAGGGGCATCTCAACCTGCTCAAACGGGCCAGGGAGCTGGGCGACTATCTCATAGTTGGTGTGACCAGCGACAGCTATGACCGGGGACGGGGCAAGCTGAACGTGCGCAACAATGTGCTTGAGAGGGTGGCGGCGGTAAGGGCTACGGGCTATGCTGATGAAATAATCATCGAAGATTATCTGGGACAGAAAATTGATGATATCCAGAAGTATAACGTTGACATTTTTGCCATCGGAAGCGATTGGGAAGGAAAATTCGATTACCTTGGGGAGTATTGCAAGGTGGTTTATCTGCCGCGTACCGAGGGAATCAGCAGCACCATGCTGCGGAACGAGGGGATGAAATCCATACGCATCGGCATTATAGGCAGCGGCCGTATTGCCGCCAGATTCGTTCCCGAAAGCAAAGTCGTCAGCGGCGCACTTGTCACAGCCGTCCTCAATCCCGACCCCGTGGAGTCTCAGCGGTTCGCCGATTCTTTCGGACTGAAGGCTTGTACTGATTTCGACGATTTCATAGCCGAAGTCGATGCCGTTTATATCGCCTCCCCCCACATGACGCATTATGATTATGCATACAGGTCATTGTCCTGCGGCAAGCATGTCCTTTGCGAGATCCCTATGGTATTGCAGAAAGAGCAGGCCGTCGGGCTGTTCGGGATGGCCGCAGAGCGCGGCCTTGTGCTGATGGAGGCGGGGAAGACTGCTTTCTTTCCGGCCTTCGGGCATATAGTCACGCTTGTGAAGAGCGGCATTGTAGGAGATGTGGTTGATGTCAAGACATCTTTGAGCAAGCAGGTGCTGCCGCCTACGCGGGAACTTGATTACGCCCAGGCAGGCGGAGCCATGACTGAACACGCCCCTCTGAACCTTATGGCGATTTTCAAGCTGCTCGGACTGGACTGGTCCGGCATACGTTTTCATACAAGGATGGAAAACGGAGTCGATGTTTATACCAAAGGCGAAATCGATTATCCTCACGCCACTGCGTCGTTTACACTTGGAATAGGCGTGAAAACCGAAGGCAATCTTATTGTCAGCGGCACGAAAGGGTACGTTTATGTGCCGGCACCCTGGTGGCTGACGGATTTCTTTGAAGTGCGATATGAAGATCAGACCAGGAACCGGAAGTTCTTCTACAGTTACGACGGACAAGGTCTGCGGTATGAGCTGCAGGAGTTCCTGTCGATGATTGTCAACGGGCGCAGGAACTGTTACAAATTGACGCCGGCGGAGAGCATTGCCGCCGCCGAAATCATAGAAAAGTTCAGGAACAACGAAAATGTTACCGTAATATGAAATATGCTGTTGTTACAGGCGGGTCGTCCGGAATGGGCCTTGGAGTGGCGAAAATGCTTGTATCCAAGGGGTACATGGTCTTTGCTACTTATGTAGGGCCCGATTTCGAAGAGAGTATTGAGAATTTCGAAGCTCACAAAGTTGACCAGACACGCAGAGAAGATGTGTACGGCTTCATTAATTATGTCAAGTCCAGGACGGACCATGTGGACTGTATTGTATGCAATGCCGGAATGAGCATACGCCGCGGCTTTACCGAAATGAAAGACAATGAGTGGGATGCAATGATGGAAGTCGCCGTCAACTCGCATTACATTATGATAAGGGAGTTTTTCCCAATCATTCCTGCCGGGTCCCGCATCTTGTTTACAGGATCCCAGATGGGCTTGTCTCCTCATGCAACCGTTTTGGCCTATGGCGTTACCAAGGCCGCCGTCCATGCCCTTTGCAAGAATCTTGTCAAGGAGTTCGAGGGAACCGGGACGACGGTAAATGCAATCGTCCCCGGTTTCGTGGACACGCCGTGGCAGAAGGCGAAACCGGAGGCCATCAAGCAGAATATATACAATAAAACAGCCATTCACCGTTTTGCTTCGGTTGAAGAAATTGTGGATGCTTTCAGGTTCTGCATAGACAATCCCTTTGTCAACGGCAGCCTGATCGAAGTGAATGGAGGATATTGTTACAAATAATCCCTTATGTTACCTGGCAGATTCTTCTATACCGTTCTCTTTTTGTCCATGCTGCCGGCCGTCGCAGGATGCAGGCCGCAGGAACTTGAGCAGAAGGAATTGCCGGATTACTTCAGCGCCGACGTCAAGATTGACAAAGTCGAAAGTGCTGATGGAGTTTTTTATTTTACTCTGTCCAACGGATACTTTTTCAGTATATACCCGGATAAAAGCAGCATCTTCACCATCGGCATAGACGGGTATTTATACCATGACGGGCACGGGACGGATTTTATCGCGTCCGATGTGCCGGTACTGCCGGATGGGATGTCCGCCGTTATGCAGGATAATGATTCCTATATACAAGCCGGCGTGGAAGGCTACTCGGAGTGGGCCTTCTTGTTTGAGGACGGAAAGACGGTCACCCTGCCCAAAATGGCACATTCGCTTTCTGCCGCTTCCGGAGTAAGGTCTATAAACCATCGCGGATATAATGTCGACGCCCCGGAAAATACCCTTTCTGCATTCCGTCTGTCGCGTCTGAAAGGCTTCGGGTACGTGGAAACCGATGTGAGTTTCACTGCAGACGGAGTCCCGGTCCTGTTGCATGATGATACAGTTGACAGAACATCGGACGGTTCCGGGAAAATCTATGAACTGACGTACGACGAGGTGTCCCGGCTGAGTTTCGGGGCGTGGAAAGACGAAGCTTATTCCGCGGAGCGCATCCCTACTCTGGAGCAGTTCCTGGGGCTGTGTTACCGGATCGGACTCTCCCCGTACCTTGAACTTAAGCATGGCAGTCAGGATCAGGTCGGAAAGATTGTCGCTCTTGTGGAACAATACGGCCTTGCCGACAGAGTGACCTACATTTCATTCTTCCCCGAATTGCTGTCCGCGGTATTGAATTATGCCCCGCATGCGCGGGTGGGCTATGTATGCGAGCATGTAGACAATGCCGTCATGCAAATATGCATCGGGATGAAGGCGAAGGGCGCTGATGTTTTCGTGGACACATCGGATATCGACTCGTCCACTGCCGGGCAGTGCCGCAACAACGGAATCCCCATGGAAGTGTGGACCGTCAACTCTCAATGGGTCATATCTACAATGCCTTCTTACGTCTCCGGCGTCACCAGTGACTTCCTTAACGCAGGTCTTGTTCTCGCCGGAAAATAGTTTCGACATGAATAATTACTTCAACATAAACTACGAGTTCGACAAGGCTGCCGTTCACAAAGCAATAGAAGAAGCGCAAAAGGGCTATATTTGTGTTGCGGACGGAGTCGTAATGACCAATGCCAACAAAGACAAGGACTACCTTGATGTGGTGAATGGCGGCATGTTCTCCATCTGCGACAGCAACTGGGTACCCGTGTACCTCAAATCTATTTACGGAATCCGGTACAGCCAGTACTGCGGCTCGGATATTTTCCGCGACATAGTGTCGTCCCGCAAGTACCGCATGTTGTTCCTGGGAACCGACAGAGCCACATTGGACGCCCTCCGCGGGCATTTGGCAATCATGAATCCGGACGTGACGGGCATGAGTTTCGTCGAGCTGCCTTTCCGCAGCGTAGAAGATTTTGATTATCCGCAAATCGCGCGGCAGATCGATGAAGACGGGGCGAAGATAATCTGGGTAGCTTTGGGAGCCCCGAAGCAGGAACGTTTCATGAACCGTCTGCTGCCATATCTGGACAAAGGAGTCATGATAGGCGTCGGCGCCGTTTTCAACTTTTTCAGCGGCCGGAATGAATCAAGATGTCCGGAATGGATGCAGCGGCACCACCTGGAGTTCGTGTACCGCATATTCCAGAATCCCCGCAAGCAGCTGAAGCGTTGCTGGGGGATAGTTTCATCCCTGCCTGGTCTTTATGTGCAGGAGCGCCGCCGTGCAAAACGAAGCAAAAACCAATAATCATATGAAAAAAGCACTTATAACCGGAATTACGGGCCAGGACGGGAGCTTCCTTGCCGAATTCCTGATTGATAAAGGATATGAAGTACATGGCATATTGAGGCGCAGCAGCAGCTTCAATACCGGCCGCATCGAGCATTTGTACTTAAGCGAATGGGTGAAGGACATGAAGAAGAGCCGCTCGGTCAACCTGCACTGGGGTGACATGACCGACAGCAGTTCCCTCATCCGCATAATCAGCGAGGTCAAGCCCGACGAAATCTACAATCTTGCCGCGCAAAGCCACGTGAAGGTCAGTTTCGACGTGCCCGAATTTACTGCAGATGTGGATGCCACCGGTGTCCTGCGCCTGCTGGAGGCTGTCCGTATTGCCGGACTTACACAGTCATGCCGCATCTATCAAGCTTCAACATCGGAGCTTTTCGGGATGGTGCAGGAAGTCCCGCAAAAGGAAACCACTCCTTTCTATCCCCGGAGTCCCTACGGTGCCGCCAAACTCTATGCATACTGGATAATGAAGAATTACAGGGAGAGTTATGGCATGTACTGCTGCAATGGAATTCTGTTCAACCATGAGTCCGAGCGCCGGGGCGAGACTTTCGTGACGCGGAAGATAAGCCTTGCTGCGGCGCGTATTGCTTCCGGAATGCAGGACAAGCTGTATCTGGGAAATCTGAATGCCATGCGCGACTGGGGATATGCCAAAGATTATGTTGAGTGCATGTGGCTGATACTTCAGCAGCCTGAACCTGACGATTTCGTCATCGCTACTGGAGAGTATCACAGCGTGAGGGAATTCTGTACCCTGGCTTTCCGAGAGGCAGGTATCAGGCTCCGTTGGGAAGGCGAGGGGGTGGACGAGAAAGGTATCGACGAGTCCGACGGCCGCGTGCTGGTGGAGGTGGATCCAAAGTATTTCCGGCCGGCCGAGGTGGATCAGCTTCTAGGCGACCCGTCCAAGGCAAAGGCACGACTGGGTTGGAATCCCCGCAAGACCAGTTTCGCGGAACTGGTTAGAATAATGGTAAAGCACGATCTTGATTCCCTGGCAAATGGAAAGAAACAGTAAAATATATGTGGCCGGCCACCGCGGCATGGTGGGAAGCGCCATCGTGCGCGAACTGGAGCGTCAGGGCTATACCAATATTGTTACCCGTACGCACAAGGAACTCGACCTGACGCGCCAGGCCGACGTGGAAGCTTTCTTCGGAAAGGAGAAACCTGAATATGTTTTTCTGGCGGCGGCAAAGGTCGGAGGAATAGTGGCTAACCAGAATGCCCTTGCCGACTTTATGTACGACAACATGGTGCTGGAGATGAACGTGATTCACGCCGCCTGGAAGAACGGGTGCAAGAAACTCGAATTCCTGGGCTCCAGCTGCATTTACCCCAGGATGGCGCCGCAGCCGATGAAGGAAGACTGCCTGCTGACGGGGGCGCTTGAAAAGACGAACGAGGCATACGCGCTCGCTAAAATCAGCGGCTTGAAGTATTGCGAATTCCTGAACCGTCAGTACGGAACGGATTACATAAGCGTTATGCCCACCAACCTGTACGGCCCCAACGACAACTATCACCCGGAGCACAGCCATGTACTGCCTGCGCTCATACGCCGCTTCCACGAGGCCCGGGTGAACGGCCTTGAGGAAGTTACCTGCTGGGGAGACGGCAGTCCCTTGCGTGAATTCCTCTATGTTGACGACCTGGCCAATCTATGCGTTTTCCTTATGAATAACTATTCGGGCAATGAGACGGTCAATGCCGGTACCGGCAAAGAGCTGAGCATCAAGGAGCTTACCGAACTGGTGGCCAAGGTCGTCGGCTATACTGGCGTAATAAAGTGGGATACGTCCCGTCCCAATGGAACGCCCCGTAAACTGCTCGACGTGAGCAAGGCGGCCGCTTTGGGCTGGACCTACAAAACAGAACTTGAAGATGGTATCCGCCTGGCTTACCAGGACTTCCTGAACAATCCTGTCAGAGCGGAAAGATAATTGTGCAGCCATGCTTTTCTACAGTATTATCGCAATTGACTTTATCCTGTCGCTTATTGTCGGCGCATTGATGATCAGAATGATCTTGTATGTGTCCTACAAAGGCCGCCTGTTTGATATTCCCGATGGCCGGAAGGTCCACAAAATACCTGTGCCGAGGCTTGCCGGCGTGTCTTTCATGCCTACACTGATGATAGTGATAGCATTCAGCTTTGGTATAGTGTACCGCAGCCATCTGATGAGCGCTCCCGAACCGGACGGCGTGCTGTTGATACGCCTGTCTTTTATGCTCGGCAGTGCGATGCTTTTGTACGTTGTCGGTATTCTGGACGATCTGACGGACCTCAACTACAAAATAAAGTTCGGCGTGCAGTTCGTGGCCTCGGCCCTGCTGGTGTCATCTGGACTGTGGCTGAACAATTTCTACGGCCTTTTCGGGATATGGCGCATTCCATTCTATATAGGAATGCCTTTCACCCTGCTCCTGCTGATGCTGATTACCAATGCAATCAATTTGATAGACGGTATCGACGGCTTGGCATCGGGACTGGTCATAATAACGCTGGCGCTGTTGACCTTCGTTTACCTGAGGGAAAAACGATTCGTCTATTCCACAGTGTCGGCCTCGATGCTCGGAATGGTGCTCTCATTCTGGTTCTTCAATATGTTCGGGACGCCGGAAAAGAAGAATAAATTGTATATGGGGGATACGGGAGCCCTGACTCTGGGGCTCGTCATCTGCTTCCTTATCGTATCAATCTGCTACTGCTCCGGCCGTAACGGGGCCCAGACACTCGGCAAGTATATTGCCATAGTCCTGTCGTCCCTGCTGATTCCGATACTGGAAGTTCCAAGACTCTTCTTTACCCGTATCATCAACGGCAAGAGTCCGTTCAAAGCCGACGCGAACCATATCCATCATCTTCTGATGCGCTGCGGGCTTTCTTCCCGCAAGACATTGTTGATACTGCTTTCTTCGGATGTGCTGATAGTCCTGCTTACCGCTGCCATGACCCGTTTACTCAGCCTGACCTGGATATTTGTCATCGATATCATGGTATATGCAGTCATGCTGTTCATCATTTCCAGGAACATTAAGTTGGAAACCTTGCCCAAAGAATGATATGGATGCATTTATCGAGTTGATACAGTTGGCCGCCGGTACGCGCGAAACCCTTTCCGGCATACCATCCTCCAGGGCGGAGTGGGAAGAGTTGTTCAGGCTTACCGCCATGCATAATCTTCTCGGTGTGACTTTCCCGGTGATAGACAAGCTTCACGACGATTCGGACATCCCGCTGGGAGTATATACGCGCTGGGCAATGGCCGCACGGACAATAAAGCATAAGAACGAGCGTATGCTGGAGTATTGCCGGGACCTTTACCGCAGATTCTCCGAAGACGGATTCCGTACCTGTATCTTTAAAGGCCAGGCTGCAGCAAGGCGCTATCCAAGTCCGCTCCTGCGCCAGAGCGGTGATATTGATATCTGGGTAGAAGGAGACAGGGATGCAGTTCTGGATTATCTCAGGGCGCGCTATACTGTCAAAAAAGTTTTTTACCATCATTGTGACGCCGGTATTTTTGACAAGGTGGGAGTCGAAGTCCATTTTACCCCTACATGGATGAATGCTCCGGCAGCAAACAGGAAACTGCAGGCCTATTTCGAGTCCATAGCCGGTGAACAGTTCTCCAATTATAATGAAGAATTGGCCTTCAATGTCCCGACGGCAAGGTTCGATGCCGTGTATATGCTGTTGCACATGCTCCGGCATGTCCTCGACGAAGGACTGGGGCTCAGGCAGGTTCTGGACTATTTCTATGTTCTCAAGGACCTCCCGGCCATGGACAGGGAGCAGGTCCTCTCCGATGCCCGGCGTCTTGGTTTGACCGGCTTTGCGTCCGGGATAATGTACGTGCTTGAGAAGGTGTTCGGGATGGACAGGAATCAAATGCTGTGCGCTCCGGATGAATCTCAGGGGCAATTCTTGCTCGATGAGATAATGATCTCCGGAAACTTCGGTCGCTTTGACCCTCGGAATGAACACGAAAAGGACGAGAGCCATGTCAAGCATGCCAGGCGGAAATTGTCCCGTTCGTTGCGTTTTCTTAAGTATTATCCGGGAGAAGTGCTCTCCATGCCTTATTTCATGTGCTGGCAGTTTTTCTGGAGGCGTAAACACAACTACTTATACAAAGGACGATGATAATTAGAAGCAAAGCCCCTCTGCGGCTGGGCCTGGCAGGCGGCGGAAGCGACGTGTCGCCGTACAGCGACATCTACGGCGGACATGTCCTCAATGCCACCATCAACCTGTATGCTTACTGCACTATCGAGGAGCGCAGCGACGGCCGTATAAGCATAGATTCCTTCGATTCCGCTTGCTCGCTGTCTTTCCCTCTGGTCAGGCAGCTTCCGGTGGATGGCAGCGCCGACCTTGTCAAAGGCGTGTACAACCGCATAATGAAAGACTATCCTTTCGAGCCGAGGGCCTTCAGGATTGTAACATACAATGATGCGCCGGCCGGTTCCGGCCTCGGTACTTCCAGCACCATGGTGGTGTGCATACTCAAGGCCTTCGTAGAATGGCTGTCGCTTCCCATGGGGGATTACGAGATAGCCCGCCTTGCCTATGAGATAGAGCGCAAGGACCTTGGCCTGTCCGGCGGCAAGCAGGACCAGTACGCAGCAGCATTCGGCGGGTTCAATTTCATAGAGTTTCTTCCCGACGATCGTGTGATAGTCAATCCGCTCAAGGTCAAGCGCTGGATTACCGACGAACTGGAGGCCGGCCTTCTGCTGTACTTTACCGGCAAATCGCGCGACGGAGCCAGGATAATCGACGAGCAGCGGAGGAACACCAGTTCGGGCAATGCAGACGCCATCGAGGCCATGCATCAGATAAAACGCAGTGCTGTCGACATGAAAGCGGCGATTCTCAAAGGCGACATGCATGCCTTCGCCGACATACTCGGAAAAAGCTGGGAGCATAAGAAGAAGATGGCTGAAGGTATAAGCAACCCCTCTATCCAGCACGCATTCGATGTGGCGATGGCGGCAGGCGCCAAAGCCGGCAAAGTCAGCGGCGCCGGCGGGGGAGGATTCATAATCTTCTATGCCGATCCGGCCGACAAGAAGCGGGTGGAGGAAGCGCTCAAGACGCTTGACGGCTTTGTGCTGCCCTTCCTTTTCACGGACGGCGGCGCCCACGGATGGAAAATATATGACACAGATACTGTAAACAAATGACAGAGGTATTGGAAGAAATGCTGCAGCGCTATCCTGTGCTGGAATGCTGCAGGGAGCAGATCGTCAAGGCGGCGGAAATACTGGTGGAGTCTTACGGCCGAGACGGGAAACTGCTGACTGCCGGCAACGGGGGCAGTGCCGCCGACGCCGAGCATATAGTGGGCGAGATGATGAAGACGTTCCGCATCCAGAAAACTCTTCCCGAGGGATATGCCGAGGCGCTGTTTGCCACCGATCCCGAGATGGGAAGCGTACTCAGGAGCCATCTCCAGGGTGCCTTGCCTGCCATTGCTCTTGACGGCCATATTTCGCTGAGTACGGCCTACATGAACGACTGCGAGCCCCTGCTGTGCTTTGCCCAGCAGGTGAACGGCTACGGCCGTCCCGGCGACGTGCTGCTTGGCATAAGCACATCCGGTAACAGCCGTAATGTGCTGTATGCCGCCGTGGCTGCCAGGGCCCGCGGGATGAAGGTCATTGGCCTGACCGGAGGGCGTGACAACAGGCTGGAGAAGTTCTCCGACGTGTGCATCAAAGTCCCCGAAACCGAAACCTACAAGGTCCAGGAGCTGCACCTGCCCGTATATCACTGCCTCTGCCTCATGGTGGAGAAGCACTTCTACGGTAAATAATGGAAGTTATTATCCTTGCCGGCGGTCTTGGGACGCGGCTTCGCAGCGTAGTAAGCGATCTGCCCAAGTGCATGGCCCCTGTGGGAGGAAAGCCTTTCCTGAGGTATCTTCTTGAAAACCTCAGGCGCTTTGATGTATCGCGGGTAATCCTGAGTGTCGGCTACTTGAAAGAGGCCGTGCAGGACTGGGTACGAGCGCATGCGTCCGACTATCCTTGGAAATTTTGCTTTGCGGTAGAAGACCATCCGCTTGGTACTGGAGGGGGCATAAGGCTTGCTTCGTCTTGTGCCGGTGAGGGAGAGGTAATCGTCCTTAACGGCGATACTTTCTTTGATGTCGACCTGGACGCCCTGCATCAGGCAAGACGCCGTTCCGGATCTCCGATAGCCTTGGCCCTTAAGCAGATGCGGGATTTCGACCGCTATGGAACGGTCGAGCTTGGACAGGAAGGGATAATACGAGCCTTCCGGGAAAAGCAATACTGCCGGGAGGGCCTTGTCAATGGAGGAGTATATTCGATTGACCTTGGCAGCGGGATTCTGGACGGCCACCCGGAAAAGTTCTCTTTCGAGACCGACGTACTTGAGCCATGCTGCAGGGAGTCGCGCCTTTGCGGACTTGTGCAGGATGGATGGTTCATAGATATAGGGGTGCCGCAGGATTATGCCAGGGCTTGTGAAGTACCGCAGTTGCTTTCGCATCCATCTTCTTTGGTGGACGTCATTGATTCCCTCGAGGGCTATGACACGCTTCTGCTGGACCGTGACGGGGTCCTCAACCGCTTGAGGCCCGGGGATTACGTAAAGAGCGTCGATGAATTCGAATGGCTGCCTGGAGCAATGCCCGCGCTTGCATCAGCGGCTCGTCGTTTCAAGGGAATCTACATCATAACGAACCAGAGGGGAGTAGGCAGGGGAGTCATGAGCCGGGAAGACCTGGACGGTATTCATTCGTGGATGATGGACCGCATAGCTGAGGCCGGGGGCAGGGTGGACGGTATCTATGTTTGCACCGCTGTTTCCGAGTCCGACCCGTACCGAAAACCGCAGCGCGGCATGTTCGACCTCCTGCTGCAGGATCATCCGGATGTGGATCCTGGACGCTGCGCAATGGTCGGGGACAGCGAATCAGACATGCTCTTCGCCCGCAATTGCGGTATTGCCGGATATATTGTAAAATAATTTTGCTATATTTGTTCCGATGCTAGAAGATATTCAAAGCCGAATCGAGAGGCTCATAGCCCTCTACGAGTCAGAGAAACAGCGTGCCGACTCCCTTGCCGCCCAGCTGGAAGAGAGCCGTGCCGCGGTTGCAGCCTCCAAAGAAAAGATAGCCGACCTGGACGGCCAGATCGACAATCTCAAGCTTCAGTTCGCCTTCAGCGGCGCAGGGGATCCGGCGCTTGCCAAGGAGCGTATCACCAAGCTTATCCGAGAGATAGACCGTTGCATTAAATTATTGGAGAAGTGACCATGGCGCAGAACATCAAACTGAAAATTGCCGGCATTGAATATCCTATGGTGGCCAATTCCCCTGAAATGGAGGAAACGATGCGCACCGCCGCAGATGAAATCAACCGCAAGTTCAACTCCTACGACCTCAAATACCCCGACAAGACTACCCTGGACAAGCTTATCATCGTCACGCTCAACGAAACCGTGAACCGAATTGCCTGCCAGAACAAGATGCAGCAGCTTGGGGAAGAGGCAAAGGCTCTCCAAGACAACCTGGACGCCTACCTGGAGCAATTGAAATAGACATTTAAGCCGTCAGGCCCAAGAGGAGAAAACATCAAGTTTTTTACTTACCGGGTATACTCGGACCGCGGAAGGCAGGCCTGCCCGACAGGATCCCCGAACCGGACCGGAGCCCAAATCATTCGAGCCAGACAATTTTCTGACTATTCGGCTGACGGCTTTTTTAAAACAAGAGACCGACCCTTTTCAGGGCCGGTCTTTTGCGTTGTGCGAGTTCAGACTATTTCGTGACAATCTTTATATTATCCAGGTACCAGCGGTTCTGGCCGCGGGTATTACTGATATACGGATCCACGTTTGTAGGATGCAGGGAAATGCGTGATTCGGCCGTGACTCCTGTAAAGGTCACGCTGGCATGCTGCCATTCCAGTTTGGTCTTGTCATCAGCCGTGGGCTGTGTGGAAGTGAGTTCCTCGCTTGCTCCGCCCTGGACCTCCGCGGTAAGAGTCATTATGTCGGGCTTGCTTCCGCCGGTCATGCACCAGCACCAGTCGAAGGTAAGTTCAACAGTAGCGGTTGCCGTGAGGGCGCTGAGGGCAGGAAGTACGAGACCTGAACTCCAGTCGCTCTTGCCAAACTTCAGATAGTTCTTCTGCAGGTACAGGGTGCGTCCGTTGCCGCTGTCCGGCTCCGCAGTGGACCATTCCGTCATTCCCTTTCCTCCCCAAATCCATGCGTAACCATTGCTAAGGAGCTGAGCCAGAATGGGCTGCAGGGCTTCGGTGGTAAAGATGTTGGGTGAAGAACCCACTGAATTGCTGGTTACGTCATCAGGCGCATTTGCAGCAGTTGCATAAGGCTCGAGCCACTCGAAGTTTTCTTCGAAGACGACAGTGCCAGGAGTGACTCCGCCGCCACCACCGCCGGAACCACCGTCGGCAGGCTGTACTTTGATATTGTCAAGGTACCAGCGATTCTGATGACGGGCGGCGTTTGTGATGTCCGGATCGTTGTTGTAAGGACGGATCGTAATCCGGGTAGCGGAAGTTGCGCCCTTTATGCGGACCGTGGCGTGCTGCCATTTAAGTTCGGTCAAATCACCTTCTGTAGGCTGCTCGGAGAGAATCTCCTCGCTGGTCTGTGTGCCGGTGGATTCGAATACACCGTCTCCGGTCACTACCAGAGCCAGGCTGGTATAGTCGGGCTTGGAACCTCCAGTCATGCACCAGCACCAGTCGAAGGTGACGTCTATGTCGTCAGATCCTGAAATGCCGGACAGGAGAGGAAGTATGATGCCTGAGCTGTAGGATGTCTTGCCGAACTTAAGGTAGTTCCTCTGGAGGTACAGAGTACGCTTGTTGCCGTTGTCCGGATCATCGCTCGACCAATCCTGGCCCTTCCATCCCCAGATGTAGCCGTAGCCGCGGTTCTGGAATTCTGCAATGAAGTCGGCGAACTGGGTGGCATTGGCAAAGACATTGGGCGCAGCGTTGGTGTCGACAGTATTGTTGGCGACATCGTCGCCTGCACCAGAAGCGGATGTCCAGGGTTCCATCCACTCGAAATCATCTTCGAAGTAGATAAGCTGGTCTACGCCGTTGTCCTTTCGTTCGGTGGTTATGATTCCAAATTGCTTGGCTCCCAGAAGCCCGATTGTGTACCCCTTGAGAGCGACCTTATGGCCTGCCAGGGAGGATATGCTCAGGTTGGCAGGGCAGTCAATCTGCTTGATGGAATAGTCGACACCGTTCACCGAGACAATGAGGTTGCCTCCGGCAACGACACCGCTTACGGTAACGTATTCGCAGACGTCACCTGAATAGTTCTCGATGGCCTCGTTGAGATTCTTGGGCTCGGGATAGCTGAAATCGCCTGAAGAATTGACTTTGAGTTCATCGACAGTAGTGATGGCCGGAAGGTTGTTCAGGCTTCCCTTGAGGCCCTTGACGGAGACTTTATCGCCGATTTTGACGCTGGACCCGTCCTTAGCATAGATATTGGTCGTGCCGTCGTTGAGGACATATCCGGCAGTAGTGACGGCAGCCACGGCGGCCTGATCGAGGATGAAAGATTTGCCGTCTGCAAGGGCGGCAATCATGTCCAGCCCGAGATGTTCGGCATTGCGGTAAGAGTCGCCTTCCTGATTGACCAGGATTATTAGGCGGCTGGCGAGGGTGTTGCCGGAGAATATGAGCGTATCATTACGAGGCTCGAGCATGCCGCCGGCATCTACATTCTCCTGGGCCGTTACAGTCACGGTCATGACACCGTCTCCAGTAGAGGGGTCGACGCTGATCCATGACGGGGCAGTGGTGTGCCAGGGGCCGTCTGAATACACCGTGACAGTTTGAGCCGCGGGGTTCTTGGCCGTAAAAGTCAGGATTGACTGGTCTCCCAGAACAGCTTTGGCGACATTCTCGCCGCTTTCTTTCCGGCACGAGAAGGACAGGGCCAGGATTGCGGCAGCCAATGCTGTGACTTTCAATATTTTGACAATAGTATTCATGATCTATTTCCAATTAGGGTTCTGGACAAGAGCCTTGTTTAGCAGAAGCTCGTTTTCAGGAATAGGGTAGAAGTAGTGTTTGTTCTCATCGAAAGAATGAGAAACGCTGTGAAGTGCGTCGCGGACACCTGAAGTAGCAAGTTTGCCTGTGTTGGGATCTACAAGATAGAAAATCTCGTCTGTCGAAGATTCATTTCCGCTAGCGGGATCATAAATCATGTACTTTGTGCCGCTTGCATTTGAAGAGCCGACATAGAAAGTGTACTTACTGTCGTCTCCGAATGTATACTCGCCGGGCCCCTGTATATACATGCCATACATGGGCTGGTTCAGGCAGTAGCCGGCTTTCCATCTCATAAGGTCGAAATAGCGGCCATAGCCCTCCTGGAAAAGCTCGACAGCCCTCTCCCTTCGAATCTCGAGGATCACGCCCTTGTTGGCTCCGGAGACATTGGTATAACCGGTTTCAGCAGAGCTCAGGTACGGGTCGGGGTTTGCGTTGGCGGCAGCCATGTCAAGTGCCGGCATGCCTACGCGGGCCCTTATGAGGTTCACGGATATGTCGAGGTCGCCCTGGGTAAGTTCTCCCAGTTCTGCTTTTGCCTCCGCATAGTTCAGCAGGGCCTCTGCATAGCGGAATACAGGCATGTCGTTGAAGCAGTTGTCGGTAGAATAGGGCTTTGTATCATACGAAGGTATGTACTTGATGGTCTGGTAACCTGTCTGGCAATATGCGAATTCAGGACCGTCCTGGCTCTTGCCCGGGCTCTTCCAGCTGTAGCCGGGAGTGCGGATGGTCTGGGCAAGACGGGGATCGCGGTCGGCAACTTCCTCTGCGAAGGGCATTACGTTCCAGCCGGGCTTGTCGGTGAAGCGGGTACCGTCTTTCATCAGGTACTGGTCAACCAGTTTCTTGGTCATGCCGTAACGGGCGGAGGTCTGGTTAGTGATGTCGCGGCCGCAGTCGTGCTTGATCTTGAGGTCGCGGTCATAGTTGACGGCAAGGATTATCTCGTCGGTGTTGGCATTGTCTGAGTTGAACAGGGTTAGGTAATCACTGTTTGGCTTGCCTGTGCTGAACAGCTTGTATGCGCCGGAGTCCATTAGCTGCTTAGCTGCCTTTGCTGCAAGATCCAGATAATACTTGTAGTCATGGGTCGTGCCATCTGCTGCAGTGTATGAGTTCTCGAATGGCGCAGGGGAAGTATGATACTTGCGGAATGTACCCTCAAAGAGGCAGAACTTCGCCTTCAGGAACATAGCCGTGTACTTATTGACGCGGTATGCGGTCTGAGGAGCGGAAGCCTTGCCCGGAAGGTCTGCAATTGCCACGTCGATGTCCTCTATCATGTGCTGAAGGACAGTCTCGCGGGTATCACGGGGGAAGTAGAGGTCCTCATCGGCAGATCCAAGTTCGCGGTCTATCCATGGAACATCTCCGAACTTCTGGACCATGTTTGCATAAAAATATGCCCTCCAGAATTTAACCAGAGCTGTATACTCACGCACCGCATTCTCATCGTTGCAATTATCGATGTTCCCCAAAAGGGTATTCATCTTTCGCAAATCACCCCAGGCTCCGGTTCCGGCGCCCCAACCGCCGCCGGTTGCAGGCACTGTGCGGTCGTTGCCGCCACGGATGAGATCGGAGGGATTCATCTTGACGAACACGTCACTCTCCCTTGCGAACGGTTCCTTGTCCAGGAGGTTGTTGTAGAAGGTATTGGAGAACAGCTGAAGATCTTCGGCCGTCTTGAAATACGAATCGGGTGTAATCTGGGACTCGGGTACAAGGGTAATCAGATCTTCCAGGTTGCAGGAGACGGTCAGCAGTGACGCCAGTGCTACAAGTAATATAGACTTTTTCATATCCGTATCCTTTAGAAAGTTATATCAATTCCGAACATAAAGGTCTTCTGCCAAGGATAGGACGTATTGTTAAGATCGTCCACAGGGTCTCCGTTGCGGTTGAAGCAACTCTCGGGATCCAGGTGCGAAGTATACTTGGTGATAGGAGACCAGAAGGCGAGATTCTCGCCGGAGAAGTAAACCCTCAGCCCTTCAAGTCCAACATGGGAAATGAGTTTTCTGGGAAGCTCGTATCCGACAGTGAGGTTCTTGAAGCGCAGGTAGCGGATGTTCTGTATGTAGCGGTCGTTTACGCGTCCAAGCTCTCCGCCTCCGTTGGAAGCGACATTCGAACGCGGTCTGGGGAAGTAGGCGTCGGGGTTGTCCTCGCTCCAGCAATTGTCGAGAAAGTTCTTGGCAAGGAAAGTGGGATAACCCAGGGAATAAGGTCCCCAGAAGTCGAAGTTGTAGCGGGACGGATACCAGTAGTGGTTGCCGGTACCCTCGAAGAACACGCTCACGTCGAAGCCGTTCCATGCGAAGCCGGTGCTCAGACCGTAGTGCAGGCGGGGGAGGGAGTTGCCAAGATAGATTCGGTCGCCGTGGTCTTCCAGGGTATTGGCGCCTATTCCTACGACCCCGTCAGGCTCATTGGAAATGATTTCGCCGTTTTCGTTGCGGGTTATCTTGCCGCCGAGGTCGGCGTACATAAGGTCACCTGCCTTCCAGCCGCCATTGAGGTTGGCGTTGAAGTAAGACTGATCGACCCTTGATGTATATTCTTTCGCCTGGGCGTCGGATTCGAAAAGCCCTAACACATGGAAACCCCAGATTTCGCCGAGCTCCATGCCTTCATAATAATTGGAAAGCAGCTTGGTGTCGTTCTTGAACTTGGTGATATTAGAACGGTATTCGCTCACAAGGGGCTTGACAAAATACTCGAAAGGTTTCCCGAAGAGGTTGAAAGAATCTCTCCAGCTGAGGCTGAGCTCATATCCTTTGGTACGGAGGTCAGCGGCGTTCATCTGGGGAACGGTAGCACCGTAGACGGCCGGCAGGTCCATTCCGTCGGTGAGCATGCCCACAGTGTCACGGATGTAGGCCTCTGCGGTGAACTCAAGTTTGTTTCCCCACATTGCGAGGTCCAGTCCGAGATTCCATTGTTTGGATGTTTCCCAAGTCTTGTCGGAAGCCACAGGAGCGTCGAGGTTGGTGTAGCGGGCCATGACGTTGTCGCCGAAATTGAAGGCCGAGAAGGTTTTGAAATTGACCAGTCGGATGTATGAGTAATTATCGACGTTCTGGTTGCCCAGGGTACCGTATGACGCACGTAACTTGAGATTGTTGACTGTGGGCCTGAGAGGAGCAAAGAAAGGCTCTTCGCTTATTCGCCATCCTGCAGAGACAGATGGGAAGAAGCCCCACTTGTGCCCGGCAGCAAAGCGTGAAGACCCGTCGTAGCGGGCGGAAACCTCAAAGAGGTAGCGGCCTTTGAAATCGTAATTGAGACGTCCGAAGAATCCCAGTGTGCTCCAAGCGGTCTGCCCTCCGTTGACTTCAGGCTGACGTGTTGCGGTGGAAATGAGGTCAAGGTCGCTGAGCTCGGTGGTAATGAGATCGTAGCCCTTGGACCAGACATCCTTGTAGTGGTAGGCATCGTAATTGGCACCGGCCATTGCGGTGAAGTGGTGGGCTTCTGCCCAGGTGTTGTCATAGGTGCCGTAGACATTCCATGTGGTGCGGACATTCTCGGAATTCTTCTCCGTCATGTAGTTGTCGAATGCGCCGGCGTTGTTATAAACCACGACCTGTCCGGGATACTGTGAGTACTCAATCAGATTCCGCCTGTGCGTATCGTGATTGATGTAGCTGCGGTAACTGTAGTTTGCCTTGAGGGTAAGGTTCTTGACCGGAGTCACGGTAAGCTCGGTGGTGTTGGCAAAGTCGGTACGCTTCTCAATGTTGAGATTGTTGCTGGCGTATGCCCAATGGCGTCCGTTGCCGACACGGTAGCCCAAAGCGTCAACAAAATATACCCAGGTGCCGTCCGGGTTCTTAAGAGGGAAGCACGCAGGTGCGTGGCGGTCTCCGTAGGCGAACGAATCCTGAATATCGGCAAGACCGGGGAAGTCGTAGGTTCCGACCCAGAAGTTGGTGTTGTTGCTTATTCGTGCATACTTGTTGATGCGAGCGTCGATTTTTGCCCTGAGGTTGTACTTTTCATATACGTCGGGACGCGCCTTGACCATACCTTCCTGGCGGTCATACTGCCCGGAGAGGTAATACTTCACGGCCTTGTTGCCTCCGCTCACGCTGACGCTGTGGTTGGTGGTTGGGTGCACATCGTTGTATAGCTCGTGCCACCAGTCGGTGTTGGCGTAGTACTTGTATTTGCCGTCTTTTATTACCACCCAGGGGCGCTCAGGATTTTCGGTCTTGTCATGCACGCGGGCAAGGAGCTCCCGCATATCCTCGGCCGAGTAGTTAACGTAATTTGATCCTTTGGTTTCGTACCAGAACTTGTTGATTGTGTATACGGTCCAGTAGCCTGTAGTCTCCCAATCGGTGGATGTCGTCGGCATTTCCACGCCCCAGCGGCCGCTGTATCGTACGGTCGCTTTGTTCTTGTCTTCTCCGCCGTCCTTGGTCGTGACAAGGATTACTCCGTAGGCAGCACGTGCTCCGTAGACTGCTGCGGAAGATGCGTCCTTGATGATGGAAATGGACTGTACGTCTTGTGGGTTGATGCGGTTGATGCTTCCCTCGATACCGTCAATCAGCACGAGAGGGGAGCCGCCGTTGATAGAAGTGTAACCACGGATGTTGAGCGAACCGGTAGATCCTGGGTTTCCGCTCGAAGTGGAAATGTTGAGTCCGGGAACGGAGCCTTGAAGCATTGTTGTCAGGTTGTGCGCGCTTCGGTTTTCGAGCTGCTTACTCTCAACTGAAGTAATTGCGCCTGTCAAGTTTACCTTCTTCTGGACGCCGTAGCCCACAACCACGGTCTCTTCCAGCGTCATGGAGTCATCCTCGAGGGTGACGTTCACGACACCCTGGCTTGCAGGCACATTGATATTCTGTGTCTGATAGCCGAGGCTGGAGAACACCAGGACCACGTCCGATGCCGGGACACGTAGAGAGTACGTTCCGTCAGCATTGGTTACGGTCCCGTTGGTAGTTCCTTCAAGGATGACGCCGACTCCAGGCAGCGGCTGCTGCGAGGAATCGAGCACCGTTCCCTGAACCGTGCGGTTCTGGGCAAACAGGCCTGTGGCCGTTGCCAGCATCAGAACCGCGAAGGAAAGAATTTTCGGGAATCGCATGATAGCTTCTGGTTAATTGTTGGTTAAAATAATATTATTGGTTCTTGTAGTCGTTGATATCGAAAGCCTTGGGACGAACCATCGTTTCGGTGTAGGTGTTGCCGTTGCGGTCCGTTACCGTGACTGTGACGGTGGAATTTGCGCTGGATGCCTGGGCCTGGAAGAAGTGTGTCCAGGAATTTGTGAGGAAGCTTGGCGTGCTGGTGGCGCTTGCGCTCTGGCAGCGCTTGGCGCTCAGGGCTACTACGTGCACGGGGTCGTATGCGGCCACACGGTTGACAGTCAGCTCCTTGCCATTCTCCGAAATGCTGACCTTCCAGTCTGTATCATAGTCCCAAACGTTCACCAGAATGGTGTTGGCGGGATAATTCGCCGCTGCTGTGGAGAACTTGACAAAGTCCTTGTGGTTGCCGCCGAGCGAGGGGACGATGACCTCTTTGACCTTGTTCATGTCGTATGCACGGAATTGGTAGTCTGCGGGATGACCTGCGGAGCGGAAGCTGTGTTTGAAGTTCTTTCCGCTGAACTCCCATACGGCAAATCCTCCGGGAGCACCGTCCTGGGAGACGTGAATTCCGGGGGTGAGATGGCCTGACCACCACCATGTGGCGCACACTGCGCCGCAGTTGTGCTCAGACAAGGTTTTTGAAAAGGTGCGGTTGAATACATTATGGGTATGTCCGCTCAGAAAGTGTACGTCGTAACCTTCAACGGCTTTCTGGAACTCGGCCAGGTTGGCCTCGCCAGCTGAATCGGCGCCGTTGAGGTAATTGTTGTTCCAGCTGACTGCGCCCGAGGGAAGGCTCAGGGGGGCGTGGGCGGACATGAAGACCGGGGTGGACTTGTCCACGTACGAAAGGTCCTTTGCCAGCCATGTCATCTGCTCTGCCGTAAAATTGCGCTTGTAGTTGCCGCGGAGGTCTGAGCCTGTGCCCACATTGTTGTAGTCGATGTTATCGAGTACGACGAAATGAATCTGCCCGATGTTGAATGAATAAAAGGTTGGAGCAATGTCGCGGGTGTACTGAAAAGACTTGTTGTAGTCTCCGACGGAGTTCATGTCATTGTCGTGATTGCCCATGGTGTGGAAGAACTGCACGCCGGAGTAATTGCTGTTTATAGTGTTCAGATACTGCGGAAACTCATATTTGTTGCTGTACCAATAGAGGTCCCAGGTCATGTCTCCGAGGGTAAGTACGTATGGGTTTTTGGCGGAAGATATTTCGGCGCTGAGGGTCCGCGAGAACTGATTGAACTGACTTATGTCATTGTTGCGGTTGGCCAGGTGCATGTCGCCGAGGACGAACATGGTGAAGTTGTCATTGTCTGTTTTTACAAGTTCGAAGTCTCTGCGTTCTGCGGTATTCATGTTCTGTGTCAGGGTGGCGTGGAAACTGGGCAAAACTCCCTGGCTTGGAACTGCATATCCGGAAGGGATCACCACGAAGACATATTTCCATTTCTTTTTGGAGTTCAACTGATAAATACCGTTGGCATCTGTTGTGGCGAACTCGACGCCGTCAGAAACCAATACCCCGGGGACTCCCTTGCCCTCACATTCGACTATACCATATATATTGGTGCCTGGGTCGGGCTCGATTACCAGCGGCTTGAGAATACTGAGCTGAATTGAACCTACGTAGTAGTTTATGCCGTCGCGGCGTATGTATACTTTGTAATTGCCGGCGACAAAACCGGACGGTAAGGAAAACTCTATCGCAATGCCTTCATCGACTGCTACGATGGGGCAGATTATATCCTGGTTTGCGGCCGTGCGCATCACAACTTCATCTTTCATGGTGACGTGTGCGCGGCCGATAAGGGACAGGATGATGGTTTGGCCATCTTCTATTTCCAATTCAGACGGGACGGAAATATTGCTGGGAATTATTTTTTCGGCAGAGTTGTCGGGCTCCGGCTTGTTTTGGCAAGCGGCGGCCAGGAAAGCTGCACATGCAACAAGTAGAATACAAATGAAACTTGTTCTTTTCATCGAAGTCTTAGTATTATTTACAAAAGTTAAAGATAATAACTTTTTTTGTAATGAAGGTCCGTTCTTTAAAAATTTTCATAATGAATGGTCCGTTTGTCTTTTTTAAGAAATTTTTCATTACATTTGTAGGATATAAAATACATATATATGATTGTTTTGTACTATATCCTAGCAGCCATTGCCGGTGCCGTGATAGCCCTGGCAATTTATATAGCGGTGACCCGCTCGTCGGCCAAAAGCCGTGCAGCCGCCATCATTGAAAAGGCGGAACTTGAAGGCGAGAACATCAAACAGCAGAAGATTCTGCAGGCAAAAGAAAAATTCCTCCAGCTCAAAAGCGACTACGACCAGAAAGTCAGCCAGCGCAACAATGAACTTCGCGAGCGCGAGAGCAACATCAAGTCCCGTGAGAATCAGCTCAAAGACCAGGCTTCCGAACTGGGCAAGCGTCAGCATGACCTTGATTCCCAGCGCGGTCAGGTGAACGCCCAGCGGGCAGTACTCGAATCCAAGATGGAAGAAGCCGAACAGCTTCGCGCCCAGGCCAACCGCCAGCTCGAGACCATTGCCGGCATGAGCGCCCAAGAAGCCAAGAACATGCTCATCGAGAACATGAAGGCCGAGGCCCGCACCGAGGCCCAGGCCTACATCAACGAGACCATGGATGAGGCCCGCCTGAATGCCGCAAAGGAGGCTAAACGCATTGTCATCAACACCATACAGCGTACCGCCACGGAAACGGCCATCGAGAATGCAGTAACCACTTTCCCCATCGACAGCGACGAGGTCAAGGGCCGCATCATCGGCCGGGAAGGTCGTAACATCAGGGCCCTGGAGGCCGCCACCGGAGTTGAAATCGTGGTGGACGATACTCCCGACGCCATCCTGATAAGCGCCTTCGACCCGGTCCGCCGCGAGGTGGCCAGGCTTTCCCTCCACCAGCTGGTTATCGACGGCCGCATACACCCGGCCCGCATCGAGGAGGTTGTGGCCAAGGTGAGCAAGCAGCTGGAAGAGGAAATACTCGAAACCGGCAAGCGCACCTGCATAGACCTTGGCATTCATGGCCTTAATCTGGAGCTTGTCCGTATGATCGGCCGCATGAAATACCGCAGTTCCTATGGACAGAACCTTCTCCAGCACTCCAGGGAAGTTGCAAACATCTGTGCGATAATGGCTTCTGAACTGGGCCTCAATCCCAAGATCGCCAAGCGCGCAGGTCTCCTGCACGATATAGGCAAGGTCTCGGAAGACGAGCCCGAACTGCCTCACGCCCTTCTCGGCGCCCGCCTGGCGGAGCAGTATAAGGAACGTCCCGAGATAGTCAACTGTATCGGAGCCCACCATGAAGAGATGGAAATGACCACCATCTATGCACCTCTGGTGCTTGTTGGAGACGCCATCTCCGGAGCCCGTCCCGGTGCCCGCCGCGAGGTTATCGAATCCTACATCAAACGTCTCAAGGGAATGGAGGATCTGGCGGCGTCTTATCCCGGCGTGACCAAGTCCTATGCAATCCAGGCAGGCCGCGAACTGCGCGTCATCGTGGGTGCCGACGAAGTCAGCGACGACCAGGCCGCACGCCTCTCGACTGACATCGCACAGCGCATCCAGGATGAGATGACCTATCCCGGACAGGTCAAGATAACCGTCATCCGCGAAACCCGCAGCGTGGCTATAGCCAAGTAAGTCAGTCTCTTACTTTAATACTTGAATTAACAGATCCTTGTCGGCAGTGATGAGGATCTTTTTCATAAGCGGCTTGTCAAGGGCTATGCATCCGCCTGTATAGCTTTTGGCGCCTTTGCAATGTACGAAAATTGCAGAGCCTCTGGGGTAGATGCATTCGGCATTGTAGTCGGTTTCAATCCCGTAGTCGTACTCCGGATGAAGTTCCCACATTCTTTCTCCGTTGATTCCGTCGCCTTCGCGGGTCTGGACTATGCGGTTGTAAAGGGGCCCTTCTTCGTCACATGCCACAGTCCCTGGAACTATACGGCGATACGGCAGAGCGCAACCAGGGTCCGGGAGTATTCCGAAAGCGCCCAGGGCCCGAAGTTCCCCGAGCGGTGTCCTTGCGTCTCCTTCGCTGGTCTTTCCGGTGCCGTTTTTGCCTATATATGCAAGCCCTTTGCCGCGCAGGCGCCATCCGGCGGCACCTCTGACGTAGTATCTTACTTCGGCTTCAGAGCCATGTATCTGCCTGACAAGCAGCAGCTGACGAGCATTAGTCTTTATCATTTTTTGATGAATATGATTGCCATCAGCGGCAAGGCCAGAAGAGCCATGGTGGCACTGACGGGCAGATATATTCCGAAATTGACGTATTGGACAACAAAGTAGGTTATGAGCAGGAGTCCGACACCCATGGCTGACGAGATAAGGTAATGCACGCGAATGTCTTCTTTCTTGCATATTATCCGGCTGAGGTTGGGCACCCCAAGGGATATGAAGCCTATGGGACCGCAGATGCTTACCGCGCTGGTAACCAGACACATGATTGCCAGAAGGCTGAGTGCCTTGTGAAGATTTCCCAGCTCAATTTCCCCTTTGAAGTGGGCGGTGAGCCTGGAGCTGTCAAGCAGCGCTGCTGCAATGCCTGCTGCAAAAAGGCAGAGCGAAAAAATGATGTCTCCCGTGGTCACGCCTTCCAGTTTGAAGTTTGCAGCTCCCCAGAGGTAGTACTGCTTGAGAAGGTCGCCCGTGGGGGCGTTTGTAACCACGATGGTACCGAGTGACCCTATGAATGTGCCGAACAGGATTCCGAATGTAATGAGGTTCTGCGTATTGACCTTGAGCGTGACAAAAAAGCAGACCAGAGTGCAGATCAATGTGCAGATGAAACTCCCTACTGTAAGTGAGCACCATCCAGTCATGGTGGCTGCAGCGGCGCCGAGACACGCTGCGCTGCCAAGCCCGAGCGAGTAGACGTCTCCAAGCTGATTACGCCACAAATACTGCATCTGGATGCCTCCAACGGGCAGTGCGATGCCGGAGATGAGAACGTAAAGAAGGCTTAGCAACATGGGCTACCCGAGATATACTTTCTGCTCGAGTAAATGCTTGCGAAGGTCGGCATAGTCGAGAGCGCCGGGTTCTACGCCGCCTCGCAGGCAAAGTGCGGCAGCCGTGCCGGCGGCTTGGCCGATTGCCATTGCCGGCGGCATCACGCGGATGGCTCCGGCCGCGGCGGAATCTGCGCTTATGCAGCGCCCGGCCAGCAGCAGACCTTCCACGTCGCGGGGAAGCAGACAGCGGTAGGGTATGCCGTACATGTCTTTCTGGATGGGCATGTAAAGTCCGCCGGCAGGTCCGCCCATAGCGCCGTGGACGTCTATAGAGTTGGCGGACAAAAGTATGTTGTCTTCCGGAATGACGCCGTCGATGAGATCCTGCACCGGCAACACAAAATCGCCGTGTACATGGCGTGACTCGCGTATGCCCATGGTGGAGCCTGTGCCCATGAGCGTGGCCTTTTCGCAGCCCGGCACGTATTTATGGAAGAAGTGCATGAGCTCTTCCACCTGCCTGCGGCCCTCGACTTCGGCAGCCGTGAGATTCTCGGCGTCGGTGGCGTCTACGCCATGGATACGTGTGCAGTTGATAACCCACTGGTCTTTTTCTACAGAGCGCCAAATGTTTACGGACTTGCGTGCGAGGTCCCATTCGCCTGCAGCCTCGGCCTCGGCGACGCGCCAGTGCAGACAGCGGTAACTGACGCCGTTTACCCTTCTGAATTCCGGCAGATGCGGGACTACGTCTGCGATGAGGCGGTCCGTATCGACGTTGTTGATGCGGAAGAACAGTGAGGCAGGCTGGACCCGGCCGCTCTCAGGATCGCCGAACACGCAGGGAGCACCGGCCCTATAGGCAACGGTTCCGTCTCCGGTGGCGTCGATGACCATTTTTGCGCGGACGGCCTCCAATCCTGAAGGAGTGAGCAGGACGGCGCCCTTTATCCTGCGGCCCTTCATTATGGGATTGACGAAACTGGCATGGAAAAGGACCTTTACGCCGGCCTCGGCGCAGATGCGGTCGTAGACTTTCTTCAGGATCTCGGGATCGAAGGGAGTGACGTGGTCGTGGCCTTCTGTGATCCAGGCGGTGAATTCGGTTGTGTGCCTTATTTTCGATGGATGCAGGGCGCCGCCCTCGGCGATCAGCCTGTCCACGATTTCCTCGAAGAGCCCGCGGATTATCATATTCTCGCCTTTGGCGTCATAGCAGGTCATGAAAGGCCCCACAAGGCCTTTGGTGCCCATTCCGCCAAGACAGTTGCCATTGTCTATGAGCATTACCTTCACGCCGCAGCGGGCTGCTGCCACTGCGGCGCAGACGCCGGCAGGACCTCCTCCCACGACAAGAAGGTCGGCGGCGTATGATTCTTTGACATTTCCAAGGGACGCCTCTGTCACGATGGATCCTTGGGATGAACATGATTCAATGGCGGGGAGCAGGGCTGCACCTGTGGCAGCCAGTCCCATTCTTCCGAGAAAAGCTCTTCTGTCCATATTTTCAGATTACCTCGCTAAGTTAAGCAAAATAATCTGAATTGTCAGCAGGTTCCGTCGAATTCGAGGTCGAGGTCGGTGATGAGATTCTCGATTTCCGAGTAGTTTTCAATCCAGATTTTGATTTCCTTTGACATGGCAGTATCGTTTTAATTTCTGATGCAAAGGTATCCTGGAATTTTGACAACTCTTGACAAATATTTTTAAATGAAAAATTATTTTACGCTGGCTTTGGGAATATCGTTCCAAAGCGTCGTATAATGTGGCGACTGGTGTTCGCGCGACATCCTTATCTTCCCGTCGCCCTGCACCCCGAACAGGACTGCGCCGCGTCCGTATGTGCGGTTGATGGAATCTATACTGTCGGACAGCCTGGCCTCTCGAAGCTCGCTCTCGGCATCGCTGAAGAGAGAGCGTGTAAAGGCTTCTTTCTGAATGAGTTTGCTTATTACGACCCCGGCCTTTTTGTATCCGAATCCGGGGCTGAAAAGTTCCCGGGCAGCCCTTACGGAGGCTGATACGATGGTCCGGTGTTCGTCGGTGGCCTCCGGGAAGACTACCAGTCTGGATCCGTAGGTCTGCGGGGCGTTTTCCTTGAAACGGTTGGTGAAAGCGAAAACAGCCATCTCCTGGGCCATCGAGTTCTGGGCCCTCAGTTTGCTTGCAGCGCCTTCTGCAAAGTTTGCAACCTGCTCGCAGAGGATCGAAGGATCGGTTATTTCTTTTGCGAAACTTCTGGACACACAGATGCTCTGCCGAGGTTCTACCATATCTTCAAACTCTATGCACGGCGTGCCTTTCAGTTCCAGCCATGTCCTGTAGCCTGGAAGCGCAAACTGCTTGCGTACGGCGACTTCCGGCAAATTGACATAGTCCCATGCTGTCCTGACATTCATGGCTGAAAGCTTTTTTGCAGACCTGCGCCCTATGCCCCAGACGTCCTCTGCGGGGAAGCGGCGGAGGACTTTCTCTATGTCTTCAGCCCTGTGCATGTAGCAGCCGCCCCTCAGTTTGGGGTACTGCTTGCACAACTTGGATGCGATCTTCGCGAGAGTCTTGGTGGGAGCTATCCCGACGGATACAGGAATGGTGGTAAGTCTCCTGCATGCGGCGGAAATCTCCTTTGCATAGGCGTCCGGATCGTCTATCCTCATTCCACTGAGGTCCAGGAAAGCCTCATCTATTGAATACTGCTCCACGGAGGGGGCGTACTTTTGCAATACCTCCTGCACCCGCCGGGACATGTCTCCGTACAGGGAGAAGTTTGAACTGAATACAGCCACATGCCCTTTGTCTACAATATCGCGGATTTTGAAGAGGGGAGCCCCCATCTTGATGCCCAGGGCCTTTGCTTCGTTGGAACGGGCCACGGCGCATCCGTCGTTATTGCTGAGCACAATGACCGGACGGCCGTTGAGTTCCGGCCGGAATACCCGCTCACAGGAAGCAAAGAAATTATTGCAGTCGGCGAGGGCGAACATGCTCAGACCTTCTTGATGACGTATGTGACGACGCCCCAGACCATGAAGTCGTCGCCGGGACGGACCGGAATCGGCCGGTATTTGGTATTATGGTCGTTGCACGGCTTGAGCACGATTCCGGACTGGCTGATTTCCACTTTCTTGACTGTATATTCGCCGTCAATGAAGCAGACCGCCTTGCATCCGTCGTAGGGATCAACCGCGCGGTCCACTATTATTATGTCGCCTTCGTCCATGTCGGCGTCCACCATGGACACGCCGTCGATGCGGAAAAAGAAAGTGGACGCGCTGTGGCGCACCAGGAGTTTTGCAAGGTCGAGTTTCTCCCGCACATCCTCGGCGGGGGAGGGAAAACCGGCCTTGACCGACCCCATTATCTCGGACTCGATGGGAGAACTGTCTTCTATTTTATAAGGTTGCATTACTGGCTCCTGATTTAAGGATTACAAAAATACAAAATTGTTTATATTTGTATACAACAACCACTGTCATGGACCAGCCGAAACTTGAGCGAATGCTCCGCCTGATGAAGTATCTGTCGGGCAATGTGAACTACAGCATAGCGGAACTTGGCCGCAAGCTGGAGATGTCGCCGCGTACTGTCTACCGGTATATCGACACTTTCAAGAGTGCCGGCTTTGCCGTGACCAAACTCTACGGAGATATTTACAAACTTGCGGAAATGCCCAAGGAAACGGTTGAACTTGAGAAACTTATCTATTTCTCGGAAGAAGAGGCCTACCTTGTGAACTCCCTCATAGACCGTCTGGTCCCCACCAACAGCCTCAAGGCTAACCTGAAGGAAAAACTGTCGGCCATATACCGTTCTACGGGCATCGCCGAATTTGTGGGCACCAAAAGTAACGCCGCGCACGTAGAGGCTCTCGGCCGCGCCGCTCAGGACAGGCGCAAAGCCCTGCTGCGCGACTATGAATCGGGCAATTCCCACACCATACGCGACCGTCTCGTGGAGCCTTTCGGCTTCACCTCCGACTATGCCGACGTGTGGGCTTTTGACCTGCAGGACGGGCGGAACAAGACATTCAAGATTTCACGCATAGGCGGAGAGGTGGAGATACTGGACGAATCCTGGACCGAAGAGGCCAGGCATCATCGTTCGCAGATGGATGTTTTCCGCATGACAGGTGACAAAACCATTCATATAGTGCTGGGCATGAGCCTCATGGCCAAAAACCTCCTGGAAGAGGAATATCCCTTGGCCGCCTCGTGCATTAGCCGTGAATCGGGCAGGTGGATACTGGATACCGGAATCTGCCAGCTGCAGGGCGCAGCCCGCTTCGTCTGCGGACTCATGGGCGAAGTGGAAATCCTCGAAGGCGACGCCCTCAAGGATTACATCAAGGAGTACGGAAAGAAGTACTTCTATTCTCCCGATACGATGTGAATGTCCCTCTGGGGGAAAGGAATGCTTATGCCTGCGGCGTTGAGGGCATCGTAAATGACTTCTTTCGCCTTGTCGACGTAAGCGATGCGTTCCGCCACCAGCACATACTGTTTGACGGCAATATTGACGCTGCTTTCGTCGAAAGCGTCGAAGCTGACGTAAATACCTTTCTTGGGGTCTACTATCTCACGGCCGTAGGAATCCTTGGTGCGGAGTTCCTGCATGGCGTCCACCAGAGTATCCCGTACCTTGGTGATGTCCGTGCCATAGCTTACACCCACGGTAATCTTGACGAATTCGTAGGAGTTGTTGTGCGTCAGGTTCCTGAAGTTCTTGTTGAACAGAGCTTCGTTAAGGAATGACATTACAGCGCCTTCGACTGTCTCGATCTGGGTGCTTTGGTAGCTTATGTCGGTTACCCGTCCGCGCACTCCGTCGCATTCTATCCAGTCGCCCACGCGTACACGGCCGGACATGAGCTGTATACCGTAGATGAAGTTGTTGATGATGTCCTTCATGGCGATACCGATACCGGCCGACAGACCGCCCGCTATGATGGTCAGCGAAGTCGTAGGTATCTTCAGCATCACTATAACTATAATAATGTAGACGAACCACACTATAGCGCCTATGATGCTCTTGCCCAGAGACAGGTTTATCTCGTTCTTGGGCACCGTCTTGCGCCCGTTCTTATGCATGTAGGCCGCATAGCGCAGGCTCTTGTAGATATTGTAGAACGAATAGTTGAGATACCGGAACACGAAGTACAGGCCTCCGGCAACAAGGATGTTCTGGAACGAGATTCTCAGGATGGAAGCGCCTTCGGCATTGGTCAGATTGACGAAGGGCTTGTAGACTATGGTCTGGTAGAGGTCCGAGAAGTCGAATACGTCCAGCGACATCTTTATGCACAGGGGGATGGAGACAATTGCAAGGACGGGAAGCACTGTCATCACCACCAGGTCGTACAGCCAGGTGGCGCCGAAAAGGTGGCTGTCCCTTTCAGATGCCGGCAGGAAGAAGAGGGACTTCTTGTACTCCTTGATGCGCGGAGTCAGTATCTTGTCCTTGAAAAGGTCGAGGAGGTGTACAATGGTGATAATGGCCAGGATGAAAGTGATCTGGAAGAACCACCATATCATTATAAGGAGTCCGAAGTAAATGTAACCGAGGACCGAGACGATGAATCCCGTCAGCAGTATTGCAACGGAGCCCCAGCAGATTATACGGTCGATGCCCTGGGTTTTGGCCCCGTGCCTGAGGCATGCGGCGGTCTGCCAGACGAGGAAGACCAGAAGCAGCGGCGGGAATATCAGGTTCATCATGGAGTTCGGCAGGAACGCCATGCGCAGGCTGAAAACCGCGACGGCGCATATCAGCAGCGGCAGATAAAGCAGAAGACCGTTCTTCAGGTGATCCTTACGGAGGCGTATAAGAAGCGCAGCAAGGATGGAGACGAACAGCCAAAGGATGCTCATAAGCGGTGCATTGTCGGAGCTGTGCATGCCGGTGGCCCTGTCCGATGCGTACTTTTCCCGGCATTCCTGGAACGAACGCTTCCATTGGGCGCCGAAGTGGGGTATTATGCGTGTGTACGGAGTCTGGCCCTGGATGAAAATTCTCTCCTGCAGCACCTTGTAGCGGGCCTGGGCGTAATCGTATGACTCTTTGAGCCTCAGATATGTACGCTGGTAGTGGGTGCTGTCGGCAACCACTCTGTCCTTGCGTTTCGCGCACATCTTGAGAAGCTCGGAAGCGTAGTAGATGCATGAGTCGCGGTCGGCCTGTTCTGTCTCGTCCAGGATATAAGGGCGCATGCGCACTGCAATGCTGTCCGGAATCTGCCGCCTGGGGCGGAAACCTGCGGGTCTTGCATGATTCCGTCTGAAGTTGAGAGTGTCGTTCCTATACACCAGGCTGTCCGGGATGGTGTTGATCTCTTCCAGCTCCGGGGGCAGCCGGCGGAGCGATTCGAGCAGCCTGGCATATCTGTCGATATCCCATTCCAGGCGGCCTGCGATGCGGTCGTAGGGGAGTCGCTTGTCCTTGAAATCGTTGTATTCTGCGGTGACGGAGTTGAGGGCGTAGGTGAGGTCGAATGTGAAGTCCTGCTTCTGGGAGTACAGGATGAGGGCGAGCTCGTTGCACTTCTTCATTATAGACACCATCTCGAACCTCTGGTTGCGGTACTGGTTCTCGAAGTTGCCCTCGACAGCCACTCTTTTCTGGTAATCGCGCTGAAGCTCAAGGCGCAGTGAGTGAATGGTCTGGCCAAGATTGCGCTCGGGCTCGGCAGTGCGCCCGGCGGGTGCGGCAAAAGTCGAGAGAGAGACCGCCAGCGCCGCAAGTAATGATATATGCCTATGCTTCATTTTAGAATCGATAAACAATGGTGATTGCAAATTTATTAAATTTCTTTTAACTGTCTGCATTGTTGAAAACTTGTGCAAAACAATAAGCTTTATTTGCTTATCTTTGTCTGTCGATGTGGAGAAAAGTCAACATTTAATTCTATAATTTTATGACTAAAACTCAATCGGAAGGCATCTATGACGCCCGCACTCTCGGAGGCGGAAAGATGTTAACGCTGGGCCTCCAGCACATGTTCGCAATGTTCGGAGCCACGGTCCTCGTACCTGTCATTACGGGACTGTCAATGTCAGCCACCTTGTTGTTTGCAGGTCTTGGAACACTCGTTTTCCATTTCTGCACCAAAATGAAGGTCCCTGCTTTTCTCGGATCTTCATTTGCTTTTCTGGGGGGCTATGCTACCGTGGTCCAGATGGGAATGGCTGAAGGGCTCACCCAGGCCCAGGCTCTGCCGTATGCATGCATCGGCGTGTTCTGCGCAGGCCTCATCTACTTCATCCTGGCCGGCCTGTTCGCGGCGTTCGGTCCTCAGAAGGTGATGCGTTTCTTCCCTCCCATCGTCACCGGTCCAATCATCATCGCCATCGGTCTTATCCTTTCCGGCTCTGCTATAAACAATTGCAACAATAACTGGTGGATAGCGCTCCTCGCGATAGTCATTATAATAGTATGCAACATCTGGGGCAAGGGCATGATCAAGATCATCCCCATTCTGCTGGGTGTCCTTGGCTCATATATAGTAGCGGCCTGCTTCGGCCTGTGTGATTTCACGCCTGTCAAGGAGGCCGCCTGGATAGGCCTTCCCGTCAAGTGGGAGAATACTGCCATCTCGGTATTCGCCAATCCTCAATGGAATTTCATCCTGGCCGCAATAATCGCCATAATCCCGATTTCCCTTGCCACCATGATGGAGCACATCGGAGATATGTGCGCCATTTCTTCCACTACGGGTGTCAACTATCTTGAGGATCCCGGCCTTCACCGTACGCTCATGGGTGACGGTCTTGCCACCGCACTGGCATCCCTGTTCGGCGCTCCCGCCAATACTACTTACGGCGAAAACACCGGCGTGCTCAACCTCACCAAGGTTTACGACCCCAGGGTCATCAGGATTGCTGCTATATTTGCCATCATCCTTTCTTTCTGCCCCAAGTTCTCCGCAATCATCAGTTGCATGCCCGCAGCCACCATCGGCGGAGTTTCGCTTGTGCTCTACGGTATGATTTCGGCAGTCGGCGTACGCAATGTCGTTGAGAACCAGGTTGATTTCAAGTCGTCCCGCAACGTCCTTGTAATGGCTCTCATACTTGTTCTTTCCATAGGCATTTCCTACAGTGAGAAAGGTTCCCTCAACATAGGTTTCACCTCTCTTTCGGGGCTTGCGGTGGGCGCCCTGGTAGGCATCATCCTCAACGCCATCCTGCCCGGCAAGGACTACGAGTTCGGCAAGAATGCCCAAGGAGACAAGTCGGTTGATTTTGAGGTCAATAGAGTAGAAGACAAGAAATGACGGACAAGCAGCTTATCGAAACCATACGCATCGTTCCCGACTACCCTCTGGAAGGTATTCAGTTCTTCGATGTGACTACACTTTTCAAGAACCCCGAAGCGTTCAATGAGGTAGTCGAACGCATATACGGATTATACAAGGACAAAGGCATAACCAAGGTGGCCGGGATTGAGTCCCGTGGCTTTATCGCAGGCGCCGCGGTAGCCGCCAGGCTGGGCGCCGGCTTCGTGCCGGTGCGCAAGCCCGGCAAACTGCCCGCCCGCGCCGTGTCCGAAAGCTATTCGAAAGAATATGGCACGGACACGATCGAGATCCATGCCGACGCCATTGACTCCGACGACGTGGTGCTGATCCACGATGACATTCTTGCCACCGGAGGTACGGCAAGCGCCGCCGTCCGGCTGGTCAAGAGTTTCTGCCCCAAAGCAGTGTATGCCAATTTTATAATAGACATAGTGGATGTGCCCCGCAGTGCTCCGATTCCCGAGGATGTCGAAGTCTCTGCGCTGCTGTCCCTGTCGGAAAGATAACCCATTATATATCAATTCATAAACTACGTTTTATGTCTAAAAAACTATTCTTTGCTGCAGCTATTGCTGTGCTGGCTTTTGCTCAAGGAGCGAAGGCCCAAACCAATCTCCAGACTTTCTATGATTTCGGAAAGAACAGGGGACACTTCACAACCACTCTCGAGGGCTTCTATGGAGACAAGTGGGGCAACACCTTCTTCTTCATAGATTATGACTTCAACGCCAAAGACACCAAAGGCGTTAACCAGGCCCCCAGCGGCAGTTACATGGAGATTGCCAGGTGCCTTAATTTCTGGCAGAACACCGCACTCGCTCCTCTCAGTCTCCAGGTAGAGTACAACGGTCTTGTGGGAGTCAATCAGAACTTCCTTTTCGGTATCGATTACTTCCTGCACAGCAGCGATTTCCGCAACACCTTCAACTTCAAGCTCCTCTACAAGACCTTCAGCGGTCCGTGGGCAGGCAATCCTTTCGGATCAGCCAGCGACATCCCTGTGCAGTTTACCTTTGTCTGGGGCATGCAGGACCTGTTCGGCCTCAAAGGCCTCCGCTTCAGCGGCTTTGCAGATATCTGGGGCGAGAATGTCGTCAACTTCATGGAAGACGGTTCAAAGGCCAGGAAGTTCGTTTTCATCTCCGAGCCGCAGCTTTGGTACAATATCGGACAGCACTTCGGAGTGGATAATCTTCATATAGGTACGGAAATCGAACTGAGCTGCAATTTCGCAGGCTTCGACGGTTTCTACGTCCGTCCTTGCATCGGTACTAAGTGGGTATTCTAAAGTAGGAGGATAACATCATGGCAAACTTCTGGAACAAGGCCTTGGGATTCAAGGCCGGGGAAAACAGTTTCCGTACCGAGATAATCGCCGGTATCACTACCTTCCTCACGATGGCCTACATCCTGGCCGTCAACCCCAGCATCTTCGGTGCTCTTGACATGCCCAAGGGGGCTGTGTTCACGGCTACTGCCCTTGCTTCCCTTATCGGTACATTGGTCATGGCCCTGTGGGCCAAGAAGCCTTTCGCCCTGGCTCCCGGCATGGGCCTGAACGCGTTCTTCGTGTTCACCGTATGCCTTACCATGGGACACAGTTGGCAGTTTGCACTCACCGCTGTATTCCTTGAGGGTATCATCTTCATAATCCTTACGCTGACCAAGGTCCGCTCTTGGATCCTGAACGCCATCCCTCTGTCGCTCAAGCATGCAATCGGAGCCGGTATCGGTCTGTTCATCGCTTTCATCGGCCTTCAGAACGCCGGCATCATCGCCAATAACGACGCAACCCTTGTATCTCTGGGAGACATAACCCACGGTACCGCATTGCTGGCCATCATCGGCATAGTCATTACCGGAGCCCTGGTGATCCTGAAGGTCAAGGGAGGCATCCTGCTCGGCATTCTCGCCACCACGCTCATCGGTCTTCTCGTCAAGGATCCGGCAACCGGAGCAGCCATCACCAAATTCAACGGCGTGGTGTCCCTGCCGGACAGCGTCGGCCCCATCTTCTGCAAGTTCGAATGGAGCCAGGTCCTGAGCTGGGATATGCTGGCAGTCGTCTTTACCTTCCTCTTCATTGATATGTTCGATACCATGGGAACCGTCATCGGCGTTTCCCAGAAGGCGGGCATGGTGGATGAGAAGGGCAATGTCGACGGTATCGACAGGATGTTCTTGGCCGACTCCATCGCTACGGTTTGCGGCGCTTGCCTCGGCACTTCCACCACTACCACTTATGTGGAGAGCGCATCCGGCGTCGGTGCCGGCGGCCGTACCGGCCTTACCGCATTGACCGTTGCAGCCTGCTTCGGACTCGCCCTGCTGTTCTCGCCCCTGTTCCTTGCAATACCTGGCGCCGCCACGGCTCCCGCCCTTGTTATCGTGGGCGTGATGATGATGGGCCCCATTGTGAAGATCGACTGGGAAGACTACTCAGAGAGCATCCCTGCATTCATCACCGTCCTTCTCATGCCGGTTGCATATTCAATCTCCGACGGTATCCTCATCGGCGTAATCTCCTATGTCCTCCTGAATGCCGTTTCCGGTAAATTCAAGAAGATATCGATTACGATGTGGGTTCTCGCCGTACTGTTTATACTGAAGTATATCTTTATCTGATAGCAACCTTTGTTGCCGAAAGGGCCGGTGCGTATTACGTGCCGGCCTTTTTTAGGTAATGTGGACAAAAACGGTTGGTGACTCGGACAAAAGTGGTTGGAGACGGCC
>CAMJHF010000014.1 GCA_946405435.1 uncultured Bacteroidales bacterium
CCATTAATAAGGATGAATTTGACATCACGAAATTGAGCGATTATGTGCAGACACACGCTGTTCCTTCTAGCTTTTCCTCATCGGAATCCTGGTCCATTCTATCCGATATAGAACGCTCCATCAAGGCAAAGATTGAAGCCATTGGCACTCCGCTGAAAGATTGGGATATTCAGATCAATTATGGCATCAAGACCGGTTTCAACGACGCCTTCATTATTGATTCGACTAAGCGGAACAAGATTCTGGAGGCATGCCAGAGTGAAGATGAACGCCAGCGGACGGCGGAAATTATTCGACCGATTCTCCGTGGCCGGGACATCAAACGTTATGGTTATGTGTTTGCAGATCAGTATCTAATAGCGACATTCCCTGCAAAGCAGTATGATATAGACGATTATCATGCTTTGAAAGACTACCTGCTTACTATTGGAATTGAACGGCTTGAACAGACTGGCGAAGAGCATATTGTCAATGGCGAACGGATAAAAGCACGGAAGAAAACAAACAATAAATGGTTTGAAACCCAAGATAGCATCAGCTATTGGGACGAATTTTCTAAGCCAAAAATCGTTTGGGCAGAGTTGTCAAGAACCGGCAACTCATTTGCATATAGTGAGGACGGCGCTATGGTGCTGAATACGTGCTATATCTTGTCATTCAACGATAATGATCGCCACGAAAGAGAACTGAATACCCTGCTGGGATTCCTTAATAGCAAGATAGCACTCTTCTATCTGGACATCATCTCCAGTAAGCTTGATGAGACGGGGTGGCGCTGGCTCAAGCAGTTTGTAGAGCAGATTCCTGTCCCAGTTCAAATGGCATTTAAAGAGGAGGGTCAGTTTACAAATAAGGACTCTGCCTCGATCAATGCCCAATTATACCAGCAACTTGGTTTGTCACCAGCTGAAGCGGAGTATCTGGAGGGCCTCATTTAACTTGACTCTCAATATATTGTATCTCAGAATCGGATAGACCGTAGAACCGATATATAAGGCTATTCAAGATACGCTCTTCTTCCGGGGCTGAACCTTGCTGTGCCGTTATATTGATAATTTGTTCGCACTGTACTTCAATTGCTTGTGCAATTGTTTCATCAATATCACGCGGCACATAAAGTTGCTCAATTTTGAATTTTTTCCAGCGGACAGTACCCACCCCGGTAGTAGTCCCTATGGTTGAAAACATATACTCTGATACCGAGCAATTCAAAAAAGCAAGTAACAATATCAACCTTTCCCCAGAAAGCATAAACGTGGTAGCCTCTGGAACGTATTTTCCTTCACGATCAAGACAGAACTTCGTCTTGTCGGATATTTCACCCCAGACTATTTTGGGCTGCGATAATAAGTCCAAATACGCGCAGTTCCTTAAATTATACGGTGTATCTCCTTTGTCTGCACGCTTCTCTATGCTAAGCCAGTAATTATCAAGATGTTCTTTCACGGAAGGATAATCCTCGATATGAATGCGTTCAAGACCTTCCCTGGTCCCATTGTGAGTATTTATAAGCCATAGCCCAGACCATGAATAGCCGTATCTCTTTATGTCCCGGCCACGGAGAATCGGTCGAATAATAGCAGCAGTACGTTGTCTCTCGGACTCATCTATACAATTCGCTAAAATTTCTTCGCGCTTTTCTGATGAGATGATAAATGCATCATTGTAGCCTGTTAGGACGCCCCTGAATATTTCAACATTCCAATCTTTCAGTGGCGTACCAACAGCTTCAATCTTATTCTTTATACTCAGCTCAATATCGCTTAGAATTGACCATGCATCCGCCCCAAACTTTATCGTCTGGCTATGTGTCTGCACATAATCGCTCCTATTCTTTCAGAAACGAATGGATGTACCGTCCTAGGGTGTTCCGGTCTACCTGGCAGATTTTAGCAATCTTCCGTTGCGACACTCCAGCCCGGAGCAACTCTATGATTAGAGATCGCTTGGGGAAGAGCTTATATTTGCCCTCCTCGGTCTTCCTGCCCAAAGGACGTCCCAGGACAACGCCCTCCGCTTTTTTCCTGGCCAACGCCTCCTTGGTTCGTTGGCTGATGAGGTTGCGCTCAATCTCTGCCGAGAGGCCGAAAGCAAAAGCCAGCACCTTGCTCTGGATGTCCTCTCCCAGACGATAATTGTCTTTGATGGTCCAGACTCTGCATTCCTTTGTCATACAGATATTCAAGATCTCCATGATCATAAACAAATTGCGCCCAAGGCGGGAGAGTTCGGCACAGATGATAAGATCATCCTTTCGCACTCGATTAAGGAGTTTCCCGAGTTCGCGTTTGTTGTAGTTCTTGGTGCCGCTGATAGTTTCTTCTATCCACCCGTCGATTTTCATGGACTCCTTGGTGCAGAAGTTGTTGATTTCAAATCTCTGATTCTCGACAGTCTGCTTGTCGCTGCTGACTCTGATGTAACCGTAGATCATACTTGTTTGTGTTTTTTGCTTTTCGTGGTATTCATAAAGTTGTCTATCTTTGTATACTGTATTTAATACTCTTCTATGAAAGGAACGGCTTCATACTTGATGAAATTCCTTGATGGATCGCAGAAGCGGTTCATCATTCCGGTGTATCAACGCAACTATGACTGGAAGAAGGAGAACTGCAAGCAATTGTTCGACGACCTGGTCAGCGTCATAAAGGAGGGGAAAGAGACGCACTTCTTCGGAAGCATTGTGTCTTATGCTCATAGTAGGGATGAAGTTGTCCTTATTGACGGCCAGCAGCGTATCACCACTGTATCGCTCATCCTCATTGCTATTCTCAATGCACTGAAGAATGGCACCATGAAAACCGATGACGATACGCTTGCACTGCGCATTGAGGATTATCTTGTGGATAAGTATGACAAGACGGAGCGAAAGGTCCGCTTGAAGCCGTTTCGCGATGATTGTGTTGCCTTTGACCGGCTTATCTACAAGGACGAATTAGAATACATCCCCGAGTCCAAAGTCACCATCAACTACCGGTATTTCTACGACCGAATTGTCACATATAAAGAACTTACGGTAGATGAACTGTTCCGTGCCGTAAACAGTCTAGAAATTATCGATATTGAACTGGAGCCATTGCATGGTGACAATCCGCAGCTCATTTTCGAGAGCCTGAACTCCACCGGCCTCGATCTGACAGAGTCCGACAAAATCCGCAACTTCGTGCTGATGAATCTCGAGCCGGTTGTTCAGGAGAGTTATTACGACAAATATTGGAACAAAATCGAGAGATGCAGTAGGGATGAACTGGATAGTTTTGTTCGTAACTACCTCACTATCAAGCAGGGCATCATTCCAACATTGAAGGGGATTTACCCGGCGTTCAAAACCTATACGAAGGTCCAGGGTAACATCGAGGCTATTCTGCAGGATATGTTGGTCTATGCTTATGCCTATCAGGATGTGGTATCTTTCAACGTAGGAGATGACGATGCCAATGAAGTGGCGAAGCGGCTTGATCTCTTGGATATGACCGTAGCATATCCCTTCTTGATGGCATTCGTAGCCTATGCAAAGGAAACTGGTCTTGATGGAAAAGAGATCTACCGTGTGTTCTCTTGCGTTGAGACATTCATCTTCCGCCGCCTGATGTGTGATTTACCCACGAACGCTCTCAACAAGATATTTGCAACGCTACATAGCTCGGTACTGAAGAATAAGCGGAAGACAGATACCTACTCCTCCGTGATGATATACCTTTTGGAGAGCCGAAGACTTTCCAGTGCTTTCCCGAAGGACGAAGAGTTCATCAATGGCTTCACTACCAAGAATATCTATTCCATGAGGGCCAAAAACAAGGAATACATCTTCGAACGTCTTGAAAATGGCTCCAGCAAGGAAAAGAATGATGTCGTAAGCAATATAGAGAAAGGCATCCTTACGATTGAGCACATCATGCCTCAGACTCTTACCACGGCGTGGAAACAAGCGCTTGGCGAGAACTGGGAATCCATTCAGGAACGCTGGCTACATACGATCTCCAACCTAACGCTCACCGGGTATAACTCCAATTACAGTAATAGGACTTTTCAAGAGAAGAAAGCCATGAAGAATGGGTTCCTCGATAGCGGCATCCGTCTGAACCATTTTGTCGCCCACTTCGAGAAATGGAGCGAAGAGGAACTGGCTCTCCGCAAGGCTAAGTTGTCCGAAATGGCCCTTGAAATCTGGGGATATCCTGTCACACCATTTGTCCCGGAGCAAAAAGAGGATGACATCGTATCGCTTTCCGAAGATAATGGCATCGCCACCAACCGCGACATCCAGTACTTTATCTTTAGAGGGGAACGTCAGGATGTGACTACTTGGGCAGATATGATGTGGGAAATGGCCAATAAACTGTTGGCGATGAACCCGGCCATTTTGTACCAAGAGGCTGCAGGAAATAAGAATGTATGGTTCGCGACCTCCGCCGTATCGAAGAACTACCGCAAACTGGCGGATGGTCTCTACTACTGTCCAACGAGCAGTAGTACCTGGAACAAGATGTCCATCTTGAAAAACCTCTTCCGCCTTTACGGTATCGAGGAAGACGACCTTTCCTTCGGACTACTTCCCAAAAAAGACGACAGCGGTGAGCCGAGCACAAATGACAGTGGCGAGACTCCGGCCAGATACGAGATGCGGAAGAAATTCTGGACCGATTTCATTCAGTATTGCGAGGAAAACAACGGCCTCTTCGTAAAGATTTCCCCTGTGACGGCCAATTGGATTAGCAAGAGCCTGAAGACACCTTACGGGATTAATATTAACGCCGTTGTTGGATTTGATTACGACAGGGTAGAAATCTATATCGATACAAAGGATAAGGAATTCAACAAGAACTTGTTTGACCATCTTCACGACAATAAGGAGACAATAGAAAGAGAATACGGCGGAGCCCTGATATGGGAGAGATTAAGTGACAAAAGAGCATGTCGAATAAAAGACGAGATTCTTCTCCACACTTTTGAACTTGATGATTGGACAGAAGTCTTCGCCTTCATGAAATCTGCTGGGCTAAGGATGTTCAATGTGTTCCACAAATTCATTAACGAGTTCCCTCCCAAGTAGATATTATCGGAAGATGTCCCTCCTCGGTCGCATATTCTCTGACAAGAGGAAAAAGTCACAGGAGACTCCTCATAAAGTGGAGCCGACCAAAGTTGTACCAGTTTCGCCCACGCCTGAGTATGCGTCTCTTTTGCAGTTCACCCAGCGACTCAACACTCTGCTATTGGAGGATAAATATCAGGCTCGAAGCGACTACCGGTGCTTGATTAATGATTATGCGGACACCAACACATTCTTCACGAACCTCAAGACAGCCAAGACGCTGAGTTACTACTGCTCGTCCAATGGTATCGATGGTGCATCCATTGAGGACTTCCTGCGCAATTACGCCGACCTTGCCAACCTGAAGGATGGCTCAACCAGTATCCAGCAGCACAATCAGACCTACCTGCAGCGCCACCTCGTCTCGGAGAAGCATTACTTGGACACCGTACTCTCTAAAGTCGATCCCGCCATTTCCCTAGATGAAGAGCAGCGGAAGGTGGTTCTCACTGACGAAGACTATATGCTGGTCGTGGCTGGCGCTGGGGCCGGTAAGACCACCACTGTGGCCGCCAAGGTGAAATATCTTGTTGAACGCAAGGGCATCGCTCCGGAACAGATTCTGGTGATTTCGTTCACCAATAAAGCCGTAGGCGAACTCCGTGATAAGATAAACAAGGCCCTGAAGATTAACTGCCCGGTTACAACCTTCCATAAGACTGGATACGCCATTCTACGGAAACAGGATGCCGACAAGAAGAATGTGGTGGACAGCGGCTTTATGTTCGATGTCATCAATAACTACCTGAAGAACGATGTCCTTCGGGAACCGGAGATGGTGAATAAACTCATTCTCTTCTTTGGCAGTTACTTTGATGCTCCATACGAGGGTGATGACCTCAATGCCTTCTTCAACTACATCTCAAAGGCCGACTTCTCTACGATGCGCTCCAACATGAACGAGTACGTGGAGACTATCACCAATAAGCGTACAGGGAAGGCTATTACCATCAACTATGAGTCGCTGCGTTCAGCTCAGGAGGTCCAGATTGCAAACTTCCTGTATCTCAACAAGGTTGACTACGAATACGAGAAGATTTATCCTTATAGTTTCCGGAAGTCTCACAAGCCCTACACTCCTGACTTCACCATCAAGCAAGGTGACAGGACCATCTATATCGAGCACTTTGGCATCACGGAAGCGGGCACCCACAACCGCTACTCCAAAGCAGAATTAGAGCACTATAAAAAGGAGGTAAACGATAAGGTTCAGTTTCACCGTGACCACTGCACGGAACTCATCTATACCTTCTCCCAATACAAGGATGGACGCCCGCTGCTTGAGCATCTGAAGGAGCAACTTATCGCCGCTGGCATTACACTAGAGCCCCGTTCCGAGCAGGAAGTCTATCAGAAGATTGTATCAACCGAGGAGAATAAATACATCCTCAAACTGGTACGCCTGCTCTGCACCTTCATCCAGAATTTCAAGACCAACGGTTACGATACCGATAAGTTCCGCGAAATGCACCGAATGACTGATAACGTTCGCACCAAACTCTTCTTGGACGTGTGTCATCAATGCTACCTGGAATACTCCAAGAAATTGAAGGAGCGTGGCGCTGTGGACTTCGAGGATATGATAAACGATTCCGCAAAGATTCTGCAGGAACAGCAGGACATGGGAGAGAAACTAAACTTCAAATATATCATCATCGACGAATATCAGGACATCTCCAGGCAGCGCTTCGATCTTGCCCGAGCCTTGTCCCAGATTTGCAACGCCAAGATTATCGCCCTGGGCGATGACTGGCAATCCATCTATGCCTACGCTGGCTCAGACATTACCCTTTTCACTCACTTTGCGGAAATAATGGGCTACGGTGAAGAATTGAAGATAACCAAGACCTACCGCAACTCGCAGGAAGTTATTGACATTGCCGGAAGTTTCATCCAGAAGAATTCCTCCCAGATTCAGAAATCACTCATTAGTCCCAAGCATATCGATTTTCCCATCATCATCGAGGCTTATTCAGAAGACGGTGACAAGAAAGACCTCGAAGGAAAGGGTGGCAAGTTCTTCTTGCAGGCCCAAGCGGTAGAACGCTGCATCGGCCAGATAATGGAAGCAAATGAGAAGGAAGGTAAACCTGCAAATTCCTCCATCCTTCTCATCGGCCGATATGGATTTGATGCCTTCAACCTCAGTCGCAGCGGACTCTTCACTTATTTCGAGAAAACCGGCGATGTCAAGTCGAAGGCCTACCCGAAAGCCAAACTATCCTTCCTCACAGCACATCGTTCCAAAGGTCTGGGTTACGATAATGTCGTCATTATCAACGCCGTGAACGCCACCTATGGTTTCCCGTCTAAGATTGAGGATGATCCAGTGATGAAACTGGTCATCCGTGAGGACCGTACCATCGAGTACGCCGAGGAGCGTCGCCTGTTCTACGTGGCAATTACACGCACCAAGAATAGAGTCTATATCGCCGTACCTCAGCAACGCCCGTCACGATTCGTAGCAGAACTGGTTCAGGAATACGATAAAGTCTGTGTGAACGGAGACCTGGACATCTCCAAGACCGAGTCACCGGACATCTCGATGATAAAACGCTGCCCGATATGCGGCTATCCGCTCCAGTACAAGTACAAGAGAGACTTTGGCCTACGCCTCTGGATATGCACCAATGAGCCGGAAATCTGCGACTTCATGACTAACGACTTATTAGGTGGCATCCTTCCCATCCTCAAATGCGACTGCTGCAAGGACGGCTACTGATTGTCCGGACAAAAGACCGCACACCCTTCCTCGGTTGCACGAACTATAAGGCCGATAAGAGCGGCTGCAACCGGAAAATCAATTTGACGTACTATGAGAATATGCTGAAGCGCGGAGATCTCGACCTATGATTACTTACCCCAATGCTGTAGATGAAAATGGTGAAGTCCATAACATCGGGTCGATAACTCATGAGAATCGAGCCGAGCACAAGTATTTTTGCCTCGGGTGTGATAAGGAGATGGTGCCGGTGCTGAGCGAACATAAAGAGCCACACTTCCGCCACAAGGTCAACGATCTCTGTAATCCGGAGACGTATCTCCACAATTTGGCAAAGAAACATCTTGCTAAGCAGTTTGAGACACAGCCTAAGTTCGAGATAAGTTACTATATCCATAATGAGTGTCCACTGGTGGAATCATGCCAGTTATACGACCGTTTTCATTGGAAAGAGTGCTCTGGAACCACATTGCACACCATAGATCTCAAGACAAAGTATGATACATACCAGATAGAAGGAGTCTATAATGGATTCAGAGCCGATGTATTGCTGTCAAACAGCCAGAAACCCGACCTCCCGCCAATATTTCTAGAGATATCTGTAAGTCACGATTGCACACCGGAGAAACTGGAGTCTGGCCTTCAGATCATTGAGATGAAGGTTAAGAGCGAGGCCGATTTCCGAAGGCCGATTATCGAGAATAAAGGAGGTTTGGTGCCGGTCAAGGAAGCGCCAAAGCGGCCGTATTACTATTACGCTTATCATATAGAGCCGGAACCCTCATTCATAATGTTCCATAACTTTGCAAGAGATACTCACAACTCTGACATCAAGGAACTGGATCGTTTTGTCCTTTTAAAAGACGGGAAAATGGGGACACAGGAACGTTATGTATCGTGTGGAGAGATGGAGACAAAGCATCTCCAGGGTACCGTCTTTGAATTGAATCTGCTCAGCGACATTAATCCACATAGGCCCAAACCTAAATTCGACCTCTTTAACCTTGGATTCAGTCAGGCGATGCTACAGAAGAAGCCGCTCCGGCATTGTGTCTATTGTCTCAACTACTATAACCGTTGCACTATTCCGATGGAATTTGAAGTGATGAATCGCCGGACCGGTCAGAAAGAAAAGGTTACTCGCCAGGTTTTTACTCGATCTGTCAAAGAGGAACAAGTCGATAAATATGAACTTGCTGGCAAATGTAAGAACTGGCGCCTTAACGAATACCAGTGTCAGTGCGTTAAATCTTATTACAACGATCAGGATATTTTCATTTGGGAGCCGAAAGATTCAGTTGACTAGAACTCTGATGATAATGAGTCCTTCGTCGAAAGGTGCCGACTTGAGAGCACCTTTTTTTAGTTCAAATTATCGATTTTTGGGATATTTTTTTTGCCACTTTTAACGAAAAATCCCTCACAGAACGCTCTGTAAGGGATTTCAGCGGAGAGGACGAGATTCGAACTCGTGGTACGGTTACCCGTACGGCAGTTTAGCAAACTGCTGGTTTCAGCCACTCACCCACCTCTCCAATCTCACCAGTCTTTGTCAAACGGGACTGCAAATATAAGCATTTTTTCGAAATCCAAACACAGACCGGATTTTTTATCTGTCGAGGGCTTGCGAATTATTATTTTTATACATATCTTTGCGATATCAAAATGATATTATTTTAAATAACGGGTATGGAAACGAACAAAGAATGTACCTTCAAGGGTTTCGTGCTGAATGGATTTGTGGCTCTGCTGCTGCAATTGGTTATTTTTGCAGCAATGGTCTTCTGCTTCATCAAGGCTGGTTCCTATGAGTCTTTCGCCTTGCTTGGATGCCTGCTTATGTTTCTCTTCGGACTGAACATGAACGGTTTCATCAAGCAGGAACCCAACGAAGCCAAAGTCCTGATGTTCTTCGGAAAGTACCGCGGTACATTTACCAAGACCGGTTTCTACTGGGTGAATCCCCTGATGGGCAAGAAGGCCGTCAGCCTCCGCGCCAGGAATCTCAACCCGGAACCTATCAAGGTCAACGACAAGTCTGGCAACCCGGTCATGATCGGCATGGTGCTGGTCTGGAAGCTGGAAGATACCTACAAGGCACTCTTCGAGATTGACAGCCAGTCACTTGCACCTGTCGCAACCGGCCGTTCCGGCTCTGGTTCGGCACGCCTTCTTTCCAATGCCTTCGAGAATTTCGTTCGCGTGCAGAGCGACGCCGCCCTCCGCCAGGTTGCCGGGTGCTATTCCTACGACAATCCCGACGACGCGGACGAGCTTACCCTTCGAAGCAACGCCGAGCAGATCAACGAAGAACTCGTGCGCACCCTGAACGACCGTCTCACCATGGCCGGAATGCATGTCATCGAGGCCCGCATCAACTATCTCGCCTATGCTCCGGAAATCGCTGCGGTCATGCTGCGCCGTCAGCAGGCAGACGCCATAATAGCTGCACGCGAGAAGATAGTGGACGGCGCCGTGAGCATGGTCAAAATGGCCCTTGACAAGCTCAAGGACGAGGGAGTAGTCGATCTCGACGAGGAACGCAAAGCCGCCATGGTCAGCAATCTTCTGGTAGTCCTCTGCGGAGACGAGCCCGCACAGCCGGTCGTTAATTCAGGAAGTCTCTATTAACCGTGCCCAAGGAAAATACCAAAAGCTTCGTGCTTCGCGTGGATCCCGAAACCATGGATGCGCTCGAACGCTGGGCTGCCGACGAGTTCCGCAGCATCAACGGTCAGCTGCAGTGGATCATCGCCGAAGCGCTGAAGAAAAGCGGCAGGCTGAAACCCCCTAAAGGCGAATCTTAACCGGCGTAGGCGAGGGTGGCGACGCTGATGCGTACGTCGGGGCCGAAGACCTCCCGCAGTGCGGCGCAGCAGGCGCACAGGGTGGATCCGGTAGTGTAAACGTCATCGACCAAAAGGATGTGGCGGGGGAGCTCGGCGCCCTCTGCCTCCCGTCTGCCAGACCCGGCTGCCCGCCAACCGGCCCCTGCCCGGCGGGCGGCCGCGAAGGCGCCCTCTACGTTGGAGGCACGCCGGGAGGCGTCCAGCCGCGTCTGCGCGCGGGTTGGGCGCCCTCGCCGTATCAGCCCGGGCTCGAACCGGACGCCTTCTGCGTCCCCGGCACCCCGCCGCCCCTGCAGCTCGCGCCAGACCTCGCGGGCGATGATCTCCGCCTGGTTGTAGCCCCTCTGCCGGCGCCGTATCCAGTGCAGCGGGACGCAGCACACAAGGTCCACGTCGGCAAAGTGTTCCGCCCTTGCCAGGCTGCGTCCAAGCATGCGGGCAAAAATCTTTCCGGCCGCGAAGTCCCTGCGATACTTAAGTGCCTGGGTGATATTGGCATATCCGCTGTCCGACGAATAGAAGAAAAGGGCGCAGGCATACTGGTATCCGTGATCTTCAAGACCGCTCTCGATAAGCCTTTTGTTGAATGAATCCGCCATGGGATTCCGTGTCCTGTCCTCGAAATAGGTCAGCGGCAGGTCCGCCATGCAGGACATGCAAAGGTGCTTTTCACTGGAGATGAGCTGCCGGCCGCATACCACGCACACCCTCGGCATCAGCAAGTCAGCTAGGGAGAGAAGAAGTTTTTTCAAAGTCATAGAGTTCAGGCGAGGGTCCATAAAAATCTAACTTGACACGCCGCCGCAGCAGCTGATTACCTCGCCATTCACATAGGTGGACAGGTCGCTGGCAAGGAACAACGCCACTCCGGCCACCTCCTCCTTGGTGCCCCAGCGGTGCATGGGGATATTGGCCAGCCAGAACTCCTTGACCTTGTCGCTCAGGCGGTCAACCATCTCTGAATCAATCATTCCGGGGCTTATGCAGTTGGCCCTGACCCCGCGCGGCCCGAGTTCTTTGCAAATGGACTTGGCCAGGCCCAGCAGCCCCGCCTTGGAGGCCCCGTAATTGACTTGGCCGGCATTGCCGTGGACTCCGGCGCAGGAGCTCATGAAAATCATGCTCCCGCTGCGCTGGCGCATCATGCCGGGAGTTACCGCATGCGAATAGTTGAACGCACTTTTGAGGTTGTTGGCTATGATCTTGTCAAAACTCTCCTCGGTCATGCGCAGCAGAAGCCCGTCGTCGGTGATGCCGGCGTTGTTCACCAGCACATCCACGCGTCCGAACTCCGCAATCACGGCCTGCACCACTTCGTGGGCCTCATTGAACGACGTCGCGTCGGACTCGAACCCGCGGACCGGCCCCAGCTGCCCGAGGTCTTCCAGCAAGCCCTCCGGCAGATGCCTGCAAGTAAACGCCACCGAGGCGCCCTCGCGCAGGAACCTGCGCACGATGGCCTCGCCTATGCCCCTCGACCCTCCGGTCACCAGGGCTACTTTTCCGTCCAAAAGTCCCATAATCAATTATCTTCGGCCATAGCCAGTTCAACGTCGTCGGGAGCGATGGGCAGACGCTTGCTGCCAAGCCTGCGTGCACCGCTCTCTGTCACGAGCACATCGTCCTCGAGGCGTATGCCTCCGAAGTCGAGGTACTCCTCCAGTTTGGAGTAGTTCACCCGGCCTTTGTCTGTGCCCTCGCGCTTCCACAGGGCGATAAGGTCGGGGATGAAGTAGATGCCCGGCTCGTCGGTTATGACATTGCCGGGAGTGAGTTTGCGCGCCATGCGGAGGCTCCCGAGGCCCAGCTGCGCCGAGCGCTTCTGGCCGGGGTCATAGCCCACAAGGTCCTCGCCCAGGTCTTCCATGTCGTGCACGTCCAGGCCCATGTTGTGGCCCAGGCCGTGGGGCATGAACAGCCCGCCGATGCCGTCTGCGGTCATCTCTTCCACATCGCCCTTCACCAGCCCCAGCTGTCCCAGTCCATCGAGCATGTGACGCACTGCCGCCAGGTGGCAGTCACGGTACTCGACTCCTGGTGCCGTCATGCTGAAAGCCAGCTCGTTACATTCGTACACTATCTGGTAGATGTCCCTCTGCTTCTGGGTGAACTTACCGTTGGTCGGATAGGTTCGGGTGTGGTCCGAGGCGTAGTGCTCGTTGCTCTCGGCGCCTGCGTCGATGAGCAGCAGCTTGCCCGGCTGGATGGCGTTTGCATGCGAGTGGCAATGGAAAATCTCCCCGTGCTGCGTAAGGATGGTGGCGAACGAAACGCCCCAGCCTCCGGAGAGAGTCGCTCCCTCCATCTCGCCGACGATTTCCTGCTCTATGCGCCCTATCCTGATGCCCTTGCGGGCCGTAGTATGCATATTGTAGCCAAGGGCGGCGGCGCGGTCCAGCAGCTCAATCTCTTCTGCATCCTTGACAAGGCGCATCTTCACCACCGCGCGCACAAGCGGTTCCGAGGCCAGCGGGCAGCCCTTCTTGCCGGCGCTGAAGACCTGCTCCGGGGCAACGCCCAGCAGGGAACCCAGCATCACTGCGTTGTACCAGCGGGACACCGGCAGCCAGTGGACCTTGCGACCGGCGGCCAGGGCGGCGCGGACGGCGTCTCCGAACCCTGCGTAGCTGCCGCTGCGGCCGGCTCCTGCCTCCAAAGCAAGCGAGGCCACCGAGGGCATCGGACCCATCCAGATGATGTCGTCGATGCCGAAGTCGTCGGCGTACACCGTGTCTTCGCCGGACTCCAGGTCCATTATTGCGGCGAAGCGTGGTTCGTCTATTCCGAAGAAATACAGCCAGTTGCTATCCTGGCGCCACTTGTAGCAGTTGTCGGCGTACTGTGCCGCCGATTCTACGTTCCCTATGAAGATGACGATTCCATTTTCGTCACTCATCAGCCCGCGCAGGCGGGCGCGCCTTTGTGCATATCTATTCATGACTTCATTTGAATTTTTCCAATTCGGGCACGGACAGGCTGGCAAGGAAAGTCTTGAGCGTGCTTTCCTCGCGGGGGCATATGACCAGAACGTCGTCCGTATCCAGCACTATATAGTCTTTGAGGCCGTTTATAGCCACAAGTTTATCTTTGCCGCTGCTGAAGATGAGGTCTCCGCTGCTCTCTTTGATTACGCTTTCCCCATTGATTTTGACGGCGTTGCCATCCGGCTTCTCAAAGTATTCGTAAAGCGAATCCCAGTTGCCCAGGTCGTTCCATTCAAAGAATGACGGAATCGCCATCACCACCTCCGACTTTTCCATGACGGCGTAGTCGATGGAGGTGCGGGGCATGTCGGCGTATATTCGCTGAAGGTACTCCTGCTCGTAGGCAGAGGAGACGTAGTTCTCCCAGCCGTTCCACTGCGAGGCGATTTCGGGGGCGTAACGCTCCAGCTCGCCAGCAATCACCGTGGCCTTCCAGATAAAGATTCCGGCATTCCACAGAAACTCTCCGCTGTCTACGAACACCTGCGCCAGTTCTTTGCTCGGCTTCTCGGTGAATGTCTTGACCTTCAGCGGTTTGCCTACAGTCATGGGACCGTCGGTCTGGATGTATCCGAAGTTGGTGTCGGCGCGGCGGGGGAGCACTCCCAGGGTAAGGAGCACATCGTTGGAGGCTGCATAGTCCAGGCCGGTGAGCACCGTTTCTGCGAACATATCGTTGTCGCCGATGACCTGGTCCGCCGGCATCACCAGCACCACGGCCGACGGATCCCTCTTGAGGATGGTGTACGTGGCGTATGCTATACATGAGGCCGTGTTGCGGTTGTACGGCTCCAGCAGCAGGTTGCCCAGTTCCAGCTCCGGAAGGTTGTCGACCACCAGCTTGCGGTACCTCTCCAGCGAGACCACCAGGATGTTCTGCTGGGGCACAACCCTGAGCGCGCGCTCGTAGGCGAGCCGAAGGAAACTTTTACCCGACCTCGAGAAGTCCTGGAACTGCTTGGGGCGGCTGCGGCGGCTGATCGGCCAGAACCGCACTCCAAGGCCGCCGGCCATGATTACGCAATAGTAGTGAGGATCTTTCATTCCAATGTTACCAAAGTTACTCCCGAGCCGCCTATGCGCACGTCTTCATCTTTTACCGAAGACACGCCCGGAACGGTTCGCAGATACTTTTGTATTTCTTCGTGCAGTACACCCGTCCCCTTGCCGTGGATGATGCGTACTGAGCCGATATTCAACATGATGGCGTCGTCGATGTAGTGCATGACGATGTCCAGGGCGTCCTGGAGGCGTGCGCCGCGGATGTCCAGTTCGGGCGAGAAATTGAGCTTGCGCGAACTGATCGATACGTCGATGCGCTCCTGCGGCGGCCGGAACATCTTGCGGGACTGCTCGCGGAACTCGTTGGACGAGATCCTTTCCAGGCCGTCGGACTTCATGGTGCTGGATATGTTGCCTACCGATATGGTGACGGACTTGCCGTTGACGCGGGTGACTTCGCCCACCAGGCCGTTGCTTTTCACACGCACTTTCTCGCCCACCTTCAGGGCCTCGGCCTTGGGTTTCGCCTCGGGTGCGGCGGGCTTGGACCCACGCCTCTTCTCCAGTTTGCCTATCTTGCGGTCGATGTATTCGTCGCGCGTCTTCTGCTGCCTGGATTTGCTCTCCTGAAGGGCGCCCAGGAATCCCTGCAACTCGGCCCTTGCGGCTTTGGTCTGCTCTTTTTCGGCCTGGGATTCCTTGATGACGCGTATGGTCTTCTCTACCTGGGCGCCTGCGCCTTTGACAATCTGCTCGGCTTCCTTGCGGGCCTCTTCAAGGATGTCTTTGCGCTCGCGCCTTATGTCTTCCAGCTCCTGCTGGTACTTTTCGGTGAGCCCCTCCAGGGTCTTGTCGGTGTGCTTGATCTTCTGGAGTTTCTCGTCCAGCTGGCGGCGGTTGCGGGCAATCTTGCGAAGGTTCCTCTCCATGCCCACGAATTCGCTTCCGGCGCGCTCTTCGGCGTCCTTCACGATGGCCTCCGGGAGGCGCATCTTGCGGGCCAGCTCGAAGGCGAACGAGTTGCCGGGAAGGCCGGTCTCCAGGGCGAACATGGGAGCGATTTTGGATGAATCGTAGAGCATTGCGCCGTTGACCACGCGCGTGTCGGGCCCGGCGGCATAGAGTTTAAGGTTGGTGTAGTGGGTGGTGAGCACGCCCCACGCTCCGCGCCGGTCAAGCTCGGCCAGGATGGCCTCGGCGATAGCGCCGCCTGCAGTGGGCTCCGTGCCTGCTCCGAACTCGTCTATCAGCACCAGCGTATGCTCGTCGGCAGTGGCCAGGGTGTCGCGCATGTCGGCGAGGAAGGAACTGTAGGTGCTGAGGTCGTTCTCCAGCGACTGGTCGTCCCCTATGCTCACTGCAATGTGATTGAATACAGGCAGTTCCGAGCTCTCCGAAGTGGGAATGAGCATGCCCCACTGGAACATGTACTGCAGCAGGCCGGCGGTCTTGAGGCACACCGATTTGCCGCCCGCGTTGGGGCCGGAAATGAGCAGTATGCGTTTGGCTGGCGTGAGCGTGATGGTGAGGGGCACTATGCTTTTTCCCTCGCGCTTGAGGGCACGTTCCAGCAGTGGATGGCGTGCCTTGCGGAGGTGCACGCCGCCGTCGTCGGAGATGACCGGCATGCCGGCGATGAAGTCAAGGGCCGTCTGCGCCTTGGCCATGAGGAAGTCGATTTCGCCCACGAAGGCGGCTCCCAGCAGCAGGTCTGGCACATAGGGGCGGAGGAACTCGGTGAACTCCCTCAGTATCCTCGCAATCTCGCGGGCCTCGGCAAAGCGGAGCTCGCTGATGTCGTTTTCCAGTTCCAATATTTCCGCCGGCTCCACGTAGCTGGTCTTGCCTGTGGCGGATTCATCGTATACAAATCCCGCGATCTTGCGCTTGGAGGCGGTGCTCACGGGAATCAGGTACTTGCCGTCGCGCATGGCAACGGTGGCGTCGGAGTCGGCGAGTCCCGCCTCCTGGGCTTGCCGCAGTATGGCGGTGGCGCGGCGGGAGATGGCAGCTTCCTTGTCCCTCAGGGACTTGCGTATGCCGAACAGCTCGTCGGAGGCGGAATCCTTGATGTTGCCGTAGCGGTCCAGTATCAGCTCTATGCGCCTGAGAACCTCCGGGAAACTGGCCACGGGGCTGCTCAGCGCCTTCAGATTGGGGTAGATGCCGTCTTTGGTGCTGCGGAAGAATGCAGTTATGCGGCGTATCGTGTCAAGGAGGGTTTTGAGTTTTGCGAGGCCCAGGGCGTCGATGCTGCTGCCCTGCTTTTCCAGGGGCCGGAGCAGGGGGATTCCGTCTATGTAGCCGGCAGTGGGGAAGCTGTCCTCGAACATCAGCACGAGGCGCATTTCGTCCGTGAGCGCCAGGCGCTTGCGTATGGTGGACGGAGAAGTGGAGAACTGCTCCTGCGCCACCCTGTCGGCGGCGTAGTCCGTGCGGCACTTGTCCGCTATTATTTCCCTGACTTTGTCGAAGCCCAGCTTGGCTTCAAGCCTTTCATTGGTCATTGTTCTGAAGCTTTAGTTTAAGGGTGGCGGAGGTTTCCACCGGGGTTATTTCCCGTCCGCGCACGAAACTGATGTTCCCGGTTTCTTCCGACACCACCACGATGTCGGCGTCGCACTGCTCGGCCAGGCCTACCGCCGCCCTGTGGCGCATGCCGTACGAGGCGGGCAGGTCCAGGCGCTCTGTCAGCGGCAGGATGCACCTCGCGGCCACAATCCGGTTTCCGCCTATGACCATGGCACCGTCGTGCAGGGGGGAATTCTTAAAAAATATATTCATTATCAGGCGCTCGCTTATGCGGGCGTCGACGCTGTCGCCTGTGGCGATGATGCTCTGGAGGTTGTCCCTGCGCCGTATCACTATCAGGGCGCCGGTCTTGTGGGCGGCCATCTGCTCCACGGCGGACACGATCTGCTGCAGGGTATCGGACTCAAGTCCGTCGGCCGTCTGGCGGCTTAGCAGCCGTTTGACCAAGGTGTTGTTGCCGGCCGTCTGGCCTATGTTGTTGAGGAAGCGGCGTATTTCGGGCTGGAAAATAATTATTATCGCCAGCGCACCCATGTCGAGTATTGCTCCCAGCAGCGCCGAAATCATGCGCATATTCAGGGCCGTGGCCAGCACCCGCACGAAGAAAAGGATCAGGATGGCTATGAAGATGTTCATGGCCGACGATCCCTTTATCCAGCAGAAAATCACATAGATAACCGCCGCCACAAGTACGATGTCGATAAGATCGATAAGCGTGAAATGCAGAAATTCCATATTGTCTACAAATATAGCAAAATTTCTTCTGCATGTCTTTTCCTGTTCCTCCGCACCTACCAGCTTTTGCCACTTTTCCAGCCAGCTGCTCCATGAGCCTGACGTTTCTGCCAGCTTTCGGCCCTTTTCCAGCCAGGCAAGCCAAGAGTCTGGTGTTCTTGACAGCTTTCTGCCCTTTTCCTGCCAGGTAGGCCAAGAGTCTGATGTTCCTGACAGCTTTCGGTCCTTTTCCTGTCAGGTAGGCCATAAGTCTAACGTTCCCGACAGCTTTTGGTTCTTTTCCTGCCGGTCCAACGTTTTGAAGGCTCTGTCAGGCGCCGTGGCGGTGCATTTCTGCCAGCTTTCAGCCCTTTTCCTGTCAGCTGGTCCATGAGTCTGACATTTATGCCAGCTTTCGGTCCTTTTCCTGCCGGTCCTTTTAAATGGCACTGTCAGGCACCGTGGCGTTACATCCCTGCCATCTTTCAGCCCTTTTCCTGTCAGATGGTCCATGAGTCTGACATTTCTGCCAACATTCGGCTCTTTTCCTGTCAGGTAAGTCAAGAGTCTGGCGTTCCTGCCAACTTTTGACCCTTTTCCTGCCGGTCCGGCGTTTCGGAGGCTATGGCTGGCACCGTGGCGGTCCTCTCGCGTGCCTCTCGGTCCATATGTTGGACCTCTGGGCACGTTTTTACAGCTTTCAGCCCTTTTCCTGCCAGGTAGGCCATGAGCCTGGCGTTCCTGCCAGCTTTTGACCCTTTTCCTGTCAGGTAGGCCAAGAGTCTGGTGTTCCTGACAGCTTTCGGCCCTTTTCCTGCCAGGCAAGCCAAGAGTCTGGCGTTCCTGCCAACTTTCGGCCCTTTTCCTGTCAGGTAGGCCAAGAGCCTGACGTCCTGGCCAGCTTTCAGCTCTTTTCCTGTCAGATGGTCCATGAGTCTGACATTTCTGCCAACTTTTGCTACTTTTCCTGTCAGGTATGCCATGAGCCTGACGTCCTGGCCAGCTTTCGGCTCTTTTCCTGCCAGGAGGGCCATAAGTCTGACGTTCCTGCCAACTTTTGACCCTTTTCCTGCCAGGTAGGCCATGAGCCTGGCGTTCCTGCCAACTTTTGACCCTTTTCCTGTCAGGTAGGCCATGAGCCTGACGTTTCTGCCAGCTTTCAGCCCTTTTCTTGTCAGTCCGGCGTTTTGAAGGCTCTGTCAGGCGCCGTGGCGTTCCTCTCGCGTGCCTCTCGGTCCAGATGTTGGACCTACGGGCACGTTTTGGGCTGTTTTTGTGCCTCTCGGTCCATATGTTGGACCTCTGGGCACGTTTTTACAGCTTTCTGCCCTTTTCCTGCCAGGTGGGTCTTGGGTCTTACGTTCCTGCCAGCTTTCAGCCCTTTTCCTGCCGGTCCAACGTTTTGAAGGCTATGTCAGGCGCCGTGGCGGTGCATTTCTGCCAGCTTTCAGCCCTTTTCCTGCCGATCCAACGTTTTGAAGGCTCTGTCAGGCGCCGTGGCGGTACGTTCGCGTGCGCCTCGGTCCAGTCTAAGGACCGAGGCGCACGTTTTCGGCCATTTTTGTACCTCTCGGTCCAAACTCTGGACCGAGAGGCACGCTGTCGTCCTTTTCAAGGTAGATGTTTCTCCGGCGCTCCCCGGGGAAGGGCCTTCTCCTACTGTCTCTTAATGCACGCCCCCAGGGCGTTAAGGCGGGTGTCGATGTCCTCGTAGCCGCGGTCGATCTGGTCGATGTTGTCTATGATGGACGTGCCCTTGGCGGACATGGCTGCGAGGAGCATGGCGATGCCGGCGCGGATGTCCGGGGAGGTCATGCGGCCGCCGCGCAGCTGCACGCGGTGGTCGTGGCCTATGACCACTGCCCGGTGCGGGTCGCAGAGGATAATCTGGGCGCCCATGTCGATCAGCTTGTCCACGAAGAACAGGCGGCTCTCGAACATCTTCTGGTGGATTAGCACGCTGCCGCGGCACTGTACTGCCGTTACCAGCATGACCGACAGGAGGTCTGGCGTAAGGCCGGGCCACGGCGCGTCCGCCAGGGTCATGATGGAGCCGTCGATGAACGATTCTATCACGTAACTCTCCTGGGCCGGCACATAGATGTCGTCGCCCCGCTGCTCAAGGCGTATGCCGAGGCGCCGGAAGCACTCCGGGATGATGCCGAGTTCGCCGTAGTGGACGTTGGTGATGGTGAGCTCGCTCTGGTTGATGGCGGCCATTCCTATGAAGGAGCCCACCTCGATCATATCGGGAAGGACAGTGTGGGAAGCCCCGTGCAGTTCTTCTACGCCAGTGATGGTCAGCAGGTTGGAGCCTATGCCTTCGATCTTGGCGCCCATGGCCACGAGGAGCTTGCAGAGCTGCTGCACATAAGGCTCGCAGGCGGCGTTGTAGATGGTCGTGCGGCCCTTGGCCAGCGTAGCCGCCATCACGATGTTGGCAGTACCTGTGACCGAGGCCTCGTCCAGCAGCATGTAGCTGCCCTGAAGGGTGCCGCCGGTGCTCAGTTTGTATGCGTGGCGGGAGGTATCATAGGAGCAGTCGGCCCCGAGCTTTATGAAGCCGTCGATGTGGGTGTCCACCCTGCGCCGGCCGATCTTGTCGCCGCCCGGTTTGGGAAAATACGCCAGCCCGAAGCGGGCCAGCAGCGGTCCCACCACCATCACCGAACCGCGCAGCCTGGCGCACTGCTCCACGAACTCCGCGCTCGCAACGTAGAACTCATTGATGCGGGATGCATTGAAAGTATATTCGCCCTTGCCGCGCCGCGTCACCTTGACGCCCATTCCTTCCAGAAGGACGATGAGGTTCCGTATGTCAAGGATATCGGGGATATTGGAGATGGTCACATCCTCCGAGGTGAGGAGCACGGCGCTGATGACCTCCAGCGCCTCGTTCTTCGCTCCCTGCGGAGCGATGCTGCCACTCAGCGTGTGGCCTCCTTCGACAATGAATGAACTCATGACTCCAGGGCTGAGAGAACTTCTTTGAGAAGGGCCCTCGTGCTGTCCTCTGCGGGCACGAGCGGAAGGCGCATCATGTCGGAACACAAGCCCAGCTGGGCGAGGGCGGCCTTGGCGGGAATGGGATTTGACTCCACGAAGCAGGCTTTGTAGAGGGGCCTGAGGGTTTCGTCCAGGGCGAGGGCGTCATCCCAGCGGCCCTCGATGGCGGCGCGCGTCATGGCCGACACCTTGCCGGGCACGATGTTGGAGGCCACCGATATGACTCCCTTGCCCCCCGAGCGCATCATCTCCAGGGTGAGGTCGTCGTCGCCGCTGAGCACCGCAAAGTCGGACGGTGCGCCGGCGAGAATCTCGCGTGCCTGCTCAATCTTGCCGGAGGCCTCTTTGATGCCGATTATTCCTGGCACCTCGCGGGCAAGCCGCAGGCAGGTGGATGGCAGCATGTTGGCGCCGGTACGGCCGGGCACGTTGTAGATGACCACGGGTTTGGTGGCAGCCTCGGCTATGGCTTTGAAATAGCGGAACTGGCCCTCCTGGTTGGGCTTGTTGTAGAAAGGCACTACCACCAGCCATGCGTCGACGGCGCTGCCGTCCAGCATCTCCATCTGTCCGAGGGTGCCCTGGACTGAATTGCTTCCGCAGCCCACAAGAAGGGGCTTGCCGGCAGCACAGTCGTGGGTTATCTCAAGCATGGATACCCTCTCGATGGCGTCGAGCGTGGGTGTTTCGCCGGTGGTGGCGAGGGGCACCAGGAAGTCGACGCCCCCCTCGATCTGGCGGCTTACCAGCGAGGCATAGGCCTCATAGTCGACCTCGCCGTCCTCAAGGAACGGAGTCACAAGGGCGGTTCCACAGCCCTTAAGTTCGGGGATTTTCATTTGATTATCAGTTCTTTGAATGTGTGCACTCCGGTAAGGCCCTCGGTCATGGTGGCGGCCACCACGGCGCCCTCGGCAAAGCCCTGGCGTGAGAAGGCCTCGTGGGAAATCTTTATCTTGTCCACGTCCGATTTGAATTTGACCACGTGTTTGCCGGTGACCTCGCCCTCGCGGATGGAGGTGATGTCGGGCTTGACGCACAGGTGGTCGCCCACTATACGGGCCATTTCCTTGGCCGTGCCGCTCGGGGCGTCAAGTTTGTGGATGTGGTGGGTCTCTTCGATGTGCGGGATGTAGCCGTAGCCTTTGAGGGTGTCGCTCACCTTTTCGAGCGCCGCGTAAACGGCATTGACGCCGATGGAGAAATTGGAAGAGTAGATCATGGGAGTGCCGGCGGCATAGAATGCAGCCACGACATCGCCGAGGATGTCGTCCCAGCCGGTCGTGCCCACGACCACCGCCTTGAAATGCTCCGCAATCCACTTGTAGTTGGCCCTGAAAGCCGCAGGAGTGGTGAAATCTATGCACACGCACTCTTTGGCCAGTTCGGGCGGCGTGGAGCAAACATCTTCCGTGGCGGCTGCCACTTCTATTCCTTTGTGGAGCAGGACTCCTTCTATCATCCGGCCCATTCGGCCGTATCCGCTTATTATGACTTTCATTACTGTAAAATATTTCTGATAATGCCGCTGGCGGCCAGTCGGGCGCCCTCGCCGGAGCCCTTGATCACCAGAGGGTAAGCATCGTTGCTGTGGATAATTGTTACATTCTCGGTGCCGTTGATCCAATAGAAAGGACTGTCGATTCCGACTCGCCGCATACGGATTTCGGCCTTGAAAGTACCGTCGGGGTTGCGGCGCAGGGAGGCCACAAAGCGCTGGCGCTCGCCGGTGGCGCGGAGGTCCTTCTCCAGCCGCTGGAAGCGGGGTTCGTCATTCTGCAGGCGGCGGTAGAACTCCTCCAGGCTGCCGCGGAAGTACTCCGGATCCAGCATCGGCGTGATCTGCACGTCAGACTCTTCCAGAGGCACGCCGGCCTCGCGGGAGAGGATGAGAAGCTTGCGGAGGGCGTCACGTCCGCCGAGGTCGATGCGCGGGTCGGGCTCGGTGAGGCCCTCCTTCTGCGCCTTGCACAGCAAGTCGGCAAGGGACTCGCCTCCGACGCCTTTATAGCTGGTTACCAGATGGTTGAGCGTGCAGGATACTACGGCCTCTATGAGGGTGGGGCCGTCGCCGCAGTTGGCGCCGTCGGAGATAGACTGCAAGATGGGGAGAGCGTTGCCCACGGTGGTGTCGTAGCGGAAGAAGCACCCGTTCTGGGCGGCGGCGGCCTTCATGGCCGCATAATCCACGTACGGCACCGCCAGCGAACGGCGGTTGGACGTAACTACGTTTATGCCGGCATTGAACAGGGGGATGAACTTCTGCCAGATGTCGGTGCTGTCCGTGCAGTCCACGAAGACCGAACGGCTGCGGGCCGAGGAGAGCACCTCGTCCACGAACGTATGGTCGCTGGATATCGCCTTGATGTTCAGCTGCTTGCCGGCGTTGGGGAAGGCTCCGCCGCAGGCTTCCACTATGCTCGCAAGGGCCTTGCCTACCGCGCCGTTTCCTGCCACGTACACATCGATGGCGGATAGGGCCCTTTGCTCGAAGAACTCCCTGTGTATCGCAGCCACGGTGCTGCGCGCAACGTTGGTGCGTACCTTGACTATGAAGTTGGAACCTTCGGAGCACTCGGGCTCGCCGAGGGGCTGTATTCCCGCCTCGCGGAGGGCGGTGCCTATGCGGCGCACTGCTGCGGACGGATCTGGAGCGCCCTCGGAAATAAGGCACACCAGGGTGCTGCCGTCGGAGGGATTGTCCAGGGAGGCCACGCCCTTGAATTCGGGCACTCCCGGGGTGCGGCTGCAGATGACTGTGCCGGGGTTGGCAGGGTCGAAGGTATTGCGTATGCCTATGGCTATGCCGGCCTCGCGGGCGGGGGCCACTGCTGGGGCGTACAGCACCTTGGCGCCGTAGCGTGCCATGTCGAATGCGGCGGTATAGCTGATTTCGGGGATGGTGCGGGCGGCGGCCACCAGTTTGGGGTTGGTGGTCATGATGCCTGGCACGTCGGTCCAGATCTGGAGGTCGGCGGCTGACGTGGCGGCGGCGTAGAGCGAGGCGCTGTAGTCCGAGCCGCCGCGGCCTAGGGTGCACACGCGGCCTTGAGGGTCGCGGGCAATGAACCCCGGAGCCACGAAGACGCGGGCCTGAGGGTACTGCTCCACGGCTTTCTGAATGGCGGCGTAAGTCTTTGATGTGTCGGCAGTTCCGCCGGAGGCGCAGACTAGGTCGCGGGAATCGAGCCACTGGGTCTTGAAGCCCTCGCAGGCGAGTTTGCGCGCAATGATGCGTGTCGAAAGAAGTTCGCCGAAAGACTCGATCACTGGAGGAATGCAGCGGATTTCGGAGAATGTGTCGCGGCATTCGGCCACGGCATCCTGGCGCTCCCTGCCTGTGAAAAGACGGGATATGATGGCAAGATGGCGGTGCTCAAGGGCGTCTATCAACTGCTCCGGATCTTCCTGTGCACCAATTTGAATGAGGGCGTCCGTGCATCCGCTGATGGCGGAACTGACAAGAATTACCCTGTCTTTTGCCGCAGCCTGCTCCACTATATCCAGAACCCGAGACATTGCCGTGGCGTTTGCCACCGACGAACCGCCGAACTTCAGAACTATCATATCCAATTTTTACCTGTATGCAAATGTAACAATAATAAAACAAAAAACAGCCAGGAAAACCTGACTGTTTTTTCAAAGGAGAAAAAACTCTCTTATTCCTTGTACTCGTTGAGACTCCATTCCATTTTCCATCCGTTCGGAGTCTTAATCAGTTTCTGGTTTGTCTCATCGACAACCCCCTTGGAGTCTTTCACCCACAATTTAACCGTAGCCGTGTCGCCGTCGATTTTGCTCTCCTTGATTGTGAAGTCGGTGTAACCGTTGAAATCTTCCGTCTTTGCCTTGTTTGTGAGAGTCTCGGTCCATGCCTGCTGTACGTCAGGCGTCATGTCGTAAAAGCTGAAGAAGGTAGCGAAGTCCTTGGCGATAAACGCATCATAGGCGGCCTGAACGACCTCGGTAGGGTTCATGTGCTTGGGATCCTTCTTGCAGGAAGTCACCAGCACAGCTGCGAGCGCCACTGCAGCGACGCTGAGAATGATAGCTAATCTTTTCATAATGTTAACATTAAAGGGTTAATATGCATAGTAACTCACGTTTCCTGAATAATTCCGGATGTCATTGACCGTAATCACGCCGTTGGGACCTATGGCCACATAACCGCGGAAACTCCGTCGGCCCTCCGTGAGGTCTATTCCCTCACGGCGGTACAGTAGCCATATCAGCTCCGTGCAATACAGCTTGGAACTGTCCGAAAGGTTGAACGAAGTGTCGAATCGGACGCTGTCGCGCACGAATCCCAGGGCGGCGTCGGTCATCCTGCTCCCGGCGGTGAAACCGGTGTGGACAATCTCGCCGTGGAGGGCGTGAGCTGGGTCAAAGAACTCTTTTACCGTCTCCATTTTTACCCGGTCGAAGTCTTGGGGACCGTCGTGCTCGTCCGGGACGGAGTGAATTACGGCCCAGGTGCTGTCAACTTTGACCAGCAGGCCGATGTGGCTGTAGTGCACCGTATCTGCCGACGTTACGTTAAGCATCTTGCTGTACGCTCCGGTGCCGGTGCGGAAAAGCAGGTCGCCCGGGATCATCTCGGAGTATGGGAACTCTGGGATGACAATCTTTTCGGGGCCTTGGGCAAAGGGGTCGAGGGCCTTACGAAGCCATAGGAAACAAGCAATGGCCACAGCAGACAAGACCGCAGCCAGTATCAGCCATTTCGAACGTTTTTTCATAAGTACGCCTCCCCGCTACCTGCAAATGTAGCAATTATTTATCTAAAAATGCTATAGTTCAGCAAAAAACGCATTTTTTGTTTATTCCGGCATATTCGCTAATTTTGTATTCATGATAAAGGAATACGATTATGACCTGAGCGCGCACAATACTTTCCGCATGAAAGTCAAGTGTGCCTGTTACATAAAATACGACAGTATAGAGGAGCTGGAATCGCTGCCGTGGGACGAACTGCCAAAACCCATAAAGCATATAGGAGAGGGTTCCAACCTGTTGTTTACCAAAGACTTCCCTGGTACTGTCCTGCATTCGGCCATACGTCATGTCAAATATGTCGACCTGGGGCTGGACGAGGTCCCCGTGATAGCGGGCGCAGGCGTTAAGTGGGACGCCCTTGCCGCCGAGCTCTGCGGCCACGGGCTCTGGGGGGCCGAGAACCTGTCCCTCATCCCCGGCGAGGTGGGGGCAGCCGCCGTGCAGAACATCGGGGCCTACGGCGTTGAGTTCAAGGATATAGTCAAAGGCGTGACCTGCTATGACCTTCTGGAGCGCCGCCGCTGCAAATTCACTGTGGAGCAGTGCGGCTACGGCTACCGGGAGTCCATGTTCAAGGAAGCTGACGGCAGATACATAGTGACTTCCGTGCTGCTGCGTCTCTCCCGCGTCCCTCGCCCGAGGCTGGAATACAAAGGTCTGGCGGACATCGACGCCTCGAGCCCCATGGCGGTGCGGCAGGCCGTCATCGATATACGCCGCTCCAAGCTTCCCGACCCCGAAGACATAGGCAGCGCCGGCTCGTTCTTCAAGAATCCCGTCATCTCGGCTGTGGATTTTCTCCGTGTGGTAGAGGCTGCCGGCACCGACAAGGTGCCTCATTACGTGCTTGACGGTGGCATGATAAAGGTGCCTGCCGCCTGGCTCATCGACAGCTGCGGCCTCAAGGGCGAGACGGAAGGCGGCGCTGCGGTCTACGACAAGCAGCCGCTGGTCATCATAAACGCGAGCGGCAGCGCCACCCCGTCGGACATCCTGGAGCTGGAAAGGCGGGTGGTAGCCACCGTCCATGCGCGTTACGGCATCACCCTGCATCCCGAGGTGGAACATATATAGATAGAATTTGTTATCTTTGCATCTCTGAATTTTAGACGCACAATATGTACAGAACACACACTTGCGGCGAGCTGCGCCTCGCCGACAAAGGCAAGCAAGTAACCCTGGCGGGATGGGTTCAGAAATCCCGCAAACTCGGCGGTATGACCTTCATCGACCTGCGCGACCGCTACGGCATCACCCAGCTGGTGGTTGAGGCCGACGCCGCCCCCGAACTGGTCGAAACCGCGGCCTCACTCGGGCGCGAATTCGTGATCCAGGTCACCGGCGAGGTGCTTGAGCGCGAGAGCAAGAATCCCAAGATGCCGACTGGCGACATAGAGATTAAAGTGCTGGCGATCAATATCCTGAATAAGGCCTCCGTGCCTCCGTTCACCATCGAGGAAAACTCCGACGGCGGCGAGGACCTCAGGGCCAAGTACCGCTATCTGGACCTTCGTCGTCCACCCCTGCAGAGGGCCCTGGCGCTGCGCCACCGCCTTGCTCAGGAGGTCCGTTCCTACCTTGACGCCCAGGGCTTCATGGAGATCGAGACGCCCTATCTCATCAAGTCCACCCCCGAAGGAGCCCGCGACTTCGTGGTGCCCTCCCGCATGAATCCGGGCACTTTCTATGCCCTTCCCCAGAGTCCCCAGACTTTCAAGCAGCTGCTCATGGTTGCCGGCTACGACCGCTACTTCCAGATTGTTAGGTGCTTCCGCGACGAGGACCTGCGCGCCGACCGTCAGCCGGAGTTCACCCAGATAGACTGCGAGATGAGCTTCGTGGGGCAGGAAGACGTGCTCGCCACCTTCGAGGGCATGATGCGCCAGATGTTCCGCAATGCCGTGGGTGTGGAGATTCCCAACCCTCTTCCCCGCATGAGCTGGTACGACGCCATGGATAAATATGGCTCCGACAAGCCGGATATCCGCTTCGGCATGGAGATTCACGAGGTGACGTCCCTCGTGCAGGGCTGCGGCTTCGGCGTGTTCGATTCTGCCGCCTATGTGGGCGCCATCGCCGTCCCCGGCTGCGCTGAATACACCCGTAAGCAGCTCGACGAGCTCACCGAGTGGGTCAAGCGCCCGCAGGTGGGTGCCGCAGGCCTCGTGTACGTCAAGTTGAACGCCGACGGAAGCGTCAAGTCTTCCGTGGATAAATTCTATTCGGCGGAGAAACTCCAGGAGGTTGCCGCTGCATGCGGAGCTTCTGCAGGCGACCTGCTGCTCGTTATGTGCGGCGACAAGCGCAAGACCCAGACACGCCTTGGCGTGCTGCGTATCGAGATGGGTAACCGTCTGGGCCTGAGGGACCCTCACGTGTTCGCACCCCTTTGGATCGTGGACTTCCCCCTGCTTGAGTGGAATGACGAGGACGGCCGCTTCTATGCCATGCACCATCCCTTCACCGCTCCCAAGCCGGAGCACGAAAAATGGTTCTATTCCGACAAGAAAGAGGACCTGGAGCGCGTCTGCGCCAACGCCTATGACTTCGTGCTCAACGGCACCGAGCTCGGCGGCGGTTCCATCCGTATCCACAACGCCGACATGCAGAAGCGCATGTTCGAGGTGCTCGGCATCGGCCCCGAGGAGGCTGAATACAAGTTCGGTTTCATCATCAACGCTTTCCAGTACGGAGCGCCGCCCCACGGAGGTCTCGCCTTCGGCTTCGACCGCGTCTGCGCCCTTTTCGGCGGACAGGAGACCATTCGCGACTATATCGCCTTCCCCAAGAACAACCAGGGCCGCGACGTCATGATCGACTCCCCGTCCAAGATAGACCAGGAGCAGATGGACGAGTTGTTCCTTGCTTCTACCGTCAAATAGTTTATGGAAGGAAATGATTTCAGGATTATGGTGGACACCGTCGAGAACGGTGTCCGCCATATTACTGCGTCACCCAGCCCGCTGGTGTGCTCCAAGCTTATCGATTTCGATATCGTAGACGGCAAGATCCACAACCTCAAGTACGTTCGCGGCTGCAACGGCAACCTCCAGGCCCTCGGAGCCCTGCTTGAGGGCCAGACCGTCGATTTTGCCCTCGAGCGCCTCAGCGGCATCAACTGCTCCGGCCGCGGCACCTCCTGCTCCGACCAGCTCACCCGCATCCTCCGCCAAGCCCTCCACCGGAACTGATCCCCCCATCCCCCGTCTTTTTCCTTTTCCTTTTCATTTTCCCCATCCCTCTCCCCCTCATTCATCCCGGGTCCTTTCCCCAGGGTGCACCCCTCCGTCTGCCCTTCCTTCTTTCGTCCGCCCTCTTTCCTTCGTTCCGTCCACCTTCTCCCGTCCACCTTTTTTCCTCGTCCGCCCACTTTCCTCGTCCGCCCTCTTTCCTTCGTCCGCCCTCCTTCCTTCGTCCGCCTTTCTTCCCCCTGCTCGCCCACCTTCCTCCATCCGCTCTTTTTCTCCCGTCTGCCCATCTTCCCTTCGTCAGACCCTCTTCCCCCGCCCGCCCACCTTCCTCCCGTCTGCCCATCTTTCCTTCGTCCGCCCTTCTTCCTCCCGTCCGCCCTTCTTCCTCCCGTTCCACCCTTCTTCTTCCGTTCGTCCCCTTCCCCAGTCCGCAATTCTTCCTCCTTCCTTCCGTCTGCCTTTCTTCCCTCGGCCCACCCACCTTCCACCACCACCACCACCTCCTCCCTCCATACCTTCGAATTGCGGGAGTGTGCTCCTCGGTCCATCAACTGGACCGAGGAGCACGTTTTCGGGCGTTTTTGTATCTTCTCGGTCCATCGCTTGGACCGAGAGGCACGCTTGAGGCACTTCTGGGGCGGATTTTGTTGCCTCTGGGCTTGCGGAATTACGATGGAAATTCTAAATTTGCAGGGTTCGGCACGGTGCCGGCATTAAACTAAAACTGTGATGACTTTCTATCTTATCTCAACCTCCCATCTGGAGGCCAACATCTGGTTCAAAGATGATGAAGACTTTAGGGTCGGCATGAATTACATTGCAATCGCGGCTTTTTTGAGCGGTGTCAGGATTATTGCATTTATTTTGATGTCCAATCATGTTCACGTCCTCGTCGAGGGTTCGTGGTCCGATGCACTGGAATTCGTCAACAAGTACAAAAAGCTTTATAGCTTTTATTTCAGAAAAAAGTATGGTATCAAGGAACTGCTGAGGCGCAATTCGGTGGACATTCTTGAGGTCGGAAAAGAATTTGAATCCCTTGAAAGAGTTATCGCATATGTCATGATGAACTGCGTCGCCGCGAGAATCTGCCTGCATCCAACTGGTTATAAATGGGGGAGTTGTAACTGTTTCTTCAACCATAATAAACAAAGAGGGGTTCGGCTTGACAGCCTGTCGTTACGTAAGAGGCGCCGTATTCTCAGAAGCCGTGTCGAGGTCCCCGGGAGCTGGGTTCTCGGTGAGGATGGCTTTGTGTTACCGGAGTCTTATGTCTGTGTAGACTTTGTGGAGTCCCTATATGGCTCGCCCGCGCGAATGAATTACTTTTTGAATGCTTCTTCAAAGGCCAAGAAGGTTAGGGAAAGCAGCGGCCCATCATTCAAGGATCAGAATATCAATGCGGTAATGATTGACATATGCCATACACTTTTTCATGTGGAATCTCCCAAAGAACTATCAAAAGGGGACAGGCGTGAGCTCCTGTCCCAGCTCCGCCGTCGTTTCGGCGCGGATCTGAATCAGTTGAGCCGTGTATCTGGGATTCCCTACACTGAGGCGGCGAAACTTTTGGACGACCTCTAGCCAGCGTGCCCCTCGGTCCAGTGGCAGGACCTAGGAGCACGTTTTCGGCCTTTTTTGTGCCTCTAGGTCCAGAGGGTGGACCGAGGAGCACGCTGCATGGCCGCTTTTGTGCCTCTAGGTCCAAAGGGTGGACCGAGAAGCACACCGAGGGCTGGGCGCAGGTGCGGCGGACTGGATTATATAGACGCTGAGGTTGAGGGCGCAGGCTTCCCCTCGGGACTTAGGCTTTGCGGCATACGAAGTCGAAGAACGAGTTTATGTCTTTTTTGGTGGAGAAGCGGGCAATGTAGACCTGATTGCCCAGGGCGTCGGACAGGGCGTCGGGCATGCGCTCGCACATGCAGAGGCCCTCGGCCGGCGAGTCGGGGCGGAAGGCTCCTTGCGCGTAACGGGCCGTAATTTCCTCGTGGGAATGTACGTAACGGTGTGAATCCCTGCGGCTTGCATAGGCGCACCAATATTGCTCGCCGGCCTCTTTTCTGCGCTGGTCGAATGCCACCATGTCTGCCCATATTTGGAAGACATCGGTAGAATGGGCGAAGTTCATCATGTCGGGAGTGAAGCCGCCTGCCGGGCGCATGTTCACCTCGAGTCCCACGAAATCGCCCTTGCGTCCGAGGCCCTCTCGGTCGCGGTCAAGTTTGAAATACTCCAGGTGCACGAAGCGGCTCCTGATACCGAACGCCTTGACGGTGCGCCGTCCTATCTTTGAAAGCGCTGCCGGGACGTCGCGATCTACGTAGTAGCAGGTGTCCAGGTTGTCGTGCACTATGTCCATGATAGGGGTGGGAAAAACGCCCATCGACTCGAATACAGGCTCGCCCTTGGAATCGTAGATTGCATCGTAGGAAGTCAGCAGGCCGGTGATGAATTCTTCTACGACGAAAGCTCCGAAGTTGGATTCGTGATCCTTGAACCAATCCTGTAACTCGTTGTCGGAGTGTATTTTATATGTTCCGCTGGCGCCCACCCCGTTGTCCGGCTTGGCTATGATCGGGAAACCGGTCTTGCGGGCGAAGGCACGTACTGCCTCAAGGCCTTCGGATGCTTTTATCTGCCGCGCCGTAGGAACGCCCCCCGCCGCGTAGAACTTCTTCATTTCCGACTTGTTCTTGATGCCGGAGATATGATCGGTCTTGAGACCGGTGTTCACGTTGAAGTCTGTGCGCAGGCGTGCGTCCTGCTCCAGCCAGTACTCGTTGTTGGATTCTATCCAGTCGATTCTGCCGTGCTTGTGCGCAAACCATGCAACCGCCCGGTACATTTCGTCGTAATCTTCCAGGTTGTGCACTTGATAGTAATCGGTCAAGGCTCCGCGAAGCTCGGGCGACAGCGACTCGTGGGGAGCGTCGGCAATGCCCAGCACATTGACTCCATTGACCTTCAAGCCTGCGCAGAAGTGGCTGTACGTCTGCGGGAAATGGGGAGAAACAAATACTACGTTCATAAAGGTATACACTTGATTTTCAGAACAGATTTGACGCATGCCGCCATTTGAAATCTCGCAGGCGGTGCCATGGAGGATGCAATGTCCGTCCTTCTGGATTATGTAGCCTCCGTCGGGGAAAGTGTAGAAGCGGTGGTTCCAGCTGTCGGGGTAGGCTATGTCCTCAAATAGGCGCCGGCCGTCCACCATGGCGTCCCGGACTTGATAATAGTGCGGGATAATCTGCACGTCGGTAAGTCCGAGGCCGGGCAGCCATCGCCGGTATGCCGGGTCTGCCGCTTCTCCAGGAAGTTCGGGATGGGAATACACCAGCCCGGCGCAGTTCATCGAGCCTGCACTGCAGCCCATTACCAGCCCGTCGAAACCTGCCAGAAGCTCTTTGAGGTGAATTTCGTGAAGGAAACGATTCTGAGTCGGAACGTGGCCGCCGCACAGGATTATCCAGTCGGCGTCCTGCACCAGTTCTGCCGCCTTGTGAGCATTCCGGCGGTCCAGCATGATTATCTGCGCAGGACGTATATCCGAATTCACGATGCATGCCGTCATCCCTTCCAATACGCTGTCCGTGAATGATTTGTCGTCCGGTGCGGCGCTCACCAGAAGCACCCTCGGTCCGGTGCCGCGCCCCTGCAGAGCGGCCTCTAGCTCGGCCTTGACAGTGGCAAGGAAGCCATTGTCCTTCGTGAAGCGGTCTTCTCCGTACCTGGTGGGACTTCCTGTGAGAATCAGCGTCATACGGGGCGTGGTGTAAAAGCGTCTAAAAGAAATAATTGACAGCTATCGAGGCTTCAACGCCGGTCTTGAAAGGGAGACGGTTGTCTGTTCCGGGCACGACGTCATTCTTTACTTTATACATATTCTTGAAGTCGGCGCCCACGTCGAATATCTGCCAGTCTATACGAGGCTGGATGATTAGGTGGCCGGAACCCACATTTATGTTGAACGAACGGCAGTACAACAGTCCGAAGCTGCCGCCGAAAGCAAATTTCCCGGTGTCGTTGCTCTCCAGGACAAGGTCCAGATATCGCTGCTCGGTCTTCATCTTGAGCAGTATCAGATCGAAATACGGGATAGGAATGAACTCGAGTAACGGTGTGTCGCCGAGCATATCGTCGAGGGTGTCGTTGAGCAGGGACGACTGGCGTCCGTATGCATAATTCCAAAGGTCGAAATCGGCATAAGAAGTGATCCAGCCTTTGAGGCCCAGCATGCTGATGCGCCTCTCGTTGTGGTATATGCTGTTGTTGGGATAGCCTGGCGTCCGGAAAACGTATGCAACCTCTGAAATACCTATTATGTTCGCCACCCGGACGTCGTATTGACGGTAAATCATGCGTTCTGAATTACCGTATGCATAAGTGCCGTAAGGAAGCGACAGGGCGGACAGGGGCTTCATGCCGAAAACGGAGTGAAGGTTGTAGAAATTGAAATGACCGAGGAAATACCGCCCGTCAGCTTTTCCGTTCCAGTCCATCCAGTTGTGGTTGTAAGCAAAGACAAGGTCTCCGAGCGGAGTGGCAAGGTTGAGCTGCAGGTTGATCTTACTGCCGGTGACGGGACTTGCCGAAGCCTTGAGCCCGGTATCTGTAATGTGGTGATAGTGAAAGGAATAATTCGTCTGGATGCCAACGTGGAAAAAGCTTAAGATATCTTTGGCACTCTTGATATCGCGGATGGTTCTCACGATTTCATGCGGAGATGAAACCGGTTCGAATTCCGGCAGTTCGGATTCTGCTTTGTCGTTGTCTGCAAAGGCGGCCGCTGAAATGAAAACCGAAAATAAGGCAAGGAGTGTGCGTCTCATGGCTGCTGCAGGGTTTTGAAAGGTTTGTTGAAACTCATGTCATAAGATTTGTCACGAAAGACAAATATTGCCCTGACAAGATAATCGGTATTCGGTTCCAGATCGCCGATGAAGAAATCCTGTTCCCTGGAATTGTCGGAAGAAGTGATGGACCAATAGTCTTCCGGATCGGATTTCGGGGCTACGTTCACATAGCTGTGGTCTATGGCTTCCTCACCTTCATAGACAAAGGAAACAGTGGCGCTGGTGGCGGTCAATTCTTTGATTTCCTTGAGCTTGACAACCAGGGAGGGGAAGAGGGACTCGTCCTCGTAGATATTGTCGTAGCGGTAACCTTCGCACGAGGAGAAAACTGCCGCTGCAAGCAAAAGAATGAATAGTTTTTTCATGGGTATTCCTAAAAAAAACAGTCCCGGCACAATACCGGGACTGTTTGTTGTGAAAACGAAATTAGTCTTCTTCCTTCTCCTGTGCTGCGTAGTCGGCGAGGAGCTTGGTCTGGACGTCACCCGGAACAGGCTGATAGTCGGCGAATTCCATGGTGAAGGTGGCGCTGCCGGCGGTCAGGGAACTAAGGGTGGTGGAGTAGCGGTAGAGCTCTGCCAGAGGCACGCGGGCCTTGAGGATTGCGAATCCCTTGTCGGCGCCCATGTCGCCGAGCATGCCGCGGCGGTTCTGCAGGTCGCTCATGACGGCGCCCTGATACTCGCTCGGGGTCATGACCTCCACGTTGTAGATAGGCTCAAGAATCTTCGGGCCTGCGTTGCGGAAGGCCTCGCGGAAGGCGTTGCGGCCGGCGATGATGAAGGCGATTTCCTTGGAGTCCACCGGGTGCATCTTGCCGTCGTACACGAAGACGCGGATGTCGCGGGCGTAGGAACCGGTCAGAGGGCCCTCGACCATTCTTTCCTTGATACCCTTGAGGATGGCGGGCATGAAACCGAGGTCGATTGCGCCGCCGACCACGCAGTTGTAGAACTCAAGCTTGCCGCCCCATTCCAGTTCGGTGATATCCTGGGTCTTGATGTTGAGCTGGGTCTCTTTGCCGTTGATCATGAACTTGGTGTTGAGCTCACCCTCTGCAGGGCAGACCAGCAGGTGAACCTCGCCGAACTGGCCGGCGCCGCCGGACTGCTTCTTGTGACGGTACTGGGCGCTTGCCACCTTGGTGATGGTCTCGCGGTAAGGTACCTTGGGGGCGAAGAGCTCGACCTCCAGGCCGAACTCGTTGTTCAGACGCCACTTGACGATGTTGATATGCTGCTCGCCGTTGCCGCTGAGGATGGTCTGGCGGAGTTCCTTGGAGTACTCGACCACCACGGTAGGATCCTGGGAAGAGATCTTCTTGAGGGCGTCGCCGAGCTTCTGGTCATCCTGCTGTACCTTGGCCTTGATGGCGCAACGGTACTTGGGAGCGGGATACTGGATGCGGTCGTAGGTGATGTCGGCGCCGGGGATGCACAGGGTGGTGCTGGACTTGCTGTTCTTGAGTTTTACGGCGCAGCCGAAGTCACCTGCGTGGAGGCTGGTGACGGGCTCTTTCTTGGTGCCGGCCACTGCGTAGAAAGCGGAGAAACGATCCTTGCCGCCGGATACGGGATCCTCGAGGTCCATGCCGGTGGTGAGGGTTCCGCTCATTACCTTGAAGTAAGATACCTCGCCGAGGTGCTGCTCGACATCGTTCTTGTAGATGAACAAGGAGGTGGGGCCGTCGGCCTTGACATCGGGTGCGGGTGCGACGTCCTTGATGAATTCCATGAGGCGCTTGACGCCGATGTCCTTCTTGCCGCATACGCAGAACACGGGGTAGAGCTCGCCGCTCACGATACCCTTGTTCATGCCGCTGTGGATTTCTTCCTCGCTGAGGGTGCCTTCTTCGAAATACTTCTCCATGAGGGCGTCGTCGAATTCCGCTGCCTTCTCGATGAGCTGCTCGCGGTATTCTTCTGCCTGGTCGGCGAACTCGGCGGGGATGTCAAGCACCTGGTCGCCCTTGTAGTACTTCATGGTGAGCACGTCGATGACTCCGTCGAATGCTGCGCCTGAAGCGTTGGGGAACTGCACGTTGACGATCTTGCCCCCGAAAGTCTCCTTCATGGAATTCTGTACGTTGTCCCAGTCGGCCTTGTCGGCGTCCAGTTGGTTAACGGCTATGATCATGGGGAGGTTCTGGGCCTCCGCCCTGCGGACGAAGCTCTCGGTTCCCACTTCCACGCCCTGCTGTGCGTTGATCACGAGCACGCCGCTCTCGCATACGCGGAAAGCGGAATAGGCACCGCCGATGAAATCGTCTGAACCGGGGGCGTCGATGATGTTGATCTTGCCTCCCTCGAATTCGGCGTACATGGGGGTTGCGTAGATGGAACGCTGGTTGATTTTTTCAAGCTCGTTGGAGTCGGACAGGGTGTTCTTGTCCTCAATGGAGCCCATTCTGGAGATGACTTTGCCCTCGAAGAGCATGGCTTCCGCAAGGGTTGTCTTTCCGGACTTGGTGGCGCCCAGAAGAACGACGTTGCGGACCTCTTTGGTTTGGTATTCTTTCATTGTATCAGGTGTTGTTAATTATCAAAGTCTGCAAATCTACTAATTTTAACACCGATTTCCAAAATAATCATCAAAGACCTGGGTGCCGGAATATCCTAATTCCCTAAAAAGCAGTTCGTCCATGTCGTCCGGACACACTCCGAGACGCCTGCAAACGGCCTCGAAACTGCTGCAGGTCCCTGTCTCCAGCAGCGAGGCGAATCTTTCGTAAACTTTTTCTTTCATAATTCATTTTAAAGTCTTTTGGTGGAATCCCCTTCCTCCCGGGGTGAAATGTGCTGCAAAATTGGACAGTTGTAACGAATAATACAACTTTTTGGAGGGGGTAAATAAGGGGGTAAAATAAAATATTGCGGATTTTTATAATATTTGTCTGATTTTTATAGAAAAATGTCCATAAAATCGCTATAGCACAAGCCGTTACGAACAATTAAATTTGCTCCGGAAACGACGTATATGGGTAAAGTCCACGAATACTTGAAGATTCTGCGGCAGCGAAAAGGCCTGTCCCAGGACGAAATGGCCGACAAGATGGGTATCGAGCGCTCGACGTACAGCAATTTCGAGCTGGGCAAGACCAACCTTTTCAGCCCAAACCTTGCCAAGGCCGCCCAGGTTCTCGAAGTAAGCGAGGATGAAATACTTATAGGCGCTTATTCTGAGCGCGGTTACCTGTCGGAAGGCGGGCTCTCGGACCGTATCGACATCCTGTCCGCCAAAGTCGAGGCGGTGGACTCCCGTCTCGAAACCCTCACTGGCATAGTAAACAATCTGGTACAGAAAATCGACGCCCGCAAGAAATAATCCGGCTTTTTGTTTACCTTTGTATCCATGCCGCAAAGAATCAATCTGCTGAGCTGTATGGAACAGGGCCGCATTGAGGCCGGCTGTGATGAGGCCGGACGCGGGCCGCTTGCGGGTCCCGTGTACGCCGCCGCGGTCATTTTGCCGTCCGATTTCTTCCACCCCTTGCTCAACGACTCGAAGCAGATGACGCGCAAGGCGCGCGAAACCCTTCGCCCCATCATCGAGCGTGAGGCCGCAGCCTGGGCGGTAACGGCCGTGCAGGCAGAGGAAATAGACAGGCTCAACATACTCTGGGCCAGCGTCACGGCCATGCAGAGGGCCGTCGCAGCCCTCGGAACCCGGCCGGATTTCCTGCTCGTCGACGGCAACTGCTTCCGCCCCTTCGACGGCATACCCTATGCAACAGTCGTTCACGGCGACGCCACCTACGCCTCGATCGCCGCCGCGTCGGTGCTTGCAAAAACCTACAGGGACGAGCGTATGGAAGAGCTCGCCCGGCAGTATCCCGGCTATGGATGGGAGCACAACGCCGGCTATCCTACCCCGGAACACATCCAGGCCATACGGCGCCTCGGCCTTACCCCCGAACACCGCCGGAGCTTCCACCCCAAAGAATTGGAACCAACATTGTTTTGATATGAAAAGAGTACTTGCGGCGCTTGCCTGCGCCTTGTTTCTGATGCCAGCCTCACTTCGTGCCGACGAAGGCATGTGGCTGCTTCCCCTGCTCGAAAAGATGAACGCCGACGCCCTGAAGAACCTCGGTTCGCGTCTCACTCCCGAGCAGATCTACAGCGTCAACAATTCTTCCATCAAGGATGCGATCGTGCAGTTCGGAGGCGGCTGCACCGGTGAGATCATCTCCGGCAGCGGCCTTCTGGTCACCAACCATCACTGCGGCTATGGCAGCATCCAGGCCCTTTCCACCCCCGAGCACAACTATCTGGAAGACGGTTACTGGGCCATGAGTCCCGCCGACGAACTGCCTGTTCCTGGACTCACCGTCCGTTTCCTGCAGAGCATGACCGACGTCACGGACACTCTCGCCGCCGGAGCCGACCGCCAGGCCCTTATTGCGGACGCCCAGAAGGCCAATCCCAACTGCCAGGTCCGCATCACCAGCTTCTTCAACGAGAACGTCTTCTACCTGATAGTCTCCAAAATCTACAGGGACGTGCGTTTCGTAGGCGCACCTCCGGCATCGGCCGGAAAGTTCGGAGGCGACACCGACAACTGGATGTGGCCCCGTCATACCTGCGACTTCTCCATGTTCCGCGTCTATGCAGGCCCCGACAATGAGCCTGCAGACTACTCCCCGGAGAACGTTCCCATGGTGCCCCGCCAGTTCCTCGGAGTGTCGCTCAAGGGCGTACAGGAGGGCGATTTTGCCATGATTATGGGCTACCCGGGCAGCACCCAGCGTTTCCAGACCGCCGCGCAGCTCGAGGAGATGCTGGAGTCCAACAACATCCGCATCGCCGCCCGCGGCGTGCGTCAGGACATACTCTGGAAGGCCATGCGCGCCGATGAGAAGGTGGGCCTGCAGTACGCCAGCAAGTATTCCGGCTCATCCAACGGCTGGAAGAAATGGATAGGGGAGAAAGAGGCCTTCGAAGCCCTCGAAATCATCCCCCGCCAGAAGCAGAAGGAAGAGGAACTTGAGGCATGGATCAATGCGGACCCTTCACGCAAAGAGGCCTGGGGCGGCGCCGTGGCGAGGATTGCCGAAAATGTAGCCGCGACCAAGGCTCCCATCGAGTCCTTTACCCTACTCAACGAGAGCATAGGCCGCATCGAGCTTCTGGGATTTGCCGCCGCAGTGTCGCGCACTGTCGAGATGGTGCGTAACGCCGCTGCCGCCAATCCCGCCGAGGCAGTGGACGAAAAGGAAGCCCTCTCCGAGGTCGTGGAGATGCTCCGCGGTCAGTACAAAGACTACAATGCCGACGTGGACCACGATGTGGCAGTGGCCATGATAGACTTCTACAAGGCCAACGCAGGCGAGAATACCATCAAGATAGGCGGCAAGGACATCCGCAAGCTCGACACCCGGAAACTGGTGGACAACATGTTCAAAAAGAGCATCTTCACCTCCGAGCAGAAGCTCGCTTCCAAGCCCATAACCGACAAACTTCTGGCCTCCGACCCTGCCGTGCAGATGGCCAATGCGCTTATCGGCGCCATGATGCCCCTGCGCAACCAGATCATGAGCTCCCAGCCCCAGCTTGCCGAGGCCACCAAGGCCTACGCCGCCAGCCTTCTGGAGTGGAAGAAGGACGAGCCCCAGTATCCAGACGCCAACATGACCTGCCGTCTCACCTACGGTACCGTCAAGAGCTACGAACCCAAGGACGGCGTGCTCTACAAGTACTACACCACCCTCGAAGGCGTGATGGAGAAGGAGGATCCCGACAATTACGAATTCCGCGTCCCTGCGCGCCTGAAGGAAATATACGAGGCCAAAGACTATGGCCAGTACGCCAACGAGAAGGGTGAGCTGGTGACATGCTTTCTGACCAACCTGGACATCACCGGCGGCAATTCCGGCAGCCCCGTCATGGACGCCGACGGCAACCTTATCGGTCTCGCCTTCGACGGCAACTGGGAAGCTATGAGTAGCGACGTGATGTTCGAGCCCAAGCTCCAGAGGGTGATCTGCGTCGATATACGCTATGTGTTGTTGATGATGGACAAGTTCGGAGGTGCTGGATACCTGCTGAACGAAATGAATATTGTGCGATAATGACTGAAAACCAAATACTTGAGATACTTCGGGCCGTACACCATCCGGCCCAGCATGACAGGGACGTCGTGGAGTTGGGGATGGTGAACAAAATACAAGTAGACGGCGGGGAGGTGACCGTGACGCTTGGCTTTCCCAAGCGGCGCGACCCTCTGGCCGAATATCTGATAGGAGCGACGCGCGCAGCCCTTATCCGCGCAGGAGTCAAAGACCCTGAGGTCAAGACCGTAGTCCTGGAAGATGCGGCGCCCAAAAAGAAGGGCGTTGAATTCGATACCGAATGCCTCCGGCATGTCCGCCACATTGTGGGCGTGGCCTCCGGCAAGGGTGGCGTGGGCAAGTCCACCGTGGCTGTCAACCTGGCCTGCGCCCTGGCGCGCCTGGGCTACAAGGTGGGCCTGGCCGATGCCGACGTGTACGGCCCCTCCGTACCCTTGATGACCGGTACCGAAGGCCTGCAGCCCATGGCAGAAGATATTGACGGCAAGCAGCTTATCATCCCTCTGGAGAAATACGGAGTCAAATGGATGAGCATCGGCTATTTCGCCGACCGCGGGCAGGCGCTCATCTGGCGCGGCCCCATGGCGAGCAACGCCCTCAAGCAGATGATCTTGCAAGTAAAGTGGGAGGTGCTGGACTTCCTTCTGGTGGACATGCCCCCGGGAACCGGCGACATCCATATCAGCCTGCTGCAGGATATTCCCATGGAGGGCGCCGTCCTGGTCACCACTCCCCAGGAAGTGGCTCTTTCTGATGTTGAGAAAGGAGCCAACATGTTCCGCAACAAAAGTATCGACCGGCCTATCTTCGGCCTGATTGAGAATATGGCATGGTTCACGCCTGCCGAGCATCCCGACGAGAAGTATTTCATCTTCGGCCGTGACGGCGGTGCCCGTATGGCGGAAGACCTTGGTATAGAGCTTCTTGGACGCATTCCTCTGGTGCAGGGCATCCGCGAGAGCGGCGACGCCGGCACTCCCGCAGCCCTTGGCACCGGGCCCGATGCCGCCGCCTTCCTTGACCTTGCCGGCCGCCTGGCCGCCAAACTTGGCTAGCACATGGAAGTCCGAGCCAAAAAGTCTCTGGGCCAGCACTTCCTGACCGACCAGTCCATCGCCCGCCGAATCGTCGATACGCTGTCGGAGGGGACCTCTGCTCCGCAGAACCATGGCCGCCCGTGGCCATTTGAACGGGAGGGGCCCGCGCCGTCAGGCGTGGGAGGGATGAGCGAAGCGAAGTTCTGCGGAGCAGAGGTCTCCTCCGGCAGCGTGCGAGACGTTCTGGAAATCGGCCCCGGTATGGGAGTTCTGACGCAGTACCTGCTGCAGAGGGAAGACATTTACCTTAAGGCAGTTGAGCTGGACGGAGAGTCTGTAGACTACCTGCTGACGCATTTCCCCGGCATACAGGGTCGTCTGCTGCAGGCCGACTTCCTGCGCCTTCCCCTCGACCGCATATTCCCGGGACAGTTTCGCATCATAGGCAACTTCCCCTACAACATCTCCTCCCAGATCTTCTTCAAGGTCCTGGACTACAAGGACCGCATCCCCGAAGTGGTGGGCATGGTGCAGAAAGAGGTGGCCGAGCGCATCGCCGAGAAGCCGGGGAGCAAAACCTACGGCATCCTGAGCGTACTTCTCCAGGCCTGGTATGACATCGAGTACTGCTTTACCGTGGGCTCCGGAGCCTTCAACCCTCAGCCCAAGGTGCAGTCGGCAGTGATACGTCTGACGCGCAATGGCCGCACGGAACTCGGGTGCGACGAAAAGCTGTTCAAGACCGTCGTGAAAACGGCCTTCAACCAGCGGCGCAAAACGCTCCGTAACGCCCTCAAGCCGCTGATTCCCAAAGAATTCAAGGCGGACGCTGCCATCCGCCTTGAACAAACCAACTTATGGAATACTGACAATAGTTTAAGTCCGGCTGAACTTCTTGACCTGAGGGCCGAGCGGCTCGGAGTCGAGGACTACGTCCTGCTCACCCGCGCCATATCGGAGCTTAGTGCCTGATAGAGGATAGTTGTGTTATCTTAATACTTAATCCCCTTGGCCTTGCTCACGAGGTCCAGCAGGCTGCGGCGGAGGCCCAAGGGGTCCACGCCGCCGGCGGGCTTCTCGGCGGGCTTTATGAGGTCGTAGGCCATGTCGAGGCTGGCGGAGCCTTTGTACTCTGAATCCCTGAGGGTGAGGGCAAAAGCGGCAATGCCGGCCGCAAAGCCGAATTCGGCAGAAGGCTTGAACCCGGAAACAGCGGGTATTCCGGTATTGACCTCCAGTGACCGGCTCTCCTCGCCCAGTGCCTTCTTGTAGCGGACCTCTATAAGCGCTGCGTTGGCATGCTGGGTGTAGGTCTCGGCGGGAATCAGCTCGTAGAGGGCTGTGATGGTCTGCCCGGCGCCCACTTCGCCCGCATCTTTCTTGTCATTCTCGAAGTCGTCGCTGCTCATGACGCGGTTCTCGTAGCCTATCAGGCGGTAGCTGTCCACATTTTCGGTAAAGACCACCTGCACCTTGGTGTCGTTAGCCACGCTCACGAAGCGGGAACGCTCGTGCACGAACACCTTCATCATCTCTTCTTCGCAGTCGATGTAGTTGTAGGTGCCATTGCCGTGGTTGGAGAGACTCTCCATGCGTGCGTCTGCGTAATTGCCTGTGCCGAAGCCCATTATGCTCAGGTAGATGCCCTTGTCCAGGTAGCTTTCCACCATCTCGACGAGAGCCTCGGTGGAAGTGACACCCACGTTGAAGTCGCCGTCGGTGCACATAATGATGCGGTTGTTGCCGCCCTTGATGTAGTGCTCCACAGCCTCGTCATAGGCCATCTTCATGGCCTGGCCGCCGGCAGTGGAGCCGCTGGCCAGCAGTGACTTGATGGCTTTCTTTATCTTGGAGGCGTCCTTTGCCAGCGTGGACTCAAGCACCCTCTTCACGCTGCCGGAATAGGTGATGATGGCCACCCTGTCGGTAGGGCGCATCTCGTCCACCAGGTTGCAAAGGCCGCTCTTGAGCAGTTCGATGCGGTCGTCGCCGGACATGGAACCTGAGGTATCGATGAGGAATATGAAGTTGGCAGCGGGCGTTTCGGACGCACTCAATTCCTTGCCTTTCAGCCCGATGCGCAGCAGTTTGTGCCCTTCGGTCCAGGGGCAGTCGCCGATTTCGGCATTCACGGCAAGTGTCTCGTCACCGGTGGGAGAAGGGTAGTCGAAGGTGAAATAGTTGAGGAACTCCTCGGTGCGGATGGCGTCGGGCGAGGGCATTACACCGCGGCTCAGGCACCTTCTTGCATATGCATAAGCAGCGCCGTCGGCATCGATGGAAAAAGATGATGAGGGCTGCTCGGACACCTTTATGAAAGGATTTTCGACAATCTGGTCAAAACTGTCGCCCTCCGATGGGTCCGGCATGCCTGCGTCGGCCATTTCGTACATGTTCGAGCCGGGAGCCATGAAGGCCCCGTCCATAAATCCCTTGCTGCAGGAAACAGTCAGAGCGGCCAGGGCTGCTGCTGTGAAGAATCTGCTGTATTTTTTCATAAAAATCGTATTTTTACATTTGAAATGCGCAGACATTCGGAATCTTGCATAAAAATTATGGGAACCACGCAAGATTTCACGTGCCGGTGGGTTTAATAATAGAAATGAGAAAAATACCTATATATTTGGTTATGTTGCTCGCTGTATGCATCGGATGCAGCAAAGGAAGTAGTTTCGCTCCTTCTGACCCTTATGACTATCAGGGATCGGTTACGTCACCGGATGGACCGGATTTTGCTTCCGCATTCACCATGTTAGCCACCATCAAGAAAGATGCTTCCGGCAGCGTGTACTTATGGTCCAAAGGCATGAGGTTCAATCCTGTTGACGACATTGATTTTGTCCGGCAGCAAAGGGTGGTCGCCAATGTGTCTTTCAGTCCCTCTTCAGACACGGAGTTCGATGCCAAGGTCCATTGGATTGAAACTCTGGACGAAGGCATTTTTACCTCCGACGCCTCGGTAACAGGGGACGATCCGCTGAAAGTGAACTTTGAGTCGTGGATGACCTGTGTAGACGACGGCTACCTTACCATAAACTATTCGACCTGGTGGGGCGAGCACCCCGTGCATCACGATTTCTATCTGGTGTCGGGCCTTGATGCCTCCGATCCCTACAGCCTGGAACTGCGTCACAATGCCAACGGCGACGCCCGGGGCGAGTTTGCCGAAGGCGTGGTATGTTTTGACATAAATTCGCTCCCCGATACCGGGGACGCCCCCAAAATGATAACCATCAAGTGGAAAGATACTGAGACAAAAACGTCCATAGCCAAATTTGAGTTTACGAGCAGGAAATAGCCTGACGGAGAGAGAGTTGGTGCGTCTGGTAGGCGACGGGGATGCCCGTGGCCAGAGGGAGTTGTACGAACGTTATGCGCCTTACCTTACCGCCGTTGCCTCCCGATATCTGGGCGGTCCCGACGAGGTGAAAGACCTGCTGCAGGACGTGTTCATAAAGGTGTTCGACCGGTTCGGCTCGTTCCGCTACAGGGGCGAAGGGTCTCTGAAGGCCTGGCTCTCGCGAATAGTCGTCAACGACTCGCTGCAGCGTCTGCGCAAAGGGGAGCGTCTGCTGGCGGTGGACAATCTCCCTGAACCTGACGCCGACGAGGACCCGGATGTGGAAAATGTACCCCTGAACGTGCTGCAGGACATGATAAGCGGGCTTCCGGACGGCTATCGTACGGTCTTCAACCTTTATGTTTTCGAACAGATGCGCCACAAGGATATAGCGGCACTGCTGGGTATCAAGGAGAACTCTTCCGCATCCCAGCTGTTGCGGGCCAAAGCATTGCTGGCCAAAGAGATAAAAGACTACAGAAAACGACACGATAATGAATGACAGAAATTGGAGCGACAAATTGCGGAAGCAGTTGTCGGAATATGGCCAGACCCCTCCCGAAGGACTGTGGGAGGCCGTGGAAGCAAAGGTCAGAAAGCCTTCTGCCGCTTTTCCATGGTGGTGGGCGATGGCTGGAGCGGCCGCAGCGGTGGCGGCAGTGCTGCTGGTTGTGCGTCCCGAGGGCGTAACAACTCCTTCTGCATCGGTTAAGGACACGGCGGAGGCTGTAGCGGCGCTGGAACGGGCAGACACTTTGGTCTCCCCGCAGGCTGAACCGGAACCTGACGTGATGACTGCACCGGCCGCGCGGAAGGCTTATGCTGCGCTGACGCCGGTTCCCACCTCTCCGGCAGCCGTCGTTCCGTCAGCCGTGGCCGGGGTGGTTCCGCCAGCTTCGGAAGATTCTCCGGTAGCTGCTGAGACAGAGTCCGTCGTTTCGTCAGCCGGGGCCGGGGTGGTTCCGTCAGCCGTGGAAGATTCCCCGGTAGCCGCTGAAACAGAGTCCGAAGTTCAGCAGCCTGTAGAGGCTGAAGTCCCTGTGGCGGAGGAAAATGCTTCAGAAGATAAGCCTTCCGGCAAGCCCGTCGCCGACAGCCCGGCCCCAGGCAAGGAACTTCCTGTAGAAATCAAGACATATCCGGCCGAAAAGCCCCTTTACGCCGACGCCGGCCAGGACAACCGCATCAGGATGTCTTTTGTTGCTTCCGGCGTGCCCGGCGGCCAGTTTTCACATTCTGAAATACAATATGGAATCGGCCAGCAGATGCGGATGGCGCCGTCTCCCAAGTCATTTTCTTCGCTCTTGAGCCGCAACCGGAGCACGGAGACGCAGACTGAGTACAGCCTTGCCTACCGTGCGGGAATACTTGTCAATTTGCAGCTTTCCAAGCACTGGAGCGTAGAATCCGGCCTGCAGCTCAGCCGCCTTGCCGGCACGGTGACTTCCTCGGTGGGCAGCATATCAACTCAGACCAAGAATACCATGCTCTATCTTGGCATCCCTGTCTATGCCGTGTATACGCCATGGGAGGGCCGGAATCTGGGCATATATTTCTCCGCCGGACCCATGGCGGAATACGGTGTGCTGATGACCGGAAGCGTACGGGAAACCATAGGCACCGTGGTCAATACCACGCACGATGCCGTTTTTCCCAAAGATTTTATTTTCTCTCTCGGAGCCAATGCCGGCCTTCAGCTCAAGATAGGCAGCCTCGCCGCCCTGTTCGTGCAGCCCGGAATCTCCTGGCACATCCCTTCGGAGAATTCTCCTGAATCCTACTACACCGCCCACCCCCTCGCCTTCACTCTCGGCGGTGGCCTCCGGGTGCTGTTCTAGATTTCACCAGCCCCTCTTGTCATGGCGCCCCCAGAATTACTGGTGCGTGCCATGGTGGCCAATATGTGGGCGGGCAGGGCACGAAACAGCCATGAATCGTAGCAGGCCGGCCCCACCAGCGGCGGGCCTGGCACGCGCAGGCTCTTATGGAATCATACCCTGCCCAGCGCGGTTCTACCTCGGACCTTCAGCACAGGCTTCGCAGGCCAGCGTCCTGTCCGTTGAACGACAGGGGAATGACTGTTGTGGACATTAAAGGAATCGAACCTGCGACCTGCGGCATATCAGACCGATGTCTACCTGCTGAGCTAAGCGTCCATTATTTTCAATGCAAAGGTAGAGCAGGGCGCGTTGAAGAGGCCAAAGTGGAAGCAAAGATAAACGGCGCATAAGTCTTGCTGGTTCAGCATCTTTTGATTATATTTGTATCCCGGTTTTGAAAAATTCCGGGCTATGGATACTAAATATATTTTCGTTACGGGAGGCGTTGCTTCCTCACTTGGCAAGGGGATTATCGCAGCATCTCTTGCAAAACTTCTTCAGGCAAGGGGACTCCGCGTCACCATCCAGAAATTCGACCCATATATCAACATCGACCCTGGCACTCTGAATCCGTATGAACATGGAGAATGTTACGTGACGGAAGACGGGGCAGAAACAGACCTTGACCTCGGGCATTATGAAAGGTTCCTGGGGATTCACACTTCCAAAGCCAACAACGTCACTACCGGGAAAATCTATCACACGGTCATCACCAAAGAACGGGAAGGCGCCTATCTCGGCAAGACTGTGCAGATAGTCCCGCATATAACCGATGAGATAAAGCGCCGGATGCTCCTTCTCGGCAAGAGCGGCAGCTATGACGTCATTATCACGGAGGTCGGAGGTACGGTCGGGGATATGGAAAGCCAGCCCTTCGTGGAAGCCATGCGCCAGCTCCAGTGGGAGCTTCCCGAAGAAGACTTCCTGTCCATACATCTGACGCTGATTCCTTATCTCAAAGCGGCAAAGGAACTGAAGACCAAGCCAACGCAACATTCCGTTCAGGAACTCCAGGCCCTGGGTGTCCACCCGGATATCATCGTCTGCCGGACGGAAAAGGAACTCACCCCGGAACTCAGGCACAAGATTGCCCTCTTCTGCAACGTCAAGCCCGGCCATGTCATCCAGTCCATCGACGCATGGAGCATCTATCAGGTACCGCTCAACATGGAAGCTGAACGGCTGGACCAGATGGTCGTGGACAAACTGGGGATCGTGAATCTTCCGGCGCCGAATCTTGCCGCCCTGAAAGCCTTCCTCTCCAAGCTCAAGAATCCGAAAAGGGCTGTCGATATTGCGCTCGTAGGCAAGTACGTTGAACTTCAGGATGCATATAAGAGCATACAGGAGAGTTTTGTCCATGCAGGTGTTGCGAATGACTGTCTGGTGCGCGTCCATACCATCCATGCAGAGCATGTGAGCAAAGATAATGTCGAAGAGCTTCTCGGAGGAATGAACGGCATACTCGTGGCTCCCGGATTCGGAGAACGCGGGTTGGAAGGAAAGATCTGTGCCGTCCGATATGCCAGGGAAAAGCGGATTCCTTTTTTGGGAATCTGCCTGGGGATGCAGATGGCCGTAGTGGAATTTGCCCGCGATGTCCTTGGTTATGAGGATGCCGCCACGACGGAAGTCAATCCCGAAACTTCACATCCGGTCATAGACCTGATGGAGAGTCAGAAGTCAACGACCATCAAGGGCGGGACCATGCGCCTGGGAGCATACAGATGCCGTCTTGTCCCTGGGACACTGGCACATGGTATCTACGGGCAGGATGAAATCAGGGAACGCCACCGCCACCGCTATGAGTTCAATAATGCTTACTTGTCTGCAATGCAGGAGGCAGGTTTAGTGGTGAGCGGCATCAATCCGGATGCCGGATTGGTGGAGATCATCGAGCTTCCAACACACCCCTTTTTCATTGCTACACAGTTCCATCCAGAATACAAGAGCACGCCGGAGTGTCCCCATCCGTTGTTTGTCAATTTTATAAAGGCAGCATCAGATAATATCAGGAAATGACAGAACCCGTCCTCAGTGCCCACAACAAGGAGGAGTACCCTCCGGCAAACACTGCCGAACCGCCAGGCTGTCCGTCTGGAGGAAATCAAGCAGCACGGAAAGCCCGTTTCCTTCCGGAATGTCCTGCAGAAATCCAAGAAGGTCTATAACCGCAAGAGACTGAAGAAGGAAATTCCGTCGGATTGATTTTCTCATCCGGTGGATTTTCAGTAAATTCGCAGGATAAAAAAGCATTACCATGATACTTACAACCACACCGTCCGTTGAAGGACGCACCATTTCGGAATACAAGGGAGTTGTATTCGGCGAAGTCATTTCCGGAGTCAACTTTATCCGCGACTTCGCGGCCAGCATCCGCAACATCGTAGGCGGACGTTCCGGCTCCTATGAGGATGAACTGATCAAGGCCCGATCGCAGGCCATGAACGAGATGTCAGAAAGAGCGGTTCGGCTGGGCGCCGATGCCGTCGTCGGCATAGACATTGACTATGAAGTTCTCGGTGAAGGCGGCGGAATGCTCATGGTCACCGCATCCGGGACTGCCGTTAAACTCGCATAATCATGAAAAGAATTGCCTTTATTGCTGCAGCTGCGCTTATGCTGGCTGCCTGCGGCCAGCCTTCCGGCAGGAAGGAAGCTGCCGTGATCCCTTCGGAATACACATCTACAAACCAAGATAACATGCAAAGAGTCAGAGATTTCCTGCATGAGGCAGGCGTATATTTCCTCGCGACCGTGGACGGCGACGCTCCGCAGGTGCGTCCATTCGGCACGGCCGAAATCATCGAGGGCAAGCTGTATATCCAGACCGGCCATGTCAAGAACGTCGCCAAGCAGATAGCGGCCAATCCCAAGGTGGCCATCTGCGCATACAAGGCCGATGAAGGTCGCTGGCTGCGCATCAGCGCTACGCTCGTGGAAGACCCGCGCGTCGAGGTGAAGAAGGCCATGCTGGATGCCAATCCCGGGCTCCGCTCCATGTACGACGAGAACGACGGCAACACCGCCGTCTACTTCCTCAAGGACGCAAAGGCCACCATCAGTTCGTTTACTGCTGAACCCGTAGAGATTGATTTCTAAGGGATGGCACTGGAATTCGGAAGGATGAAGCGCGGTGAGATCCTGAACCCCGTTTCCGCACGTCTTCTGAGCCAGCAGCTCGCCGCTCCGCAGTTCAAGGAACCCGTGGAAGTGGTGTCGTGGTCCGGCGCCATACAGGCGCAGGACTACAGGGCGATGCGCTGGGCTGTGGCCATGAGAACGGGGAAGCCCTCTTACAAGGCCTTCAAAGCTGCTTTTGACGAAGGCAGGATTCTCCGGGCGCATCTTCTTCGCGGCACCTGGCAGCTTGTGTCGGCAGAAGATTACCACTGGCTGCGGGCACTTTGCCATGACAAGGGCATGGCTGTCCTCGACGGCTGGACCAAATCCTTCGGGTTCTCTTATTCCGGAAAGGAGAAAGAACGGATCCTGACGATTATCGAGGATACAGTAAGCCGACATGGAGAGGTCACCGAAGACATCATTGGGGAAGCTCTGATTGAAGGAGGAATCACCGAAGACAGGCTTGTTTACAATCACCAGCTCCGTATGGCGGAGCTGGAGGGCCTTGTCTGCAGCGGTTCGCTCGGCCCGAGGAATACCTACAGGCTAGTCCGGGACAGGGTTCCGATGGGATCACCTGTCAGCCGCGAGGAATCCCTGGCCCTTCTTGCAAGGAAGTATTTCCGGAGCCATGGACCGGCGACGTTGGAAGATTTCGTTTGGTGGAGCGGACTCAATGCGGGTGAATGCCGGCAGGGAATCGCATCTCTCGGTGATGAACTTCAGCTGAATCGCTGGAAAGGAAGAGACTTCTATATCCATAGCGAAGCCCGTACGAGAGGTGTTCGTGGCGGGTTCGTCCTTCTTCTTCCGGCATACGACGAGTACCTTATCGGATACAAAAGCCGGGATATTGTCCTTCATCCTGACAAAGCCCATCACGCCCATAATAACTTCGGCATCTTCAAGTCCGTGGTCGCATGGAACGGCGAGATTGTCGGCAACTGGAAACCGTCGTCGAAGGACGGGGGCGTGTCGCTTTTCAAGGAAGGCGTCTCCATCCCCGAGGAATCAATGGAAAAAGCAATCAACACTTACACACAGTACGCTCATTTTTGAACTGAACTTGTAAAAAACGAAAGATAATGAAGAAAGTACTTATCATAGCGGGCAGTCCCCGCAAGGACGGCAACTCGGACCTCTTGGCCCGGCAGTTCGCCAATGGTGCCGCAGAGAGCGGCAATGAAGTGGAGATAGTGTATCTCCGAGACAAGAAACTGAATTACTGCAAGGGATGTCTTGTATGCCTCAAGAAAGGGGAGTGCTTCCAGAAGGATGACGCCAACAGCCTGCTTCCAAAGATGATGGAAGCCGATGTCGTGTGCTTCTCCTGCCCGGTCTATTACTACTCCGTCTGCGGGCAGATGAAGGTCTTCCTTGACAGGATGAACCCGCTCTACGGCAAGATGAAGGGCAAGGATTTCTACTACATGGTCACGGCTCAGGACGACAACAAGGCGCAGCTCGACAGGGCCTTCGATGTGTTCGACGGCTTTGCTGACTGCTTCGATGACATCCGCCGCTGCGGACGTGTCTACGGCGGTGGCGCCGACAAGAAGGGGGAGGTCAAGGACCTTCCCGCATATAACGAGGCCTACGAACTGGGAAAAAGCATCAAGTGAAACTCAGCAGCCTTAAAGGTTCGAATATCCTTTTCTACCAGGCCATCCTCTCGATCGCCGGGGGCGGTGCTGATCGGCTCCGAGATGGCACCTGCGGCCATCTTCTTCTGCCGTTTTCCATTGGCCTATGCTGGAACCTGGCACGCTGACGGCGACAAGGAATTGCAAAGATATGATATACCTGGACGGCAAATATGTGATTATTAATAAGTTGAATGTTTTTAAAGTATACCCCCGGACTTTAAAATCAAATAACTCATTGGTTTATAACGAATTATCCTCCAGCGCAGAGAGTCCCGTACGGCTTGCCGCGGCCGTGAAGCCAGGCACATAAAGAAGAGGCCGAACTTTTATAGTCGACCTCTTCTTTGTCGGGGTGAAAAGACTCGAACTTTCGACCCTCTGGTCCCAAACCAGATGCGCTAGCCAACTGCGCCACACCCCGAGAGTGGTGCAAAGTTAGCATTTCTTTTCGGAATTCACGGAAAATATGTAAATTTGTGGGATTTTTAAAGACCATCATTTTTAAAGTATATTATGAAATATTTGACCAACGAAAAATTGACCATCGTGGGCGCCGGCGGAATGATCGGCTCCAACATGGCCCAGACCGCACTCATGCTCGGCCTTACCCCCAACATCTGTCTCTACGATATCTATGAGCCCGGTGTTCACGGAGTTGCAGAAGAAATCTACCATTGTGCCTTCGAGGGCGCCAACGTCACTTGGACCGTCGACCCCGAGGTTGCTTTCAAGGATGCCAAGTATATCGTTTCCTCCGGCGGTGCACCCCGCAAGGAAGGCATGACCCGTGAGGATCTCCTCAAGGGCAACTGCAAGATCGCAGCAGAGTTCGGCGACTACATCCGCAAGTACTGCCCCGGTGTCAAGCATGTCGTTGTCATCTTCAACCCCGCTGACGTTACGGCACTTACCGCCCTCATCCACTCCGGCCTCAAGCCCAATCAGCTCACCTCGCTCGCAGCCCTCGACAGCACCCGTCTGCAAGAGGCTCTCGCCGCCGAGTTCGGCGTGCAGCAGTGCAAGGTCACCGGTGCCCGCACCTATGGCGGTCACGGCGAGGCCATGGCAGTCTTCGCCAGCAAGGCTCTCATCGACGGCACCCCTCTGTGCGAAAAGAATCTCCCCGCCGAGCGCTGGGCAGAAATCAAGCACGCCACCGTCCAGGGAGGTTCCAACATCATCAAGCTCCGCGGCCGCAGCTCCTTCCAGAGCCCTGCATACCAGGCTGTCAAGATGATCGAGGCCGCCATGGGAGGCGAAAAGTTCTGCTGGCCCGCAGGCTGCTATGTCAACGCTCCCGAGCTTGGCTATACCAACGTGATGATGGCCATGCCCACTGTCATCGACGCCGACGGCGTGCACTATTGCGCACCCGAGGGTACTGCCGAAGAGATGGCAGACCTCAAAGCATCCTACGAGCACCTCTGCAAGATGCGTGACGAGATTGTCTCTCTTGGCATCGTTCCGCCCGTGGCAGAGTGGAAGGAAGAGAATCCCAACCTTTAATCAGGTAAGATGAAAATCCCCTCCGAAGTTTGGCTTCGGAGGGGATTTTTTATGTCAGGCTGTTCAGGAAGGATTCCAGCACGGTGAAGGATTTTTCGGAAGCCTGGCCCCAGAAATCGGTGTAGGAGCCCTCGTCCGCGTTGTCGGATATTATCCTGAAGCTTATGAACGGAATCCCATAGCGGTAGCAGGTTTGTGCCAGGGCTCCGGATTCCATGTCCACGGAAAGCGCGTCCGGATAGAGGCTGCGAAGAGCCGGAAGGTCGGCGGCGGTGATGAATCTGTCGCCGCTGATTTGCAGGCCTCCCTTGATTTGCAGGCCGCTTGCCTGGAGCGCTATAGCCTTGGCATACAGTTCTTTATCCGCCTCGAAATAGCGGGGGAAACCTTGAACCTGACCTTGCTGCGTGCCGGGGCCGCACCACACATCGTGATAGGCCACCCGTTCCGCGGCTATTACATCAAGAGGCCCCAGCCTGCCGTCCAGTGCTCCGGCAACGCCAGTCGAAATGATGGCGTCCGGATGGAACCGTTCTATGATAGATGTTGCTCCTATGGCGGCATTTACCTTGCCTATGCCGCAGAGGCTCAGATTGATTTCGGGTCTATCCCCAAGCGCTTTGCGAACGAGATTATACTCGCTCTCCATCGCTACTATAACAGCAATTTTTTTCATGTTTGGCAAATGTAGCAAAAAATGATTATATTTGCTCGTTATAACTTTTTATGGCACTATATCTTCAGAAAGATCTTGACGACGACTATCACTTGCGACTAGGCGTCTGGCAAATTACCGAGACCGAGGCGGAGCTTCGGGCACTCACAAGCATCCCTTCCGACGAGCTGGAAGAAATCTCTTACATCAAAAGCGAATCCATGCGCAAGCAGAAGCTTGCCGTGCGTGCTCTATTGGACGTAATGTTCGAGGAGAAAGTGTACCTTAGCCACCACGACAACGGCAAACCGTACATCGAAAACAACGCCATCAATATCAGCATCACCCACACGGACAAATACGTCGCCGTGATCTTGAACGACGTCGAAGAGGTGGGTATCGACTGCGAGTCCCTCGACCGCGATTTTTCCGCGGTAGAAAAGAAGGCCCTTTCGGAGGAGGAGATTGACGAGCTGGACGACGATGCCGATGAGCGCCGCACCCAGCTGGCCATCTACTGGTGCGCCAAGGAGGCAGTCTACAAGAAAATGTCCCAATATAAGGTGGACTTCGCGGAACAAATTGAAATAGAAGCAGTTCGCCCGCGCAAAGAGGGCGAGCTTGAAGCCACCTTCATCAATAAGGACGGCTACGAAGAAGAATTGGAACTCGAGTACATGATCTTCGACCGCCACGTCCTCGTCTGGGTCAGCGGCGAAGCCGAATAATCCCATCCCCCTTCCGACTCATCCCCTTCTGAGCCACCCCGACTCCGAAGGCTGTTAGTTTTTGTCTCCTCTCCTCTCCTCTCCTTTCCTTTCTCATTCCTTCCTTCCTTCCTTCCTTCCTTCCTTCCTCCCTTCATCCTACCTCACTTCCTACCTCCCATCCTACCTTCTTCCCTGGACAATAATTTCCTTTTTCTGTCCAACGTTGCTGTTTCTTCTGCCATTCTGGACAATTTTCCTCGTTTTCTGTCCAGTGGTGCTGTTTCTCCTGCCATTCTGGACAATTTTCCTCGTTTTCTGTCCAGCGTTGCGGCTTTTCCTGCCGTTCTGGACAGTTTTTCTCGTTTTCTGTCCAGCGTTGTGGCTTTTCCTGCCGTTCTGGACAGTTTTTCTCGTTTTCTGTCCAGCGCTGTTGTTTCTCCTGCTGTTCTGGACAGTTTTTCTTGTTTTCTGTCCAGCGCTGTTGTTTCTCCTGCTGTTCTGGACAGTTTTTCATGTTTTCTGTCCAGCGCTGTTGTTTCTCCTGTTGTTCTGGACAGTTTTTCTTGTTTTCTGTCCAGCGTTGCGGCTTTTCCTGCAGTTCTGGACAGTTTTTCATGTTTTCTGTCCAACGCAGCTGTTTTTCCTGCCATCCCGGACAATTATCTCCGTTTTTTGTCCGGTACTGCGGAGAATTCGTTTGCTGGCGAAATTTGGGAGAGAGACCTTAGAGCGCGATCTTGGTGTAGGCCTTTTGGGAACGAGGCCTTGGGGCGCGATCTTGGTGTAGGCCTTTGGAGGGAGACCTTTGAGTGCAATCTTGGTGCAGGCCTTTTGGAGGGAGACCTTGGGGCGCAATCTTTGTGCAGGCCTTTTTGGGGTGGGGCGATTGGGCGTTTTTGGTAATTGATTGAACCTCAGCGAGATGCAAAATATCCCGGGGGAAATGTCCCCTGGGAAATTTTGTAAGATGTTGAGGGATAGGGGGTTGCGAAAAACGGTGCGGGGGGGGGAGAGCGTCAGCGGAGCCATTTTTCGGGATCCTGGGGTTCGCGGCCGTTCCAGAGCTGGAAGTGGAGCTGGGTGCCGTCGGGCCCGGTGGCGACGTGGCCGAGAATCTGGCCTGTCTTGACTTTTTCGCCGGCCTTGACGGCCACGGAACCCATCTTGCAATAGAAGGTGAAATATGCTCCGTGCTGTACCAGGATGCACTGATTGTATCCGGGAATCACTACAATCTGCTTGACTACGCCGTTGAAGACGGCCTTCACGGGTGCCTCTTTGTCGAGGGCTATTCCCACTCCATTGTTGAAGGGCATCTCGAGTTTTGTGTAGACCGGGTGGGGATTGCGGCCGAAGTGGCTGACAACCCGTCCCTCGGCGGGCCAGGGGAGTTTACCCTTGTTGGACGAGAACTCATTGGAGAGGGCCTGGTCGATCTTGGTGCTGGTTTTCTTGCCGCCTGTATTGCCTTTCCCTTTGCCGGAGCCGGCACCGTCGCCCATTGCGTCCCTGATCATTCTTTCGATCTCGCGGTTTAGGGCCTCCACCTCGCGGCGCTTGCCGGAGAGCTGGTTCTGGTAGTTGCGCCTGTCTTTTTGCAGCTGGGCCACAAGGGAGCGGGATTTCTCTTCTTCCTTGCGGAGCTTGTTGAGCTCGCCGGCGCGCTCGTCCCTGAGTTTTTTGGCCTCGGCCTGCAGGCTGTCCAGACGGGCCTTTTCGCTTTCCAGCCTTTCCCTTTCCGCCCGGATTTTACGGCCCTGAGTGTTCATCTGCGAGGAGAGCTGGCGCAAGTATCCGTAGCGCCTCATTCCCTGTCCGAGGTTTTCGCTGGCCAGGATGTACATGTACCAGAGGCGCGAGTCGCGGTTTTTGTAGGCGTTGCGCACCAGCCTGCCGTAATAGTAGGACATAGTGTCGAGGCGGCTCTGCACTGCGGCCAGGTTCTTCCGGCATACCCTAATGCTGTCTGTCACGTTGCTGAGCTCGCGTTCACTGTCCGACAGAAGCTCGCGCCGGGCCTCCGACTGGGCGTGCAGCAGCTCCAGCTGGGTGGCCGCGCTGTTGGAGCGCCGGGTGGCCTCGGAGAGCTGTCCCTCAAGGACTTTGATGTCTTTTTCGAGGCGCGCCTTGCGGTCGCGTTTGGAATTGATGCTCTGGGCCCCCGAAGGGAGTGACAGGCAGAGCAGCAGCGCGCAAGCTATGACGGTGGACGTTTTCATTTCTTCTTGTTGTCTGCAAGGCTGCGGTAGTATTCAGCCAGATTCTTTTCACCCAGTTTTTCCAGGACCTTTGAGTAGTGCCGCAGGATGACCTCGCTTTCTTTGCCGCCGTATATCATGGCGTGCTTGAAATAGGGTTTGGCTTCTTTGGCCTTGCCCCTGAGGTAGAGTATCCAGCCGTAAGTGTCGAGGTAGGTGGCGTTGTCGGGCTCTTCCTCCACGGTTATGCGGCTCATCCGGGAGGCTTTGCAGAGTTTGCGTCGCTCCTCGCTCAGGTAGTAGGCGTAGTTGTTGAGGACCGGGCAGTACCGGGGATTGATCTTAAGTGCCTCCTCGTATGTCTTGTATGCCTTGCGGGACTGGCCTATGGAGTGGTAGGTGTCGCCTATGATGGAGAGTCCGGTGAGCTGCGCCTCGGTGTCGTCGGGCTGAAGCGCCATCAGGATCTCGCTCTCGCGTATGACAGCGGCGTTGTCCGAGCGCTCGACGGCCATCTGCAGGCATAGGCTGTGTGCGTGTACGCTTGAGGGCTCGGCGGCTGCGTAAAGCGTCATGAGCGAGTCCATCTGCGGGACAATGGCTTTGAAGGTGCGGGCGTCGAAGTTGCCGAGCGAGCCCATGAGGGCCTGGTATTTTTGATCGTCGTCGATGTTGGGGTCCTGCACCAGTTCTTTCAGCACGCCGAAGAAGCCGGGGTAGTCCCTTTTGAGACGGTACGCGTCGGCCATCAGGGAAAGGGTGTAGGAATTGCGGAACTTGTCCGGGTTGCGGACCGACAGGGTTTTGTACAGGACGCCGGCCTCGGCGGGTTCGCCTGTGTAGATATAGAGGTTGGCCAGCGTTTCGAGGTACCAGTTGTTGGAGGGGTCGAGTTCGGAGGCCGCCTTGATGTCCGTTATGGCGCCGGAATAATCCCTCTTGGCGTAGCGGCACAGACCCTTGTAGTATAAGACTGCGTCGTTTGACGGCGAAACTTTGTGAAGCGAGTCCAGCAGCTGGCCGGCGGAGTCGATGCGGCCCTCTTCTATCTGCATAACTGCGTCAAGGATTGCGTTTTCCACTCCCGTCTGCTCTTGGGCGGACAGAGGAACCAGGCAGAAAACAAGGGCGATAGTGAGCAGGACTTTTCGCATACGATTACAAAAATATTGATTTTTTGTCTATTTTCGCAACATCATTTGTGGTTTTGAGATTTTTTGGAGCCCCGATGCAACTTTTTAAAGACAACTCGCATCTTAATACTTGGACGATTGAAAAAGCCAAGGAAGGCGACAGACGTGCACAAAAAGCCATCTACGACTCCCTGTCCCAGAAAATGTACGCAGTTTGCCTGCGTTACATGGGCCAGAGAGATGCAGCGGAAGATGTTCTGCAGGACGGTTTTGTGACGCTGTTCGCCAAACTTGACTCCTTCTCGGGGGACGGATCCTTCGAGGGGTGGGCGAGGAAGATCTTTGTCAACACGGCGCTTATGAGCCTCAGGAAGAACGACATCCTCAAAGATAGCGAGGATGTGGATTCGGCCCGCTCCCTGTCGAGCGACGCCCCTTCCGCCATGCAGGAGATGAGCTATAAGGAACTCATGCAGATGATTTCTGAGCTGCCTCCCGGCTTCAGGACGGTATTCAACTTGTATGTGATTGAAGGATACGCCCATAACGAAATTGCCGAGGCGCTCGGCATCTCCGAGGGCACATCGCGTTCGCAGCTCCTGAGGGCCCGCGCCATGCTGCAGGCAAAGATACTGGAAAGACAAAAGAAGAAATAGATATACAGATGCAAGACAATTGGCAAGACTTCGACCGACAGATAAAGTCGGTGATGCAGGACGCCCGGGAGAAAGTTCCCGGCCGCGTCTGGCGTGCCGTGTCCGGGCGTCTTGATTCCGCAGCGCGAGCCGCGGCCTGGTGGAAGTGGGCTGTCCCTGCTTTTGCCGTGGCGGCACTCGTCGCGGGGCTGTTCCTTACCGGAACCTTCGACCGTAGCGCCGGAGGCCCGGATAACATACAGATAATCGCTGATTCCGGAGTCTCACAGGAAACCCCCGCCGGCTCCCTCCTCGCCCTTGCGCCCGAGCAGGAAACCTCCGCCGAGGCTGCTGAAGAGGCCGTTTCCACGCCTGTCCGCAACCCTCGCCGCAAGGCCGCGCCCGTCCCGGCCGCGCCCGAGGCGTCCGACGCTCCCGATGCTTCCGCGCAGCAGCCAGGCGTGGCTGAGTCTTCTGCCGGCTCGCCTTCGCCGTCAGTGGAGCAAGAGGAGCAGGCTCAAACCCCCTCCGGCAATCAGGACAATCAAGATGCGGCGGCTCAGTGGGCCCGTATAATGCAGGAAGATAATACCCGGAGTTCCTCCGTCAGGCTGGGCGGCCTCTATGCCCGCGGCGGATTGGGCGGCAACGACTCCAATATCTCCTACGGCGGCAACGGCATCAGCCGCATGGCTCCAGGTGCCGGGTCGCCCGATGCAGGGATAAGCGAGTCCGGCCCCTCCACCTACGGCGTGCCCTTCACCGTCGGCCTTGGAGCAAGGTTCAGCGTTACCGACAGGCTCTCGTTCGGCACCGGACTGGATTATTCCATGCTTACGCGCTCGTTCAAAGGCACTTACACATCTCCGACCGCAGCTCCTTTCGATGGTACGATATTCCATACCGTCCACTACATCGGCGTTCCGGTCAATGTCTATTACAATCTGCTCGACACGCGTGACGGCCTCATGAATGTATATGCATGGGGCGGCGGTTCGGCCGATTATTGCATTGCCAACGGCTACAAGCTCATGGGCACTCCGGCTACCACCGTCAAAGACGAGGCCGGCGGCTTCCAGTTCTCCGCCGCACTCGGCATCGGACTGGAGTTCAAGCTCACCGACAGGCTTGGCCTGTACCTCGATCCTGCGGTGCGCTACTACTTCCATTCTCCGGGCCAGCCCAAGTCTGTGCGTACGGATAAGCCGTTTATGTTCAATCTGGACGCCGGCTTGCGTTTCAGCCTTTAGGTTTTTTCACTATATTTGCGCTTGTATGATTATAAGCGCCCGTGACATCCACAAAAGTTTCGGCACACTCGAGGTGCTGAAGGGAGTTGACGTAGAGGTGGCCGCAGGTGAAGTGCTCGCGGTCACAGGTCCCTCCGGAGCCGGAAAAACCACGCTCCTGCAAATATTGGGCACCCTCTCCGCCCCGGACAGCGGTCTTCTGGAGATTGACGGAACCATCGTTTTTGACGGCACGCGCCGTCAGCTGCGGGGAGATTCTTTGGCTGCTTTCAGGGGGCGCCGTATCGGTTTTGTGTTCCAGGACCATCATCTTCTGCCTGAATTTACAGCCAGGGAGAATGTCATGATACCGGCCCTTATTGCCGGCCGTCCTTCGCAGGAAGCAGCACGCGAGGCCGAAAGATTGCTCACGCTTACCGGGCTTCAGGCCCGTCAGGAGCACAAACCGTCCGAGCTCTCGGGCGGAGAAAAGCAGCGGGTGGCGATTGCAAGGGCGCTTGTGAACAACCCTGCCGTGGTGTTCGCCGACGAGCCCACCGGAAATCTTGATTCCGTAACCAAACAGGAAATCCACAATTTGTTTTTCAACCTTCGCGATACCCTGTCGCAGACTTTTGTGATAGTGACACACGACCCTTCGCTGGCTGCGCTGTGTGACAGGTGCCTGCACATGACAGACGGAAGGTTTGAGTAATGGCATTTGATTTGTAACGAAGAACTCGTATTTTTGCAAAACGGAAAACCATTTTGAAAATGAAAAAGATAGCATCCATCATTTTTGCCGCCGCCTTTGTTCTGGCCGGCCTGAATGCCGCCGCGCAGGAAACCCCCTCGCTCGGACTCCCCGACAATTCCGCATCTCCCTGCCCCGAGATGGCCTCTTCCAAGCCCTCCTATTTTGCCCGTAATTATACGGTTACCAAAAATGACAAGGGCGAGTTGGTGCTGACTCCCGGTGCAGACGTGCGTTACGACGCCGCAACCGGCCGCGAATACACCAAATTTGCTGACGGCTCCGTGCAGCTGGCAGTGACCAAGGTGAACGGAAAGGATGTCGAGACCACCGTTTACCGCATCTTCGACGACACCAAGACATATACCAAGAATGTCTTCAACCGCAAGAAGAAGAACCAGAAGGAGAAATATGAGGTCTACATGGGCCGCTGGAGCAAGATCAGCAACCACCAGACCATCACCCGCTACATCGACTGCCAGACCGGCATACCCTTCGCCACCCTTTCTTCCGATGTCCTGGTGCAGATGACCGCAGGCATCGAGCTTGGCGAGCAGCCGTCAAAATACTTCGTCCTCCCCGAAGAGAAGGGCTACACCCTCACCGAGGACGGCATGTCGAAGCTCTACGATATGATGAACAAGACCAAGTAGAAGGCCTAATTCAGAGGCTTGGCATAATGGGTCTCAGCCTTAGGAGCCGGCGCAGGATGAACGACTGCCGCCGGCTTCTTTTTTACTGCGGCATACACCAGCATGGCTATGCCGAGCAGCACGCAGGGGATAGAAAGAATCTGCCCCATGTTGAGGGTCATGGACTGCTCGAACTCCACCTGAGGCTCTTTGATGAACTCGATGATGAACCTCATGCCGAAGCACACCACGAAGAAGAATCCCATGAAGAAACCCCTGTGCACCTTGTCCAGCTTCTTGGCGTATACCCACAGCATGATAAGTCCCAGCACCAGGTAGCTCAGGGACTCGTAGAGCTGGGTGGGGTGCTTGGGCTCGGTTTCGCCGCGGAGCTCGAAGATGAAGCCCCAGGGAAGGTTGGTCACGTCGCCGTAGATCTCCGAATTGAATAGGTTGCCCAGGCGGATGAGGCAGCCGGCGAATGCCGTAGCAATGACCAGACGGTCTATGATCCACACAAAGTCAAAGTCGTTCTTCTTGCCGTAATGGGATGAGTACCACCACATTGCAAGCAATATGGCAATGGCTCCGCCGTGACTGGCCAGGCCTCCTTTCCAGGGCATGAAAATCTCCCAGAATCCCTGCCAGGAACCGAAGTAGTAGTCCGGCTGATAAAAAATGCAGTGCCCAAGGCGCGCTCCTACTATCGTGGCGATCAGCATCGTGTAGAGCAGCGGATCCATAAGTTTCTCGGGCACGCCTTCACGGCGGAAGAACCACTTGAAAAGATACCAGCCAAGTATGAATCCGGAAACGAACAGCAGGGAATACCAGCGGATTCCGAAGTTTCCTATATGAATGAGGACGGGGTCTACGTGCCAGTTGACAAAAAGAAAATCCATAGTCGAAAATTTTTGTCAAAGATATACTTTTTGCCTCTTATTCGCAAACCTGCGAGTGGTATAATTTTTGCAGCAGAAGAGCGCTCGTTATAGTAGTATGAAAAGATTATTGATTTCTCTTCTGGGCCTTGCCGCCGCATTGTTTCCGATGGCAGCCCAAAGTGCTGATACGACATTGATTACGTTGGACGATGCCCTGCGCATTGCACTCAGCGAAAATGCATCGGTGAAAGTTGCCGATCTTGAAGTGAAGCGTACCGGATATGCCCGCAAAGGCTCCTATGCTGCTCTCTTCCCCCAGGTTGACGGTTCTGCCAACTATCAGCGTACCATAAAGAAACAGGTCATGTACATGGATTTCGACATGTCATCCATGATGGGTGGCGCCGGCGCTGCTGCGGGCAGCGGTGAAAGCGCTGAAAAGCCGGCGGCAAGTTCCCGTTCCACCGACGGTTTCGAGGTGGGCCGTTGGAACACCTGGTCGGCCGGCGTTTCGGCCAGCATGCCCCTGGTCAACGCGCAGTTGTGGAAGAGCCTCAGGATCAGCGACCAGGATGTCGAGCTGGCGGTGGAAAAGGCGCGTGGCTCCCGTCTCGAGACCGTGAATCAGGTCAAGAAGGCCTTCTTCACCGTGCTGCTTGCCAAGGAGGCTGCAAAGGTGTACAAGTCCGTATATGACAACGCCCTTGAGAATCTGGAACTTACCCAGAAGAAATTCAACGCCCAGCGAGCCTCCGAGCTCGACCTTACCCGTGCCAAGACTACGCTGGCCAATGCCGTTCCCAATGTCTACGATTCGCAGAATTCAGTAGAACTTGGTCTCTGGCAGCTCAAAGCCGTAATGGGCGTGGACCTGGACCAGCAAATCGACGTGGCCGGTTCGCTTACCGACTATGCCGACAGCATGCTCACCGAGCCTGCGCCGTCCTCGGACCTGGAGGGCAATTCCTCCCTCCGTCAGCTGGCCATCCAGGCCGACCAGCTCTCCAATACGATAAAGATGCAGCAGTACGCCAGCCTGCCCAGTCTGGCCCTCGCTTTCTCATACAGTCTCAACGCCATGGCCAACGACTACAAATTCAACCAGTACAAGTGGTCGCCGTATTCTTATGTGGGCCTGAGCCTGAACATCCCTATATTTGCCGGGGGCCGGCGCTACAATGCCGTCAGGGCCGCTAAAGTGCAGGCGACAGAACTTGACATCCAGAGGGCCAACGCCGAGCGCCAGCTGCAGATTGCCGTGCGCCAGTACCTTGGCACCATGGAGACTGCCGTCAAGAGCTACGGCTCTGCCAGCAGCGCCGTGGAGACAGCCACCAAGGCTTATGGCATAGCCCGCCAGTCCTACGACGTGGGCCGCAGCACCCTCACCGACCTCAATGACGCCCAGCTCGCCCTCACGCAGTCGCAGCTCGGTGTCTGCCAGGCCATCTACAGCTACCTGTCCGCAAAATCCGACCTCGAGGGCACCCTCGGCGCCGACTTCCTTGATAAAACGCAGAACAATGAATAAAACATCCCTCCTTATTGCAGCGGCGCTTGTTGTGGCCGGCTGCGGATCCCGGAACAATCAGGCCGGCACCGCCCAGCAGCAGGCGGCCCAGGAGCAGCAGGCTCCGCTGGTGAGCGTCATCACCGCCGCACGCGAAAACGTACCCCAGACTGCACTCTATTCTTCCACCGTGCAGGCTAAAGTGGTCAACAACATAGCCCCCCAGAGCGGCGGCCGCATCCAGAAGCTCAACGTTGAGGTCGGCGACTTCGTGTCCAAGGGACAGATCCTCGCCGAGATGGACCGGGTGCAGCTGGACCAGGCCGAACTCAAGCTCCAGAACGACAAGACCGAGCTCGAGCGCGTGCGTTCCCTGCTGTCCCAGGGCGGTATCTCCCAGGCTGACTTCGACCAGCTGGAACTTGCCTACAAGGTTAGCAGCAGCAGCTGTAAGAATCTGGAAGAGAATACTATACTGCGCAGTCCCATAAGCGGAGTGATTACCGCCCGCAACTATGACCGCGGAGACATGTACGGCATGGCGCAGCCCATCTACACCGTACAGCAGATAACCCCCGTAAAGATACTCGTGGCAATTTCGGAGACGGACTACACCCGCGTAAAGAGGGGAGATACCGTCACCCTTACCGCCGACGCCCTTCCCGGCAAGAGCTTTACCGGCACGGTCAACCGTCTGTATCCTACCATGGATGCCGCAACGCACACTTTCAACGTGGAGGTGACGGTCCCCAACACCCGCAGGGAACTTCGTCCCGGCATGTATGCCCGCGTGACCGTCGATTTCGGCAGCTCCTTCAATATCACCGTGCCCGACACTGCAATCCTCAAGATGCAGGGCGCCGGCACGCGTTCCGTGTTCGTGGTGAACGCCGAGGGCAAGGCGGAAATCAAAGTCGTAACCGTTGGCCGCCACTTCGACGGCAAGTATGAGATACTCTCCGGCATCGAAGAAGGCGAGCAGGTGGTGGTGAAGGGCAATTCCGCCCTCAAGGCAGGTCAGACCGTTCAAATAGGATAAGCAATGAGCATCTACCGTACAGCCGTCAAGAATCCTGTCACGACGGCCCTCATCTTCATAGCCTTCATGATATTCGGCGTCTTCTCCCTGAGCCGCACCAGCATAGCGCAGTTCCCGGAGTTCGATTCCAATACCATCATGGTTATGTCTTCGTATCCCGGGGCCAACGCCGCCGATATCGAAACCAATCTTACCAAGGTGCTCGAGAACGCCCTGAACGGCGTCGAGAACCTCAAGGAACTCAACTCCCGTTCCAAGGAGAACATATCGCTGCTCACCCTTACCTTTGAGTACGGAACCGACATAGAGGAAGCCACCAACAATGTCCGCGACAAGCTGGACATGGTCAATTCGGTGCTGCCCGACGGCGCCACCATGCCGGTCATCTTCAAGTTCAGCGCCGACGACATGCCCATCATGCTCCTTACGGCCACGGCCGACGAGAGCCTTGACGGACTGGAAAAGATACTGGACGACCGTCTCGCAACCCCTCTTGCGCGCGTACCCGGCGTGGGTACGATAAGCGTGGCCGGAGCTCCCACACGTGAGATCCAGGTGTACTGCGATCCCACCCGCCTCCAGGCTTATAACTTGAGCGTAAGTGCGATAGCCAACATAATCGCCGCCGAGAACAGAAACCTCCCCTCGGGCAATATCGACATCGGCTCCAACACCTATACGCTCCGCGTGCAGAAGGAATTCACCGATCCTTCCGAGCTGCTGGACATAGTGCTCGGCTCCGTAGGAGGCAGGACGGTATACCTTCGGGACGTAGCCACCGTGAGGGACGGGAGCGAGGAGCGCGAGCAGGAGTCCTACACCGACGGCCAGCGCTCGGCCCGTATCATCATCCAGAAGCAGTCCGGCGCCAATACGGTGAACGTAATCAAGGGCGTCAAGAAGCAGCTTGCCAAGATCGAGCCCACACTACCCGCCGATATCGACGTGAGCATACTGGTGGACGGTTCCACGGAGATCATCAACACCATCAAGACCCTGAGGGATACTATCATAATCACCTTCATCGTGGTCATGCTGGTGGTGTTCCTGTTCCTTGGCAACATCAAGTCCACCTTCATCATCGTGCTCTCCATCCCTATTGCCCTGCTGGCCTCCCTGGTGTATCTGTTCGCCACGGGCAACACACTGAACATCATTTCGATGTCGGCACTTGCCATAGCCATAGGTATGGTGGTGGACGATGCCATCGTGGTACTGGAGAACGTGTCTACGCACCTGGCCAGGGGCGAAAGACCCAAGGAGGCGGCGGTGCACGGCACTTCCGAGGTCGGTATTTCGGTCATTGCTTCCACTCTGACCATGCTGTGCGTGTTCCTGCCTCTCACCATGATAAACGGTATGGCGGGCATCATGTTCCGTCAGCTGGGCTGGATCGTGAGCATCATCATGATAGTGTCCACCACGGCGGCCCTTACCCTGGTGCCCATGCTCTGCTCCCGCTGGCTCAAGCCCAACGAGAAGCATAGCAAGTTCTACAATGCCGTATTCGGCCCGGTAAACCGCTTCATTGCGTGGATTTCAAGAGGTTACGGGCATGTCATACATTGGGCGACAGGCCGCAGGGCCCTGGTCATCTCGGCGTTTGCCGTTGTGTTCGTGGTCACCGTGGCACTGCTGGCGCCCGGACTCAAGACCGAATTCTTCCCCAGGGGCGACTCGGACCGCATCTCCTGCACCATAGAGCTGCCCATGGGCACGGCGCAGGACGTAACCCGCCAGTTCGCTTTCCAGGTCTACGACGAAGTAAAGGAGGCGGTGCCCGAGGCGCAGCGCATCAACGTCACCTTCGGACAAGCCGACACCGACAACACCTTCGCCAATATGCAGAACAACGGTACGCACGTCATCTCCATGAACGTGCGCATCGGAACCAGCAGCACCCGTGAGAGGACCAGCGCCGAGATTGCCGACGTGGTGCGCGGCGTTCTCAAGGGACACCCCGAGATTCACAGGGCGCTTGTGACCGAGGGCGGCGGCGGAATGGGCGGAGCCTCTTCCATCAAGGTGGAAGTGTACGGATACAGCTTCGAGACCACCGACCGCATAGCCAAGGAATTGCAGTCCAAGATGCTGCAGGATCCTGCATTCGCCCAGGTCACGCTGAGCCGCGATGAATACACCCCCGAGTTCCAGATGGATTTCGACCGCACCAAGCTGGCCGAGAACGGGCTCAACTCCACCACTGCCGGCTCCGCCTTCAGCGCAGCCATGAGCGGAACCGTGGCGTCTTACTACCGCGAAGAGGGCGAGGAGTACAGCATCCGCGTACGTTACGCCCCCGAGTTCCGCACCAGCATCGAGGACATGGAGAATATCACCGTGACCGGGCCTCAGGGTAATACGGTGCGCATGAAGGAACTCGGCACCGTCGTGGAAACCCTTGTGCCTCCTACCATCGAGCGCAAGGACCGCGAGAGGCTTATCACCGTGACGGGAATCGTGAGCCGCGGCAAGGCGCTGTCGGAGGCCGTCGAAGCCGCGCAGAAGGCTATCGACTCCACTGACATCCCTGCGGAACTCAACATCCAGATTGCCGGAGACTACGAGGACCAGCAGGACATGTTCGCCGACATGTTCCTTCTTATTGTATTGATAATCATCCTGGTGTACATGGTCATGGCCTCTCAGTTCGAGTCCTTCATGAGCCCGTTCGTGATCATGTTCAGCGTGCCCTTCGCCGTGGTGGGTGTGCTCATAGGCTTTGCCGTGAGCGGAGTCAACCTTGGCATGATGTCGCTGGTCGGTATCATCATACTGCTTGGTATAGTGGTCAAGAACGGTATCGTGCTCATAGACTACACAATACTGCTGCGCGAGCGCGGCATGAACGTGCGTGACGCCTCCACCACTGCAGCCCGCAGCCGTCTGCGTCCTATCCTCATGACCACCCTGACTACGGTGCTCGGTATGTTGCCCATGGCTATAGGCACTGGAGAAGGGTCCGAGCTGTGGCGCTCGCTGGGCGTTACCGTCTGCTGGGGATTGTCCATCTCCACCCTCGTGACTTTGGTGCTCATACCCACATTGTATTGCGCAATATGCGTCAGGCAGGAAAAACGTAAGAAGAAAAAACTCATCGCACAGCAATGAAAGCCATATTCATAAGTTACAACCAGGCCTACAGCGAAGAGATTGTGGCCGTACTCGAAAACAACCGCCAGCGGGGCTACACCCGCTGGACGGACGTCCAGGGCAAGGGCGGATTCAACGGTATCCCGCACATGGGCAGCCACGCCTGGCCCGAGCAGAACCACGCCATCCTTACATTCGTCAAGGACGAGAAGGTCCGGCCGATCATAGACGAGCTGCGCACCAAGGACGAAGCCACTCCCGACCTGGGACTCCGCGCCTTCGTGTGGAATATAGAGGAAGGATATTAAAAATTTTTCTATATTTGTGAATTATGGAAAAAGTAATCACAAATACCAATTTTCAGGAGTATCTGGAGACTCCAGGGCTCCTTGTCATAGATTTCTGGGCCGTATGGTGCGGACCCTGCCGCATGCTGAGCCCCATCGTGGACGAACTTGCCCAGGAATATGAGGGCAAAGTAACCATCGCCAAGTGCAACGTGGACGACTGCGAGGAGATTGCCGCTCAGTTCGGCGTACGCAACATTCCCACTCTCGTATTCGTCAAGAACGGCGCAGTGGTCGACCGTACCGTGGGCGTAATGCCCAAGCAGGAACTCCGCGCCCGTATCGACCTCAATATATGAGGGCGCTCTTTTTCTGCTCCGCAGTTAAGGATATAGATCCCCGGTACAACGAAGCGGCACGCAGCCTGGTCAAGGCGGCGTGTGCCAAAGGTTATGAGATAGTGTCCGGCGGAACAGTCAAGGGGACCATGAAGGTAGTGTGCGACACGGCCGCCGAGTGCGGAGCCCGTGTGCGCGGGGCCCTGCCGCGTTTCATGCAGCCGCTGGTACATCCCGCACTTACCGACGTGGTATGGACAGACACCATGTCGGAGCGCAAGGAAGCAATGCGGGAGGGAGTCGACATAGCGATTACCCTTCCCGGTGGTGCCGGCACCATGGACGAGTTTTTCGAAACCCTCGTGCTCTCCAAGCTCGGACGTTTCCAGGGGCGTATAGCAGTGCTCAATATAGACGGGTTCTACGATCCTCTCATAGCTCTGCTGGACCATTTCGTGGCCACCAATATGCTCACGCCCGAAGACAGGGCGAGGGTAATAGTCAAATCCACTGCCGAAGAACTTGCCGCACTGTTATGAGAATGGACGACATATTGAAGCTGCTGGGCGATTCCTGGACTGGGTATAAGGACCTGGTCCGTGACACCCTGCGCTCCAATATCGAGGCGCTGGACGTCCTGAACACCAGCCTCATGTCCAATGTGGGCAAGCAGCTGCGTCCCGTGCTGTCGCTGCTGGTTTCGCATGCCTGCGGCGGCTGCAATAAGGACAGCCTTCACTTCGCGGCCGCATCGGAAGTGCTTCACAACGCCACCCTTTTTCATGACGATGTGGCGGACGGCAGCGCGACGCGCCGCGGCAAGCCCTCGCTTGCGAGCGCCGTAGGCCCGCGTGCAGCAGTGCTGGTGGGCGATTTCTGGCTGTCCAAAGCTATCAGCCTGATACTTGGAACCAAGCACCAGAGCAAGGCCATACCCCTCTTCTCCGTCACTCTGTGCAACCTGGCCGAGGGCGAAATGCTCCAGCTCAGCAAGACGTCCGGGGCAACCACTACGGAAGAGGATTACAAGCGTATCATCTACTGCAAGACAGCCTCGCTGTTCGAAAGCTGCTGCCGCGCCGGCGCCCTGGCCATGGACGCTCCGGCCCTGCAGTTCGAGGCGGCCGGAAGCTACGGCGCCGCCCTTGGCATGGCCTTCCAGATAAAGGACGACATACTGGACTATTCCGGCGGCGCGTCCGTGGGCAAGCCTCTTGGCGAGGACCTCGCAGCCGGGCTTGTCACGCTGCCGCTTCTGGGTGCGCTGAGAGCCTTTGAGGACGAGTCTGAAGTCCGGTCCAAGGTGCTTGAAATCAAGGAACATCCGGAATCCGCCGCCTCTCTGCGCAGTTTCGTGCTCGACAATGGCGGAATAGAATATGCCGCAGAAGTTCTTGACAGCTATATCTCCGAGGCTCTCGACGCCCTGTCGGTGTTCCCTGACTCTCCCTTCAAAGACGCCCTTGTGCAGATAGCCCGCTATAACGCGATACGGGAATCATGAGCGTAGATGAGATACTTGCCGGTATGGCGGAATCCGGGCGCGTGCCCAACGCCATCATGTTTTCCGAGCCCGACGGCGGCCCGGCTTTCCGCATAGCGATAGACTTCCTTAAGCTCTTGTATGGCGGCGACGGTGCCGCCCGCGTGGCCAGGCTGATACATCCGGACGTACATATCATCTTTCCCGTGTCGGCGCCGCTCACTTCCGCATCGCTCATGCCGCAGTTCCGTGAACTGGCGCTGCAGAACCCTGCTTTTACCGAGTCGGAACTCAATTCGGCCCTTGGCATCGAGGGCAAGTCGTCCATAATCGCTGTGGCCGAGGCCCGCGAAGTGCTTGGGGCCCTTTCGCTCAGCGCCCTCGAGGGCGGCTGGCGCTCGGTGCTGATCTATCTCCCCGAGAAGATGAACCCCGAGGCGGCGAACCGTCTGCTCAAATCGATAGAGGAGCCCTCGGAGCGGACATTGTTCATACTTATCTCACATTCGCCCGAAAAGGTGCTGCAGACCATACGCTCGCGCTGTCAGCATTTTCAGCTGGGCGATGCTTTAAGGGCACCGGACTTTGACTCTCCGGAGCTGCTTGACGCCCTTATGGACGCCTTGGCCGGCCGGGACCTTTTGCGCGCCCTCGAAGAAGGCGAAAAAATTTCAGCCCTTCCCTCGCGCGAAAATGCCAAGGCTTTTTGTAAATTTGCAACGGACGCCATGCGCAATCTTTTCCTTGCCCAGCAAGGACTTAACCTGCCTGCAACCGGATCCGGAAAGGCTGAGCAGTGGGCGCCGCGTTTCAAGAAAACCTTTCCGCGTGCCGCCACGGCCTGCCTGGACAGGGCATACCGGCTTGTGGAGAGGAATGTTAATACTAAAATTGTGTTCGCCGACCTGGTGAACCAGCTATGGAGCCTGACCTGATGGATAAAGAGACCATACAATACGATTGCTTCCGGGGCTGCGCTGTCGTGCACGGCGCCGCCGAAGAGGGCGTAAACTGCAACTACAGGGCCGGCTGCTGCAAGCTTTCCGACCGCGACTGGCTGCGGGGAATGAATGACGGCACCTGTCCCGATATATTCGAAGTACGCTTCAAGAATACCCGCAAGGGCTTCTATGTCAATGATTCGCAGCAGAAGATAAGCGAGGGTGACATGGTCATCGTCGAGGCTGCCAACGGCCATGACCTCGGCATAGTTACTTTGAGCGGTCCTATCGTGGCCCGCCAGATGGCCTGCAAGGGCGTGAATCCGGAAACTGCCGAACTGCGTAAAATATACAGGAAGGCAAAGCCGCTCGACATCCAGAAGTGGCAGGAGGCTATCGCCCGCGAGCACGAAACCATGATCAAAGCCCGCAAGATCGCAGCTGAGCTCGGACTCGAGATGAAGATAGGCGACGTGGAGTTCCAGGGCGACGGCACCAAGGCCATTTTCTACTACATCGCCGACGGCCGCGTGGACTTCCGCCAGCTCATCAAGGTGTTTGCTGAGGAGTTCCGTATCCGCATAGAAATGAAGCAGATAGGCGCCCGCCAGGAGGCCGGTCTCATTGGAGGCCTCGGCGTATGCGGCCGCGAACTCTGCTGTGCCAATTACATTACTTCCTTCCAGAGCATATCAACTTCCGCAGCACGCTGCCAGGACCTGTCGCTCAACCCCCAGAAACTGGCCGGACAGTGCGGCAAGCTCAAATGCTGCCTCAATTATGAGGTGGCCAACTACCTTGACGCCCAGTCGCGTATCCCCCGTGTCCAGGGTCCGCTGGAGTTCGAGGACGGTCTGGCATATCTCCGCAAGACCGATATTCTGCGGGAGATCATGTACTTCTCGTACGACCGCAATTCCGACGCCGACCTTTATGCCCTTGATGCGGCTGAGGTGAGGGAAATCCAGGAGATGAACCGCAGGGGAGAGCGTCCGGAGTCGCTGCGCTCCGAGCCTGAACCGTATGTGCCTGAATTTGTTACGGCCGTCGGTGACGACAGTATATCCCGCTTCGACTCTCCCAAGCGCAAACGTTCCCGCAGCAAGAAACGCAGCGGCAAAGGGGGGCAGCGCAAACCGTCTTCATCTTCCGAAAAGCAATAGCGATGCGCCGCCTGCTTCCCGTGCTCATCCTGCTGCTGGCGGCGGCATGCTCCCGACCCGGATCGTATGAGGTTTTCAAACATGCCGACGGGTCCGGAGACTATAGTTTCGATCTGGAATTCGCAGACACCCTCCAGGCCTGCGACATATCTTTTTATACAGCGATCGACCGCCCTCTTCTGCAGGACACTCTGGTGAGTTTTCCCCTCAAGGTAGTGTGGCGGGCGCCCTCCGGAAGGTATTTCTCCGAGACTGTCTACTATCCGGCCGACTCCGTACGCGTACGCTACCGCAGCGGCCTGGTGCCCTCTGAAGCAGGGGTTTGGACGCTGTCGGTGAGTATCGACCCGGAGCCCCGCGGCCTCAGGGGCCTTGGGGTTATCTGCTCCGAACGCTGATTATTTGGTCTTGATCAGGATTACTCCGTTGTGGGCCACCGTGCCCAACATGACGGAGGAGGAGCCATCGAGTACCGATATGGTGCGTATGTCGTTGAGGGCGACTTCGGAAAGGTCGTCTGCCTGCACGTCGTCGATGACTATCATGGCCTTGCTGAAGCGGCTGAAATTGGGAACATTAGCCTCAAGGAAGTCCTTTACGTTGTTTTTGTAGCGGGAAACGTCATCGTCGGTGGGTTGATATCCCTTGACCGTGGTAATATTCCTTGCGGCCGTGGTGGCGCCGTAGGGTTGAGTCACTTCTTTGTCATCGGAACGAGTTTGCTGTCCGACCTGGTATGAAGCGGAGCAGCCGGCAAGAAGAATCACAGATGCGAGCGTAACAATAATTGGTTTCATATCGCAAAAATAATAGTATACTCGAATAATAACAACAAAAAACCGGCCAACTATTCGTCAGCCTTCAATACCAGGACGGAGTCGTAGCTCTGGTTTACCTTCCTGATGAACTCTTTGAATTCCGGGTATGACTCCTTGCTGGAACGGTGCTTCTTGAACGTCAGGCTCTGGACGATGGTAACGCTGCCTTGGGAGTTTACCGAAGTAGACGAAAACTGGCCCCAAGGACTGTCCAGCGCCACATCGCCCGGGATGCTTTCAACGGAATATCCTTCAGGTATTTGCACTATTGTGGTGTCAGCCTTGGTGAATGACTCGGGAATGCATATATCATTTGCCCGCGTGCTTTTCTGCAGCGGATACTTCCTGTTTGTGGGGTTCATGGGGACGAAGAGGCGGCCGTTTTCTTTCCGTCCGTAAATTGGAGTCTTGAAGTTGAAATCTATATCTATCTGCGGGCAGTAAGGCTCTCCAGGTATATAACCGTCAAAATTGTCCCGGGTACTGACAATCCTGAAATCCTGGGCATGTCCCCTGAATCCTTCGGTGAGTATACTCTGCTGCAATTCGGGCTTTTTATCATCCCAATCGAAGAATTCCTCGGCGAAACCCAGGGCAAACTGCCTGCGGACCTGCATGCCGGCGCTTCCATCGGCCGACAGGAGGACGTCAGTCCTTTGGGTACAGTACCTTAGAGAGTCGGCATAGGTGCCGACTCGGGTGAGTTCCCCTCCGTCCGGCTTTATAAGTACAATCTGATGTCCGGCTACGCTCTCATGCCTGTAACCCAGGGGTACAGATGGATTCGTGCATTCTACGAAGACCGTGTCCGTGCAGTCCCTGAGCGGCACTGCAAGCATTGCATGGTTCATTTGTCCTGTGGAGGTAAAGCCCTGAAACAAAGTGGCGCGCCTGGTGTTTATAATGTAGTAGACGGATGGCACGGCCAGGGCTTTGAGCATGGCGTATAGGTAGTTGGACAGGGCCTTGCAGTCGCCGAAGCCGCTGTCCTGCACTTCCGCTGCCGGAATTGGCTTGAGTTTGCCTATTCCCAGTTCGATGGCCACATAGCGTGTCGTCTCCCGCAGGTAGTTGTACAGGACTTTGAGTATTTCGAAGTCGGACTTGCAGTCTTTGGTCATCTCCTTGAGTTTGGTCACCGTGCTTTCCGGCAGTTCATCCGAGCCTTTCTGCAGCCCGTTGAGCCACAGACCATATTCTTTCCAGTCTGACTGTGAGCCGCGGGTGCCTGCATACGAAAAACTGGCGGGGGCGGCATATACTGCCGGCAAAAGCTCCGAACCGGGAGGCATAAGGAATTCATCCTTGATGGGCGCGAAGTCTTTTACCGTCCATTCCAGCCTGATTCTGTCTTTTTCCTGCACCTCGGGTGAGCCCTGGACTTTGTGGGTGTAGCTGACTATGGATGTCCCTTTGGGCAGGTCCAGGGTATAGGAAGCGGTCTTGACCTGCACGTTGAAAGCATTGACCGGGGCGAAAACAGGGAACAGGTTTATCCCGCCCTTGTAGCTGACCGTGTATTCGTAGCGGAGGGTCAGAGGGAAGCTGCCAGACGGAAAGTATGTGGATATGTAGCTGTCTTCTGCGAGGCCGGAAGAGATGGACTGCGTGTAAAGGTCCTTTTTCCCGAACTTGACTTTGCGCCCTCCTGTTTCGACGGTTCCTCCGAAAGATGCTATGCTGCGAAATGTGTCAGTATAGATTGAGGGAATTGCCTGGTGAAGTCCCTTCTCGTTGTTGACGAGTACCGTCGCCTCCACCTTATGGGTGCCGTTTGATGGCGACTGCATGGTGAAGGTCTCACGATGCTGCAGGATTACTGCATCGGGAGTCTGGGCGGAGGCGGACAGGAAGACTGCCAGCGCGATAAGTGAAAGGAGGATGCGCGTCACAGTTTCTTGAGGACTATCGTAGAGTTGTAAATGTTGGCAAGTTCTGCCCAGAAGCTCCGTAATTCTCCGTAACGCTCCGGTACTACCAGCCGGTTGTTGCAGGTAAAGCGGAAGTTCACGTTGACTGTCCTTGAGCCGTCGAAGAGGCATTGGGCGACCACCTTGCCGGAAGTGCAGGGGCAGGCTATCGAGACCAGGTTGGGCAATGACTCCACAGTGTAGCCATCCGGTATGGTGATCATGGCGTTGTAGGTAATCACCTCAGGATAAGCGAATTCTACGGGAATCTTGCGCTCGGGGTTTTGGAAATCGGATTCGTCTTGATACTTGCTGATGTACGGCTTCAAATAGATATAGTCGCCCGAGACTGCTGCCCTGCTTGTGAAGCTGTAGGAGAGAGTGGCTTCGGGGTTCCAGTCTTCATGTCCCTGGAACTCGATGCTCTCTATTTCTATTCCGTCTTCGCTTTCAATGTTATCGGCGAATTTTTCGGGGTCGTCGTACTGGAAGTAGGCCTTTTTCATGGTGGCTGCCCAGTTGTTGTAACCATGTTCGGACCGGTTTCCCTTGATGCTGCCGTCTGCGGAGACTTCCATCTTGGCGCTGTCCAGCATCTGGTTGCGGCACAATTTGCTCAAATCGGTCCACTCGCTGGCGCCCTGCCGGGGCACCACGCGCGCATTTTCTACAAGAAAGAGTGAAGGCAGGACATTGAGGCAGCCCGTTTTGTCGGCGGCGTCGAAGAACCATACATCCCCGGAAGGTGCCGTGACCTTGAGGATTACGGCGTTCAAGTTGTCTATGCTCGGGTGCTGGCTCATTAGCAAACCCTTGTCCCTTGTCATCAGGAACACCGGGTCTGCGCTGAAGCCCATGCCGTTCAGAGCCGCGCCGGTGAGTGCGTTGATATCAGCGGAAGTGCCTTCCAGTTCCTTGAAGGCTTTGGCAGCGGAGGGGTAGATACTGATTCTTTTGTTCCAGCGCACTTTCCCGGCCACCACATTCCGGACGGCAATGACCTGCTCGGCCTCCGACAGCCCGGAAGATGCTATCTTCTGCGCCTCTTCGCTGAATTGTGATTTGATATAGAAATCTTTAACGCAGCGTTCCTGGCGGAGTACCTTGTCTACATGCTCCCAGTCCGTGGAATAGTCCCTGCTATCATAGCCGGGAATGTCTATTCTTTGCAGTTCGTAGGTGATTCCCAGGCGGTACATTTCGGGACAGTAGCAATAAGGCGCCGACTTGAGTGCGGGCAGGTCCACGGCCCTGTGCTTGTCCACCTTGACCTCGAAGTCCAGCCTGCCGTCCCCGAGCATCAGCGATGACTGGTTTGTCTCAGAGGTCGATGTGCAGGGCTCGAAGCCGCGCAGCATGCGGCTGAAATGGAAATACTCCGCACCTGAGAATTCGGCTTCCGCGAGGTTGACAGGCACGTCACGCTGGAGGAAGATTGTGCCTATGTCGGCCACATAGGGGGATTCGAAAGTATACGATACTTCGATGACGGAGCCCACCCGGACATTGGGGGCCGAAAAAGAAATGGAGTTGCGGGTGTCCGATTCCTTTTTGTCGAATATCATCTTTCGGGTGAGTTTGTCTGCGGTCCTTTGGCCGTCAATCAAGTTGTATGTGGTTAGCTTGATGTTGGAGACGGCCTCCCTGGGGTCGCTTTTTGTGGAGTAGAATAATTTGAAGTCGGGGTAGTCTTTACCGGACTCCTTGAGGATTTTGATTCTTTCCGTGCGGGTAATCTTGCGCCCGAAAGTAAGGGCGTTGGTAAAAGCGGCTTCAACCTCTTGTTTGCTGTACAGTATGACCACGGCGGCAGAGGTGTCCGGCGGATAGACCGTCATGCGCAGTTCCTCATCGGAAACCATTCCGAACTTGGGATTCACAGGAATTGTCTGGGAATTAGCCAAAACGCTGGGAATCAGGGCAAAACAGAATAGAAGGCTTTTTAGTGTTATTTTCATGTTGTAAAGATACTTCTTTTTGAGGTACAGCCAACAAAAAACCGGCCAATTTGTGGTTGGCCGGTTTTTAAAGAATACCGTATAAGGTTAGTCGTTCAGGCTGAAGCGCTTGAAGGCTACGACCCTGGCCTCTTTGTCCTCGGCCTCGATGGCGGCCTTGACGGAAATCTTGTCGTCGCTCATCTGGTACTCCTGCTCCTCGAGGGTCTGCTCCTTGAGGAACTTCTGGACGCGGCCGTTGGCGATGTTCTCGATCATGACGGGGTTCAGGCTCTTGGCCTTCTCCTCACCCACGGTCTTGATAATCTCGCGGGCCTGTGCGGCCTGCTCGGGGGTGATCCAACCCTTGGCGGTGTTGGACTCGATATGATCCTCGCTGTCCACGTGGGCGGGGTTGATGCCGGCCTTCTTGAGGGCGGCGTCAATTGCCTTCTGCACCATCTCGTCCTTGGTCTTCTGGATGGCGACGGCCTTCTCGTTGTCAAGGACACTCTGAGGGCAGTCGGCGATGCCGATGGAGACGGGGTTCATGGATGCAACCTGCATGACCACACCTTTGGCAAGGGCCTCGCTGACAGGCTTGTTGAAGCCAACCAGGGCGCCGAGTTTGCCGTTGATCTTGTGGATGTACTCAGCCACGAAAGGAGCCTCCACAAGGGCGTATCCTACCAGGACGTGCTTTTCGCCGGTCTTGCCGGTCTGGGCCTCGACGGCCTCGGCCACGGTGTAACCGTCCGCCATCTTGCAGGCCTTCAGGCCTTCAAGGTCGGCGGGGCAGTTGGCGATGGCCACGTCGGCGATGGCTTCGGCGAGATTCTGGAAGTCGGCGTTGCGGGACACGAAGTCGGTCTCGCAGCCAAGGCATACCAGAATACCCTTTCCGTCTGCGATGCGGGCCTTGACGGCACCCTCGGAGGTCTCACGGTCGGCCCTCTTGGCGGCTACCATCTTACCCTTTTCGCGGATGATGCCGATGGCTTTCTCGAAGTTGCCTTCAGCCTCTTCGAGGGCCT
>CAMJHF010000015.1 GCA_946405435.1 uncultured Bacteroidales bacterium
GAGAACACGCCCATCGGCACCATCCCCGTGGATGCCATCTACACTCCTATCCGCAAGGTCAACTGGAGCGTGGACAACTGGCGTGTCGAGCAGAAGACCGACTACGAGAAGCTTACCATCGAAGTGGTCACCGACGGATCCATAAGCCCCGAGAGTGCACTCGAGGAAGCTGCCAACATACTGATTTACCATTTCAGGCTCTTTACCGACGACAAGAAAGTCCCCATCGAGAACGCAGTGGAGTCATCTGCCAGCGAGCTTGACGAGGAGTCCCTCCGCACAAGGCATCTGCTGATGTCCAAACTGGCGGACGTAGGTCTTTCGGTGCGCGCCTTCAACTGCCTCAAAGCGGCTGAGATCGAGACCTTTGCAGATCTCGTTTCCTACACCCGCCCCGAGCTCATGAAGTTCCGCAACTTCGGCCGCAAGAGCCTTCACGAAATCGAGCTTCTTGTCGAGAAGATGAAGCTCGAGTTCGGAATGGACGTAACCAAGTATAATATCGAACCCAAGAAAAAAATTGAAATTCAGTAGAGATGAGACACAATAAAGCTATCAATCATCTTGGACGTCAGAGCGGTCACCGCAAGGCCATGCTCGCCAATATGGCATCTTCCCTGATCCTGCACAAGCGCATCAACACTACCGTAGCCAAGGCCAAGGCCCTCAAGAGCTACGTTGAGCCGCTTATCACCAAATCCAAGGAGGATACCACCCACTCCCGCCGTGTAGTGTTCAGCTACCTCAAGGACAAGAACGCTGTTGCAGAGCTCTTCCGCACCATCGCTCCCAAGGTGGCCGACCGTCCGGGCGGATACACCCGTGTGCTTCACACCGGTTTCCGTCAGGGAGATGCCGCCGAAATGGCTCTGATCGAGCTCGTTGACTTCAACGAGGCCGCTCTTGCAAGCGCTCCCAAGGCCGCCAAGAAGACGACCCGCCGCAGCCGCGCAAAGAAGGCCGAGGCCCCCGCAGAGGCAGCGCCCGAACAGGCCCCCGAGCAGGCACCTCAGGCGGAGTAAGACGCCCCAGGAACTGAAGCCCCGACCAGAGTAGAACAAGGCCGGGGCTTTGTTTTTCATATATATTTTTATTACTTTAGCGGTATAAAAACAAACTAACCTATATGAATTCTCTATTCTATGCAGTCCCTTGCGCCTCTCTGGTCGCACTGCTTTTCGCCTTCATCTTCTATCGTCAGATGAAGAAGCAGGATGAAGGGACACCCACCATGAGGCAGATAGCCCAGTACGTCCGCGAGGGCGCCATGGCCTACCTCAAGCAGCAGTACAAAGTGGTCGTCATCGTCTTCGCAATCATGGCCGTGTTCTTTGCCATACTTGCTTATGTGTTCCACGTACAGAACCCCTGGGTACCGTTCGCATTCCTTACCGGCGGTTTCTTCAGCGGACTGGCAGGTTTCATTGGCATGAAGACCGCGACTTTCGCTTCCGGACGCACAGCCAACGCCGCCCGCCGCAGCCTCAATGCAGGCCTCAAGGTGGCATTCCGCAGCGGCGCCGTCATGGGACTTACCGTCGTGGGTCTTGGCCTCCTGGACATTGCACTTTGGTATATCCTGCTCAATGCCTTCATTGTGGAAGCTACTGAGGCTCAGAAGCTTGTTGTTATTACCACCACTATGCTCACCTTCGGCATGGGTGCTTCTACCCAGGCCCTCTTCGCCCGTGTGGGCGGCGGTATCTACACCAAGGCCGCCGACGTAGGCGCCGACATCGTGGGCAAGGTCGAGAGCGACCTCCCCGAGGACGATCCCCGCAACCCCGCCACCATCGCCGACAACGTGGGCGACAACGTGGGTGACGTGGCCGGCATGGGCGCCGACCTGTACGAGAGCTACTGCGGCTCCATCCTCAGTACCATGGCGCTTGGCGCCTCCGCGTTCTACATGGCAGGCCCCGAGATGCAGACCAAGGCTATCCTGGCCCCTATGCTCATCGCGGCCGTGGGCGTGGTGCTGTCCGTTGTCAGCATCTTCACCGTGCGCACCAAAGAGGGTGCAGGTATGGCGCAGCTGCTCAAGAGCATGAGCTTCGGTACCAACCTTGCCGCCATCCTGAGCGGCGTGGCTACCTTCGGCATACTCGCCCTGGTGTTCGGCACCGGCAACAACGACTGGTGGCACTTCTCCTGCTCGGTGGTATCCGGCCTCATTGCCGGAGTCGTCATCGGCAAGGCCACAGAGTATTACACCTCTCACTCATACAAGCCCACCCAGAAGCTTGCAGAGGCGTCCAAGACAGGTCCTGCCACCGTCATCATCAACGGTGTCGGCCTGGGCATGATCTCCACCGCCATCCCCGTGATAGCCATCGTAGTGGCCATCGTGCTTGCATATCTCTTCGCAATCGGCTTCGACGTGCAGAACATGATGACCGCCACCAACCTTTCCAAGGGTCTGTACGGTGTGGCCATAGCTGCCGTGGGCATGCTGTCCACCCTGGGCATTACCCTTGCAACCGATGCCTACGGCCCCATAGCGGACAATGCTGGCGGCAATGCCCAGATGAGCGAACTGGAGCCCGAAGTGCGTGAGCGCACCGACGTGCTCGACGCCCTGGGCAACACCACTGCCGCCACCGGCAAGGGATTCGCCATTGGTTCCGCAGCCCTTACCGCACTGGCTCTGCTGGCATCCTACATAGAAGAGATTAAAATTGCGCTGGAGCGTGCCGGCGCCATGGTTTCCGGCGTTGCCGGCCAGGTGAAGGCCGCGGAGGCATCTATCCTCGATATCCTCAACAACTACAATGTATCCCTGATGAATCCCACCGTACTTGCCGGCGTGTTCATCGGCTCCATGATGGCCTTCCTGTTCTGCGGTCTTACCATGAACGCAGTGGGACGTGCCGCTTCCAAGATGGTAGTTGAGGTCCGCCGCCAGTTCCGCGAGATCAAGGGCATCCTCACCGGTGAGGGCACTCCCGATTACAAGCGCTGCGTGGAGATTTCCACCAAGGCTGCCCAGCATGAAATGCTCGGTCCTTCGCTGCTTGCCATCATAGTGCCTGTTGTGGTGGGCCTGGTGCTCGGCGTTGCCGGCGTGCTCGGTCTGCTCATCGGTGGCCTTGGCGCAGGCTTCGTGCTTGCAGTGTTCATGTCCAATTCCGGCGGAGCATGGGACAATGCCAAGAAGTTCGTTGAAGAAGGACACTTCGGCGGCAAGAACTCCGACTGCCACCACGCCACCGTGGTGGGCGACACCGTGGGCGACCCGTTCAAGGACACCAGCGGTCCTTCGCTGAACATCCTCATCAAGCTCATGAGCATGGTGAGCATCGTGATGGCCGGCCTTACCGCCAGTTTCCACCTGCTGTAGGACTTTTCTTTTGACTGACTAACGGGCAGGGTCTCTTTTAAGCCGGAGACCTTGCCCGTTTTGGTATTTATCCTTAACTTTGCTGCGGTGAAAGGAAATAACTATGACATGGAAGCTTTGTTCCGGCAGCATTTCAGGCCGTTGTGTCTCTATGCCCTGCACTATCTGGAAGATGCAGATGACGCCGAGGACATTGTTCAGGAGTGCTTCCTTTCGCTGTGGCAAAGCAAACCTGACAACCCGAAACCATGGCTTTACACTGCGGTGCGCAACCGGTGCATAGACCGCCTGCGCTCGCACCGCGCCTTTGATTCCGTCCCTGAAGATCTGGCCGAAGAACTCTCTTTTGATGAAATAGTCTCCCGAAGCGAGCGCGAAGCACGCCTGTGGTCTGCGGTGGAGGCCCTTCCGGAACAGCGTCGCCGCTGCCTTGTGATGGCCAAGCGCGACAATATGACTTACAGCGAGATCGCTTCCGAGCTCGGGTTGTCGGAGAATACAGTCCGCAACCATATCTCACGTGCACTGAATACCCTTCGCGGTGCCGGTTCAAAAGATTTCCTGTTTATTCTGTCATTTTTTTGATTCTGCGATGGTACTTTTTGAGCAAAACTCCGTCTTAAGGTCATAATGGACAGACTAAATTTTGTTTTAACTCATTTCAAGGAGGGACGTTTTGACGCCCGTCGCGCATACAGGCGGTTCCGTGCCATGGCCTCGGACCACGCCAAGGCGTGGCCCCGCTGGTGGCGTCCGGCAGTATTGTCGCTCTCTTTCGCCGCCATCGCGGCACTGCTTTTCTTCCGCTGGCAGGGAGCTGTCACGGAATACAAGGCAATTGATATAGTTCAGAGTTTTACCCTCAAGGACGGAAGCCGCGTGACGCTCGCTCCCGGTTCCACCCTTGCTCTTCGGGCGCACCGGAACCCCCGTGCCGTGAGCATGAGGGGCAGGGTGTATTTTGAAGTCGCGCACGACGAAGCGCATCCTTTCACCGTGGATGTCCCCGGAGCCAGGGTGCAGGTGCTCGGCACCAGGTTCCAGGTCTTGCAGGACAGCCTCGGCTCCAGGGTAGATGTGACAAGTGGCCGCGTGCGCCTGAGCTGCGGCAATGCTTCTGAAATACTCACGGCAGGGCAGTCGGCGTCGGCCTCGGCAGACACCGTGGTACGTGTTCCGTCAACGCCGAATCCCTCGGCATGGGCGACGAAGACCTTCGTATATGAAGCTGAGCCTCTTGGAGAAGTTATGAAGGAGTTGTCGGCGTACTTTGGCGAGAATCTGTCCACCGCTTCTCCCGGAAGGCTCCTGACGGCCAAGTTCGGGGCGGAAGAATCTCTTGATGAAATAATAGGACTGATCGAAAGCGCACTTGGCGTGTCCATAACCAGGGAGTCGGGAGGAACGAAGTGATGAGGGTTAAGATTCTGATTATGACGGCGCTGCTGGCGGCAGTCGCCGTGTCTTGCGGCCGCAAGCTTCCGGAGCCTTCCATAGGATGGCCTGCGCAGCGCGCCATTGACGCTTTGATGGGTGAGTATGTCGCCGATACTCTTATGTGGGAGGGGCCGGAAGTGAATCTCGCTGAGATTGAGAAGAAGCTGGCGGAACAACATTCCTTCACTGTGTATGTTTATCGTGACGATATCTCCAATGGCAACGGTTATTTTTCTATTCCGGTAGTCTGCAGCGTGCGATATACTCAATATCCGCAGACAGGGTATGTTTCTGTCCGGTTCAAAGCAGAGAAAGACGGAACCCTGTCGTTCGAGATAATTGACTCTTTCATTCAGCTTGGCCGCCTGGAAGAGCCGGAAGTGACATTTGCAGATGGCCGTCTGACTTTGTCTTATATGACGGAAGTGCTTGTGATGCCTGGCCGTGAATACATCGAGGGGCGCATGACCAGCGTGTGGCGCTGCATATCATCAAAGGAGAGAGAGCAATGAAGAAGTTGATGATTATATTGCTGGCCGTGGCCATTTCGCTTCCTTCTTTTGCGCAAAAGACAGTCAGGGAAGGATTGGACCAGCTCGAAAAGCGCTATGGAGTGCACTTCGTGTACGATTCCACCCTGCCCCTGGATTCGGCTTACGGCGGAAAGGCCCTCGATTCCAGAGGTTTTCGGACCAATCTGCGCCGGCTGTTGCAGGGGACCGGTCTTGACTTCGAGATACATAACCGGCAGGTGGTGCTTAAGCGCTTGCCGTCAGCAGTGAAAATATCGCCCGAACAGATGGCCTCTTTGTCTGAAGTGCAGCTGATTGACTCTGCAAAAGTGGTGGACTGGAGGGAACAGATGATGGATGTGCCAGCTCCCGGGAGCATAGGGCTGAGCCGCCTGGCGGTGCTTCAGGCTCCGGTCCTGTTCGGAGAGAAGGATGTGCTGAAGACGCTCCAGATGCTTCCAGGCGTGCAGGCTGCGTCCGAGGGATTCAGCGGCATCAGCGTCAGGGGCGGATATGCCGACGAAAACCTTATCCTTCTGGACGGAGTTCCGGTGTACAATGCTGACCACTTGATGGGCTTGTTTTCCGTTTTTCCGGCCGAATCGGTGGGCGGGGTAACCCTTTATAAGGGGAACTTCCCGGCATGTTATGGCGGCCGCACTTCCTCTGTGGTCAGCGTAACGAGCGCCGAAGGCAACGGCACTGCCCTGAGGGGCAGCGTGACGGCGGGCCTGCTGGCAAGCAAACTGCATCTTGACGGCCCGATAGACAGCCTTACGCGCTTTTCCTTCAGTGGGAGAGTTCTCCACACCATGCTTGCCGAGCCGCTTCTGCTGTGCCTGGATTCTTCGTCCAACCTTTGGTTCTACGACCTCAGCGGACGCCTCGACCGCGACCTGTCGCCTTCCGACAAGCTGTCGCTTACGGTCTACAACGGATGTGACCTGTACCGGGATGACAGGAAGGGAGCTGAATTCCAAAGAGAGTACGACCGGAATTTCGCTCCGCTGGACAAATATATCTACACCGACAATCACTATCTGTATGTCTGGGGCAACACTCTTGCGGCTCTGCGGTGGACTCATTCCAAAGAGCTGAATGTCGCTCTGGCATACTCCCGTTACGGAATAAGGGACATGAGGACAGGTACGGTGGATACGGATCTGGAAGGGGATCTGCATTCCGGCAGCACAGCTACCCGGGCCGCTTCTGTTCTGCGCGACGTGCATCTGTCCGCCGGCTACAAGACAGAGAACTTTGATCTGGGGGCGCATTATGCCCTGCATCTTTTCAGCCCCGGCGGGCGTACACGCCATATTTCGGAGACAGAAAATGGGGCGAGCGTCACCGACAGCCTGTTCTGGCTTGTGCGGCCGGAAACTACAGTTTCCCACGAAGCGGCGGTATGGGGAGAAGGTAATATCGGCATCGGAGACCACTTGTCCCTTCATCCCGGACTGCGCATGAGTCTTTTCATGTCCTTCGGGAAGGCATGGTTCATTCCTGAACCCCGCTTCAGCGTCCGCTGGATGCCGTCGGAGGCCTGGCTGGCCGAGGCCGGCTACACACGCATGTCCCAGTGCATGCACCGTATTCCGTCGCTTTTCTCGATCATGCCGGGAGATGAATGGAGACCGATCTCGGCATCCTTGCCTCCGATGACTTCCGATCAGCTGTCTGCAAGTTTGCGCTTCTCTGGCATCGAAGGATGGGATTTCTCGGCGGAAGCTTATTACAAGAACTTGAACGGAGTCGCGGAATACCGCAACAGCTACTCAACGCTTGGCTCCAGCTATGCCATGTGGTCCTCCATCGTGGCCTCCGGGCAGGGCCGGGCGTGGGGCACCGAACTGCTGGCCCGCAAAACCTCCGGCCGCCTCACCGGCTGGCTTGGCTATACCCTTTCCTGGGCGGACCGTCAATTCGCGGACGGCAGTGTGGGCGGGGGCCGGCGCTTCCCGGCTTCTACCGACAGGAGGCACCGTATCAATCTGTGCCTTACATATAATTTCAACGAGCACACCGATCTCACGGCAGCCTGGACTTTTGCTTCCGGAGCTCCCATGACCGTCCCTTCGCACTACGTACGTATATTCAGCGAACCTTCCCAGAATTATTATAAGGAATACCGGGATGTCCTGTATGCTTCGGCGGCTGGCGGCTGGAGGCTTCCCCCTGTGCACCGTGCCGATGTGAGCGTAAATTTCCGGAAGCCGCTGCACCGGGGAGACAGAGTCTGGAGCTTCGGTATCTATAATCTCTATGGCAGCCGTAACGGCGAGATATATTATCTGACGGCCACGCATAGCTACAGCAGTCCCGGAGTTCCGGGATACAGCACTTCCTATCCTGACGGCACTCCGGCTGTTATGAGGAATTCCGTCCTTATGTTCCTGCCTACTGTATCATATACACGCAATTTCTGATGAGACGATATATTTTTCTGCTGATAATGCTGCTGCCGGTGGTCTCGTGCAGCCAGATGATAGTGCCGGAGCCCGCAGGTGCCGACAGGATACTGTGCCTTAATGCGAGACTCTATACGGCTGATACTTTGCATACTGTGTCGGCCTGCTACGGCTGCCGGACTGGCGTAGAGCCTGCACCGGGGACCGTGGTGGTGTGTTTTGTGAACGGCGTCCGGGTGGATGAAGAGGTGGCCGACTCGCTCGGAGACGCGCAGCTCCGTGCCCGGATTGAGCCGGGCGATACTGTATGCGTTACTGCGGATGCTCCGCTTGCGCCATACGTCAGCGCCAAAACGGTGGCTCCTCTCCCTCCTGTAATCGGGCATGCCGGTATAGCCTTGATCGACGGATCTCACCAAGTATGCCTGCAAGTGGCGGACAATTCTCCCGAAGAGGATTATTTTGTCGTAAAACTCTACGAGGACGTCCTGATATATAACCAGGACGGCGGCGAAGTCGTGCTGCATGAAAGGACCGGGGCGCAGGTCCGGGGAGAACAAGGGCGTGTGTTCAGCGACCATGCCTTTGCGGGGGCGGCCAAGACAATGAATATCAGTTGCGACAGTAACAGATATTCTTACTTGTACAAGCCCTATGGCTCTTATGATTATGAAGTTAGCGAGAAACAGCGGTTTGCGCTCGAGACGTCGATGCGCCTGCGTCTGTGCTCCCTGTGCGCCGAGGACTATTGGACGTCATTCCTGCTTTCCGGCGACACCTGGGACGGATTTGAGAATCCCCTGGACCAGATAGGCAGCGCCATGGTATATCCATGCAACGTCGACGGCGGCGCAGGCCTTGTGGCAGTGCGCAGTTGTGCGGAAGTAGTGCTCCCGTATGCAGAAGTCATCATGGACGGTTCAGGGCGCATGCTGTCCGACCGCTACTTGTTCTGAAACACTTCAAAGAATTCCGGGAAACTCTTAGCCACGCAGGCAGTGTCGTCGATGTCTATGGGGCCGTCGGCGCCCAGTGAGGCGAGGGCGAGGGCCATGGCCATGCGATGGTCGTGGCGGGAGGTGTAGGCGCCGCCCTTGAGCAGCCGGCCGCTGAGCAGCCTGCTCGAGAGGCTTTCGCCCTGAACCACCAGTATGTCGCCGTCGGCATAGGTCTCCACGCCGGCCTGCCGGAGCATTTCTATGATAGCCGCAGCGCGGTCGGACTCTTTGCCGGCAAGCCTTCCCAGGCCTGCGAGGCGGCTTTCGCCGGCGCAGAAGGCAGCCAGCACCGCCACCACGGGGAAGAGGTCCGGGGCGTGGTTGAGGTCGAAAGAGAAGGCGTCCAGGGGGGCCTTCCTCACGCAGACAGTGCCGTCCTCCATCTGCGAAACGATGGCTCCCGCCTCCACCAGCACGTCGATGATAGCTATGTCGGCCTGTATGGACTTCATGTCCAGGCCGTCTATCTCTATGCTGCCGAAAATTGCGCCTGCGGCGAGGAAAGCCGCCGCTGCGCTCCAGTCGGCCTCGATTCCCAGGTCGGCTGCCCTGTAGTGCTGGCCTCCGCGCACCTTGAAGTTTATGCCGGTGCAGGCGCTCCAGTCTTCTTCTTCGAGCATGCGGGCGTCACCCTCCATTTCGCTGCGGGTGCCGATGCCGAAGTGCTTTAGCACGTCGAGGGTTATGTACATGTAGGGGAGGCTCTTGGGGTTGCTGACATGCAGCTCGCTGTCTTTCGCACACATCGGGAGTGCCATGAGCAGGCCGGATATCAGCTGTGAGCCGCTTTCGCCGTTGACCTCGGCGTTGCCCGGGATAAGGCGTCCGCGTACGGTCAGGGGCACGTGTATCTGACGTCCGGAGCTTTCGTCCAGATTGCTGATGAGCACGCCGAAAGCGGCCATTATGGACGCGGCTTCGTTCATGGGGCGCCGAGTCAGGGTGCCGTAGCCCTCGAGGGCGAACGGAGCGCCGTTTATAGCCGAGAGCACGGGGATGGAGAGACGGGCCAGGAGTCCGGACTCGCCCACGTTGAGCAGTTCCAGGCCGAGGTCCTGGTCGGCCGGTCCTATTCCGGTTATAATGAGCGTGCTGCCGTCTTGCTGTACGTCGGCTCCGAGGGTGCGTGCCGCCTGAAGTGCTGCCTCGCTGTCTTCGCAGGGGGTGTAGTCGAAGAGGTGTGAAGTGCCCTCGGAGAGTGCCGCGGCGAGTATTGCCCGCTGGGCGAAGCTCTTGGAGGCCGGCATCCGGATAACTTTGCGGCGGAAAGGTTTGAGCTTGCCGTATAGGGTTTCGGCGAGCGCCGCGGCAACCGGCTGGCCGGGGGCGGTGGCCTCATCTTCGCTCAGGGCGGCATAGGTGAATGGAGCTCCACGCCTGAGGCACTCGGTGCGTGTGCTCCGGCCTTCTTCGCCCATGCCGAAGGCGATCAGGCGGCCCTGTAGGGAGTCTACGTTCTCCAGGATTATGCTGTACAGGGCCTCAATGCGTGCGGCGTCCTCCGGGGAGTGGCAGGTGGTGACTATCTTGGCTATGTCGGCGCCGTAGCGGAAGCATCTGGCAAGGGCGATCTGGAGGCCTTTTTCGTCGGGCGTGCCTTCAAAATCGTGGTGCGAACGTATGAGGGAAGTGCCGCACTCCCGGCAGAGTTTCTGGAAGCGCCGGCTGAACTCGGCGGGGGCCTCGATTTCGAGGTCGGCGTAGCGGGCACCGGCCTGAACGGCGAGGGTCAGTTTCCGTTCCGCTTCGGCCCAGCCACAGGCTGGACCAAAGTTATCCCCCTGCACCCCCGGGGGACAAGGGGAGGGTTCCCCTTGAACCCCTCTGTCGCTGCGCTCCGAACTGCGGGCCGGTAAAGGTCCTGCCGCCTGCACCCGGCATGTAGCCACGAGAGGAATGTCGGTCTGGCTGAAAAGTTCTTCGATTTCGCTGTCGCCGAGCTTGCAGCTGTCGAGGCGTATCTCGGCCATCTCCAGCTGCGGCAGCAGCTCCATTATCTCATGGAAAGTCTTGTGTTGTAGGCTTGTGCAAATCATAAGCGGAGTTTGAAAACACTAAGATACGCTAAATTATTGGGAAACTATCAAATTTTTAATACCTTTGCAGTCCCTTCCCTTCAGCCCGAGTGGCGGAATGGTAGACGCGATGGACTCAAAATCCATTGTCCTTTAAAGATGTGCGGGTTCGAGTCCCGCCTCGGGCACGAGCAAGGCAAAAACCGTTCGAACTTTTTCGATTATTCGAGAGTAGCGAACGGTTTCTCTTTTTCTGATGTCCTGCCTGCCTTGCTCGCGCCCGCCGGGCGCTACTACGTAGACCCATCCCCAAACCCCTTCCCTCGGGGAAGGGACTTAGTCGGCGCAAGCGCCTCCGGAATCCGGCCATTGCGGCCGGGCCTTTTCGGGCCCGAGGCGGGACGCTGCTGTCGGCGCAGGTCCCAGGCCGAGTGCCGATACCGGTCCAGGGGCCTGTACCCCTATGGGCGAAATCGGCCATTTTTGCTTATTGGGGTCCACGAAAGCTGCAGGGTATCGTCAATCAGCATCGCGTGCGTCTTTTTAAATGATTTCTACTTCTTACAATGTAGGCAGTTGTTTACAATTTGTAAGCAACCAAAAGACTTACGGTTATTCTTGAATATTAAAAATTGTTTTGTATAATTGTACATTATAATGTACTTGTGCCATGGTCGTTATTAGTTCCGCCGAGTTGAGAGGCAATATGAAAAAGTATCTGGATATTGCCAGGAGAGAACAAGTCCTTATCCAGAGAGGTAAAAATGAGACTTTTGTCTTGACTGCTCAACAGAATCCAGTTGAGTATGATCTGGCACGTGCAGTTACCGTCGATGAAGTGATTGCAAAGGTGCGGGAAGGATTAACCGAAATGTTTGAAAAGAAAGAGGCCGGGATAGTGAAGTAGAATGAGGGTGTTGTTTCTCCTGGAAGTTAAGGGTTCATAGAAAAGCTCCAGCATGGTTTGACCGATTCGGAAAAAGATATGCAATATGCATCGTTTTCTAAGAATAAGCATACGACCTGGTACGTCTTTTTCAACGTGTACGATGTTGGCGGCATCTTGACGCAACAAATTCGGATTCGGTAAAACCTTATGTATCTCCCATAATCCCTGGCGCAGGTCCCCGGCCGGGCCTGAAATACTATTGGGCCCGTGGCGGCAAAATGAAAGTTTTGCATTAACAAAACAGCCGGTAATTCGTCTTACAGATGTGCCGCTTGAGAGCGTGCTATAGCGGCAGGTTATTTAACTGATTGAGTATGAAGCGTTTTTTATTCCTGTTATGCATTTTGCTTCCTTGTGTGTCCTGCATGGAGACTCAAGGTAAGGCGGCGGGTACATCCCGCATTTATACAACCATTTCAGAGTGCCGTCAATACGAAGGTGCAGATTATCTGAAGCTTGGCCGCTTTGCGACAGGAGCCTTAAAAGGCGTCATACGTGTGGCCGGCATAGACGATCCCGATGTGAGTGAGGCCGTCGGCCTGCTGAGCGACATCCGGGGTCTTACCGTCTTCAGTTACGATGATTGTTCCGAGGAGGACAAGGCCAGCATAAACCTCAAGCTTACAGATGCCCTGTCAGATTCGGAAGTGCTGATGGAAGCAAGCGACTCCGGAGAGAAGGTAAAAATCTATGGCTCATATGACGAGAGTTCCGACAAAGTCAGTGACTTCGTTATATTTGCTCCGTCGGAATCTGCGTTGATCTGCATAAAGGGTTCCGTGTCGATGGAGACCATAGCCAGGATCGCATCCGATGACTGAGTCCCTGTTCCATAAGGATTATCTGCCGCTTGCCGGAACACTCTACCGGATTGCCTACTATATGCTGGAATCCGGGGTGGAGGCCGAAGATGCCGTACAGGAGTTGTATCTTAAGCTGTGGGAATCCAGGGACAGCCTCAACGGGATCAGGCTTCCGAAGGCCTACGCCATCAGGCTGCTGAAGAACATTTGTATAGACAGGATAAGGAAGGCCGGGCACGAGAGTTTCCCCGAAGAGCTTCCCCAGACCGGATTCTCTCCGGCTCCTGATGACACCTTCGATGCCAAGGCACGTCTCAACAAGGTCCTGGAGGCTGTCAAGGCCTTGCCCGAGCGGCAGCGTAAAGTGCTCATCCTGCGGACCGTCGACGGCTTGTCTTACGAAGAGATAGCCGAGCGGACCGGAATGAATTATCTCACCTGCCGCGTACTGCTTTCGCAGGCCCGGACAAAAATAAAACACATAGCATGAAAATGATACAAGACATAGAAAAACTGCAGGAGGACGAGCTGGAAATGGCAGCTCTCGGCGAGGATATAACGATTCCCGCCGGCCTGGAAGAGAGAATCAAGGCCGCGATTGCTGCAAAAGAGACCGTTAAGCCCGAGGCCCGTCCGGTCCGGTGGATACCTTATGCCGCACTCGCAGTTGCTGCGGGCCTCGCCGCAGTGGTCCTTATCCATCACGATGGATCCGGCAAGCTTCAGGATACTTTCGAAGATCCCTATCTTGCATACGCCCAGGTTGAGGCGACATTCCAAAAAATATCGGACAAAATGGCCATAGGAGTGGACATGGCCGCCAAAGCGGAGCACGCCGCCGAAAAGCCGATGGAAATAATCAATAAAATCAATTAACCATGAAACGTATAGCCATAATTGCAGCACTGCTGCTCGCAAGCATATTCTCCTTTGCCCAGACGGGAAAAAGCATTTATCAGAAATATTCCGATGCCGAAGGTGTCAGCGCCGTGTACATTTCACCGGCCATGTTCAGGCTCATCGGCAAGATTCCCGACCTCCACGTCGAAGGCGAAGACGTCAACCTGGCTCCGATAATCCAGTCGCTTTCAGGCCTTTACCTGATCAACAGCGAGAACCCGGCCATCAACACCGAACTCAAAGCCGAGGCCGCGAAGTTAATTAAGGCCGGCCGGTACGAGCTCCTTCTCGAGGCCAAGGACTCGGGCGAAGTTGTAAGAATGTACACGGTTGGCACCGAGACGATAGTCAACGGCTTTGTGATGATTGCCGATGAAGGTGACGAAGCTACTTTCATCTACCTTGACGGCAAGATGAACCGCGAGGACCTCGAGACCATCATCGCAGAAAAGATGAAGTAAGCCTGGCGTCAGCTCCGGCGTAAACTTCCTGAGGGACTTTGCTGCCAGCATCCGCAATATAGTGGGCGGCAGGAGCGCTTCTTACGAAGAAGAACTCATCACCGCCCGCACGCAGGCCATGCAGGAAATGTCGGACAGGGCAAGCAGGCTCGGCGCCGATGCCGTCGTGGGCATCGACATCGATTACGAAGTCCTCGGAGAAAACGGCGGCATGCTGATGGTAACGGCATCCGGCACAGCCGTAAGGCTGGGGTGACGGTAAGACGCCGATACCGGCCCAAGAGCCTGTTTGAATACTTTCTACTACTTACAAAGTGTAAGCAACTCAGAAGACACCTCTTTTTGCGTCTTCTTCACGCAGACAATAAAGCAGCGTTGAGCAACTACCCGATTCCCACTTTTGGCAACGGTTTGTTTTCCAAATATAGAACGATTATATTTGTGGAAAACGATTTGCTATGTCGGACATTGAGAAGATACAGTTGTTTGAGCAGAGGAAGATTCGGACTGCATGGGATGAGGATAAACAGGAATGGTTCTTTTCCATTGTTGATGTTTGTGGGGTGCTTACTGAACAACCTGATTATGATCACGCCAAAAATTATTGGAAAGTGTTGAAATTCAGGCTGATTAAAGAGGGAAATGAGTCGGTTACAAATTGTAACCAACTGAAAATGGTCTCGCCAAAAGACGGAAAGCGTTATTCTACAGATGTCGCGGATATGGCTCTTATGTTTCGTATTATCGAATCCATCCCCTCCAAGAAGGCCGAGCCCTTTAAAATCTGGATGGCTCAGGTAGCGGCAGAGCGTATTAACCAAGCCATAGACCCGGAGCGCAGTATCGACCAGGCAATTGCCGATTATCGCCGTTTGGGATACTCAGAGACCTGGATTAACCGCCGCATCAAATCAATAGAGATTCGGAAGGGACTTACAGATGAATGGAAACGGGGTGGAGTAACCAAAGAGGTTGACTTTGCATTCCTGACTGACCTGATGTCCAAGACTTGGAGCGGGATGACCACCCGTGAATACAAGAAGTACAAAGGACTCACTAAGGAGAACCTGCGGGACAATATGACAAATATGGAGTTGCTGCTTAATGCCCTGGCGGAAGAAACCGCCACGGAAATCAGCAAACAGCGAAACCCGGAAGGCCTTTCAGAAAACGCTGGCGTGGCAAAAGAAGGGGCAGAAGTCGCAAAATCTGCTCGGCAGGATGTTGAGAAGCGCCTCGGTCGCAGTGTCGTCTCTTCCGAAAAAGCAATCGACCATATTCAGTCACCCGAAGAACTTCCGTTTGTTAAACCCGAAGAACAATAATAAGGCTTACTGGGCAAAGCGCTTCGGATTCGGCAAATACTCATGCATTTCCCAAATCCGTTCAATTCCCTCCATCAAAAGGTTCGAGAATTGTCCCGTCAGGGGCACGAGTTTGACAAGAAGACGTCGGCATTTCATTGTTACTTCAGTGATTTGCCGGCGTTGTTCGTTTATGGATGCGGCGTACCAGTCAAACTCGCGCCCGCCGGGCGCTACTACGTAGACCCATCCCCAAACCCCTTCCCTCGGGGAAGGGACTTAGTCGGCGCAAGCGCCTCCGGAATCCGGCCATTGCGGCCGGGCCTTTTCGGGCCCGAGGCGGGACGCTGCTGCTGGCGCAGGTCCTTTCTGGCCGGCGCAGGTCCCAGCTGAGTGACGGTACCGGTCCAAGGGCCTGTACCCCTACGTGCGAATACGGCCGTTTTTGCTTACATGGGTCCACTCAAACAGCAGGGTATCGTCACCCAACCTCGCGCGTCTTTTTAAATGATTTCTACTACTTACAAACGAGAGCCTCATAGCAGAAAAGATGAACGAAGGCGACTGACAAGGGTATTCCAGCCAAGGCAAATCCCTTAGCTACTTTTCTCCTTTATACCTGAGATTCCACTTGCGGATGAATTCGGCAATGTCGCTGTTATTAAGAATCTGTTCGTAGCAGCGCATCGGAAACTCATCGGTGAATTTTTCCATATCGCAGTCCACAAGGAAGTCCATCGGCAGATCCTCGTTGAACTCTCCACCCATGCAGTTTCCTGCAGAAATGCCCGGCGTAAAGATTTCTTTACGGATATAAGGCTGGCCCGAGTCTTTGAAGCAGAGATAGTAGATTCTGCCCTCATACCCTCCGGGAGTCTCACTATGAGTCCTTGCAACCAATATTTTATCGTGCACGAATTTCAGCCCATTCTTGCGGGCATATTCCTCTTCGGGAGAATCAAAAACACCACGGACAACTTTATCACTCATTGCATGCAAAATATTTAACACTCAAAAATATGCAAAAAAAATGACTTATGCCATTCCCTTCTGCATCTCCTGTGCGCCATTTGGAGCATAGGAGATTTGCTGCTGGCTTGTAATCAACAGGTTATGAAAAACAGGCCTCTGGTGCTTGTCTCGGTCCAAGAATACTGCAGGGTGTCGCCGATCCTTGGTATACCGGTGATTTTGAAGAAGCTTTCCAGGACATTCTTGAGGGATGTGAAGCAATGTAGTTATTATCCTTCCGGCTCTATCTCCCAGCGGTAGTTGCCCTTGCTGTCTTTGTCGTTCAGTGCAGGAAGGATCCAGGCCCTCTTTGTACTAAGGTCCGCTGTGGCACGAAGAAGGTATTTCACGTTATTCTTGCTGTCCAGCAGATGGAAATAGTAAGTCGATTCTCCGGTGCCGATACTTTGTCTTACTCCGGCGAAGCAGAGCCCGGAGTAAAAATAGGCGGACATATACCCTTTGGGGCGGTTTTCGAAGTAAAGGGATCCGGAGGCGGGGTCAAAGTTGTACAGCATTGGCGCATAAACGACGTAATCTGTACTCAGTTGGTAATAATGGGACTCCGAGTTCGGTATGGTACTGCCGTTCCGGTCTTTGTTGGGAATGCAGAACTGATAGTAGCTTTGTTGAGCCGGCTCCATGGCAAACCGGGTGCTCAGGACGCCTTTCCTCACTACATATGGTTTATCGACAGCTTTCAGTACGTAAGAGAAGAATGTTTTTCCTGCCCTGTCAGTCGCCGATACGGAATAGGTGTAAGAATATGTTGAAGAATTGTACTTCCTCGAAAAAGAAATCTTCCCCTCGACTTTGTCGTTAGGCATGTACAGGGCGGTGAGTTTGCCGGACGCATTATGATATATCTTGGATTCAAGCCCCGTGGTCCAGGAATCTGCGACCCAGTTCTTTGTTCTGTTTGAATACTTGATGACAAGATACTCCGGATTTTCAGAAACGGTCTGGTCAAAAAATATGTATATCCTGTCGTTGTTGGCCCAGTTTGTCTTGACCCCTTTCGTCTCGGGCTCCAACCCTCCGGAGACGGAAAAATCCAGCGTCAGTTTCTCTTCGCCGACAGGCTCAGCAGGCTGTTCCTTATTGCAAGCCAGCAGCGAAAATGCCATGAAAAGGTATATGATTGTCTTTTTCATAATCTCTTAATCAATTGTGCCCTCCGAATCACCGAAAGGATTGTTGTAATTAATGTTGGAATCGAATGTCAGATCCTCGTTGCTTTGGCAAAGAATCGAAGCGACCTCCGCGTATACTGGCTCGGCAAGCGGGCAATCATATATCAAACGTTGATACTTTTTCATTGTTTGGTTATTTTTTGCAAAGATACATAAATTATTTGCTCATATTGATTTGTGTTGGACGTGAAAATGAATTTTTTGTGAAGGGCGCGCGATTGGGTACGCGGAAGTTGTCTCCTCAGAAAAACCAACTGGGGAGAAAATGGATTTTTGCGGTATAATTGACTCGACTGGTTTGATTGCTCCACCCAAGAAAAGAGCCGGGCGCCTCGTGGACAGAAATCGGCAAAAAATGTCCCGGCGGGGTGTTTTTTGGGGCAGCTGGGACAGAAATCGGCAGAAACTGTCCCGGCGGAGTGTTTTTGGGGGCATCTGGGACAGAAATCGGCAGAAACTGTCCCGGAGGAGTGCTTTTGGGAGCCTTGGGGACAGAAATCGGCAGAAATTGTCCTGGCGGAGTGTTTTTGGGAGCCACTTGGACAGAAATCGGCAAAAACTGTCCCGGCGGGGTGCTTTTGGGTGTCGCTGGTACAGAAATCGGCAAAAATTGTCTCGGCGTGGTGTTTTTTGGGGCAGCTGGGACAGAAATCGGCAAAAACTGTCCCGGAGAAGGCGAATTCCTGTGTTATCGGCTGTTCTATGGCAGTTATTACCCCATAACCACGTCCAGCACCATCATGAGCGCGAAGCCAAGGGCGAAGCCGACGGTGGCGATGTTGGAGTGCTCGCCCTGCGAGGCTTCCGGAATCAGCTCTTCCACAATGACATAGAGCATGGCTCCGGCGGCGAAGGCCAGAAGGACCGGCATCATTGGAGTGACTACGGACGCAAGAAGCAGGACCAGCACTGCGCCCAGAGGCTCCACAATGCCGCTCAGCGCACCTATGGCAAAGGACTTCCACCGGCTGTTGCCGGCTCCGCGCAGCGGCATGGAGATGATGGCCCCTTCGGGGACGTTCTGTATGGCGATGCCCACCGACAGCGCAAGGGCTCCGGCAATCGACATTCCGCCGCCTCCTGCAATGGCTCCCGCCACTGCCACGCCCACGGCCATTCCTTCCGGGAAGTTGTGAAGGGTGACGGCCAGGGCCAGCATCGCTGTCCTGGAAAGCTTGCTCCGCGGCCCTTCAGGGCCGCCCATGGGGTGGATATGCGGTATTACCTGGTCCAGCATAAGCAGGAAGGCAAAGCCGCCCAGCAGGCCGCCTGTGACCTGCCAGATGCTTCCCATCTCCATGCCCGGAATGAGCAGCGACCATACGGATGCCGCCACCATGACTCCCGAAGCAAAACCCAGAAGGACTTTCTGAAGCCAGGCGGGCATGTCCCTTTTCATGAAAAATACGAAGCCACTTCCCAGGGCGGTCCCCAGGAACGGTACCAGCAATGCAACTATAACTGAACTCATTTCAGTTTCTGGTCCTCCTTGTGCCTGTATTGATTATTCTGCCATTTGCCGCCCTGGAAACGGTGCATCTCTTCGGTGAGGTGGTCCCAGCGGAGGGTGTCTCCGGCCTCGGGGTAGAATTCCCAGAATTCGCCGCCAAGGAAGGTGTAGAAGCGGCTGATGTCCGTACACATGCCGAAGGTCGGCAGGGTGGCGATGGGGATGTCCCAAGCCGTCGGATTGCCCCGCACCGTGCCCTCGAAATGCAGGCCGGCGGCCGTCAGGGTAAGGGTTCCGTCTCCGCATATTTCCGAGGTTTTGCCACCGGTAAGATATTTATAATCAGGAAGGAGGCCTACTTGCACCCGGCCGCTGTAGCTGAAGCCAGGCTCGCGCACGTCGCGCTCTGCACGCTTGCGCTCCAGCAGCGTCCAGTCGGTGACCAGCGGCGGGCACACCGATTCCGGGCCCACGGGACGGATGGCTCCGCACTCGTCAATCTCCACCTTGTTGCCGCAGGCCGTGCAGGTCAGAGTGGTGGCATCGTTTACCATCTTGTGCATGGCTCCGCACTTTGGACACATATATAGAAGTGTTTCAAGACTTTCTGCCGGCTTGCCCTTGGCGTCGAACTTGATCTTCTGTTCGGCATTCCACATGTAGTCGTCATGGGCCAGAAGGCGGTTCATCCTGTCCTCTATCTGCGTCTCCGTTAGCTGCGCGAGCTCTTCTGCCGTGAACATGCGGTCCACCACTACCTCCGTTCGGCCCGGGCGCTGCTTCTGGCAGTGTTTGGTGTTGCTGAGGTAGCCTCCCTTTATCTTTGTGTAGTAGACATTTACACCGAGTTTTTTGAGCAGTTTGCCGGTGCCCCACATGACAGGCTGGCTCATGCCGGTGATGGAGTTCATCCCCTCCGGCATGAAGCAGATGTTCCCGCCCTCGCGGATGATGCGCATCATGGACTGTACGGCGTGGATGTCGGGGGTGAAATTGCGCTTCGGGATCACCTGCGCCACCTTGAGCAGGATGCTGGTGGGAAAAACGAAGAATTCGTTGTAGCCGACCACGTAGTTGAGCCTTTTCGGCCATGCCACCGGCGCTGTGTAGACATAGTCTATCCGGGATGCGTGGTTTGCTACCAGCACAATGGGGCCTTTGTCCCTGGACGGCCGCGCCTTGTAGATGAATTTGATTTTGAGGGGTGCGGCGATTATGTCTACGACAAGCCGCAGAAGCGCATACAGTACGGGATTCGGCTTGTGTTCGCGCTGTGCCTGGAGCCGTTCGGCAATAGTTTTCTTCATCGGTTTGCAATTGATTCGCCTTGCAATTTAGCAAATGCGAGGCGAAAAAACAAACCGGAACCCTAGCGGGTGCCGGCTTCGCTCCAGCAGAACGGACCCGCCGCCCTCACGTCGCCCAGCAACCGCAGTTCCGACCCGGGAAGGGATATAGTGTAGTCGGCTCCCATGTAGGCGGTTTGTTCGGGGCTGTAGGGCACACGGTTGCCGGAGTAGTTTTCCGTCCTTGAAGTCTATGAACCGGGCGTCGTTCCATCCCCAGGACGCGCGGCTGTGGAAGCCTCCGTTCCGATAGTCGGCCTAGGCCTGTATCCCAAGGCTCCGTGAGCGGCCGGCGTTGGTCATCATGCGCCGTAGTCGGGAATGTTGAGTCCGGGGATGTAGCTGTCGAGCCGGCCCTGACTTTCGATGCCGTAACGCTCCACGGCCTCTCGTGAGATGGTGCATTAGGACTATCCGTGCCTGTAAAGCTTTCTGAATGCGCTCGGCGTCATTCCGCAGGAGCGTTTGAAAAAGCGTGTAAAATAAGCCTGGTCGGAGAGGCCTGCCCGGGAAGCGACATCTATGATTGGCAGGTCCGTGTCGCGTAACAGTTTTTTGGCCATGCGGATACGTGCGATGCCTATCCAGTCCCCGACGCTTTTTCCGGTTCCGGCCTTGACGTTGCGATTAAGCCAGTTCAGGGAAACGTTGTTTTTGGCGGCGTATTCGCCAGGGGTAAGCGGGGTATCTTCCTTGTCGAAAAGATGCTTCATAAAGGAGGATACCAGCGGCGATCCTGTCCACCCTCCGCGTATGTTCACCATGCTCAGGAGCAGGTCGATGCCCTTGGAGATAAAGCGCATGTTTCCAGCCTGCGCCGCGGCCGTGAGCATGTTGAACAATTCTCCCACGAACACCGCGTAGTCGAACCAGAAGGCTTTAATACATACGTTGTTGAGAACATGCAGACTCATCGGGTCGGGAAGTATGGACTCCACGAAATACCCCCTGTATCCCTTGCAGCCGTCGTAATATGGGATGGAGAAAGTGCGTCCCGGCGGAATGAGCATCAGATGTCCGGGCGAGCACAGTATAGATTCGCCCTTGTCTTCGAAGAGCATTTCGCCCTCTGTCAGGTATACGAAGCCTATTGCCGGAAGCGTCGTGTCCGGAACATCCTGGGGTGCGTGATTGCCACGCCGCACGTCCAGACGCTGTATGTAAAAAGACTGCGTGTTCATTGCCGGTATTAATTCTCCCGAACAAATTTAATAATTATTGAAAAAAATATCCAATTGATACTTTATTAACTATCGTTATATTTGCAGCCTGATATGTCTAAAGTAATTTTGATTACCGGTGGAAGTTCCGGTATAGGATACGAAGCGGCGCTGATGCTGGCGGCCAAGGGGCACACCGTTTACGCCGCAGCCCGAAGGGCCGACAAGCTTGAGCCGCTGGGGGAGCATGGAATAAAGACGCTCCTTCTGGACGTCAACGATGAAAAGTCTGCCCAAAGTTGCGTGCAGTCGGTGCTGGACGCCGAGGGACGCATAGACGTGCTGGTGAACAATGCCGGGTACGGCTACTTCGGACCGGTTGAGTGCGTGCCTCTCGAAGAAGCCCGCAGGCAGATGGAAACCAATGTGTTCGGTCTTTCTACCATGTGCCGTCTGGTCATTCCGCACATGCGCAGCCAGGGCAGCGGACGCATAATCAACATATCTTCGCTGGCAGGCCAGAGCTGCTTCCTTTACGGCGGATGGTATCACGTGTCCAAGTACTCCGTTGAGGCGCTCAGCGACTCGCTCCGCATAGAACTCAAGCCCTTCGGGATAGATGTGGTGAAGATAGAGCCCGGCGGCATACGTACCCAGTGGGGGCACATCGCCGGCGACCATCTGAAAGAGTGCACCGAGGGCAGCGTGTATGAGCCGTCGGCCGCAAAAGAAGCGGCGCTCCTGCACTACGGATATTCGTCGAATTATCTTACGTCGCCCACCGTAGTTGCCCGGGCCATTACCCGCGCTGCCGTCAACCGCCGCCCCCGCGTGCGTTACCGTGTCGGGCTCGGGGCCAAGTCCCTGGCCTTTCTGCACACGGTCCTGCCGGACCTCTGGTGGGACGCCGGCATGCGGCTCCTCGGCGGGCCGCTTCGCACCCCAACCGCCTAGCATCCCCTCACCTCCCGCCCCGTCCCGTCCCGTCCCGACATCCGAACCCATAAAGCTCTGCGACCTTCCCCCTGGCCCAGAAGCACCAATCCTGGGCCCGCAGGCACACGAACTCCACCGTCCTGGCCCAGAAACGCCAATCTCGGGCCCGCAAGTGCACCAACGCCATCGTTCTGGCCCGAAAACACCAATCTCGGGCCCACAAGCGCACCAACGCCACCGTCCTGGCCCGAAAACGCCGATCTCGGGCCCGCAAGCGCACCAACGCCACCGTTCTGGCCCAGAAACGTCAATCTCGGGCCCACAAGCGCACAAACGCCATAGTCCTGGCCCGGAAAGGCGGCGTTTCGTCACAAGTTTACGATTCTTTCGAAAGAATCAGCAAAACCTGCGCTCTGCCATTGGAAGGAAGCGCTCATTTTCATAGTTTTGCGGAAACCACCCTTTACAAACTTTAGGAGGATTTTTTTACTTATGGAGGCCTTAGAAATTGTAAACATTGAAGCTCGAATATACTCCTTTCGAGACACCTATGTGATGATAGATAGGGACCTTGCCGAATTATATGGTGTTGAAACAAAAGTCCTTAACCAGGCCGTAAAAAGAAATATCGACCGTTTTCCAGAGTCTTTTCGCTTCGGTCTTTCAAAACTGGAGACTCACGAACTGGTCACAAATTGTGACCGGTTCAATAACTTGAAACACTCTTCATCTTTACCATATGCATTTACAGAGCCTGGTGTCGCTATGCTTTCGGCCGTTCTTCATAGCCCAGCAGCTGTGAGTGTCAGTGTGAGAATTATGCAGGCATTCGTCGCAATGCGCCGATTTATGCTGGCAAACGCTCAAGTCTTCCAACGGTTGGACAGATTGGAAGTTCGCCAGTTGGAGACCGACCAGAAGATTGATCGGGTTTTTGCCTGGCTGGACAGCCGAAAAGAAGAGAATAAGCAGTGCGTGTTTTTCGACGGCCAGATATATGATGCATACGAGTTCGTCTGCAAGCTGATAAAAAGCGCCGAAAAGCGCATTATTCTGATTGACAACTATGTAGATGATACAGTCCTGACGATGCTTGACAAGCGTAATGAAGGGATTGAGGCCTCTCTTTACACACAGAAGGTTGGAGAAGAATTCAAACTGGATCTCGCAAAGCACGACGCTCAATACAGCGCTATCCCAGTCTTTATATTCAAGAAGTCTCACGACCGATTCCTAATTATCGATGAGAAGGTATATCACGTCGGAGCTTCGCTCAAGGACCTCAGGAAGAAGTGGTTTGCCGTTTCCTTTATGGAGGCGCAGGATGCCAGCGCCATCGCCGCCCGCATTGAAGCCGAAGCCGTAAGGCTCTGAGACCTTCACCCTGGCCCGAAAATGCCAATCTCGGGCCCGCAAGCGCACCAACGCCACCGTCCGGGCCCGAAAACGCCAATCTTGGGCCCGAAAGCGCACGAATACCGCCGTCTGGGCCCAGAAACGCCAATCTCGGGCCCGCAAGCGCACGAATGCCGCCCTCGGGGCCCGGAAACACCGATCTTGGGCCCGGAAAGGCGGCGTTTCGTGACAGGTTTACGATTCTTTCGAAGGAATCAGCGGACCTGCGCTCTGCCATTGGAGGGATGCGCTCCTTCCTTTAGTTTTCCGAGTTTATTTTAGATAGCTTTTCTATCAAACCGTCCAGCATGGCGTACAGCTCCGGGACGGTTGTGGGGGTAATGCTGCTGCACAGGACGGCAGTGCCTACCTTCTGGGGGACATCAGCAAGGGTTTCCTGCAGGCCGATGCCTTTTTTTGTCAGGCTGACAATGGTCTGGCGGGCGTCTGTGCTGCCGCGCTTCCGGCTTACCAGGCCCTCGGCTTCCATGCGCTTGAGCAGGGGAGTCACTGTGTTGGTCTCGAGTTTAAGGCGTTTTGCAATGTCATTTACCGGCTGCGCGTCCTTCTCCCACAGGACCATCAGTACCAGATACTGGGGGTATGTGAGCCCGTGCTGCGAGAGCAGCGGGTGGTAGGCCTGCGTGAGAAGGCGCGAAGCGGTATACAGCCTGAAACAGAGCTGGTTGTCTAGCAGAAACCGTGAGTCCATCAGAGCATTTCTTGGATGTCTTTCTCCATCTTTTCGGGAGTGACGGTGGGTGCGTAACGCTTGATGACGGTTCCGTCGCGGGAGATCAGGAACTTGGTGAAGTTCCACTTGATGGCGCTGCCCAGCAAACCCTTGGTCTCGCTCTTGAGATACTTGTAGATGGGGTGCGCACCGACTCCGTTGACCTCGATCTTGGACATGAGGGGGAAGGTGACGCCGTGGTTGAGGCGGCAGAATTCATCAATCTCCTCGTCAGTTCCGGGCTCCTGGTGGGCGAACTGGTCGCAAGGGAAGCCGATGATTACCAGACCCTGGTCCTTGTACTTCTGGTACAGGGCCTCGAGGCCATCGTACTGGGGGGTAAAACCGCATTTGGAAGCGGTGTTCACAATCATGAGGACTTTTCCTTCGTACTGAGCGAAGTCTACCTCGACGCCCTTGTTGTTCAGGGCCTTGAAATCGTAAATCTTTGCCATGGTGCTTTGTGCTGAAGCGTAAATGCTTGACAATAAAAGAAGTGCAGTTATTACTCTTTTCATAACTGTTTGGTGAGCCAGTTTTGCAGACCGATCTGCTCTATGAGGTCGAGCTGAGTCTCGCTCCAATACATGTCTTCTTCCTCATCAAGGGCGTAGGCCTTGAGAATATCATAGGTCTTGAAATCGTCGGCAAGAGACTGAGTGAGTTCCATAAGAGCGGGGACCTCCCTGCGGGAGACTTCCAGGTCGCTCTTGATGTAGTCCACGGGATTCTCGAACACGGGCATCTCGGGAGCGGTTTGTACCTTGGGAGTTGCGCCAAGGTCGAGTATGCGGTCGATGAACTTGTCTACCCAACCCATTTCTTCTTCTGCATGCTCGCTGTATTTCTCACCGAGAACGGAATAGCCCTGGCTGGCGAAGATCTTGCTTTGAACCTTGTGCTGGAGAGACTGTGCGGCGAGGCCGGTGGCATAGGCCTGCAGAACCGCGATAGATTTTTGCTTGTCCATAATATTTATATTTTTAAAATTTATATCGTTCACGATACAAATATAGACATTTATTTTTATATCGCAAACGATTTAAATATTTTTTTCGAAATTTTTTATATTTACGGCAATAAAATGTTCAGAATATGAAGAAAGTATTATTCATGTTGTTGGCCATGTTCCTCATGGCATCGTGTACCTCCATGCTGCCCAAGCAGTTCACGGCTCTTGCCGACAAGGTGGAAAAGAACGGAGCATCCTTCAGCAAGGAGCAGTGGGACAAGGCTTCGGAGAAATTCAACGACCTCGTGGAGCAGTACAACCAGAACATCGACAAGTTCAACGCCGACCAGAAGAAGGAAATCAATTCTGCCATCGGCCGTTTCCAGGCTGCATCCATAAAGGCCGGTCTGGGCGAGGTCGGCAAGTCCATAGAGGGCGTCCTGGAGGGCGCGAAGGGCTTCCTGGAGGGCCTGGGCGGCGACAAAGAAGAATAATCCGGCCATGAAGAGAATGTTGTTGGCGGCGGCCTCGTGCTCGCTGCTTTGTATTTCGTTGCTTTCCCAGGAAACACCCCGCTGGCTTCGCCGGAGCGCCATATCGCCCGACGGAAGCACGGTAGCATTCTGTTATCAGGGCGACATTTTTACGGTCAGCTCCAAGGGAGGCGAAGCGCGCCAGATAACAAGTTCCCCGGCCTATGAATCCAACCCCCTGTGGAGCACGGACGGAAAAACCCTGGTGTTCAGCTCCTTCCGGGAGGACAGCAAGGATGTCTGGGCCGTTCCTTCGACAGGCGGAACCCCCACGCGTCTCACTACCTTCCAGGGCGCCGAGACGCCGCTGGCCGTGACCTCCGGCGGAGATGTGCTCTTCGCCGCCAACATCCTTCCGGGCCCTGCAAGCTCGGATTTTCCGGGCGAGCCCCAGCTCTACAAGGTCAGCCTTCGCGGCGGGCGTGAGGAAATGGTGACGTCCCTTACGGTCTCGGAAATCAGCGTCTCTTCCGACGGCACCATTCTATACGAGGATTACAAGGGCTACGAGGACCCCATGCGCAAGCATCACACCTCCTCCGTGACCCGCGACGTATGGTGCTACCGTGGTGCCGTACCCTTCAGCGCCGACGGTACCTTCACCAAGCTCAGCACATTCAAGGGCGAGAACCGCAACCCCGTATTCGCCCCGGACGGCAAGTCTTACTATTATCTGAGCGAGCAGGGAGGCAATTTCAATGTGTGGAAGGCCCCTCTGGACGCTTCTTCGCAACCCCTGCAGGTCAGTGCCATGCCCGTCCACCCCGTGCGATACCTGAGCGTGTCGGCGGACGGCCTGCTGCTGTACTCCTGGAACGGCGACCTGTACACCCAGCGTGAGGGCTCCGACCCTGTGAAACTTGACATCACCGTGGCAAAGGACAAGACGGTCAAGGACAAGATCCGCCGCACCGTCTCTTCCGGCGCCAGCGACATGGCGGTATCTTCCAACGGCAAGGAGATTGCCATAGAGTCCCGGGGCGACATCTTCGTCACCTCCACCGACTACAAAGTGACCCGCCGCATCACCTGCACGCCCGGGCGCGAGAGGGGCGTATGCTTCTCCGCCGACGGCCGCGAACTATACTACGCCGCCGAGCGTGACGGCTGCTGGGGAATATGGAAAACCAGCCTTAACTCCAAGAAAGACAAGTACTTCACCTATACATTCGACTTCAGCGAGGAGCGCGTGACCGCCCCCGGAGTCACATGCACGGGCCCGGCGGTATCGCCCGACGGCAAGTACCTCGCCTTCTTCCAGGACCGTATAAACATAGTCGTCAAGGACCTCAAGTCCGGCAAGGAGAAGACAGTGCTCGAGGGCGCCTTCTACTCATATCGCGACGGAGACATGAGTTTTGAGTGGAGTCCGGACAGCCGCTATATCCTCAGCGATTATCAGGCGGGCGGCGGCTGGAACAATTCCGACGTGGCCCTCGTGGACGTGGAGAGCGGCGAGGTTACCAACCTTACCCGCAGCGGCTACACCGATTCTGGTTTCCGCTGGGCCCTGGGCGGCAAGGCCATGACATGGACATCCGACAAGGCAGGCTACCGCAGCCACGGCAGCTGGGGCGCCGAGCGCGACATCTACATCATGTTCTTCGACGGCGAGGCCTACTACAAGTTCACCCGCGACAAAGATGACGACGGCATAGAGAAACTCCTCTCCGAGGACGACAAGAAGCTCCAGAAAAAAGAAGCCAAAGACAGCATCAAGGCCGAAAAGGGCAAGATTGACAAGCTGGCCCTCGACCTGGACAACCGCGCCGACCGTATCATCCGCCTTACCGGAGCCCCTGGCCGCATAGGCGACCATTACCTGACGCCCGACGGCACCAAGTTGTTGTACGTCCAGCGTCTCGAGAAGGGCTACGACCTTTGCCAGCTGGATGTCAAGAGCCGTTCGGTCAAGGTGCTCGAGAAAGGCTTCAACGGCGGTTTTTACCCTTCGCCGGACGGCAAGTCGCTGTATGCGATAGGCATGCAGTCAATCAAGAAACTCGATCCCTCCACCGGCAAGGGCACTCCCGTCACTTTCTCCGACGACTATGACTACTATCCCGCCGCCGAGCGCGAATACATGCTTTCCCACGCCTGGAAGCAGGTCAAGGAGAAGTTCTATGACTCTTCTATCCATGGCATAGACTGGGACGGCTTCTATGCCAATTATGCCACGTTCCTCCCGTACATCGACAACAACTACGACTTCACCGAGCTGATGTCCGAGATGCTGGGCGAGCTTAACGCTTCCCACACCGGAGCCCGCTACCGCACCATGTCCAGCGGTGGCGCCGGCCGCCTCGGCGTGCTCTACGACGACAGTTATTCAGGCCCCGGGCTCAAGATTCTTGAGATCCTTCCCGAGAGCCGCCTTGCGCAGGTCAAGCCCGACCTTGCCGCCGGCGACATCATCACCTCTATCGACGGGGTTGAGATCAAGGCTGGAACTCCCTGGTACGAGGCCCTTGCCTACAAGGTGAACAAGAAAACAGTCATCAGCATACGCAGCGGAAAGAAAGACACCACCGTAACCGTAAAGCCGGCTTCCTCGGACGCCTCCGGCCTGTACAAGCGCTGGATAAGACAGCGCGAGAAGCTTGTCGAGACCCTTTCCGGCGGCCGCATCGGCTATGTGCACGTCAAAGGGATGGATTCGGACAGTTTCCGCGAGGTGTACTCCAACGCCCTGGGCAAATACCGCGGCTGCGAGGCCCTCATAGTGGACACCCGTCACAACGGCGGAGGCTGGCTCCACGACGACCTTGCCACATTCCTTGGCGGAAAGGCCTACATAGACTATGTTCCCCGCGGCCAGTACATCGGTACCGACCCCTACAACAAGTGGAACAAGCCTTCCTGCGTGATTATAGGCGAGGACAACTACTCCGACGCATCCGGCTTCCCTTATGTCTACAGGCAGCTGGGAATCGGCAAACTGGTCGGAGCTCCCGTGCCGGGCACCATGACTGCAGTCTGGTGGGAAACCCAGATCGACCCGACCATAGTGTTTGGAATACCGGAAGTTACGTCCGTCAGCCGTTCCGACGGCAGCATCCTGGAGAACCAGGAAATAGAGCCTGACATCCCCGTGTCCAACGACCCTGCCTCGATTATCAGGGGAGAGGACAAGCAGATCGAGGCCGCTGTGGCGGAACTGCTGAGCCAGCTCGATAATAAATAATGAAGCAAAAAATGACTATTTTTGCAGACTGAAACAAATATGTCAAAATAAATGAAAAAGCTATTTCTGACAATCATCCTTGCAGTCTTTGCGGCCGGTGCAGCTCATGCACAGTTCTTTTACGGCCTTCAGTTCGGCATTTATTCCGATACCAGCGCCGCCCAGCTCAACGAACAGGGAAGCGAACTTGTCCCCGGAGGTTCGTCGTTCAATTATACAGTCAAGCCCAGCGTGGGCTATTATTTCTCCCCGCGTCTGGTAGCCGGCGTCAAGTTCGCATATACCAACTGCGCCCGCAACCGTGCAGAATCAGGCCAGATGGTTTCTTCTATCAACAGCATTGCCCTGAACATTCTGCTGGGCAACGGTCTGGATACCGACTATCAGTCATGGAAGATTTCGCCCTATGTCCGCTATCAGCTCTTTTCGCTGCTGTCCGACAAGCTTAACATCTGGGCCGAGATTGACGGCTACTACGGCTCCAAAACTTTCCGCCAGGAAGACGGGACGCTGAACCCCAAGAGCCGCAAGAGCATCTACGGAGTTGAGCTTCACCCTCTTGTGAGCTACGACATAACTCCCAATTTCATGGTCTATACTTCCCTCGACATCCTGTCGTTCAACTGGGAAGGCACCAGCCAGAACAAGTCGGTGGGCTTGTTCAGCGACGAGACCCAGACTGTGCATGAGAACACCTTCGTCCTTCAGTCAGTTCCCCTGATGGCCGTTGCCAAGGGCATCCTCAATATCGGCATTATCCGCAGGTTCTAGTGAAAAAGGCTGGCAAATATCTATTGGGCGTCCTTGCCGTGGCGGGGGGAGTGTATTACTTCACCGCCGGCGGGGGCTCCGGCGAGCAGCAGACCGCCCAGGCCCCTGCAGAAGAGGTGCAACAGTCGTCGCTTCCGGGGATGGAGATTCCATCCAAGGTCCCCGGCGGGAGGATTGTGCGGCACGGCGCCTACGTCACCTCCTACAACACGCAGACCCTGATACCCGACTGGGTGGCTTATGAGCTCACGGCCGAGGAGACGGAAGGCCGCCGCGAGCGCGACGGAATCGAGTTCCGTATGGATCCCGACCTCAAAGGCTGCACCCAGGCGATGCGCGAAGACTACAGCGGTTCCGGCTGGACCAAAGGTCATCTGATGCCTGCCGCGGACGCCGCCTTCAGCAGCAGTACGATGGCGGAAACGTTCTATTTCACGAATATCTGCCCCCAGAACGAGGTGCTCAATGCCGGAGACTGGCAGTATCTCGAGAAGCGCGTGCGCAGCTGGGCCGGACGCTACGGCAGCGTATGGGTGGCTACGGGGCCTATCGTGGGCGAGAACCGCTACGGCACCATAGGCGACCGCAACGTGGTAGTGCCGGATTCCTTCTTCAAGGCCCTGATGATACGCCGCAAGGACGGCTCCTACAGCTCGATAGCCTTCGTCATGGACAATGATGAAGACCGCTACTACCTCAAGGACTGCTATATGAGCGTAGATGAGCTTGAGGCGCTTACCGGCTTTGACTTTTTCCCTGCCCTGGACGACAAAATAGAAGAAAAGGTGGAATCGAGTGTCCGCCTGTCCGACTGGGGCATACGTTAATACTTTTTTTGTTTATGGCTAAAGTACCTACTCCTCACATCGGTGCGCAGCATGGCGAAATCGCCCAGACCGTAATCATGTCCGGCGATCCTCTGCGCGCCCAGTTCATGGCGGAAAATTTCCTCGATAGTCCCGTGCAGTTCAATAGTGTCCGCGGCATGCTCGGCTATACCGGCACCTACGGCGGCAAGCGCGTGAGCGTCATGGGGCACGGCATGGGAATCCCGTCCATCGGCATTTACACCTACGAACTCTATAATTTCTACGGTGTCAAGACCATCATACGCGTGGGCTCTTGCGGAGCCTACAGCAAGGATCTTAACATAGGCGACCTGATTATCGCACAGGGAGCCTGCACGGATTCCAATTACGGCAGGCAGTTCAACCTGGCGGGCACTTTCGCCCCCATAGGCGATTTTGAGCTCATACGGCGTGCCGTCGATGAGTGTGAGCGCCGCGGCATCCGCTACAAGGTGGGCAACGTTCTGTCGACCGACGTTTTCTATGCCGAGAATTCTACAGTCGAGGGCTGGCTCAAGATGGGTGTGCTCGGAGCTGAGATGGAGGCGTCCGCCCTGTACATGAACGCCGCCCGCAGCGGCAACAGGGCCCTTGTCATCTGCACGGTGTCCGATCATGTGATCACCGGCGAGGGCACAACTTCCGAAGAACGCCGTACGGCCTTCACCGACATGATGGAGGTAGCGCTGTCGTTATTGTAGATTTCAACCGATCCAAAGCAACAAAAAAGCAGCAACCGGACACCCGCCGAGTTGCTGCTTTGCTATTTTTGTTTATTCGAATCAGAACTTATGGAACAAGACGCTGTCGTAGTAGATGGAGAGTCCGTTGTCGGCGTTGAGCTTGATATTGTCTTCCTGGGCGGTGAGCAGCAGGCAGATTTCAGCCTCGTTGACAAGATGGTTGGTGCTGTTGTCGGTCACGGACACGGTGATGTCGGTGGTCTTGGGGCTGGCCTTGGAACCTGCCACTATAGGGGTGCTGAGCTCTGCCGAAACTCCCTGTGCGGACTGGCCGGCTGCAGTGATCGTGAAGGGCATGGAGTTGGTGACGCTGCACTTCACGTCATACTTGGAAGCCTTGAGCGAGTACTTTGCAAGGTCGAGGCCGAGATCGATGAAAGATTTGGTAATCTTGATGGTGGTGCCCTTTATGATGGTGACAGGGAAGAGGAGAGTAGCGTCAGCGGAAATTGTGACGTTCTCTGCCTTTGTCTCAGCCGCTTTTGTGACAATCAGCTTGCCCGACAGGTCAACCCTGATGGGAGAAGCGTAGCAGGTGCCTTTCAGGGCGTCCTTGACGGAGCCTTCATCGACAGAGGCCACCACGTCGGCAGGCTTTGCCGGAGTGGCAATGGGATCTTTGATGATGATTTTGTAGCTTTTGGCGTTGCCGGGAACTATGGCGTTGAATTTGATTTTGGAGGATGCCTTGGTCACGGGGGCTGCCTCGATGGTTCCGGAAACGGTCATTTTCTCGGGTGAGGGATTGTCGATGATGAGGATTATCTGACCATCGGTAGAAGCCGCTTTTTCCACGACTGTGGGGGCGTCGGGCACGGAGAATACAAGGTCGCCGATCTTGGTGTCCGCCGAGGAGTTGAGTTCTACTTTCTTCGAAATTTTCTCGTCGGCATTGTAGCCGAGCATGAGGTTTCCGCTTTCGTCGGTGCTGAAGTTCTTGCCGGAATTAATGTCGAAAAGCTTGGAGGAAGAGACGCTCTGGGTGTCGTCTATAACTTTAGGGACATCAACGTCGAATTTGTTGATGATGTTGCAGGAGACGGCAGCCATGGCCGAAACCGCCAGCATAAGTGCATAATTCCTGATTTTCATATCATTGAAGTTTAATCGAAAATTCTTGTCGTCAAAGCACAAATATACGATAAATGCCTTAAAAACAAAAAAAATCCGTAGATTTGCATAAATGTCCGCAGTCCTCAAATACATTATCATACTGCTCGGCGCCCTGACTGTGGCATTCCTGGTATGGAAAGCTTTCATACAGGGCAGCAAAAGAGATCTCGACAAGAGCCGCCGCCGCAACGAGGAGCTGGAAAAGCAGCTCCAGGACCTCCAGCGCAGGCTGGACGAGCTCAGCCACAGCCCCCTCAACGTAACCGGCCTCACCCCGGTGCTGCACCTGGCCGTGCTCAACGTGGACACGTCGTTTACCCGCACCTACGTGCGCGAGGACGAGCGCCGCGGCCTTAGCTTCAACGGTGCCCTGCGTGCCGATATTTGCGCCGAATACGGCGTGAAGCTCGAGGACGTGCGTTTCCGCTACGACTCTTCTTCCGACATCCTGTACATAGCCGGCTTCCGCCCCGGCATCATATCCTTTTCCCGCAAACAGCTCTCATGGGACCTGGCCCGCACCGTTCGCAGCCGTTCCATCCTGGGCATGAGCCTCCCGCCCGTGGATGACAAGACCGCCGATGCGTTCACCCGCAAGATGACCGAACAGATAAGGGCCGAAGTGGAGAAGGAAATCGACGAGCGCAAGATCAAAGAGTTCGAGTGGCTTGAGCCGGTGGTGTCGCGCCAGGTGACCGACATTCTCCGTGCCGCCGTGTGCCGACCCAGCACAAGGATTTCCCTGTTGGAAGAACCGGCTTCCGAGGGCTTCGTAACCATAGACCGCCTGTACCGGGACAGTCTTCCTGCGAACAATCCCAACAATTAGGTATTGCGCCAGTTGCGCTTAAGTAGTATCTTTGCGGCGCAATGCTGACAATCGACAAATTGGAACAAGGGGTCTCCGCCACCGTCACGCGTGTGGGCGGAGAAGGTGCGGCCCGCATGCATTTCCTGGACATGGGCCTTATTCCCGGCGCCACGCTCAAGGTGGTGGGCCGGGCGCCGCTGGGCGATCCTATCCAGCTGCAGATAAACGGTTACGCCCTTACCCTTCGCATTGCCGACGCCGCCAGAATCGAGGTCGAACCCGTGGCCGCGGGCGAGTCCGTCACGCCTTCCGGTTCCGATGACGAGGAGAGCGGCCGTAACGCATGGCTGCACGACCACAACGCCCACCCCGGCCTTGGCGAGGGAGGCAAGTACCACTCCCGCGACCACGAGAACCCGCTTCCCAAGTCCGTACTTCTCAAATTCGCCCTTGCAGGCCAGCAGAACTGCGGCAAAACCACTCTTTTCAATGTCCTGACCGGCTCTTCCCAGCATGTGGGCAACTTTCCCGGAGTGACGGTCGACAGCAAGGACGGCCCAATACGCGGGCAGGCCGGCACTTCCATAACCGACCTCCCGGGAATCTATTCCCTGTCCCCCTACACGGCCGAGGAGATTGTCTCCCGCGAGTTCATTCTCGATCCCGGCACCAAGGGGCTCATTAATATCGTAGACGCATCCAACATCGAAAGGAACCTTTACCTGACCCTGCAGCTCATGGAACTTGATGTGCCTATGGTATTGGCACTCAATATGATGGACGAGGTGCGAGGGAACGGCGGTTCTATTCGCATGAACGAGATGGAGCGCATCCTGGGCATTCCTGTGGTGGGCATTTCTGCCGCAAAGAACGAGGGTATAGACGAACTGGTAGAGCATGCAATGCACGTGGCGCGCTACCAGGAAACTCCCGGCCGCACCGATTTCTGCGGCAAGGACGACAACGGCGGAGCCGTGCACCGCTGCATCCACAGCGTGATGCATCTGGTCGAGGAGCGCGCCGCCCAGGCCCATATTCCGGCCCGTTTTGCCGCCACCAAGCTCATAGAGGGCGACGACTGGGTGGAGAAGGCCCTGAAACTCACTGCCGAGGAGCGGGCCACGATAGAACAGATCATCCAGGTGATGGAAAAGGAGCGCGGCATGGACCGCGCCGCAGCCATTGCCGAAATGCGTTATACTTTCATACGCAAACTTTGCGACCAGACGGTGGTCAAGCCGCACGAGAGCAAGGAATATCTACGCAGCCGGCGTATCGACAAGGTGCTCACCGGCAAATGGACGGCCATCCCCATCTTCATCTTCGTCATGGCTCTTGTGATATGGCTCACGATAGATGTCTTGGGAGCGCCGCTGCAAGGTTTGCTGGACGATGGGATATCCGCCCTCGGCGTCGGCGCCGGCACCCTTCTGGAACGGTGGAATGTAAGCCCTGCCGTGAGGTCGCTGGTTGTCGACGCCGTGTTCGGAGGCGTGGGTTCGGTGGTGAGCTTCGTGCCCATCATCATTATCCTTTTCTTCTTCCTTTCGATGCTGGAAGACAGTGGATATATGGCGCGGGTGGCCTACGTGACGGACAGTTTCCTTCGCAGGCTAGGCCTTTCCGGCCGCAGCATAGTGCCGCTGCTCATCGGCCTTGGGTGCTCGGTGCCGGGAGTCATGGCCTCGCGTACGCTCCCCTCGGCGCGTGACCGCCGCAAGACTATACTCCTGACTCCGTTCATGAGCTGCTCGGCCAAGCTGCCGATATATGCGTTCCTGAGCAGCGCTTTCTTCCCCGGACACGGCGGGCTGGTGCTGGTGTGCCTGTACCTGCTTTCCATCATGGTGGGAATGTGCGTCGCCCTGGCGGGCAAGTACGTTGGCGGCAGGTCCGAGGCGGCACCGTTCGTGCTCGAGCTGCCCAACTACCGCCTGCCACAGCTTCGCAACGTAGGCCATTTGCTTTGGGACAAGACCAAAGACTTCCTGCAGCGAGCGTTCACTGTCATATTCGTGGCTACGCTGGTCATATGGTTCCTCCAGACCTTCGATTTCCGCTTCAACATGGTGGATGGAGGCGAGGGGAGCATGCTGGCATGGATAGCGGGCATCCTGGCTCCGCTGTTCGCTCCGCTGGGCCTGGATGACTGGCGCATCGTGACCGCATTCATCTCCGGCTTCCTTGCCAAGGAGAGCGTGGTCTCCACCATGGAGGTGCTCGGAGTCGCCGGCTCGCTTACCGTGGCCACCGCGGTTCCCATGCTGGTCTTCTGCCTTCTGTACACCCCCTGCGTCGCGGCTATCGCCGCCGTCAAGCGCGAGCTCGGCGGCAAATGGGCGGCCTTCGTGATCGTTTTCCAGTGCCTAGTGGCCTGGATCGTGGCATTCGCCGCCTACCGCGTTGCACTCCTGCTCGTGTAATTTTTTTTCGGCGAAAGGTTCGTTCGTGATTATTCTCCAGAGCCTTGTGGCCTGGATTTGTGGCATTTGCCGCCTGCCGTGTTGCATTCCTTTTCGTGTGAATTGTTTCGGCGGAAGGTTCGTTGCCGGTTACGGTGCGGACATTCTTATGGGTGCGGACATTTCAATGATTGCGAACATTTCCAAGGGCACGGTCATTCCTATGAGTAGTGCGATTATTCCAGCGGCAGCATAGCTTCAGCCTCCTGCTACAAAAATTCGTCGAGCGCTCGAATTTTCAAAGTCGGCTGAAGCTATACTACCGCTGGAATGCCCTCGGGATCCCCAACACCCCCTCAGTGGTTACCTCCCTTTCAGGCCGTGTGAGGTTATGTCTCCATGCCTCCCGTGCCAGACCGTGGGAGGTTATGTCTCCATGCCTCCTATGTCGGTCCGGGTAAGGCGATGTCTCCATGCCTCCTATGTCAGTCCGTGAAAAGGCGATGCCCCCATGCTCCCATGTGCCCAGCCGGCCATCTCCGTGACGGGCTAGCTACGAATCTGGCCCTTTTTGTGCCCTGCCCGCCAGAAAACAAACCGGCTTGGCACGGTCGGCAAACAATGCCCTCGAAATACCCGACGCTCCCGCAGTGGCTGCCCGTATCAATCCGTGGGCGGCGATGTTCCCACGCCCACTGTGTCAGTCCGGGGAAAGGCGAGGTTACCTTGCTCCATGTGTCGGTCCGTGGGCGGCGATGTCTTTATGCCTCCTATGTCATGCCGGGAAAATGCAATACTTCCATGCCTCCTGTGTCATGCCGGTCATCATTGTGGCAGGCTAGCTACGAATTTGGCCCTTAATGTGCCCTGCCCGCCATAGAACAAACCGGCCATGCACGGTCGTGAGGCACTGCCACCTACTCTGACAGGGCTTTACCGTTGAGAGTAGGCCGAGGTGTTTACGGCCACGACAGGGTTTTACCGTCAAGGGCAGGCCGAGGTGTTTACGGCCACGACAGGGTTTTACCGTCAAGGCAGGCCAAGGTGCTGACGGCCACGACATGGCTCTACCGTCAAGGGCAGGCCAAGGTGCTGACGGTTTGCCAGGGCTTTATCGGCAGAGGCAGGCTGCCGTGGCGGCGGCGAGGCGGGCGTTGTTGAGTACCAGCTGGATGTTGGAGGCAAGGCTGTCTCCGCCGGTGATGTCCTTTATGCGGGCCAGCAGAAATGGCGTGGTTTCCTTGCCATGAATGCCAAGGCGGGAGGCGTCGGCAAGGGCCTCTTCGATGGCCGAGTTTATGCGGTCAGGGTCCATCGAATACTCTTCGGGGATGGGGTTGGTGACGAGCATGCCGCCGCCGAGGCCCATTTCCAGTCCGGCACGGAAAGCTGCCGCGAGTTCTTCTGGGGTGTCGATGCGGTAGTCTACCTTGAATCCGCTGCGGCGGGTGTAGAACGCCGGCAGTTCTTCGGTGCCGTAGCCTATTACCGGCACTCCCTTGGTCTCCAGATATTCGAGCGTAAGTCCCAGATCCAGAATGGATTTGGCTCCGGCGCAGATTACCATCACAGGGGTACGGGCGAGCTCTTCCAGGTCGGCGGAGATATCCATGGTGGTCTCGGCCCCGCGGTGCACGCCGCCTATTCCGCCGGTGGCGAACACCTTGATGCCTGCCATTGCGGCTATTATCATTGTGGTGGTTACTGTGGTGGCGCCGTCCTGTCCGCGGGCCACGAGCACGGGAAGGTCGCGGCGCGAGGCTTTGGCCACCTCACGGCCTTTGCGGCCGAGGTGTTCGATTTCTTCGTGACTCAGGCCGGCTTTGAGCCTGCCGCCGATGACAGCGATTGTGGCGGGAACTGCACCGCCGTCGCGTATGGTCTGCTCCACCCTCAGCGCGGTCTCCACGTTCTGCGGATAAGGCATCCCGTGCGAGATTATCGTGGATTCCAGCGCCACTACCGGGCGGCCTGCAGAGAGTGCCTCCTTTACTTCAGGGGCAACATCAAGATATTTGTTCATATTTCAGTTTCCTTATGTCTTCATTTACGGCTTCAGGGCTCAGCATGGAGCAGCGGGCGCACTCCAGGCCGAAACGGGCGGCGGATGCGGCGTCCGTTCCGGGACCTGCATGCACGATGCCTGCGCACATGGCGTCTCCCGCGCCTGAGGTGTTCACAATTCCTGTGACAGGCAGCGACGGCATCTGCTGCACGAAGTCGTCTTCGCGTACCAGCACGCCGCCGGAACCCAGGCTGATATACAGCCGCTGCACCCTGGAGGCGTATGCTCCGTCGCGGGCTTCCGGACCCCACAGACCGAGCGATTCGGCCTCGAGGCGGTTGCACTTGAGTGCGAATATCCTGTCCGAATGGAGCATGGGCGTAAGCAGAGCCTGGCGCAGGCGCGAGGCCTTGGCCGACGATACGGCGTCCAGATAGAGCGGCGGCTCGCAGCAGGCAACCAGGGCGCTGAGGGTTTCCGCCGGGAGGTTGGTGTCGGCCACCACGGCGTCGAACCCGTTGATGCGGTCCAGGCGCTCCTCCAGCCATTCCGGAGTCATGAGACCGGTCACGGCCATGTCGGCCACGCCTCCCAGCAGTTCGCCGTCCGGCCCTCCTACGCTCACAAAGCAGGCGTTGCGGGCGCCGGAGACGGTCTGGCTGAGCGAAAGGTCCATCCCGAGGCTGCGGCAGTGCGACTTGAGCATCTTGCCGAAGCCGTCGCTTCCGAAGACGGTCACCAGACTTACTTCATCGCCAAGAAGGCAAAGATTGTGGGCGATGTTGCGCCCTACGCCGCCGGGCGCCGTCCTGACGGTCCCGGGATTGGAATCTCCGGCGACGAACGGCCCTGCCGACGCCGCGGTGATGTCCATGTTGGCTCCACCGATAACGCAGATTTTCATACTTCTGCAAATATAACAAAAACATTTCAGCTGCGGCTATAGCTCAGCCTCCAAACTCCGTTTGTTTTTCCTCCCCGTAGGAATTCGGGCAAGGTGCCAAAAAGTGGGCAGGACCTTGCCCGACGATATGCCACTGGAGGCCCTCAGGGGCCGCTTTGCGGGCAAGGTCCCCCGCCAAAATCTACACCTTGGCCCTCGAGCGTGCCCAGCCGGTTAGAATTCTGGCGGGCCGGGCACAAAAAGTGCCAAAACCGTAGCAAGCCCACCACGGCGATGGCCACCCTGCCACGGCAGTAGGGCCGGTCGGTTTTGAAAAAAGCCGGATCCCTTATATATTTGCAATATGATGACTAATGTTTCCGAAATGCTTAAATACTTGGCCATGACCGCAGGAGCGGCCGCGGCTTCTGCCGGGCTCTCCGCGTCTGCAGCGGCGCCTGCCGCCGACTCACAAAAGGCGGAACCTCAACGCCCCAACGTGCTTTTTATCATAGCCGAGGACATGACGCTTGACCTCAGCTGCTACGGCCGCACGGACGTGCGTACGCCCAATCTTGACCGCCTTGCCTCGGAAGGCGTGCTATACACCAACGCCCGCTGCGCCGCGCCGCTGAGCAGCCCTACACGCAGCGCCATGATGACCGGCCTTCATCAGGTCATCACCGGGGCGCACAACCATCGCTCCAACCGCGACAAGCCCCTTCCTGCCGACATCACGCCCTTCCCCGTGCTGCTGCACAGGGCCGGCTACACTACGGTGCTCGGACACGACAAGATTTTCGAGAACCCCGTCACGCACGCCGAGCACGAGAGCAGCCGCAAGATAGACTGCAACTTTAAGTACGAGCCGGTCGGAACCTACGACGGAGTACAACACTTCGGCCTTTTCGACAACCTCTACGAGCGTCCCGCACAAGGCCCTTGGTTCCAGCAGATTACCCTCTACGTGACACACCGCGGCGACTGGTGGAAATCCCACACGCAGCAGTCCTCCCACCCGGTGGATCCCGCCTCCGTGCAGCTGCCCCCGTACCTGGCCGACCATCCCAAGATCAGGGAAGAATTCGCCTGCTACCTCGACCAGGTGGAGTTCATGGACGCCGAAGTCGGCTTCCTTGTGGATGAGCTGCGGGCGCAGGGCCAGCTTGACAATACGGTCATAGTCTTCGTGGGCGACAACGGCCGTGCCGACCTTCGCGCCAAGGCATGGATGTACAACGACGGCACACGCGTGCCCATGATAGTCTGGGCCCCCGGCATACAGCACAAGGTCGTGGACGACCTGGTGAGCGAGCTTGACATTCCCACAACCATCCTCAAAATCGCCGGCGTGGAGCGTCCCGGCTACTATCAGGGCGAAGTGCTGGAGGTCTTCTCCGGCAAGAAAGCCTCGCACCAGTGGCTCTATCACGCCCGCGACAACTTCGACGAGATGCAGGACTGCATACGCGCCGTCACCGACAGCCGCTATATCTACATCCGCAACTACCTCCCGCAGATGCCTTATACCCAGCAGCATTGCTACATGTACTGCTATCGTCCGGCCCTGCACATCATGAAGCGCCTCAAAGCCGAGGGCAAACTCAACGCCGACCAGCTTCTCTTCTTTGCCGACAGCAAGCCCGTCGAGGAGCTCTACGACTACAAGGCCGATGACTTCTGCCTCCATAACCTCGCCGGCGACCCCTCCATGCTCGGAGTCCTCAACACGATGCGCGAGCGCATGGATACATGGCAGGGCGCCAACGGTGACGCGGGAGTGGCGGACCATCTTACCCGCGTGCTGCCCGAAGACCGCGCCGACTACAAGCGTACAATGTATTTTGCCAGCCACTTCCGTTCCGAGGAATGGGAAGAAATAGAAAACGGCGCCATCTGCGACATCTATGACCGCTGGAAAGAGGAAATCCGCCAGATGCGTGCGCAGAACAAGGTGCACCTCAGCGACCCCATCATCAAGGTGGGCGACAACAAGCAGGCCGCCTTCATCTGCGACGACCACCTGGTGGCGTTCTACAACGGCGGCCGCGCCCAGGCCTTCGACCTTAAGACCGGCGCTCTCAAATCCACCTTCTATCTGGGTTCCAGCGAGTTCAAGCCGCACTGCAACGTGGCCGATTACGTCAAGCGGGGCGGCAAAGGCTACGCTTACGTGACAGCATGGGACGGCACCAGGCACCTCTATGTGGAGCAAATCAAGCACAGCGCCCGCAAGTGGGGCAGCACCCTGGTGCAGACCGTCACCGCCGACGCCATCCCGGACAGCGTCAAGGGTGCTGGCCAGCTGGACTGGGTCCCCGACTTCGACGGCGGCAAGCTTTACAGCATCTGCTACAAAGAAAGCGACTGGGGCAAGGACTACTGGGGCACCACCAAATTGGTAATCCTTGAGTTCAATCTCCCCGCGGTCCGGAAAGGCACCGTCGCCCTCACCGAATCCGACATCCTGCGCCGTTCCGAGATACCCATCTACAGGGCCACCCAGGACAAGGAAATACATGGCGGCAAAATGTACATCCTCGCCGGCCTCAAGAACGTCGAGGGCTACACCCGTGATGTCAACCGCAACAACCTCCGCGTCATAGGCGTACTCGACCTCGCCACTCTCCGCCTCGAAAAAGAAATCCGCCTGGACTTCTACAACTGCGAGCCCGAAGGCATCGAATTCATCGGCGACGACATGTACTTGACCTACTACAAAGACGCTCTGTATAAGGTAATTAAAGACTAGATCGCGCGTTCGTGCCAGGCCCGCCAAAACGCGGGCGGGCCTGGCACGAAAACCCGCGTCTTCGTAGCCTGCCCGCCCTTTTGCAGGCCGCCCCGGCACGTTGTTCGGAATCCGGGGCGGCCGCTGGAATTGAAGTGTCCCGACACCAGCAGAAAACCCCTGCAGTTTTGAAAAAAGCCGGATGCTTCCTATATTTGCAGAATCATGACAGATATCGACATCAATGATCTGGCCTCCGCACAGGAATACAAAGAAGGCTTCGTGACCGAAGTGGAGCAGGAGTATGTGCCCAAAGGCCTGAACGAAGATATAATAAAGCTGATTTCCGCCAAGAAGCAGGAGCCGCAGTGGCTTCTTGACTTCCGCCTGGACGCCTTTCGGAAATGGCAGAAGATGAAGGAGCCGCACTGGGGCCATCTTAAGCTGCCAAAGATTGACTATCAGGATATTATCTACTATGCTGCCCCCAAGAAGGACAGCGACCGCCCCAAGGAAATCGACCCGGCTCTCATGGAGACCTTCGACAAGCTGGGCATTCCGCTCAAGGAGCGCGAAGTGCTGGCCGGCGTCAAGAGCAAGGAAGTTGCGGTGGATGCCGTGTTCGACTCGGTGAGCGTGACTACCACTTTCCGTAAAACCCTGGCGGACAAGGGAATAATATTCTGTTCCTTCTCCGAGGCCGTGCGCGAGCACCCGGACCTGGTGCGAAAGTACCTGGCTACGGTGGTTCCCGTGGGCGACAACTTCTTTGCCGCGCTCAACTCCGCGGTCTTCTCCGACGGTTCCTTTTGCTATGTGCCCAAGGGTGTGGAGTGTCCCATGGAACTGAGCAGCTACTTCCGCATCAACGCCGCAGGCACCGGGCAGTTCGAGCGCACGCTCATCGTGGCCGACGAGGGCGCCCGCCTCAGTTACATGGAAGGCTGCACCGCCCCCATGCGCGACGAAAACCAGCTGCATGCAGCCGTGGTGGAAATCATAGTCGAGAAAGACGCGGACGTGAAATACAGCACCGTCCAGAACTGGTATCCAGGCGATGCGCAGGGCCGGGGCGGCATACTCAACCTCGTGACCAAGAGGGGATTGTGCAGGGGCGAAGGCTCTCACCTTAGCTGGACGCAGGTCGAGACCGGCTCTGCCGTGACGTGGAAGTACCCCAGTACCATACTCAAAGGGGACTACAGTTCCTCTGAGTTCTATTCCGTGGCCATGACTGGCAACTACCAGCAGGCCGACACCGGCACCAAGATGATTCACCTTGGCCGCGGGACCCGCAGCAGGATAGTCTCCAAGGGCATATCCGCCGGCCACAGCGAGAACAGCTACCGCGGCCTTGTGCACATAGGCCCCGGAGCCGCAGGGGCGCGGAATTTCTCTTCCTGCGACTCTCTGCTGATAGGCTCGCAGTGCGGTGCCCACACCTTCCCGGTCATCAAGAATTACTGCCCGCAGGCGGTGGTGGAGCACGAGGCCACGACTTCCAAAATCAGCGACGACCAGCTCTTCTACTGCGGCCAGAGGGGCATTGGCCCAGAGGATGCAACAGCCTTGATAGTTGGTGGTTACGCCAAGGAAGTGCTGAGCCGTCTGCCCATGGAGTTTGCCATCGAAGCCCAAAAGCTGCTGAGCGTTTCACTTGAAGGTGCGGTAGGATGAGCTGGGTGGAAATCATATCGGCGGTACTTGGACTCAGTTGCGTTTTTCTGGCGGGCCGGGGCTCCAAATACAACTTCTGGGTGGGATATGTCTACAACATATTCCTCTTCGTGCTCTTTTGGCGCCAGCACCTCTACAGCGCCATGCTCATCCAGCCGGTGGCTTTCGCCATCAATGCCTACGGCCACTGGCGCTGGACGCACCCCAAAGCGGAAGAGAAAAACTCCAGCGGCGACCTCAAGATAGGCAGGATGCAGCTGTGGCAATGGGTGAACATGTTCACCGTGGTCATCCTGTGCGGCCTTCTGTGGGCGATAGCCCTTCAGTGGCTTCCCGAAAAGTGGCCCGATATTTTCGCCCCCGACCCCCAGCCCCTGCTGGATTCATTCGTGCTCATGCTCACCCTGTGCGCCCAGTTCATGAGCGCCCGCAAATACTGGGAATGCTGGATAGTCTGGCTGGTGGTGAACGTAGCCAACGTAGTGCTCTACATCAGCTCCGGCCTGTACGTGATGCCGGTCGTGAGCCTGCTCTACATCGCCAACGGAATCTGGTCGCTGGTGAGTTGGAAAAGTAAATACAACAGAAATGAATGATATATTGTTAGAAATCAAGGACCTGCACGCCGGAATAGAGGGACGTGAGATACTTAAGGGCGTGAATCTTACCATACGCCGCGGCGAAGTGCATGCCGTCATGGGGCCCAACGGCGCCGGAAAATCCACCTTGAGCGCCGTGCTGGCCGGCCGGGCAGATTACACCGTGACCGCCGGCAGCGCCACCTACTGCGGCCGCGACCTTCTGGCCCTGCCCCCCGAGGAGCGTTCCTGGGCCGGGATATTCCTGAGCTTCCAGTATCCGGTGGAGATTCCCGGTGTGAGCATAACCAATTTCATGAAGGCGGCGATAGGCGCCCGCCGCAAGGCCCAGGGCCTGCCGGAGCTCAAGCCGGCGGAGTTCCTGAAGCTACTCAAAGACAAGATGGCCCTTGTGCAGATGAAAGGCGAATTCGCCAAGCGCGAGGTCAATGTGGGCTTCTCCGGAGGCGAGAAAAAGCGCAATGAGATATTCCAGATGGCTATGCTCGAGCCCACGCTCAGCATCCTGGACGAAACCGACAGCGGCCTGGACGTAGACGCCCTCCGCATTGTCGCCGACGGCGTGAACCGTCTGCGCACGCCCGAGTCGGCCACGATAGTCATCACCCACTACCAGCGCCTGCTGGAATACATAGTCCCCGATGTGGTCCACGTCCTCAAGGACGGCCGCATCGTGCGCACCGGCGGCAGGGAACTGGTGGATCTTATTGAGAACCAAGGCTATGACGGCATCGAAGGATAAAGAAGTGATAGTGGTAGGGCGCGATCCCATGCCCGCGGTGCTTCACCTCGGAGCCGGGGAGAGCCTTCACCTTACGCTCATCGTGCCCGAGGGTACCAGCTGCGAGAAGGCCCTAGAGATTCACCTGGACGGTCCCGGCGCTTCGCTCGACCTTGCCGGCGCCTGGCGCTGCACCTCCTCCGAGCGCGTCCGCCTGCAGGTAATCGTGCGCCACAACGCCCCCGGGTGCCATTCCGAGCAGCTTTTCAAGGGAGTGGTGAGCGGCAGCGCCAAGGCTGAATTTGATGGCCTTGTGTATGTGGCGCCCGGCGCCATGAAGACCGTCGCCCATCAGCAGGCGCACTCGCTGCTGCTTTCCGAGGGCGCGTTCTGCGAGGCCCGCCCCCAGCTGGAAATATACGCCGACGACGTGGAATGCTCGCACGGTGCCACCACCGGCTATCTTAACCCGGAAGAACTCTTCTACATGCGCAGCCGCGGCATCCCCGAGGCAGAGGCCCGCGCAATGCAGGTCGAGGCCTTCCTCGCCCCGGTATTGAACCGCACCGTATGATACTGAACACCTGTACCAAGGTCAATGTGGGCCTGAACGTGCTGCGCCGCCGCTCCGATGGATACCACGACATCGAAACGCTGTTCGTGCCCTACTACGGCTATTCCGACACCATAACCGTGGAGCCGTCAAAATATCTGACGATATCGATAGACCACCCGGACTATACGCTTTGGGATCCATTTGAAGACCTTACGGTGAAGGCCTGGCGGCTTCTGAAGGCGGATTTTCCGGACCTGCCGGCAGTTAGTATCCATCTGCAGAAACAGGCTCCCGTCGGGGCCGGGCTTGGCGGCGGCAGCGCCGATGCGGCTTTCATGCTCCGCGGCCTTACCGAGTTGTTTTCCCTCGGCCTTGACACCGCAGCATTGGTCTCCTATGCATCCCGCCTGGGCTCCGACTGTGCGTTTTTCATCCACTGCCGCCCCATGTTCGCCACCGGCAGGGGAGAAGTGCTGGAGCCGTTCGACATAGATCTCTCGGCATTCGAACTCCGGGTAGAGGTTCCCCTTGACTCCGAGGGCAATCCCGTCGCCGTCAGCACCAAGGAAGCCTACGCCGGCATCGTCCCCCGCAACCTATGGACCCCCTCGGCCGGAACAGAGGTACCGCTGCGCGAAGCCCTCCGCCTCCCGGTCGAACAGTGGCGCGGCGTGGTAGTCAACGACTTCGAGACCACCGTCTGCCCCCTCCACCCCGAAATCCCGGCCCTGATAGAAGATTTCTACCGCCGGGGCGCCATCTACGCCGCCATGTCTGGTTCCGGCTCATCCGTTTTCGGATTCTTCCGAAAATAACTATCTTTGTAGTTTGTATCAATGAAACGCGCATTGCTCATACTGGCGATGCTTTTTGCCGCCCTGTCTCTCGGCGCCCAGACCACCAAGGTCCGCGGCGTCGTCACCGACGCTGAAACTGGCGAGCCGATCCCTTTCGCAGGCATTTTTTTCAAGGGTACGACCATAGGCCTCACCGCCGACATCGACGGCAAGTATACCCTCGAGACCCGTGACCCTGCGGCAAAGATCCTTGTCTGCCAGCTGCTTGGCTATGATGTCCAGGAAGTACCGGTCAAGCAAGGCGCCTTCACGGAGGTGAATTTCAAGCTCAAACTCACCGACAACCAGTTGTCCGGAGCCTTCGTCAAGGCCGACAACCGTCTCATAAAGCGCCTGCTGCGCAACATCGACGCCCACCGCGACCGCAACGACCCCGACCGCCGTCCGTACTACAAGTGCAAGGTATACAACAAGATGGAGCTGGACCTCACGCATCCACGCGAGCAGCTTCGAAGCAAGGCCTTCCTGCGCGAGTTCGGCTTTGTGTTCGACTACATCGATACTTCGGTGGTGAGCGGCGTGCCGTATCTGCCCGCCATGATTTCCGAGTCGGTAGTCGAGCGCAGGCATAGCGACTCTCCCGATATCGACAATGAGACGGTGCTGGCCAACCGCATCTCCGGCATCAACCCCGACCACAACATGCTGAGCCAGTTCACCGGCAGCATGCACCTTCGGGTTAATTTCTACCGTCCCTTCATCAACAGCTTCGACGTAGAGTTCCCCTCGCCCATCCAGAACAGCGGCCTGCTCTATTACAACTACTTCATAGTAGACTCGCTGCAGGTGGACGGGCGCAAGACCTACGTGGTCCGTTACCATCCCAAGAAAGGCATCTCAACCCCCGCCCTTGACGGCGAGATGCGCATCGACGCCGAAGAGTTCGCCCTCAAGAGCATCAAGGCCAAGATGGTCAAGGGAGGCAATGTGAACTGGCTCCGCGACATAGTGCTGGAGACTGATTATCAGCGGCTTCCGGACTCCACATGGTTCTACAAGCAAGACAAGCTCTACGCCGATTTCTCCATAGCGCTGGGCGATTCTTCCAGGGTGATGTCTGTCATCGGCACACGCCAGCTCAATTATTCCGACCTGGATTTCAGTCCCATTGCAATCGAGGACATGCAGGCGGGCGAGGGCAAGGTCAAGGTGTTGGAAGAGGCCAATCACCGCGACGAGGCCTTCTGGCAGGAAGCCCGCCCCTACGAGCTTACCCGCAAGGAGCAGGACATCTACAAGATGGTGGACCAGATCCAGGACGCTCCGCTGTACAAGAATGCCTACACCATCATCTATACGCTGGTTACCGAATACTGGGACATCGGGCCGATAGGCATCGGCCCGTACATACAGCTCATAAGCAACAACAGCCTCGAGGGCTTCAAGCCCAGACTCGGAATCCATACCTCCAAGGAACTCAGCAAGAAGTTCCGCTGGACGGGATTCCTGGCCTACGGGTTCAGGGACAAGCAGTTCAAGGGAGGGCTGACATACGAGCACCTTTTCAACAAGGAACCGTTCCGAAAGCTCACTCTGGATGCCTCCTACGACGTGTTCCAGCTTGGAAAAGGCAGCAGCAACCTTACCAGCGGCAACCTGCTGGCCTCCATCTGGGGCGGAACTTCACGCATGGCTCCGCGCAGCAACTTCTCCGCCTTCTACGAGCATGAATTCTCCATGAATTTCAATGCCTACGCCGAGGTGGCGCTGCGCCGCTATTTCTCCAATGCATTCGTGCCTATGGATACATGGGAGACGGTGGACGGAAGGCCGGTCTCGCTCCCGAGCGTGGCCACCAACGAGCTGCGCCTGCAGGCCCGCTTCTCCAGGGAAGAAACGGTCAACAGGGGCTACTTCGTCAAGTCCTACGTCCACACTTTCCACCCTGTCTGGACCATAGACCTTTCGGGTTCCATCCCCGGGATCCGAAAGGGCGACGTGGGCTATTTCAAGCCGCAGTTGTATGTGGACTGGAAGTTCAGGATCCCGCCTTTCGGCATGTCGGACATGCATTTCAATGCCGGAGCCATCATCGGGCAGGTGCCCTGGCCCATGCTCAACCTGTTCCCCGGCAACGCCACCAACATTCTGGACAAGAGCGCATTCTCATGCATGGAGTACTTCGAATTCGCCTCGGACAGGTGGGCGTCGCTAATCTGGTATCACAATCTTAACGGTTTCATACTCGGCAAGATACCGCTTCTCCGCAAGCTCCAGCTCCGCGAAGAGTTCAGCGCCAAGATTGCCTACGGCATGCTGTCCGACGCCAACAATGGCACAGACCCGTCATACGGTGCGCTTACCCGCTTCCCTACGCATGTCTATCCCCAGCGCGGCGGCGGAGCGTTCACCTATACCACCCAGCCTATGGGCGGCGTGCCCTATGTCGAGCTTGGCATAGGCGTATCCAACATCTTCCGGCTGCTCCGGGTCGATTACGTCCGCAGGATTACGCACACCAAGGTCCCGGGACCGGACGGAACATTGGTTCCCGCCCGCCGTCTCTGGACCATCAATGTGGGTATGGAACTGCGCTTCTAGCCGAGCAGCAACATCTTTTTGACCAGCTTGAACATTCCGTACGGCATGTAGCGGAACTTGAGGTCTATTGCGGTAGGGGTTACGAGCACTGAGCGTTCGTGGCTGAAAGCCAGGAAACTGCGCTCGCTGTGGTAGTTGCCCATGCCGGAATTGCCTACGCCGCCGAACGGAATCTTGCTGTTGGCGATATGCATGATGACGTCGTTGATGCAGGCGCCGCCCGAAGTGGTGCGGGACAGGATGTCCCATCCGTCTGTTTTCTTGCCAAAGTAGTAGAAAGCCAGTGGCTTTTCCCTACTGCAGACGAACTTCTCGACCTCGCTTCTCTCCTTGAATGTCATGACGGGGAATATGGGACCGAAAATCTCCTCCTGCATCACCGGTGCGTCAGGACTCACGCCGCCCAGCAGCGTGGGCTCTATCCAGCGGGTGGCGGCGTCGGAGCGCCCTCCGGCAAGCACTTTACCGTCCTTGAGGTAGGAGGTGAGGCGTGCGAAGGCGCGGTCGTGGACGATATGTACGTAGTGCTTTGCGTCTTTGGTGCCGTCGGGATACAGGCTGGCAAGTTCCTGCTTGAACGCCTCCACGAAGGTGTCCTTTATATCCTCGTGCAGGAACAGATAGTCGGGGGCGATGCAGGTCTGTCCGCTGTTCAGGCATTTGCCCCAGGCGATGCGGCGTGCCGCCAGCCGGATGTCGGCGTCCTTGTCCACTATGCAGGGACTCTTGCCTCCAAGTTCAAGCACCAGCGGGGTGAGGTACTTGGCCTGGGCCTCCATGACTTTCTTCCCAAGGGCAGGGCTGCCTGTAAAGAACACCAGGTCGAAACGGGTGTCGAACAGCTGTGCGTTGACCTCGCGGTTGCCCTGCACCACTGCGATGTACTTGCTGTCGAAGCTGTCTTCTATCATCTTCTGCAGGGTGTCCGATACGTTGGGAACATAGGGAGAGGGCTTGAGGATTGCTGTGCAGCCGGCGGCGATGGCTCCTACCAGAGGGCTGAGCAGCAGCTGCACGGGGTAGTTCCAGGGCGACACGATTAGCGTGCACCCGAGAGGCTCGCGGATTATGTAACTGCTGGAAGGAATGCCGGTGAGGGGCGTGGGACGCTTGCGGCGGCGGGCCCATTTACCTACGTGCTTCAGGGCATCTGAAATCTCGCCGAACACGAGACCGATCTCGGTCATGAAGGCCTCCTCGTAGGATTTGTGAAGGTCGGTCCAGAGGGCGTCGCAAAGGGGTTTTTCCCATTTCTGCAGGGCGCTTTGCAGGGCGCGGAGCTGCTGCTTGCGGAATGAGATATCGCGGGTGGTGCCGGTTGCGAAGAAGGCGCGCTGCTCCGCGGTGAGAGCCTCGATGCGTGCCGCAGGGGTGTTGGTGAGTATCATTTCTGTCTGCCTTTAAAGTGGTCCATTACAGTGTATAGTCCGCATACGTCGCCGAACAGCGGATCGAAGATGGCTCCTGGGAGCAGGCCCTGCATGAGGCGGATGAAGTGCTCCGAGAAGGGGATGCCCTTGTAGCGCTTGTTCTTCTCGATGGCACGTAGCGTCTTGGCGGCCACCACTTCCGGGTCCTGGATCTTGAAGAAGGAGCGGATGCCGTCGAACATGCCGGTGTTTATGAAGTAGGGGGCGATGGTGGTTACCCGTACGGGGCTCTTGGCGCGGTGGAGTTCTATCCAAAGCGACTCGGACCAGCCGATGGCAGCCCACTTGCTGGAAGTGTATAGGGCCATCTTGGGCAGGGCGAGCATGCCTGCGGACGAGGTTACGTTGCAGATGTGTCCCTTGCCGAGGGCCTGCATGTCTTTGAGAATGCGCAGGGTCACGAACATGGCCCCCTTGGTGTTAATGTCTATGGTGCGGATTATGTCGGTGTCGGTCTGTTCGGCGAACACCTTGTTGTTGGTGATGATGCCGGCGCAGTTTATGAGTATGTCGATTCCGGGGCAGACGGCCTTGGTCTGGGAGTAGGCGATGTCAACCGATTCGGGCGAGGAAATGTCGGCCTTGAATCCGTCTACTTTGCCGAGGGTGGAGAACTCTGATATGGTTGCATCGAGTGCAGCCTGGTTTATATCCCAGATAATAAGATGGCTGGCTCCTTTCTCAATGGCCATGCGGCCCATGATTTTACCGATTCCGGAGCATCCTCCGGTAATCAGAACTGTGTTTCCTTGAAATTTCATTCTTCAGCATGGTTTTAGTACGCGAAGATATGTCCGGATTCGCGTATTTCAAACCGAATTCGCCACTTTGGGAGGCAATTTCGCCACATTTCAGGCTACACCAGCCCTTCGGGGAGGTTCATCACCAGGATGTGATGGATGGGGTTGACTTCGACTATGAAGTCTTCGTGGAGGGGAATGAGGGTATCTCCGACTTCAAGGCAAGGGTTGCCGGGGATGTCTTCCAGGCCGGTGACTTCGCCCACCATGGTTTCGCCGTCGTAGAGTGTCCAGCCGGTAAAGTCTTCGAAGCCGTCGTCTTCGTACTCGATGTCCAGGCATATTTCCCGGCCCACGAGTTCCTCGGCGTCGGCAAGGGAATCAGTGTCGGTGAGATGGACGATGGCGCGGCTGCTTCCCTTGGGCGAAAGTCTTTCGATAAAAAATGGAACCGGCAGTCCATCGAAAACGATGAATACCGGTTCCTCGGTGTTGATTTCCGAAGCTTCGATGTCGAGCAGCCCTATGAGGACATCTCCATCGATGCCATTGGATTTCAGGATTTTGGCTATAGGAAGCATTATGCTTCTGCGGGAGCCTCAGCCTCTGCGGCTTCCTCTGCGGGAGCCTCGGCAGCTGCCTTCTCGGCGGCCTGTGCGGCGGCGAGCTCGGCGGCCTTCTTGGCGATGGCCTCGGCGCGTGCCTCGTTGACCTTGGCCTCTTCGGCCTTGGCGGCCTTGCGGGCCTCGATGGCGGCGTTCTTCAGGCCGGTCTTCTTGGCCTCGATCTTGGCATCCCTCTCGGCCTTCCAGTCGTTCCATTTCTTGTCGGCAACATCCTGGGTCAGAGCTCCTTTGGCTACGCCACCGTCGAGGTGGTGCCTGAGGAGGACGCCCTCATAGGAGAGGATGCGGCGGGTGACAAGGGTGGGCTCGGCGCCAACCTTGATCCAAGCCAGTGCGCGCTCGAAGTTGAGCACGATGGTAGCAGGGTTGGTGTTGGGGTTGTAGGTACCGATTTCTTCGATGTAACGACCGTCACGCGGGGAGCGTGAGTCTGCCACTACAATGTGGAAGAATGCGAAATTCTTCTTACCGTGGCGCTGTAAACGAATCTTAACAGCCATTGTGAATCTGTTTGTTTATAAATTATACTTAAAAGTCCGCCCTACCCGAGGGCGGACTGCAAAGGTAGTAAAACTTTGAGAATTAGCAAACTTTATTTGCGGATCGCAGCGATGCCGGGAAGGTCTTTGCCTTCGAGGGCTTCGAGCATTGCGCCGCCGCCGGTGGAGACGTAGCTCACTTTGTCGGCGTAGCCCATCTGGGTTACTGCTGCAACGGAGTCGCCGCCGCCCACGAGGGTGTAGGCGCCCTTCTCGGTGGCCTGGGCCAGGAATTCAGCGATCTTGAGGGTGCCCTTGGCGAAAGGTGCCATCTCGAACACACCAACGGGGCCGTTCCAGAGGACGGTCTTGGAGTCGAGTATCACCTTGCCCCAGCGCTCCTGGGACTCGGGACCTGCATCCATGCCCTCCCAACCGTCGGGAATCTGGTGCGAGGGAACGAGCTTGGTGTTGGCTTCGGCGCTGAAGTCGTCGGCCACGAGGGTCTGGACGGAGAGGTAGATGTTGACTCCCTTCTCCTTGGCCTTGGCCATAATCTCCTGAGCCTGGGGGATAAGCTCGTCCTCGTGCAGGGAGTTGCCTATCTTGCCGCCCTCGGCCTTGATGAAGGTGTAGCCCATGCCGCCGCCGATGATGAGGTTGTCAACCTTCTCGAGCATGTTCTCGAGTACGGCGAGCTTGCTGGACACCTTGCTGCCGCCGATGATGGCGGTGAAGGGATGCTGGGCGTTCTTGAGCACGTTGTCGATGGCCTTGATTTCGCCTTCCATGAGGTAGCCGAACATCTTGTCATTGGGGAAGTAGTCGGCGATGAGGGCGGTGGAGGCGTGGGCGCGGTGGGCGGTGCCGAATGCGTCGTTGATATAGCAGTCTGCGTAGGAGGCAAGAGTCTTCACGAAACCCTTCTGGGACTCCTTGACTGCAGCCTTGGCGGCTTTTTTCTCCTCGTCGGAGGCGTCCTCGGCGAGTCCGCGGGGCTTGCCCTCTTCCTCGGCGTAGAAGCGGAGGTTCTCGAGCAGGAGAGCCTCGCCGGGCTTCAGGGCTGCGACTTCGGCCTGTGCCTTCTGGCAGTCGGGGGCGAATTTGACGTCTACTCCGAGGCACTCGGATACGTGTGCGAGTATATGCTTGAGGGAGAATTTGTCCGCTACGCCCTTGGGCCTGCCAAGGTGGGACATTATGATAAGTGATCCGCCGCCTGCGAGCACCTTTTTGAGGGTGGGCATCGCGGCACGGATGCGGGTGTCATCCGTAATTTCGAAATTTTCGTTGAGGGGGACGTTGAAATCAACGCGTACGATGGCTTTTTTGCCGGTGAAATCGTAAGAATCAATGTGCTGTTGCATAATCTTGAATGATAAATCTCGCAAATTTAATAAAAATATCGATACCTTTGCGTTATGATTGAATTTCCCGACACATCTTGGAAAGATTATGAGCTGCTGGACAGCGGCAATGGAGAAAAGTTGGAGCGTTTTGGAGCCTATGTGCTGTGGCGTCCCGAACCGAAGGCGCTTTGGGACAGGAGTCTCCCGCTGACGGAGTGGAACCGCCTTGCCCATACGCGCTTCAAACCCGGGGCCGGTTTCGGCAAGGCCGGCAAGGAAGACAGCGGCACCTGGGAGCGTCTCCACAAGATGGACGACCAGTGGTGGATACGCTATAATGCCTTTAACCTTCGCCTCGGACTTACGAGCTTCAAGCACGTCGGGGTGTTTCCCGAGCAGGCGCCCAACTGGGAGTTTATCAGCCGGAAGTGCGCTGGCATGGATCATCCCAAAGTGCTGAATCTCTTTGCCTACACCGGTGCCGCGTCGCTCGCCGCCCTGGCCGGAGGAGCGGAGGTCACACACCTTGATTCGGTGAAGCAGGTCGTCACCTGGGCCCGCCAGAATCTCGAACGTTCTTTTTCAGGGGGTGTCGGGGGGAACGCCCCCCGTCCCCTGGGGGTGCAGGGGGATAATAGTCGTCTTCGACAACCCGGTGGCGTATGCCGTTGGGTTGTCGAAGACGCCATGAAGTTCGCGCGCAGGGAGGCCCGCCGCGGCAATCTCTACGACGGCATCATCCTGGACCCTCCGGCCTACGGTCACGGACCCGACGGCGAGAAGTGGAAGCTCGACGAATGCCTATTCGACATGCTTCGCACGGTGGCATCCATCCTCAAGCCTCAGAATTCCTTCGTGGTGTTGAATCTCTATTCCAACGGCTACAGCGCCGCCCTGGGCGAAACCCTCGTCCGCGAGGCCTTCGGAATTAAAGCAGGTTCTCCTGATGTGACCCTCACATCAGGGGAACTTGCACTGAACGACAGCTTCGGAAAGGTCCTGCCGCTGTCCATAGTCGTCAGACTCGAAAAATAATCCGATCTCTCTGGCCTACACCATATCCAAGGGTAGCCTGCCAGAAATACTTTTCTCTTTGTTCAACGAAGAGCGCTTTCACTCTCTTTCCGTCGTTTGCGGTCCATCCGCCGGCACCCCAGACGCCGTTTTTGCATGTTTTCGTCGTTTGAGGTCCATTTGCCAGCACCCCAGACGCCGTTTTCTCGTCTTTTCGTCGTTTGCGGTCCATCCGCCAGCACCCCAGACGCCGTTTTTGCGTGTTTCCGTCGTTTGCGGTCCATCCGCCGGCACCCCAGACGCCGTTTTCTCGTGTTTCCGTCGTTTGCGGTACATCCTCCGGCACCCCAGACGCCGTTTTTGCGTGTTTTCGTCGTTTGGGGTCCATTTGCCAGCACCCCAAGAGACGGTGGTGCGTAGTTTGAAGGCCGGCGGAGGGGGATGTTTCGGAAAAATGTGCCACCCTCGGCACCATAAGAGGGAGGGGTCCGCAAGCAGGTATGAGCGTAGCGACTTTTTCCGGAGCATCCCCCACTTTCGACCGAATTTGTCAAAGAAGGCAGGAAAAAGCCGAAAACCTGTCAGGATGTGACACCAGACACTCTTTCTGGCAGGAAAAAGCCGAAAACCTGTCCGGACGTGGTACCAGGCGCTCTTTCTGGCAGGAAAAAGCCGAAAATCTGTCCGGAGGTGGCAGCGGGCGCTCTTTGTGGCAGAGAAATGCAAAAAACCTGTCCGCAGGCAGCAAACAATGGCTGAACGGACAGGCTTTTTAATATATAAGCCGGCTACTCGTTTATATAAGCCGGCTACTCGGTGAGCCAGGCGGTGTTGGCCTTGATGGTGGAGCCGCTGAATTCTCCGAATGCGGCAAGCGCGGAAGTGCTCTGGCCGGACAGAACCCGGCAGGTGCCGGACGGCTTGCTGCAGTCGACGAGGGTTCCCTTGAGCAGGTTTCCGCTCACGCTGGCCTTGCTCTTTCCGTTGAGGTCGGCGGCACGGCCGTTGAAGGAATAAGTGGCGCCAGCGCTGCCTTTCACCAGCACGGCGGTGTTCTTGGGCAGGATGCTGCCGGCGCTTACGGGCACGAGGGATGCATATCCGCAGGCCACCTTATCAACGTAGTACACCGTCACTCCGGAAGGGATCAGAGCATCGTAGCCGAGGCACAATGTGGCCCAGCCGGTGGCGTCTGTCTTGATATTGTAGAGGTTGTAGATCATCTCAAGGTCGTCTATGTACAAATAGTCGTTTACACTACCACCGCCGGGATATGCATTCGTTGCTATATTGATGAGTGCAAAGCTGGGAGTGGTGGAATACCCGTAGTTGAAAGGGACGGACAGCCTTTTCCATTTTCCGTTCGAATTGGCAATATTCATGTCCGTAGCTTCGGCAATCTTGTGGGTTCCCCCAGTGCAATCACTGGCGTTGTAACCGCTCTTGTAATCAACTTTGTCGTGCAAAATTACTTCGACCTTGGCATAGGGGTGTTGCGTGTCATTACCGGCTGGAGCAAATTTTACCCAAATCGCCAGGGAATCCGGACGGCCTGCGAACTCCATGTGGTAAGGGTTGGATTTTTTGTTGATGGTTGCTGAGCCATCCTGGTCGGTATAGTTATAGTTGCCTGTGCCTGTAGCGGTTACATTGCTGGCATAGATGCGGCCTGTCGTGAGATTGCCTTGTGCTATTACTCTGGTTATTTTCCTTGACCATATGGAGCAGGAATAAGAACCGCTACTTCCAGGGCGCTTGTCAGAACTGCGCTTTACCTGCCTGTTGCTAGAGTCATAGGGCCCCGAACCAAATATAGCACCCACGCTTACTACTCCTGAAGTTTCGATTGTCTGGAACGAATTCCAGTTGTTGGGCAGATGCTCTCCGTCCAGGGTCCAGGTCTCGAAGTCGCCGTTGGTGACCTGAGGCTTGGAGGGCTGGGTGGCGGCCGAATAAGACTGTGCCGAAGTGGAGGAGCCTATGAGGGCAACGTCGCTGAAACTGAGGCTCGACGGCACGCTGCCGAGATTCTTGATGCGGCCTGCGGTGGCAACGGAGGTGAGGTCCTTGCTTATAAGGACCATCTTGCCGGAGCCGTTGGTGAGCACCATGTCAAGTTTCTTGGAGTTGCCGGGGAGCATGCTGATGTACACATCGCCGCTGAAGGCGGAAGAACTCACCGCCGCGACGCTCCTGGCCCCGGTTGAAGGGACGGTAAGCGTCATGCTGCCAGCGTTCAGAGTTGCGTTTCCGCTGGCGGGGGAGTCGCGAAGGATCTCGATCCTGCGGATGTTCAGCGAAGAAGGGACAGACACCTTTACGACGCTCAGAAGGTTAACAAAGTTGAAACTTTCGCCGGCCGGAGCTGCCATAACGGCGGTGGCCGCGGAGCCGTCCTGCTCGGCGGGAACGCTGATGGTGACGGTGCTGCCGGACATGCTCACGGCTGACTCATAAGGATATACGGCCACGCCGAGGGTGGAGCCGTCGGGCTTGCTGCCGCTGAAAGTGGCGCTCTGCGAGCCGGAGTCGGAGGTGCTGAAAGCCGGGCAGAGGGTTCCGTCAGTGGTGAACACGGCGATGCGGTCTCCGCTCTGCCACTTTGGAGAGACTCCGTCGATGTTTACTTTAGTGTCGGGAAGCGAGGCCGAAGTGGTCACCGGGACCAGGCCGTCGCCTTTCAGGGATTCTTTCTGACAAGATGCGGCACACACAAGAACTGCCGCGCACAAGAGTGTGTAGCTTGACTTTTTCATATGCCGCTGAAGAAATTAAATTCGTTGTCCTGTTCGTAATCAGACAGATTGCCATCCCTGTCAGAGGTGGCGCAAAGATATTGGTCCGTCAGGAAATCACAACTTTCCATCTCGGGCTTAAGATAGGTTTTAGTCATACTATTCTAGTCCAAAAAAGCCTGCAAATATACAAAAATAAAGGCAGAATTAGCAAATTGCCGTGCGCCTCGGTCCGCTTCATGGACCGAGACGCTACAAAAAAGGCAGAAAACGTGCTCGTCGGTCCATCTTCTGGACCGACGAGCACACATAGAAAACTATCGTTGATGTCGGGCGCGGCCGGAAATATCACCTGGAGGTGTAAGGGCCGGCGATTTGCTTGACGGCCTTTTTGCCGTCGGAGTCGGACAGGGTATAAATGTAATAATGGTTGCCTCCTTTCTCCACGCGCACAACGATGTGGCCGTCGCTGCCTTTGACCTGGCTCCAGCGGGCGTAGGAATGCATGGCTTCGCAACTGTTGGTGATGAAAACGTCCATACCCTGGGCTATTTTGGTAACTCCCTCATACACAGGCTGGCGCGGATGCCCGTCGGTCCAGCTGTTGATTATCCAGCAGCGGGGATTGAGGTATTTCATGGCCTCGCACACATGGCCGTTCTTGGCAACGTAGCCATAGCCGTTTGTGTTGGTGACGCCGTGGTGGTCGGCCTTCATCACGTCCACGGCTCCGGCAGCCTTGGCCACCGCGGTCTCCATGTCCTTCCAGGCGAAAGTGGAGCAGCCGTCATACTGTGCGTCGCCGCCGTGGAAGAAGTCAAAGGCGCCGTAGCTCAGTTTGAACACGGTAGTGCAGTGGTTCTCTTCCGGGCAGCAGTCCGCATTGCCTACGCTGGCGGGATTGGCTACCTTTATATCTTTGAGTGCTGGGAAGGTGGAGGTGAAGCCGCTCTGCGACCCGTCCCAGATGTTGCCGTTGACGGCGATGTTACGCACCGAAAAATCGCTGTAGGCACCCGGGTTTCGCAGCATCACAATCTGGTCGGCCGCACCGGCTCGGAACATCTCGGCCTTAAGCCCCCTGTTGGCTACGTGCCACTTGACTGCTGTCACATAATTCTTTATGGCAGAGGCGTTTGAAGCCTTGGTCTGCATGTCGAAGGGATAGTCGTACGAAGGCCATCCGCGGTCCATCAGCAAGCCGACCGGAAGCAAGTCGAGCACTTCGGGAAGGCTCTGCTTGCGGTAAGTCGTAGAAAGGTCCGAGACCGGCATGGACGTGTTGTAGCCGCCGAAATGGTCGGCGTGGAAGTGGGTGTCGATGACGTAGTCAAGTTTCCGGTTGCCGGTCCAGACCATGCAATCTTTGATGTAGTCGGCAATGAACTTGCCCGCCCTGAAAGAAGGGTCCACGGTAGGGTCCCAGCGCTTGCGGATACCGGTGTTGGTCGTGCTGCCCACTGCCCCTGTGGCGGAGATGGACCCTGCGGCGTCCACCAGCATCTGGGTGCCGTCGGGAAAAATCAAAAAGGTGCATTCTCCCGTAGTGGTGTTGATGAAGTGAATGTCAAGCTCCCCTTCCTGCCATGCGGGAAGGGCCTGCCCAATCTTTGCTTCAAGAACCGGTTCCTTGGGCTCCGGCTCCTTTTTGCCTCCAGGAGTGGGAGGTGTGTAAGGTTCCTCGCAGCCGGCGACAAGCAGCGACGCTGCGAGCATCAGCTTTAGGTATTTCATTACTTTGCCGTAAACGGACCGAATTTGGACTTGACTTTGTACTGCTCGTTGCTGTCGTCGAGGACGTAGATGTAGTATTTTCTGCCTTCGGGCAGCACTCTTGTAACCACATGTCCTCCCGTGGTGGCGAAGTTGGCGGGATTGATGCCTGCGGCATTGAGGGTGGCTACATTGCTGGCGGCCAGGTTGGTGGCAAAGATGCGTACGCTGGGATTGGCGTCGTACACCCTCTGGAGCGTCGCCGGATTGGGCTGCACGTCCCTCCACACCCCGGCTATGTAGAAGTCGGGCTTGAGCACGCCCAGCAGCTCGGCACCATTGGTGTTGGCGGTGCTGTGGTGGCTGGCCTTCATGCCTTCCACTTTCTTGACCACCTTGGAGATGGGTTTCTCGATGTCTTTCCAGGAGTATGAACTCTTGCCGGAGTACTGGATGTCGCCTCCGCTGAAAAAGTCAAAGTTGCCGTACCGAAGCATGAACACGCAGGAGAAAATGTTCTCGCTTATAGCCCACTCGACATGGTTCTTTGCGCATTCTTCCGTGCTCGGGACGTAAGTGGTGTTGACCGAAGTGCCGCTGCCCGTCCAGATGTCGCCGCCGGCCGCTATGGTGCGGAGGCCGAAGGTGGTGTACTTGGACGGCTCGTGCTTGAGGACGATCTGGTCCTCATGCCCTATCTGAAGCGTCTCGCGCACCGTCCCCTGATTCCGCTTGGCGTAGTCCAGGTAGTTGATATACAGCTGGTAACGTTTCTTGCCGCCGGCGTCATAGTAGTCGGTGGAGGGACGTGAAGCCCAGTCGCCGCGGTCCAGGACCTTGTCGATGGGGATGGACAGTCCGACCTCGGCAATGCCGTTGAGCAGAAATCCGCCCGCATTGAGATTGACGACGGAAACTTTGTTGCCGTCCTTGTCGAAGGGAGTCCAGCCGAAGGTCGCATAATTGTCCCTCCATGAGCCGATATGGTCGCCGTGGTAGTGCGAGGACATGAAATAGTCCAGGCGTCCGCCTGCAACGTCGGGGGCGAAGTGTTTTATGTAATTGACAATCACAGCCCCGCTGCCGACTGACACGCTGGGCTTGGAGGGAACGCCCTGCGAGTCGTTGCCGTAGTCGTGAAGTTCTGCGGGAGGGGCTCCTGCTGCGTCGCACAGCATGGTGGTGCCGTCGGGGAAGATGTAGTAGAACGCCTCGCCGCGGCCGCCGTTGATGGAGTGTATGTCGAGGTAGCCTTCCTGCCAGGCGGGAAGCACATCGCCCACCTTCACGTCAATTGCAGGATCCAAAGTCTCGGGTTCTGTTTTGCCTCCCGGAGTGGGAGGAGTATAAGGCTCCTCGCAGCCGAACAGAACGGCTGCGAGAAGCGCTAAAGTAAAAAGATTCTTTCTCATTTAACGATTTCAATCTTCATGGGATCCTTCACTGGTTGCGGCCTGGCTTACGTTGATATAGACCGTAGTGAGCGCCGGACCCTCGACCTCGTCGGGGATCAAGCTCACCGTGCCGCTTTGGGCCGTGGCTCCGGTGTAGGCGTCCGCCTTTATGACGACGGAGCCGTTTCCCTTGCCGGATGAAGGCTTTACACTGAAGCAATCATTGTCGCTTGTTGCGGTCCATGAAACATTGGATTCAATGTTGATGGTCTCGGATCCGCCCTTGGCGGGGAAGGCGATGTCGTCGATGGGAGACACGCCGAAGGTTTTGACCCCGTCGGTATCTGCGGTTTTGTTGTTCTGGCCGCATGATACTGCCAGAAGCGCCGCTGCGGCAATGATCGATAATACTTTTTTCATATCGTTAATATCCGGGATTCTGCGTAAGGTTGGGGCAAACTACCCTCTCGTTCTCCGGGATGGGGAAGAGATACTCACGGGGTACGAAAGCTCCTCTCTGGTTGATTGTAAAGTACTCCGGATAGTTCTCGATGTCAGCGATGTTGATAGCCGAACTTGCAGTCATGTGCGGGCGGAAGTCCTTGGGCCAGGGCCAGTAGCCGGTAGCCTCGTTCTTGGCGCTCTGCTCATTGCCGGGCAGGCCGTAGATGGGCATGGTGAAGCACTCTTCGGCCATTCTCCAGCGCATGACGTCGAACCAGCGGCGGTTCTCCCAGGCAAGCTCGCAGCGGCGTTCGTTGCGAAGGATCTTGCGGAGGGCCGTCTGATTGGTCTCGGTGATGGCGGGATACTTAGAGGTCTCGTCGACCCTGCAGTTGTAGGCGCGGGCGCGGATGCTGTTGACGGCATTGAACAGGTTGGCGTCGATCTCGCCGAGTTCCATCTTGGATTCGGCATACATCAGGAGCACGTCGGCGTAGCGGATGATGCGCATGGGGGTGTCGGTCAGACGGTCGTCGATCCATTCCTCGTCAATTCCCTTCTTGAGCACCAGTCCGTTGTAGGAGCAGTCCTTGGACACAGGCTTGGTGTCGTTGTTCTTGACCATCTTGCCGGTGGAAACCTGAAGGGTCTGGGTTGCGCTGGGACGGGGATTGTAGATATAGTCCATGAACTCGGAGTCGAACGGAACGATGAGTTCGCTAAGACGGGGGTCACGGTTTGCAAAAGGATGTGCCGGGTCGTACAGAGGCGAATCCTCGACGTTCTTGCCGTCCGTGCAGGTATATGCAAAGAACAGCTGCCATGTGGGCTGGGCCACGGAGGTGCCGCCGTTGTTGCGGGGATAGAAGCTGCGGGTGGCAGCCTCGTCGTAGGAGTGGATGCCAAGCTCGTTTGATGCGGGCAGTACGAAGATGAACTCGGGGCTCGTCTTGGTCTTGGATAGGAAGAGCTCGCGGTAGTCTTTGTGCAGGGAATATACTCCCAGGTCCATGCAGGCCTTGGCTGCGTCGGCGCAGGTCTTCCAGTCGTTCATGAACAGGGCGGCGCGTGCCTTCATGGCAAGGGCTGCACCCTTGGTGGCACGCTGGGCCTTGGTGTAGGAAACCGGCAGTGCGGCGGCAGCGTCATCGAAGTCCTGGTAAATCTTCTCCAGGATGTAGTTGCGGTCGATGCGGCCCATCTTGTAGGCATCATCCAGAGTGATGTACTCATCGTAATAGGGCACATCTCCGAAAAGCGTGATTAGATAGGTGTAGAAGGAGGCCCTGAAGAACTTGGCCTCGCCGACGTACTGGGTTATCTGGGCCTCGGATAGGTTGTCCTTGGCGTTGTCTATGCTTTGGATTATGGTGTTGGCGCGGGCTATGCCCTTGTAGTAGGCCGCCCAGTGCTTGGCGCCTTCGCCCCATGTGGTGGAGATGGTTCCTCCAAGCCAGTCATAAGTCTGGGTGCGCTGGTTCCAGTCGTCGGTCCAGCGGTCGGTGGCCCACAGGCGCCAAGCCTCTGTGTACCACATGGTGGGAGAGTACAGGGCGTTGAGCGACACTTCAAGCTCCTGGGCCGTCGAGTACCAGTTTTCGCTGGAACCCTGGCTCCTGGGGCTGAGGTCGAGGTTCACGCAGGAGCTCAGCAGGGCCGCTGCGGCAAAAGCTGTGAAAATATATTTTTTCATTGTCATTGCTGTTAGAGATTATTCTACAACCTTGATCATGGGATGCTCCTTGACGGAGTAGTGCGGAGTGTTGGCGTTGCAGTCTTCGCCCGCGAAACGAAGGGCGTGGGACTTGTTGATCAGAGTCACGGGAGCACCGTCCATGCAACCGGCATTGGATGTGGCGGTGATGCGGAATATGGCCGCTTCGGTGTCCTTGGAGAGCGTGACCACGGGGTTGATGACGGTGTTGGTCTGGTTACCGGCACCATCGGCATAAGTAAGCTCGACATTGTACTTGAATCCGTCGCCTTCCTTGGCGGTTCCTGCAACCTTCCACTCGTCGCCGTCCAGATACTCGACCAGCCAGTACTTCATGACAAAGAAGTTGTTGGGCCTGAGCACGAAGTAGAGGGAGAGCTTGGTGCCTGCGGCCAGAGGAGCGTCGTTCTCGGTGTAGGCGGTCCAGAGGATGTAGTCGTCTTTGTAGGTGCCGTACACGACCGGCTCGCCATAGCTTCCGATGGACCTCTTGCAACGTTTGTGGGCCGCATCCAATATGCCTGCGGCGGCCTTGTCGATACCGTTGTAGTACTCCAGACGGCCCTTTCCGGACACGTTGGGCTCTACCCATACGCCGCCGTTGCCGGGAGCGTCCGCCAGGTCGTCAGCAGTGGCTTCGTTGAAGTGGGCGGCAAGAATGTCAACCTGCGATGTGGCGAAGTACCATTCGGCAAGCACAGTGCCTGGAGCGGGCTTGACGGCCTCTTTCTCGTCCTTGGCGGCTTCCTGGGTAATCGTGATCGTGTAGGAGTTGTTGCGTACCTCCGTAGAAGCGGTGCTCACGGTGAGTGTGGCGGAAACTTCGGCTTTCTCCGTGTTGGCAGGGAAGCTTACGGTGACGGTGGCGCTGCCCTTACCGGAAGCCGGATCGGGAACGAATGCGGCGTTGCTGCTGGTAATCGTCCACTCGACAGCCTCGTCGGCCGTAACGCTTACTACTGCGGAAGTCTCCTTGGCCGCTACATTCACAGCTTCGGGGCCCGCTGAGAAATCTTTGTACTTGACAGGTTCGACATCTTTCTCGCTGCCTTCCTGCACCACGTCGAAGCTGGTGACGGAAATAATGAGCTCCTTGTCGATGATGGAAAGGTGTGCGGCGCGTGCTACGGCGGAAGTATTGGCCTTGACGGATACGGTCACTACGCTGTCGGCCTGCGAGATGCTCAGCCAGTCGGCGGTCTTGGGCGCTGACACTGTGAATGCCGGGCTGCGGTGCACGGTGGCGGTCAGGGTGCCGCCCTCGGCAGGGATCCTGTCGGTGGTGGACAGCTCCACGCTCGCACGGCTTCCGGCGTATTCTGTAACCTCGTTCTCGGGGTTGATGGCCGGCGTGCAGGCGGCTAATGCAAGAGCTGCGCAGAGGAATATGCTAATATACTTTTTCATCTTTGCTGGTGTTTAGAAGGTAATCTGTGCTCCTACGGTGAAGGTCCTGGTCATGTATGCACTCAGGTTGGTGTAGGATTCAGGATCCCAGCCCTGGGGGAATGCATCGATGGAGAAAGGATCGGTTGCACTGCCGTACAGGCGGATCCTCTGCATCTTGACAGCCTTGGTGATGCGCTCGGGCAGGGTGTAGCTCAGGGTGATGTTCTTCATGCGGAAATAGCCGCCGTTGAAGAGCCAGTAGTCGGAGGTCTGCTCGTAGTCGTTCTTGGCAGAGTTGGTGAGGGTTGCACGGGGGTACAGGGCCTTGGCGTTCTGCTCGTCGGTCTTGTAGCGGCTCCAGTAGTGCTTGTCGTATTCCAGAGGGAAAGTGTAGGCGTCACCGTCGCGGTATACCATGGCCTGACCTTTCCATGCCAGCACTTTGCCCACGCCCTGGAAGGTCATGGACAGATCCCAGTTCTTCCAGCCCAGGTTGATGTTGCCACCGAACTGGTAGTGTGGAGACGAGCTGCCGAGGACTTCGCGGTCGTAGGTGGCATTGACGATGCCGTCGGGGACGGGGTTGCCGGGTGTGCCTTCGGGACCGTCGAGGTCTTTATACTCGATGTTGCCGAGGCCCACGCTGGGATAGAGCTTGGCGCTGTTGGCAAGCTGCTCGTCGGTGAGGTAGAGGCCGTTGCTGCGATAGCCGTACCACGCGTTGTACTCCACGCCCTCCTTGATGATCTGGCTTCCGAGGCTCTGATAGCCGCCCAGGTCGCCCATGATGGAGGTGTAGTCGGAGAGGTTGGCGCTGACGGCGTAGGTGAAGTCACCCTTGCGGTCCTGCCAGCCGATCTGAATTTCCCATCCGTTGGTATACATCTGGCCGATGTTGTCCTGAGGATCGGAATAACCGAGCACATCAGGAATCTTGCGGCTCAGGAGCATGCCGTAGGTGTCTTTGTGGTAGATGTCTCCGGTGAAGTTGAGGCGGTTATTGAAGAAGCTCAGGTCTACGCCCAGGTCCCAGGTCTTGGTGGTCTCCCAGGTGATGTCGTAGATAGAGTATGCAGTCTGGGCTGCCGTCATCACTGAAGCGATGGTGGTAGGGGAGTCGTACATGGGCACTGTGCCGAAGGCTATGAGGCTCTGGTAGGGATAGTTACCGATGCGCTCGTTGCCAAGGGTACCGTAGGAGGCACGGACCTTGGCAAAGTTCAGGACACCGCCTCCCACGACCTTCTGCATCCAGGGCTCCTCGGTCACTACCCATCCAAGTGATACCGAAGGGAAGAAACCGCCGCGGTACTCTTTGGCGAAGCGGGAAGACTGGTCGTAACGGGCGTTGACCTGCAGCAGGTAACGGCCCTTGTAGTCATAAGTTATGCGTCCGAAGAAGGAACGGTAGGCATTGTCCGAGGCATTGCCCTTGGGGTAGACGATGTTGCCGTCGGAGTCGGTGCCGATGAGATAGTTCTTGTTGGCCAGGTTGAGGTAGGGATAGCCTGCGAGCTCCATGCGGTCCGATCCTGCTACCAGGCTTTCGGTGAAGTTGTAGCTGTCCTCATAACCCAGCAGGTAGGTGGTGTGGTGGTTCTCGCCGAAGTCCGCCTTGTAGTTGAGCAGCAGCTGCTTGGTGATGGTCTTGGAGTCGGTGCGGCTCTCGGTGAGGGAGTTGTAGTTGCATCCGCTCAAGGGGTTCTCGCTCAGCACTCCGGGCTCGCGGTAGTAGTAGGCCTGCTGGACATAGTCTTTCTCGGAAGAGTGGCGCAGCGACGGGGCGAACACTCCGGTGATGTCGAAATTCTTGAACGGAGTGATGGTGATGGATGCCTTGCCGTAGAAGGCGTCGCGCTCGGTGTTGTCAAAGCCTCCGGCGTGGATGCGGGCGTAGGTGTTGGTGCCGTTGTTGCCGGGGCCCATGGTGCCGTCAGACCAGACTGCGGCGTAGATGGGGTTGTACTTGAATGCAGCCTGCACGGGGTTCACCTGGTTGTTGTTCGACAGCTTGTGGTTGAAGGTCATGTCGAAAGATGCCTTGATGAACTTGTTGATTTTGATGTCGTTGTTCAGGCGGGCGGTGTACTGCTCCACGTTGCGGCCGACATAGAGTGCATCCTCGTTTTCGTAGGACAGCATGGCGCGGGACTTTATGTTCTTGTTACCATAGCTGATGCCCACGCGGTGCTTGTGCTGGGGAGCCCATTTGGCAATCATCAGAGCGTCCCAGTCGGTCAGGGGATAGGCGTCCGGATCGAGGGCGTGATTGGTCATGTAGTTGTTCACGAAGTCTTCTTCGTACTGGAAGTAGTCGCGTCCTTCGGGGTTGCCTGCATCGTTCCACTGAGCCTCGTTCTGAAGTTCCATGAAGCGGGTGGGGCTCACCTGCTCGGGGTGGCGGGTACGGGTGAGGACGCTGAAGGAGCCGTTGTAGTCGATGCTCATCTGGCCTTCCTTGGCGCGCTTGGTGGTGATGAGGATGACGCCTGCGGAAGCACGTGCACCGTAGATTGATGCGGAGGCCGCATCCTTCAGGACGGTGATGTTCTCGATGGCATCTACGTCGACGTCGTTGATGGTGCTCACGGGCACTCCGTCAACTATGACCAGAGGGTCGGAGTCACCGATGGTGGTGATACCGCGCACGCGGATGGTGGCCCCGGCACCCGGCAGACCGCTGGTCCTGGTGACCTGTACGCCGGGCATGGAGCCCTGCAGCGCCTGGCTCAGGCCGACGCCCTGGATGGCGGAGAGCTTGCCGCCGTCCACGGCCGCTACGGCTCCTGTGAGGTCTTTCTTTTTGACTGTACCGTAACCGATGACTACAACCTCGTCCAGGAGTTTGTTGTCATCTTCCATGGTCAGATTGATGATCTGACGCTTGCCTACGGTCTGCTGTGCGGTCTGGTAGCCGATGCAGGAGAATTCGAGCACGGCGTCTTCCGATTTGACCGTCAGGGAGTACGTGCCGTCCGTGCCCGTGGTGGTGCCGTTGGTGGTGCCTTGCTCCACAACACCGGCCCCGATCACCGCCAGGCCGTCCTTGTCGACGACAGTACCCGTGACCCGGATCTGTGCATTCGCGGCTATTGCACCGAATGCAAGGGTCAAGAGTGTGATCAGAATGTGTTTTTTCATTGATTTGGTTGTTATTAATGTGTGTTGATTATCCGAGGAATGCTTTCTGCTCCAGCAGGATGCGGCGCACGTCGGCGGCATCGATCCCGCGAGGGGCGCTCCCGCCCTTGGCGGCAAGGGCGGCGGTGACGCCGGCCGCGTGGCCCATGGCCATGCAGGGGGGCATGACGCGCACGGCGCCGGCGGCGTCGGAGCTGGCGCTGATGGCGCGCCCGGCCACTATGAGGCCGTCGATGTGCAGGGGAATGAGGCTGCGCAGGGGCAGGCCGTACCAGCGGCCGTTCTGTATGGTCTTGTATTCAGTGGTGTTGGCACCGTTGCGTCCGTGCACGTCCACGCTGTTGGAGGCAACGAGGATGGCGTCGTCCTGCACCACACCCTGCAGAAGGTCGTCTGCGGTGAGGACATACTCGCCTGTGACGTGCCGGGATTCCCTGATGCCCAGGGTGGAGGCGGAACTCTTGATGGTGGCGTTTTCGCAGCCGGGGACATACTTGTGGAAGAAGTTCATGAGCTCCTGTACCTGCCGGCGGCCTTCGGTTTCGGCTGCGCTGAGGCTCTCCGTGCTGGTGGCGTCGACTTTGGCGATGCGGGTGCAGTTCACGGCCCATTCGTCCTCCCGCACGCCCCGGTAGATATTCACGCTCTTGCGGGCAATGTCCCACTCGCCGGCGGCCTCGGCCTGCTCGACTCTCCAGTGCAAGGCCCTGTAGCTCACGCCGTTTACCTTACGGAACTCGTGCAGGTGGGCCTCCACGTCTGCGGTCAGGCGCGGGGTGTCCACATTGTTGATGTGGAAGAAAAGGGTGGCAGGCTGCACCGTGCCAAGTTCGGGGTTGCCGAAGGTGCAGGGGACTCCTGCCCGCGAGGCCACGTCGCCGTCGCCGGTGGCGTCGATCACCACCTTGGCGCCTATGCTCGCAAGACCTTCCCTGCGAAGGACGCGGATGCCGGTGATCCTGTCGCCTTTGAGAATGGGGTCAACGAGGCTCGTGTGGTACATCACTTTGACTCCGGCCTCGGCGCACATCGTGTCCAGGACGAACTTCATGGTCTCGGGGTCGAAAGGGGTGAGATGGTCGTGCCCGGTGGTAATCCAGGCGCTGAAAGGGGTGCCGGCGCGGACTTCGCGGGGGTGGATGGCACCCCGCAGGGCGACCATGCGGTCCACTATCTCTTCGAAGATGCCGCGGATTATCATTTGTTCGCCCGTGGCGTCATAGCAGGTCATGAACGGCGCCACAAGGCCGCGGGTGGCCATGCCTCCAAGGCAGTTGCCCTGCTCCACGATGAGCGTCCTGACTCCGCATCGGGCGGCAGCCAGCGCGGCGCAGACGCCTGCGGGCCCTCCGCCCACCACGAGTACGTCCGTGGCGCCCAGGTCGGCGCAGTCGGCGCCGCCCGTGCAGGATGAGGCCATGCCCGTGGAGACGCCCAGAAGAGCCCCTCCGGCCAGTGCCGCTCCGCTAGTTTTCAAAAAATCTCTGCGTTTCATTATTTGCATTCAAATGGACCCCACTTGCCCGTGATGCGGCAGGCCGGGTCGGTGTCGTCGAGGGTATAGATTGTGTAGGACTTGCCGCCTTTGGCTACCCGCACTACGATGTGTCCTCCGGTGGATGCGATGCGGTCCAGATAGTCCTTGACCAGATTGTCCGGAGCCAGGTTGGTGAGGAACACCTTGCAGCCGGGGTTGGCGGAGTAGATGTTTTCGAGGGTTGCGGGGTTTGGCTGGACGTCGCGCCAGACCTGGGCCAGCACTGCGTCGGGGCGCAGGGCGTTCATGAGCTCGGGCCCGTTTGCTCCCTTGGTGCAGTGGTGGTTGGCCTTCATCACTTCGACCTTGTGGCAGACGCGGCTCACCGGGGTCTCGATGTCAAAGTAGTCGTGAAGGTCCCTGTGAGACCACTGCAGGTCGCCGCCGGCAAAGATGTCGAAGGGGCCGTAACTGAGGATGAATGCGGCGCTGAGGACATTTTCGCCCGGGTAGGCCTTTGGGTCGCCTATTGAGTCCAGGATGGCCTTAGTCGGTATGTCGGTGGCCCATTCATGGCTGTCCATCGACAGGCGGTAACGTCCGTTCGAGGCTATATTGTGCACGCAGAATCCCGGAACCTTTTTGCGCACCGGGACTATCTGGCTGTCGGATGCGGGGTCGAAAAACCCGTAACTCGTACCGTTGGTCCTGACGCTCCAGTTGACGAACTTGGCAAAGTTGGCCATGTTGTCCTCGCGCGCTGCGTTTGAAGCCTTGACCTCGGTGGGGTCGCCGCGGCTCAGAAGGCGCCTGTATGGAATCTCCGAGCCTACCTCGCAGATACTGGACATGCGGAAATGACCTTCCGGATGCACGGGGAGGCTTTTGGAATAGTCTCCCATGTGGTCGGGGTGGTAGTGTGTGAGCAAGCAGTAGTCCAGGGTATCGGCATGGCCCTTGGGCGCGAAGCGGCGTATGTAGTCTATGATGACCCGGCCCGAGGTGGTGGAGCTGTCGGGCCTGGGGGCGGTGGGCATGTACTTGTGCTTTTTGAGCAGGGACCCTGCGGCGTCCACCAGCATGGTCGTGCCGTCGGGGAATACATAGAACATGCTCTCGCCGCGGCCTGTGTTTATGCAGTGTATGTCGAGGTTTCCTTCTTTCCAGGGACTGAGTTTGCCTGCGGGCGCGCATGCAGCGGCAAAAAGCAGCATGCAGGCAAGCAGAAAGCTATTTTCAAGTCCTTTGATTCTATACATAGGTTGTTAGTTCCCAGTGTTTCCAGTATGTAAAGATACTATATTTTTTTAAATCGAAATATTTCGAAATCTTACTGGCGGAACAGACCTTCGAGCTTCTCGCCGGTATTGCCGGGGGAGAGGCGGTAGAAGGCGCAGCCGTGGGGCGGAACCTGCACTTCCCAACGCTCTTTCTTGACGACTTTGCCTACGTCCTGCTGGCGCCAGAGGTCGCGGACTGTCTGCTCGCCGTAGAGGCCGAGTTTGTGCGGGGTGAATCCAAGGGTGCGTTCTTCGTCGCCCAGATTGAACAGGGCCACGGCCAGGGTGCCGTCGGAAAGGGGCTTGATGTAGGTTACGTGGTCCTCGCCTTTGGCGAAGATCACACCCTTGACACCCATCGGATCCTGGTTCACGTCCAGCACCTCGTTGTTGCACAGAAGGCTCAGGGTAAAAGGATCGAGCATTTCCATGTCGCATCCCAGCAGCATGGGCGAAGCCAGTATGGACCAGAGGGTTATGTGGGTATACTGCTCCCACGGCGTGAGCTGGGTCCAGTGCATCTTGCGTCCCCAGCCCACCTTGCCGAGCACCAGCATGTCGGCGTCGGGCCAGTGTCCGGGTCCGGTGAAGCCGGCCCAGCAGTCCTGTCCGCCGAAGCCTATTCCGGAGAGGCTCTCCCAGGTGTCGCGTATGTCGCCTGTGGTACGCCAGCACTGCGCATACTTCAGAAGGGCAGGGCCGAGCGACACGCGGGAGCTGTTGGAAATGCTGTACACTATGTCGCGCCCGGTGGCGTCGATGGCCTCGCGCATGTCGCGCATCCACCATTCGTCGTTGATGTTCCAGTCATATTTTAGATAATCCACGCCCCAGTCGGCCCACTGCCTGGCGTCGGCCTTGGCGAAGGAGTATTTGCCGAAGCTGCGGATGCTCTCTTTGTCCGCCTTCGTGCGGTCGAGCTTATAGTATTCATCTACAATACCTTGCTCAACCCACCAGTAGGTGCCGTCGGGGTTGTCGCAGGACGAACCGATGTGCGAGGCGTAAGTGGAAATCCATGGTCCCGAGTAGATGCCGAACTTGAGGCCGCGAGAGTGCAGCGAGTCGGCCAGGGCCTTCATGTCGGGGAATTTCTTGTTGGGCTGTATGGCATTGTACTTGCCGCCGCGTATGCCCTGCCAGCCGTCGTCGATGTTGATGTAGCTCCAGCCGTAATCGGCAAGACCGCTCTCGTCCATGGCGCGGGCCGACTGCAGTATCTTCTCTGCCGATACCGAATTGCCCCAGCAGTTCCAGGAATTCCAGCCAAGCGGAGGAGTGAGGGCGATGCGGTCGCCTATCTCTATCCTTAGGACGCGGGTGTCGGTGCCCAGGGCGTTGGTGGCCGTGACCTGCACGTCGTAACTGCCTTTGCGGCGGGCCTTTCCGCGGATTATGCCGGTAGCGGGGTCTAGTTTGAGACCGCGCGGAAGTCCCTTGGCGCTGAAGGTCATGGGACGTACGCCTGTGGCCGGGATGCGGTACAGGAAATCGGCACGCGGCCTTGCACCATAGATGCGAGGTCCGTTGATCCGCGGCGTGTCGGGGGCCGGGGGAGTGAGTATGTAGGCGGTGTAGTCTGGAACTACGATGCTGTCTTCGCCTGGCAGTTGCGCCAGGGCGGCCGTGCAGATGGCTGCGGCGGCCAGAGTGATGATTATTCGTTTCATTGCGGGTATGTGATTTCTAATTCGAACTTGGGATTGTGCGACGGCACAGGGGAGTGCTCCGACTCTATTATGCTCCACAGCCGCTCCACTATTTCCGGATGCCCGGCCGCCAGGTTGTTGTCTTCGCGCGGATCTGCCTCAAGGTCATAGAGTTTCATTTCGGAGCCGCCTTCCTTGACGTTCTGCACCAGGCCTTTCCACTTGCCCTGCCGCACGGCCACCCAGCCCTTGCCTCCAGGAAATTCCCAATACAGATGTCCGTGGTTCCGCTGGCCCTTGCGTCCAAGGAGCATAGGGGCGAACGAGATGCCGTCCCCCTGCGGCGCCGCGGCTCCTGCAAGTTCGGCAAAAGTAGGCATGAGGTCCGTGAACTGGCCAAGGTAGTCGGTGCTGCCGGGCTTGAGCCTTGAGCCCCAGCTTACTATGAACGGCATCCTGATGCCTCCTTCATGGAGACAGCTCTTCCCCCAGCCTTTGCGGCATTTGAAGGGGCCGCCGGAATTGAAATACTCTCCGGGCGAGTTGGAGTTGGCCGCGGGACCGTTGTCGGATGATATGACTATCAGGGTATTGTCGTAGATTTTCAGTTCCTTGAGTTTCTCTACCAGTCTTCCTACTTGCCTGTCGATGTGGGTGATCATGGCGGCATAGGCCGAGTGGGGATAAAGCACCGGGTAGTACCAGCCGCCGTCGGTCACGGGAGTTTTCTCTTCTTTGAGTTTGTCAATGTAGTACATGACTTCCTCTTCGGGAGCCTGTACCGTGCTGTGCGGCACGGTGGTTGTCCACATCAGGAAGAAAGGGCCGCCGGAGTTGGCGTCCACCCATTTCTCCAGCTTGTCGTACATCAGGTCGCAGGAGTAGTCCTTCTGGTTGAACTTGTCGTAACTGCGTATGTCATAGGGGTCTGCGCCCGGGTCCAGGCGCCGGTTGACGGGCATGTATGCATTGCGGGTGAAGACTTTGGTGTCGTTCTCCCAGAGGTAGTCGGGGTAGTAGGAGTGGGCGAGCATCTGGCAGTTGAAGCCGTAGAAGTAGTCGAATCCCATGTCGCCCGGGGCGGAGCCGGAGCCTGGCCCGCCGAGGCCCCACTTGCCTATCATCGCGGTGCGGTAGCCGGCGTCGCGCAGCACGCTTGCGACTGTGGACGTGCCGGGAGCGAGCGGCCACTGGCCCTCCAGGCCGGGGTTGTCGTGGATTGCGTCGAAGTACCAGTCGGCCTCGCTCAGGACCATGCCTTCGGGACGGGCCCAGCGCTCGTCGTTGCCTCGTATCTGGCTGTGACCGCTGTGAAGGCCGGTCATTATGCTGCAGCGCGACGGGGCGGACAGTGGACACGCCGTATACATGTCGGTGAATATCAGACCTTTTGCAGCCAGAGCATCGATGTTAGGGGTCTCTATCATTTCCTGCCCGTAGCAGCCCATGTCGCCGTAGCCCAGGTCGTCGAACAGCAAGAAGATGATATTCGGCCGCTCCGGCTGTCTGTCCGTGCAACCGGCGGCAAGGGGAAGAAGGGCGGCGGCAGCGGCCCTGGTGGCTAGTCTTCTCATAAATACGTTCAAAAATAGCGAAAAAGAGGCAAATATCCAATTCGATTAAAAGTGCTATATTTGTTACGAAAACAAGTCTGGAAATGAAAAATCTTAAAGAACAAGTGCTGGAAGCCAATCTGGAGCTGGTACGCCGGGGATTGGTCATTTATACATGGGGAAACGTTTCAGGAATCGACAGGGAGCGTGGGATAGTCGTAATCAAGCCCAGCGGGGTGAGCTACGATACCATGACCGTGGATGACCTGGTGACGGTCGACCTGGACGGGCACGTGGTGGACGGCCACTTGAAGCCGTCGTCCGATACTCCTACGCATCTGGCTCTGTACAAGGCCTTCCCGCAGATTGGCGGGGTAGTCCACACACACTCTACTTATGCTACCGCATGGGCCCAGGCGGGATGCGACCTTCCCTGCCTCGGAACCACGCACGCCGACTATTTCCATGGCCCGGTGCCATGTACGGAAAGGCTCACTCCGGAGCAGGTCAGGGGACAGTATGAACTTGAGACCGGTCTTGCCATAGTGCGTCGCTTCGCGGGCCTCGACCCGGTGCATACTCCGGGAGTGCTTGTCCGGAACCACGGTCCGTTCACATGGGGAACCGGCCCGGCAGAAGCTGTCTATCATGCCAAAGTGCTCGAGGAAGTGGCCCAGATGGCGTTCCTTACCTTCCAGATCAACCCTTCCGCCACCGGCGATCCCGTCCTGGAGGAAAAACATTTCTTCCGCAAGCATGGCCCGGGAGCCACTTACGGTCAATAATCTACTTTGTATTGCAAGGTATTAAAAATATTTTATATCTTTGCGTCAGAAACTATTTTGCAACCTTAAAAAGCACTGAAAATGAAAAAAGTAGTTAATGCCGGAATCGGCGGAAGAAGCTTTACTCTGGACGATGATGCCTACGCTCGCCTTGAGAGTTACCTCATCCTGTACAAGAGCCGCCTCAAAGAGGAGGGCTCTTCGGAAGTACTTGCAGAGCTGGAAGCCCGTATCGCTGAACTCTTTACCGCAGAGGTCGGTACGTCCGGCCAGAGGGTGGTGGACATCGACCTCGTGAAGAAGGTCATAGCCCAGCTGGGGATGCCCGACGGCGGCGATATGCCAGGGTCTCCCGACTTCGAAGAAGACGAAAAGCCGCTTCGCAAGCTCTACCGTGATCCGTTGAACCGCCGGATCGCAGGCGTTTGCTCCGGTCTGGCACTGTATTTCGACGTGGATACCACCCTGGTGCGTATCATCATGCTTGCTGCCATCATGGCCGGGTCGCTCGGATTCTGGATTTACGTAATCCTCTGGATAGCAGAACCCAAAGCGGAAACTCCCATGCAGCAGTGCGAACTTCGCGGACTCGCTCCCACTGCCGAAAACCTTGCACAGTTCTCTAAAAAGTAAAACTATGGAAATCAATCCGGATAACGTCCGCTCCCAGATGCGGAAAGGAGTGCTGGAATACTGCATCCTCTGCATACTGGCCAAGCGGGAGGCCTATGCCTCGACTATCCTCGAGGAGCTTAAGGCCGCAGACATGTTGGTGGTGGAGGGTACGCTCTACCCGCTTCTGATACGCCAGAAAAACCAGGGCCTGCTCTCTTACCGTTGGGAAGAATCCACCCAGGGTCCGCCCCGCAAGTATTATTGTATCACCGACAAGGGCAAAGCCCTTCTGGCCGAAATGGACAGTGCGTGGCAGGGTATGGTCCGTGCCATCGACACGCTGAAGCAATAAAAATCATCAATTTCTTTAAAAATCGTAAAAATGTGACGAATGCAGGGGTGCGGGTTGCGGGTTTTTGACATGGAATGCTTTCCTTTGCCGAAAAACCAACGCTATGAAAACCGCACCCCTGCTTTTGTTCGCTATCTGCTGCGCCTGCTCTCTTCTCGATACGGAAATACCCCTCGGCACGCCCAGGGAGTTTGAGCAGCATCCGGCCAGGCGACCGGTCCAGGACGACACGACCGCAGCCATCCACGTCCCAGACACCACCTTCTATGTATCAGCCGTAACCTTTCCGCCTGCATACGACTGGCAGAGGGACACGGCTTTCGGCGCTACCGCATGCACCCTCAAACTGTATCGGGGGCCGGAGCTGCTGCTTTCGGTGCCGGCCGGCCCCGCACACAGGATCAGCGCCTCTCCGGACCGGAGCCATCTTATAGGCAATCAACTCATTACAGTATATTCCGACCACCTCGGCACAACCATCAAGAACGGCGGTGCCAAGCTTGCGGATTGGCCGGAGAAAGAAAAGGTGACCGGCATCCTTATAAAGAACGGCACCCTGCATACCACCGGCCTGGACCCCTCCGGCAGATGGTTCACTTACCGCAGGAACGGGGAGGTGGTTCTCAAGATCGACAATGCCTCCGTATTCGGAGACTTCAACCGTTCCGGTTACGGTCCCGGCGGATCCATCTACGAGGACATGGACCGGGTATGCTTCGCCTACAAGACTTCCGAGGGCGCTGCATACATGGTAAGGGACGGAAATCCCGAGTTGTTAATGTCTTCTCCTTCTGTGAGTTATCTGGATGTCAAGCAGGTCGGAGGCCGGATTGCCATGCTTTACAATGACGGGGGAAACGCCAGGCTGACTTATGACGGGACATCCTACGGCGTGGACAGCGGAGGAGCCCTGCAGTGGGATTTCGGCGAGGTTATCGTCAGCGGCACGGAGCCTCCAGCCGTGCTGGGCTATTACCGGTGGACAGGCACCACCATGGAAGGCCTCGGGCTCTGGGACCCCCACATGATGTGGTGCTTCCGGGACGGCTATGACTACTTTTATCCCACTGAATGGATATGGGACAGCTTCTATTTCAGGCTCCCACGGCCCGGATGGGAAGACTGCTACTTCTTCAACCGCAGCTGTGCCTGCCTCGCGGGGCATGACCTGGCCGCGGTGCTCACTCCGCGCGACGGCAGCCAAAGTCCCTTCCTGGCCTTCCGCAAAGATACCCTGAGGTACAACATCCACGGCTTCCTTTCGGGAGTGTCCGTGCAAACCGGCGACTGATATGCTGATCACGGTTTATGGAGCCAAGTGCGTGGGAGTCAACGCAGTGCGCGTGAGCGTGGAAATTAATATCGACCGCGGGATAGGCATACACCTGGTGGGCCTTGCGGATGTGGCGGTCAAGGAGAGCCTGCTCCGCACCACCACTGCGCTGCAAGCTATAGGCTACCAGATTCCTGGGAAGCGCATGGT
>CAMJHF010000016.1 GCA_946405435.1 uncultured Bacteroidales bacterium
ACCAACGACCTTACCCAGATGACCTTCGGCTTCAGCCGCGACGATGTGGGCACCTTCATGGGCGACTACCTCGGCAACAAGATTCTCGACGCCGATCCTTTCCAGACCATCGACGTCAAGGCCGTGGGCAAACTCGTCGAGCTTGGCATCCAGGGCGGCCGCAGCAAGCGTCCCGACCTCAAGTGCGGCGTGTGCGGCGAGCACGGCGGCGATCCCGACTCGGTACATTTCTTCAACCGTATCGGTGTCGACTATGTGAGCTGCTCTCCTTTCCGCGTGCCTATCGCCCGTCTTGCTGCAGCACAGGCGGCCATAAAGCAGAGCGCTTAACAGAGTGGCCCGGAATTTGGGGTAAACGTAAGACGTATGAAACGATTTCTGACATTTGCCCTCGTACTGGTCGCCGTGGTGCTTTCAGGCACCCCGGCGGCCGGTGTCGTTTCCGGCCGGGGCAAGCCCGACGAGCCCAGGATTGAATTCCAGCACCGATACTCCAGCATGCATCTTGACATGAAGCTCTCCAAACTCAAGACTATGAACTGGATGCTCCCCAAGGACCTTCGGCGCGAAATAGGGGACGACTACTACCCCCAGATACGCCGCCAGCTGGCCACGAAAGACAAGATGCAGTACAAGGAGGGCGAAGCCGAAGTGCAGCGCTTCCCCGACGGAAAGGTAAAGCTTACGCTGACCTTCCCTAATTTCATAATGATAATAAGCAACGTCACCTGGGAACAGCTGGACGTTGTGTTTGCCGAGTATTTCTAGCATTTTCTTTCCTATGACCAAACTATTCGACGGTTTTTTCAGGCGGGCCGGCCTCCCGCAGCAGCTGTTGTGGGGTTTTGTGGGCGTGCTCATCTTCATGATGGGAGACGGTGTCGAGCAGACCTGGCTGAGCAAGTACATTACCGACCAGGGTTTCAATTCGGCCGACTTGTTCGCCGTGTACGGTGTCACCGTGGCCATATCTTCGTGGCTTTCAGGCGTTATCGCCGAAACCTTCGGTATCAAGCGCACAATGCTTGCCGGCTTCCTGCTGTACGTGTTTGGAGTTGCCGGGTTTGCCGGAATCGGCATGTCGCAGATGAATTTCCCGGTGCTCATGCTCACCTATGCCGTCAAGGGTCTGGGCTACCCCTTGTTCGCCTATACATTCATGGTATGGATAACTTACCGTGTGGAGCAGGACACGCTCAGTTCGGCACAGGGCTGGTTCTGGTTCGTCTTTACCGGCGGCCTCAACGTGCTCGGCGCGTACTGGGGCATCTTTGCCTTCAACCGCTTCGGCCCCCAGGCCGCACTGTGGTCCGCAATCGTGTTTGCTGTGGTCGGCGCATTCTTCGCGCTCTGGCTCAACAAGGCGCCGTCGGACAACCGCTTTGCTTCCGAGGTTCCGGAAGGCGGCCGTCTGAAGGCTTTTCTGAAGGGGCTTTCCATCCTAGGACGCGAGCCAAAGGTGCTGATGGGCGGAATCGTTCGCGTCATCAACACTACCTCCCAGTTCGCGTTTATCGTGTTCCTGCCCCTCTATATGTTCGAGTACGGGCTTACGCAAACCCAGTGGGCCTCTATCTGGGCGATCATATTCTTATTTAATATAGTATTCAACCTCGTTTTCGGAATAGTGGGGGACAAGATAGGCTGGAACCGCACCGTCACGTGGTTCGGCTGCATAGGATGCGCCGTGAGCGTACTGCTGTTCTACTATTCTCCGCAGATAATAAACAGTTATTGGTTCATACTGCTTTGCGGTTCGCTGTGGTGTATCTGCCTTGCTGGTTTTGTGCCCCTGTCGGCTCTGGTGCCGTCCCTTGTGGAGTCGGACAAAGGGGCGGCGGTGTCGGTGCTCAACCTGGGTGCCGGGGCCTCCGCTTTCGTGGGGCCGCTGCTTGTCCGCCTGCTACAGAAGCCTTTGGGCTATTCCAGAATTGCCTGGACCTTGGCCGTATTGTACCTGATAAGTGCCGTTCTGATGCGTTTTATCGGCGATAAGGGCAAAAAATAAAGAGAAAAAAGTTGCATAAGAAAAATATTCTATATAAATTTGCGCGTTAATATGTTCCGTGGACCAGAGGGTTTGACGCCCGATTGGTCCGTAGAATATACAGGCAAGGTTACTAAACCCTAGAACAAAATAAATTTTTATAACTAACTTTTTAAATTATTAATGTATGAAAAAAATCTTTAGATTCGCAATCGTGTGCGCCGTTGCCGGTGCTGCACTTTTGACTGGATGTACCAAAGATTTCACCTCCGACATTGATAACCTCAAGACCGAACTGGGCGAGGTCAAGAAGCTTGCCAAGGCCGCGAAGGACGCTATCGATGCAGGCGCCGTCATCACCAAGGTTGAGGATGTCGCCGAAGGAGTCAAGGTCACTCTGAGTGACGGTAAGACCTTTACCGTCAAGAACGGAGCCGCAGGTAAGGATGCTACCATCTGGACCATCGGATCCGACGGTTATTGGTACGAGAACGGCACCAAGACCGACAAGAAAGCTGTCGGTACTGACGGCAAGAACGGTACCGAGTGGACCATTGGAGACGACGGCTACTGGTACAAGAACGGCACCAAGACCTCCGTCAAGGCTACCGGCGCTGACGGCAAGAACGGTACCGAGTGGACCATCGGCCCCGACGGCTACTGGTACAAAGACGGTGCCAAGACCGATGTCAAGGCCAAGGGCGAGGACGGAGCTTCCGGTTCCGGCACCCCTGGTGCAACCGGTGCAACCGGCAACTACTGGAAACCCGACGTGGACAACAACCAGTGGGTAGAGTACACCAGCGAGGATGTCGCTACCGGCAAGACCATGGCTCCTCTCTACACTACCGGTCCCGCATCCGGTGTCACCGCCATCTGGGATGACGAAAAAGGCACCCTCGAGTTCGCAAACGTAGAGGGCAAGGCTGACGGCAAGCTCAAGATCGACCTTACCACCAAACTCAAGAGCCTCGCATTCGTTCCCGAGTACATTTTCGACGGTCTCGGCCTTATCAATGCCACCGCCGTCTACGCTCCCAAGGTTGTCGAGGGCGAGAGCGCCGTTGGTACTATCGTAGTCAAGGGCTTCCCTACCCTCAGCCAGAAGGAAGCAGGTGAATACGTTACCTCCGCTGACATCAAGGTTGCTTACCGTGCCAACCCCCAGAACATAAAGATCGAGGATTATGCATGGGATTTTGTCAACCGTGAGGTCATCACCACCAAGGCTGCTGAAGACAAGAGCAATCTTGTAAGCATTGTCTCCGGTCCCGAGAAGCATGGCAATCACTACGATTTCACCATCAAGATCAACGACGCCGTCAAGCCTCTTGGCTATAGCGAAGAGGGCGTGAAGAACGATATCGTCGCTCTGCGTGCCACCGCCAATAACGCCAGCATCGATGGAGCCAGCGAGATTATCGTCTCCGACTACCAGTATCTCAAGAACGAGGTTGTCAAGGACTTCCACATCATCCACAAAGATGGTGAGTTCCTTTACAATGACGGCACCAAGGATGTTGTTTACGAGTACGATTCCGACGATCCCAAGTTCTATCGTTGGGAGAAATTCGTTGCTATCGACGAGCCTACCGATTTCAACAACATCCCCACTCCTACCACCACCGGTATCGACACTCCTGATCCCGGAACCGGCAAGAACCCCAAGGCTATCGCTCTGCCTTACAACGGCACCATCGATCTGCTTGACTATGTCGACACCTACTGCCTTGAGAAGAAGGATCTTGCTTCCACCCTCGGAATCAATCCTGAATATACCTTCCAGTTCGCTGGTCTGAACGAGGCTACCAATGAGTTCCTCAAGGGCACCGATCCTGACAAGGTTGTCTACCTTGCCGCTGACGTTGACAAGACCAACCAGAACAAGTTTATCAAGGGTATCACCAAAGACGGAACCGGCCACGTCATCAGCGTCAACGACGCTTTCGTGAGCCTCCTTTCCCCTGCTATCGGCCGTACTCCTCTTATCTATGTAAAGTCTTTCGTCAAGGACGCTGCCGATAAGGAGTTTGTTCTTGCCGAGTGCCTTATCAAGCTCGAAATCACCGCTGAGGAAGCACCTACTCCTGAGGGCAAGGGCTGGGATGTATTCATCTGGCACGATGTCACCTTCCCCAACACTCTGCCTGCTACCGCTACTTACATTGGTAAGAAGGATTCCGGTACCGCAAGTGCACCTCACCTCAAGAACTGCGAGAAGGAAGTTGGCAACGACTTCGCCGAGAAGGACGACGACCTGAACGTCACTTGGGACGAGGTCAACCCTTGGGTTCTCAATGCAGTTTGCGTGAACATGTCCTACGAGGACTTCGGCGACAAGTATGACCTGAGCAATCCTAAGCTCATCCTCGCCGAGGGCAGCAAGGAGCCCGGTGCAGCACTTCCTGCAAAGGATAAGGCCGTCCTGGTTGATCCTGCTGACATCAACACCTATTACTCCGCATCCGGCAGTGGTCTTACCATCACCAGCCAGAGCCCGAGCAACTGGAAGCAGAGCACCAACATCGTCGACCTCAAGATCGACAACACCTTCAAGGAGCTCAACAAGCCCGCTGACGGCAAGCACTATGTGTATGTTGTCTATCCTGCAAAGGACAATACCAAGAACATCGACGTAGTTGTCAAGTTCAGCTTCAAGGTTGAGCCTCACGTCCACACCTGGACCATCCTCAAGAGGTACAACGACAAGAGCTGGTGGATCCTCAACCCTGACTACATCCAGGGACCTCAGGATCTTCTCATCGAGGGCAAGCCCGCTGCTGATGCCTACTATGGAGAAGGTGGTCTTGACGCTCCTGCCAAGTATGAAACTTACGGTGCTGTCCGCGTCAAGGGTCTCGAGAACGACCTCCGTTCTTCCTTCGTTGAGCACTTCAAGGAGTACGCCAACTGCTGGAAGAATGCCAACGAGGAGTCCAACTACATCTTCAAGATCTACAACTACATCAACGAAATCGTCGACATCGTCGAGGGTGGTACCACTACCGCTATCGCCAATGAGGCTGGATATGCAACTGTCACCATCTCCGGTGCTGATCTCAAGAAGATGGCTGAAGGCACTATGGTAAGCCCTGACATTCTTGTCAAGAAGCCCGCCGGCCTGAGCGTCGGCAAGGACATCCTTGTACAGGTAACTGAAGTTTGCAAAACCACCGCTGCTGGTGTCGCTGTAACCGAGCTTGAGAAGGTCGCTAAGGATTACACTGATAAGGTTGACCCTTACATATATGGCGAGGCTTACGTACAGGCATACTACTATGTCCTCTTCGAGGCCATCAAGCCTACCGTCAAGTTCAACGAGGTCAAGCTCGGCGACTTCAAGGATCAGAACGATTATGCTCTGTACTCTGAAATCGTAACGGGTGTCTTCGAGAGCGACGCTGCTGATGCCATCGCACTCTTCGAGTGGCAGCCTGAGGTTAAGGACGAGGCTGGTACAGTAGTAACTGCTGCCGGTTGGAAGCTTGGTCCTTCAGCTGCAACCTACGGAATTACCGACGCCACCAAGATCAGCTTCAAGATCAACAAGCTCATATACGGTCTGAACGACAAGGATACCGAAGACTCCTTCAAGGGTCGTCTGAGCATCTTCGAGGCTGGTGACTCTATCGAGCCTTGGCCTATCCCTCTTGGCTCCGTTGCTGAAGGCGGTATCAACTGGCGCAACGACGGTACCAACCTTGAGCAGGACAAGGTCGCAGGCTTCGAACTCGAGGTCTTCTACGACGGCGAGTCCCTTACCAAGGGTAATGGCAACGTAACAGTCATGAAGACTAACTCTAAGCCTCATCCGAATCACAATCAGGATGGTTCCATCTGGGAATAATATCCTCTGACTCAATAAAAGGGGAGAGAGTGTGACTCTCTCCCCTTTTTTCAAATTATAGCTTTATTAAACCAATCATGAAAAACTTCTTAATTATGCGTTATCTTCGTTTCAGCTTATTATTTATACTGACAGCGGCAGTCCTGCATTCCTGCGTCAGCCGGGATGTTGAGCCTGAATTGGTTTCGGGCGAGCCTGCCGTACTGCATGCCAGCTATGCAGGCGGACGTGCCACCAAAACTGAGTTTGGTGACTTTACGACTTCAAACAGTTACGCTCAAATCTATTGGAGCGCAGACGACGCCGTCAATCTCTTCAGCCAGGACAGCGAAGGCTCTTTCTTTTTTCAGACGGAGCAAGGCGGCTCTACAGCCACATTTATCAATAAATCCGCGGATGCCCAGCCTACCGGTTCTTCATTTCTGGGCCTCTATCCATATAACCAAGGAGCGACAGCCGACTTTGGTAATTCTTCAATTCTGACCTATATTCCATCTGACCAGACCGCTTATGACAATAAATTCGATCCCTCTGCTCTTCTTGCGGTAGGTAAATCAAGCACTCTGGAGATGGCTTTCTATAATGTTTGCAGCGGCCTTTGCTTTACGCTTAAGGATGGCGGCAAATACTCCTGGATTTCGCTTTCCGGCAATGACGGCGAAAGGATTGCCGGTCAAATGACTATCTCTCTTTCCGACCCTTCGGCTCCCGTGGCTTCTCCTGCCGGTCAGGCTGTCGGCCAAGTGATTATAAATGCTCCCGAAGGCGGCACTTTTGCTTCCGGCACCGAGTATTATATTATGTTCCGTCCCGGTGAGTTCCAGAAGGGCTTTACCATGAAGTTCTATGAGCCCGGAGCCAACAACCCTTCGGTTACTTGTGTATGCAATTCGTTTGTGGAGTTCAAGCGCGGAGTTTTTGCCCGTGTTTCAAATGTTGACGACCCCAGTAAGCTTGCTGCCATACGCGACGGCTCCAACCTTGCCGCCGACGGCGAAACTGCCAACTGCTATATAGTCTCCGAGCCCGGTTCCTACAAGTTCCCTATGGTCATGGGTAATGATTCCGATAACACCCTGAGCGGAATTACCCGTGTTGCCACTCTTTGGGAAACCACTAACACCAGTACAGCTCCTTCGGTCGGGGACGTCATCGCGGATGTTACCTTCAACGGACATTTCGTGTATTTCAACACTCCGTCCACACTTAAGAACGGCAACGCCGTAATAGCTGCTTACCGCGGCAACGATATTGTATGGAGCTGGCACATCTGGGTATGTTCCGGCTACGATGCCGAGGGCAGTGCCCAGACTCTTTATGGCAAGACTCTTCCCATGATGGACCGAAACCTCGGGGCCTTGAGCAACAGCCCAGCAACAGGACTCACCAACGGCATGTTCTACCAGTGGGGCCGGAAAGACCCTTTCCCCGGAGCCGTGGAGATATCTGTCGCTGCTGACGGCGGCGCCGGAACCTACATTGCCACTACCGCCGGAGCGCTCAAGACTCACTCGTCCGTTGGCGTGACGGTCGATTACGTAGTGGCGCATCCCGACGAATTCATCACTTCTTCCGACGGATACTGGTTGCCTGTGGCAATCAACTCCCTGTGGGGCATAACTGTTTCCAACGCTGTCGAGACTGCCGTCAAGTCTGTTTATGACCCTTGTCCTCCGGGATGGAAAGTCCCGCGTGCACGCGTTATGGACGGCACCCAGCATGTGGTTTCGCAGGAGGCCTGGGCCGGCCTGGACCAGACCGGTTTGTACAGGCGAGTGAGCACCGGCTTGTATCTCACTACTACGGCAAACACCCAGGCGTGGTATCCTACCAACGGCTATATCGACCGTAACGGCCGGGTTATCATGGTCGGTCAGTACGCCTGCTACTGGTCCTGCTCATTCTATGGCGGCGGTATGTCCTTCGCCCTGGAACTCAGCCGCGACATGTCCGGCACGCTCCTGTGGAATCCTATCAAGTACGGCAAACTCAACGGCGAGGGCCACTCTGTCCGCTGCATCAAGGACAATTAGAACTACACAAGATGAAAACGACGTTTAAATCGCTCTTTATACTTTTGCTCGCTGCATTTACCTTTGCATGTGAGCAGGAACCGGTGCATGTAAGCCGCGTTAATCTGGACTTCGACACTTATACTTTAGTTGTGCAGGAAACTTTCCAGCTCACTGCTACAGTGTCCCCTTCGAATGCAGCGAACAGCCTTATCCGTTGGTCTTCGACAAACGGTGATGTTGCCTCCGTCAATCAGGGTTTGGTCACCGCGCTTGCACCTGGTGATACCTGGATTATTGCGACATCCGATGAGTACGGCTATTCTGACATGTGTCATGTATTTGTTAACTCCCCAGATGCATCTTCTATCACTCTGGATGTATCTGAACTTACCCTGCATGAGCTGGAACAGTATATACTAAAGCCTTCGCTTGTGCCTGATAACGCCAATACCAAATCTCTTGTATGGTCTTCTTCCAATACGGAGGTGGCCGCTGTCAGCGCCGGCGTGGTGCATGCGCTCAAGGCCGGCTCTGCAGTAATTACTGTTTCGGGTGAGAACAATGTTATGGCCGAGTGCGCCGTTACTGTGGTATGCGACCTCCTTGGCGTCAGGCTCGAGGATCATGACTTTTCCATGAAGATAGGAGAAACCATCAAACTTGGTTCCCTCGTGCACGTTTATCCCGACAGGGCGTCGGACAAGTCTGTCACATGGTCTTCTTCCGATACAAGAGTCGCTACTGTTTCCGAAGCCGGTGATGTTACTGCAGTATCATCGGGTACTGCCGAGATTCGTGTGACCAGCGTTGCGAATGCCGAGCTTTATGATGTATGCACCGTGGAGGTGGATATTGCCGACATGGTGCTTAATGCTACCTCGCTCGACATGGTGGTGGAGGATACTTTCGACCTTGTTGCCTCCGAGCCTTCCGGCGTCCCGGTTGAAGGCGTCAGCTGGACAACCACCAATGCTGAGGTAGCCAGCGTAGACGGCAGCGGACACGTGGTTGCCCTTTCTGCCGGCAGTGCGGTCATCTGCGCCACCACGCAGAAGGGCGGACACCATGCCTTCTGCACCGTCAGCGTACGCAACAAGGTTGACGAGATTACCATGAGCCAGAGTTCGGCCGACCTGCTTATAGGCGGCGGGGACCTTGCCCTTTCGGTGGAGCTTGTACCCAAGGAGGCCGCAGATTATGTAACGATAGTCTGGGCTTCCAGCGACGAGACTGTGGCTACGGTTGACCAGAGCGGCAAGGTTACTCCTCTGTCCAGCGGAACTGCCGTTATAACTGCTTCTACCACAGATGGTAAAGTGTCGGACAAGTGTACAGTTACAGTTACCCAGCCTGTCACTTCCATCAGCCTTTCTCCTGAAACCCAGGTTTTGTGGACGAACGGCGAGCCCAATGTAGGTACGGTTACCGTTACCCTCGGTCCTGACAATGCAGAAGACAAGAGCTTCAATGCCGATTATTCCAACACTGCCTCCAGGAGCATCGTGCGCTTCAGCATTTCCGGCCAGACCATAACAGTCGAGCCGCTCAAGGCCGGCATGGCCAAGATTGATGTTGCTCCTGCAGTGCGTATTGACTTCCATCTTTACAAGTCTTTTGTGGTTGAAGTACGCACGCATGTCGAGTCGGTATCCATAGACGGCGAAGAGTCCCGCCTTATGAACGTTGGCGAGACTCTGGATCTCAAGGCCACAGTCCTTCCGGCAGATGCCTCCGACAAGAACATCAAGTCCTGGGGCTCGGACAACACTGATGTGGCCACCGTTGACAGTAATGGCAAGGTAACGGCAAAGGCTCCCGGCGACGCCGTTATTACGGTCACAACCATTGACGGCGAGAAGACTGCGTCCTGCAAGGTTACTGTGGCCCAGCCTGTTACCGGCGTTACTCTGGACAGGACCTCGCTCACATTTACCGAGGGCGATCCTTCCCAAACTCTTGTTGCCGCGGTGCTGCCAAAGGAAGCCGACCAGGGCGTTACATGGTCTTCGAGCAATACGTCTGTAGCTACGGTGGAGGATGGCACTGTTACGGCCGTTGCTGCCGGTTCCGCCGTCATTACCGCCACTTCAACTGCCGATTCCGAAAAGAAGGCCACATGTACTGTAACTGTCAATGCCAAGATTATCCATGTGTCGTCAGTTACTCTAAGTCCCAATACTCTTGAACTGACAGTGGGTGAGTCTAAAGAAATCAAAGTTACTGTGGGACCGAGTAACATCAGTCCGGGGGTTTCCCGGCTTTTGTTCTGGAGGTCGAACAACAACTCTGTCGCTACAGTCGATAATTATGGCAAAGTCACCGCTGTCAGCGCTGGAACTGCTACAATCAGATGTATTTCGGAGGATAATGAAGAAGCTTTTGACGAGTGTGTGGTTACGGTCTCCCTTCCCCCCGTGCCGGTGGAATCCATCACTCTGTCAAAGACCTCGGCCACGATTGGTTATGGAGATGTTTTGAGGCTTGAAGCTACAGTGCTGCCAGATGACGCTACAAATAAGGAGATTGAGTGGACCAGCAGCAATACTGCCGTTGCTACGGTGGATCAGACCGGTCTGGTGACAGCCCTCCGAAAGACCGGAACGGCGGTAATCACTGCCAAATCCGTTGACAATCCGACCATTTTGGCCGAATGTTCCATATCTGTCATTTCGCAGGTAGTTGCGCCTTCCGGCATTTCCATTATTCCTCGCAACTTCTCCATCTATGTGGGTCAGACAAAGAAAATACAAGGTACTGTCAGCCCTTCCAATGCTACGGACAAGACTATCAGTTGGGAGCCTGCCGGCGGAACCTATGTAATTGTGACTAATGTTGTTATGAGCAATGGCACTTCTACCGCCTATATACAGGGAGCCAAGCCTGGCAACACCAATGTGTCGGCCTGGACGGCAGGACGCGAGTACTCCACCACGGCCCGTATTACGGTCTCCGTAAACGATGTTGGGTCAATTGAACTCTCCAATCCCAACGGTATCACTCTCAAGGTGGGCGAGGAGTTTGACCTGACTGCAACTCCTTATGGTGTTGACCGTGATGCGGATCCTTCATATCCAACCCTCAGGTGGTCCGCGTCCGGAGGTGTAGTTGCTGTCACCCATACCGGTCATGTGGTGGCCACCAAGGCAGGAAAGGGTGTTATTACAGTATCTTCCACCAATAACACGAATGGGAATGTCTCCGTTACCTGCCCCGTAACCGTCATTGACGGCGGTGCCTCCGACAACGGCCACGAGGGCGTTGGCTTCGAAGACTGGAACTTCTAGTACTTCTTTTAAAATATGATAGAAAACATGAACTATAAAACTCCAGAGTGTTGTGTCAGTGCAACACTTTGGAGTTTTGGCGTTATATGCCAAAGTCCCGATGCCGGGCAAATTGAAGGGACCGGCGATGAAGAGTGGGTTTATTAAAGCTTGGACGGTATGAAAACAGTATATAAAGTAGTTTTCTTTTCCCTTCTGTCAGGAGTCTTATCTGCTTGTGTGGGTAACAGTGAACCTTTGGAACAAGTTGTTCTGGAGAAACAGTTGACTTTCATGGCGTCAGCCGAGCAATTTGGTGCCGGCACAAAGACGGTTCGTAATGATGATGGTTCCACTTGGTGGAATCCGGCGGAGGAAATAAGTGTGTTCTATGGTTCCGGCTCCGGCGGCGGCGCATTGTTCCGATCGACTAATACGGAACAGGCTGCTACGGTGGAATTTTCCGGGTCGGTTCAGATGACTGGTTCCGGCAAGAGTTTCTGGGCGGTATATCCTTATTCCGACTCTAATTCTTGCGACGGAGAGTCTGTGACGACTATAATTCCTTCCGAGCAGACGGCTTCTCAATGGAATTTTTCCAATGATGCATTCCCGGCAATCGCAGAATCGAAAACCCTTGATTTGGCATTCTGGAATATCTGCGGCGGCATCAAGTTCTATGTCTCCAGAAATGATATCCGCTCAGTCACATTTGCCGGCAATAATGACGAACCTCTGGCCGGCAAGGTTAGAGTTGGGCTTGCTGAAGATGGAAAGCCTTATATAAAAGAGTATCTGGATGTTGAAACCGAGGTGACTCTGACGGCCCCTGAAGGCGAAACATTCAAGGTCGGAAGATATTATTACCTCTCTTTGCTTCCCGGGACTTTGTCCCGTGGCTTCAACATGACCTTCACCACTGCCAATTCGGAAGGGACTTTTGTCAGCGATAAAGCCCAGGAAATCAAGCGTTCTGTATTCGGCGTGCTGAAAGGAATAGATAACGCTGTCAGTGTATGGCGAACTGTAACCCCATCACTTACATCTTTATCTTTCAATGCAAATCAGTATTTTGAGGGTATTGGCGTCATCTCTGCCTATGAAATATATGCCCCCAGAACAACGAGTGCAAAGCGTTACCCAACGTTGGACAAGCGCTATGAGGGAAGCTTCGTAACCAGCAGCCCCATTGTTGTCGCATATAAGACTAACCCGTTGAATATAGAGATACACGATTATGACTGGTATTTCGTAAACCGTTCGGTATATACAAAGGCAAGTTCTGACTATAAGACGGATTTAGTGTCTGTCATCGCGGGCCCTGAGAAAAAAGGCGATTATCTTTACTTCGTTATCAAATTGAATAGAACTGTCTCGCCGTTACAATCAGGAAGTAATAATGATGTAATAGCTCTTTGCGCAGAATCAAAGGTAGCGGGTGTCAACGGAGAAAAGGAGCGTATAATCTCGGATTTGGCTTACATTGATAAACGTACAACCCATGATTTTTATATTGTACACAAGGATCGTGAGTTCTTGTACAGGGATGTTTCAGGCAAAGATGTATTTTATGAGTACGATCCCGACGACCCCAAATACTATCGTTGGGAGAGCTTCGTTGAGATCGGCGATCCTACCGATTTCAACAACATCCCCACTCCTTCTCCCACCGGTATCACCACTCCCACTCCTGCTACCGCTGGTAACAACCCCAAGGCTATCGCTCTGCCTTACGATGGTACAGTCGATCTGCTTGACTATGTCGAGACCTACTCCCTTGAGAAGAAGGACATCGCTGCCACCCTCGGACTCGAGCCTACCTATACTTTCCAGTTTGCAGGTAAGAACGATGCCACCGGCGAGTTCCTCCTGGGTACCGATCCCGACCAGGTTGTATACCTTGTCGCCGACGTTGACAGGACCAACCAGAACAAGTTCCTCAAGATCGACGGTTCCAAGATCAGCGTCAACGACGCATTCGTCCCCATCCTCAGCCCTGCTATCGGCCGTACTCCTCTGGTGTATGTCCAGTCCATAGTTGATAACATAGTTCTGGCAGAGTGCCTCATCAAGATTGAGATTACCGGAGATGTTCCTGAGACTGTTAAGGGCACGGGATGGGATGTCTTCATCTGGCACGATGCTATATTCCCCAACGCACTTCCTGCCACCGCCACCTTCACCGGCAAGAGCGGTACCGCAAGCGCACCTCACCAGAATGCCGAGCACGGTAAGAACTTTGTTGAGGAAGATAATGATCTGAACGTTACTTGGGACGAGGTCAACCCTTGGGTTCTCGATGACGCTCATATCAATATGTCCTACGAGGCCTTCGGCATGAGGTACAACCTCAGCGAGCCCAAGCTCATCCTCACCAAGGACAGCAAGGAGCCAGGTGCAGAGCTTCCTGCTCGCGACGAGGCCGTACTGGTTGATCCTGCTGACATTAACACCTACTACTCCGCATCCGGCACCGGTCTTGCTATCACCAGCCAGAGCCCTTATAACTGGAAGCAGAGCACCAACATCGTCGACCTCAAGATTGACAACACCTTCAAGCCTCTCAACGCCGACAAGGATGTCCACTATGTGTACGTTGTCTACCAGGCTGTTGACAATACCAAGAACATCGACGTCGTCGTTAAGTTCAGCTTCAAGGTTGAGCCTCACGTCCACGACTGGACCATCCTGAAGAACTACAATGACAAGACCTTCTGGATCCTCAACCCTGACTACATCCTCGGTACCCAGAATTTGCTTATCGAGCCTCAACCCGCGTTTTACGCTTATTATGGTAATGAACCTTATAAGACCTACGGTGCAGTCCGCGTGACGGGGCATGAGACAAATCTGCGTTCTTCTCTCGTCGAGCACTTCAAGGAGAATGCAAACTGCTGGAAAAGTGCCAACGAGGAGTCTGACTACATATTCAAGATATGCAACTACACAAAAGATGTTGTTGATATAATTAATCATGGCACAGGCGTTGTCAAATATGAGGACAACTACGCAACTATCACTCTTTCTGGTACTGAACTCAAGAAGATTGCGGTAGGTAATGCAGTGAGCCCTGACATCCTTGTTAATAAGCCCGCAGGCCTGAGTGCTGGCAGCGATGTCCTTGTCCAGGTAACTGAATTGTGTCGCAATGATGCTTATGGCATTGCCGTTAAGGACCTTAGATCCTATGACTATGGCAAGACCTATGTTCAGGCGTACTACTACGTTGTCTTCGAAGCCATCCGCGACGGCTCCAATCTTGCCGCCGACGGCGAGACGGCCAACTGCTATATCGTCTCCGAGCCCGGTTCCTACAAGTTCCCCATGGTCGCCGGCAATGAGTCCGACGAGGTCCTGAGCGGTGTCACGCGTGTTGGCGTGCTCTGGGAGACCGCCAACACTGCCACTGCCCCTGCGGTCGGCGATATCGTCAAGGATGTCACCTTCAACGGGCGCTTTGTGTATTTCAACACTCCTTCTTCTCTCAAGGACGGCAATGCAGTGATTGCCGCCTACAAGGGAAGCGAGATAGTATGGAGCTGGCATATATGGGTTTGCTCCGGTTATGATGCAGAGGCCTCTGCACAGACTCTCTACGGAAAGCCCCGCCCCATGATGGACCGAAACCTCGGTGCATTGAGCAAGAGTCCTTCATCTGCGCTGTCCAATGGTATGTTCTACCAGTGGGGCCGCAAAGACCCGTTCCCCGGCGCAGTAGAGAGTTATGTATCCGCAGACAGCGGAGCCGGCACTTTCTGGGCCACTACCGCAGGTGCGCTCAAGAAACATGCTGCAACCGGTGTAACGGTAGATTATGTGGTTGCTCATCCGGATGAATTCATCACCTCTACAGACGGTTATTGGCTGCCTGTTGCAATCAATTCTCTTTGGGGTATTACCGTATCCAATGCAGTCGAGACAGTCGTCAAGTCAATCTACGATCCTTGTCCTCCGGGCTGGAAGGTCCCCAGGGCACGTGTTATGAGCGGCACTCAACACAATGTTTCCGAGGAAGCATGGGCAGGGCTCGATAATAATGCCAGACGCGTAAGTACTGGTTTGTACCTTTCCACTACCGTCTCTGGCGTGGAGGCTTGGTATCCCAACAACGGCTACATCGACCGCAACGGAAACGTAATCATGGTGGGACAGTATGCCTGCTACTGGTCATGCTCCTTCTACGGCAGCGGAATGTCCTTCGTTCTTCAGCTGAGCAGGGATATGTCCGGCAAGCTTATTTGGAACCCCATGCAGTACGGCAAACTCAACGGAGAAGGCCATTCAGTGCGCTGTATCAAGGACAATTAGAATCTTGAAAATGAAAACGACGCTTAAAGCGCTCTTTATATTGTTGCTTGCAACGTTTACGCTGTCCTGCGAGCCGGAATCGGTGCACGTAGACGAGCCCGAACCGGTGCACGTGGATCGCGTTAGCCTCAGCACATATTCCATGACTATCGTGGAAGATGATACGTTCAAGCTCGAGGCTATGGTGTCTCCTTCCAATGCCGCTAACTCTCTGGTATTGTGGTCAACATCCAATGCCGCCATAGCGACGGTCGATCAGGAAGGACTCGTTACCGGTATAGCTCCGGGCAAGGCCATAATCACCGCTTCCACCGACGAGTTCGGCCGTACTGCCGAGTGTACTATTACCGTAGTCGCCAAAACTGTGACCGGAATAAGTCTGGACAAGACCGAACTCAGCCTCAAAGAAATGGAGAAGGCCGTCATCACGGCCACCGTGACTCCCGACAGTATGCCGGTTGAGTCCCTGGAATGGGCAAGTTCCGACGAGGAAGTGGCCTCGGTGACCGGAGGCGTGGTGCTTGCCCTGCAGGCCGGCACCGCCACCATAACGGCCAAAAGCGCCGACGGTGGAGTTTCCGCCGAGTGTGCTCTTACCGTTACGTGCGATGTCAAGGGCGTGAGCCTTACCGACCATAACATAACCATAAAGGTTGGTGCCGAGAGTCAGCTGGGCGCTGTAGTTTATCCCGGCAGGGCCACCGACAAGTCTGTCAGCTGGGCCTCTTCCGATCCGACCGTGGCCACGGTGGATGAAACGGGCATCGTCAAGGGTGTCGCTTCCGGCGTTGCAGTAATCGAGGTCAAGACCGCAGACGGCGTTTTTACCGACAAATGTAATGTCGTGGTCGAGAGCAATGTCCAGAGTGTCGCCCTCAACCAGACGGCTCTCAACCTTGTGGTAGAAGAGACATTCCAGCTTGAGGCTACGGTACTGCCTGAGGGTGCATCAAACCCTAAAGTGTCCTGGGCATCTACCAACCCCGGTGTCGCATCAGTGTCCGAGGCTGGTATTGTGGCCGCCATGGGAGTCGGTGATGCAGTTATCTGTGCCAGCACCGAGGATGGAGGACATCAGGCTTTCTGTTCCGTCAATGTGCGTCCCAATGTGACTAGCATTACAATGAGCAGCAAGAAGGAAAGCCTTTTCATCGGCGGATCCACTCTCTCTCTATCGGTTAAGTTGGTCCCTGCCGAGGCTGCAGAATATGTCAAGATAGTATGGAAGTCAAGCGATGAGAAGGTTGCCACCGTTGACCAGTCCGGCAAGGTTACGCCGGTGGGTAAAGGTACGGCTGAAATTAGGGCCTCCACTACCGCCGGCAAGGTCTATGATACATGTACAGTGACTGTAACCCAGACTGTTACCTCTATAATGGCAAATCCTGCATCCCAGATTCTCTGGGTCGGGGGAGAGCCAGGTATTGTGACTGTTTTAGTTGGGCCTGAGGACGCCGATGACAAGAGTTTCAATGTATCTTATTCCGGTAATGTCGTTGGTTATTCCGTTTCCGGTCAGACTATAAGCATCAAACCTCTCAAGGTTGGCAAAGCTAAATTGGACGTGTCTCCTCGGTCGCGTATCGGCTTCCTTTATACTTCCTTTGAAGTAGAAGTCCGTGCTCATGTGGAATCTGTATCCATCGACGGCGAGGAGACACGTGTGATCAATGTCGGCAAAACGCTTCAGCTCACAGCTGTGGTGTCTCCTTCCAACGCTCACGACAAGACTGTAACATGGTCTTCCGACAATACAGATGTCGCAGTTGTCGATTCCATGGGCAAGGTCACTGCCAAGACTCCAGGCAATGCCGTGATTACGGCCACGTCAGTTGATAATTCATTGATCGAAGCTACTGCTCTCGTTTACGTCATTGGTACATCCGCGGACAATGGACATTAAGGCGTTGGCTTCGAAGACTGGAACTTCTAGTTTCTTTGAAGCAATTTTCCTTGCGCTGTACAAGGTCGGTTTTGGATGGCTTGACCTTGTACGCTGAATCGCAGGTTTGTGCGGTTGTATATGGATATTGATGTACAAGGTCGGCCACTTAAAAGTCGACCTTGTACGTTTTGTGTTGTAGTGACGAAGACGGCAATTCGAAAGAATCGTAAATATTTCTTTAAGAATCAGCAAAATCTTTCATCGGCACTTGGTTCGTGCGAATCTCTTTGCTAGCTTCGCAAAAAACCAATGCTATGAAAGATTTTTGTTTTGTTTGCCTGCTGCCGGTTCTGGCGGCGGTGTCGTGCACCCTGGAGAAGACCTGTCCTGAGGGGGCCGGAGAATGGGCTGGAGCCGCTCCTGCGGCCGCAGTGAGCGTGACCGGCGTCAATCTTGAGCCGAGGAATGTAAATATGTATGTAGGGCAGAGCGTCAAGCTCACCGCTACGGTCCGTCCTTCGAACGCCACGGACAAGAGATTGCGGTGGACCTGCACCATGGGCTGCGTGAGCGTGAGCCAGGAAGGGGTTGTGACGGCAATGACGAAGGGCTATGCCACAGTCACCGTCCATACCCTGGATGGAGACTATCAGTCTTCGATACGCGTCACCAGCACTTTCAACAACGTGTCGGCAGTTGAATTCCTGTCGCCGGGCGAAATAGTGCTGACCCGCGGCGAGCGTTTTGACATGCAGGCCCTCGCCGTGGGGGAGGACCGTTTGGCTCCGCCCTCTTTCCGGGGCCTCGAGTGGAGCAGCAGCGCCCCGCAGACGGTGGCTGTCGACCCCTCTACAGGCCGCGCGACCGCCATGTCTTCCGGGGAGGCATACGTAACCGCCACATCTTCAAGTGATACCTCAAAAAGTGCCTCCTGCAGGGTCGTGGTGCTGAATGCCGGCCCGGCCGCGGAAGGAGGCGTGGGATTCCGCAGCCTTGACCCCTGAAAAGCCAATATACTCCTGCTTTTTTTGGTTAATTGCTAAAAAATGCCTATAATTGTGCGATAAAACCTAAATGGCAAATAATTTTATCGTTTATAAAGTATGAAAAGAGTATTTTTAGTAATTGCATCTGTGCTTGTGATGGCCACGAGCGCATTTGCTCAGGACATTTTCTACCCCGGATTCCAGCTCGGTCTCAAGGGCGGCGCCGCCTATACCAGCGGTGAGGCTGCTTTCACCCAGCTCATTTCCCCCGCTGCAGCTCTTGACCTCGGCTATCAGATCAGCCCCGTTTTCGGCCTCCGCGCCGACATCTCCGGCTGGCAGGGCAAAGGCTTCAATGTGACTGACAAGGTTGGCTATAAATTCAACTTCGCCCAGGTCGCGTTGGATGCAACTTTCGATCTTTGCAACATCTTCGGTTACAAGGAAAGAGTCCTCAATCCCTACGTTTTCCTCGGAGTCGGTGGTGTAGGTTACCTCAAGAACGGTGCCGACAACTCCGCCAACTACTATGCCAAGTACTGGGAGCCCGTCAAGTTCAATACCGTTGCCCGTGCCGGTCTCGGCGTTGACATCCGCCTGACCGACCTCCTCGCCATCGAGATCGAGGCCGTCGAGAACTTCCACTCCGACAAATTCAACTCCAAGGCAGGTGAGTACGCTCTCGAGACAGACCAGCAGATCAACCTCCTCGCAGGTCTGAAGTTCAACTTCGGTGCCGCCGCCGGCAAGAAGAAAGCAGCTGAGGCTGCCGCCGCTGCCGCCGCCGCCGCTGCCGCACAGGCCGCCGCCGCACAGGCTCGCGCCGACAAAGAACTCGCCGACGCCATCGACGCTGCCAAGAAGGCCATCGAGAACGCCAAGAAGGCCATGGCTGAGAACGACTTCCTCCCTGAGGACGTAGCTGCCATCAACGACGCTATCAAGGCTCTCCAGGATGCTATCGCCGCCAAGGACATCGACGCCATCAAGGCCGGCACCAAGGCTCTCAACGATGCAGTTGACGCCGCCCGCCTGAACAAGAAGAACGCCGACGAGGCCGCCGCCAAGGCCGCTGCCGAGAAGGCCGCCGCCGAGAAGGCCGCCTACGAGGCCGCCAGGGCCCAGGCTCTTGCCGACGCCATCGAGGCCGCCAAGAAGTCCAGCAACGTCGTTTACTATGTCATCGGCAAGTACGACATCCGCAATCAGGAGCGCTACAAGATCAACAACCTCCTCAAGAAACTCAAGAAGAATCCTGAGGCCAAGGCAGTCCTCTGCTCCTTCGCTGACAAGGAGACCGGTACCACCGACGGCAACTGGGTACTCTCCGAGAACCGCTCCAACATCGTATCCGAGGCTCTGCAGGCTGCAGGTATCGATCCTTCCCGCATCGAGACCTACTGGTACGGCGACACCAAGCGCATCTCCAAGGTCCCCGAGAAGAACCGTGCTACCGTTCTGCTCTGCAAATAATTGACACATTATCCAGTCTGAATAAAAGGTTGGTCCCGGTGGCCAACCTTTTTTTGAAAACCGATGCAGGAAATTCGAAACATAGCTATAATAGCCCACGTCGACCACGGCAAGACCACCCTGGTGGACAGGATGATCTACCAGGCCAACCTGGTGCGGCAGCCCGAGAACCTGGGCCAGTTGATTCTTGACAACAACGACCTGGAGCGCGAAAGAGGCATCACCATTCTTGCCAAGAACGTGTCCGTCATCTACAAGGGCGTAAAAATCAATATAATAGATACCCCGGGGCACAGCGATTTCGGCGGCGAGGTTGAGCGTGTGCTCAATATGGCCGACGGCGTGCTGCTGCTCGTCGACGCCTTTGAGGGCTGCATGCCCCAGACGCGCTTCGTGCTGCAGAAAGCCATTTCCATGGGCAAGAAGCCCATAGTGGTGATAAACAAGGTGGACAAGCCCAACTGCCGCCCGGACGAAGTGCAGGAAGAAGTCTTCGATCTCATGTTCAACCTGGACGCCACCGAGGAGCAGCTTGATTTCACCACCGTTTACGGATCAGCCAAGCAGGGCTGGATGTCGCTGGACTGGCGCAAGCCCACCGACAACATCACCCCTTTGCTCGACACCATCCTTGAGGTCATACCCGCACCGCCGGTGGTTGAGGGCACTCCGCAGATGCTCATCTCCTCGCTCGAGTATTCTCCGTACGTGGGCCGTATCGCCGTCGGCCGTGTCACACGCGGCGAACTCCATACCGGCAGCCAGATCAGCCTGTGCAAGCGCTACGATATAGTGCAGAAGCAGAAGATCAAGCAGCTGATGGTATTCGAGGGCCTGGGCAAGGCAAACGTGGACACCGTGCACTGCGGTGACATCTGCGCCGTGGTGGGAATCGACGGATTCGAGATCGGCGACACCATCGCTGACGCCGAGAATCCCGAGGCTCTGCCCCCCATCGCCATCGACGAGCCTACCATGAGCATGCTCTTCTCCATCAACAATTCTCCTTTCTTCGGCAAGGATGGCAAGTACGTCACCTCGCGCCACATCAAGGAGCGTCTTGAAAAAGAGCTGGAGAAGAACCTTGCCCTTCGCGTCAAGCCCGGTCTGTCGGCCGACAGCTTCATCGTGTACGGCAGGGGAGTGCTGCATCTGTCCGTGCTCATCGAGACCATGCGCCGCGAGGGCTTCGAATTGCAGGTCGGCCAGCCCAAAGTGCTGGACAAGACCATAGGAGGCCAGCGCTGCGAGCCTATAGAAGACCTTAGCATAGAAGTCCCAGAGGAGTTTGTGGGCGCGGCAATCGAGATTTCCACACGCCGCAAGGGCGCCCTCGTGAGGATGGAACCCCGTGGCGACCGTACACTCCTGGAGTTCGAAATTCCTACCCGCGGCCTTATGGGCCTTCGCTCCAACCTGCTCACCGCCACTCAGGGCGAGGCTGTCATCGCCCATCGATTCAAGGAGTACCAGCCCTTCAAGGGCGAGATAGAGCGCCGGAGCAACGGCTCCCTGGTGTCACTGGAGACAGGAGAGGCAATCGCATATTCCATCAACAAACTGCTTGACCGCGGGCGCTTCTTCGTGGAACCCGGCGAGGAAATCTACTGCGGACAGGTTGTTGGCGAACATACCCGCGAGAGGGACCTCAACGTCAATATTTGCAAGACCAAGAAACTCACGAACGTGCGTGCGGCCGGCTCCGACGAGAAGATAATCCTGCCTCCGGCAATAAAGTTCTCTCTGGAAGAAGCTCTTGAGTACATTCAGGACGACGAATTCGTGGAGGTGACCCCACATTTTATGAGAATCCGCAAGATTTTGCTCGATCCTTTGGCCCGCAAGCGAAATAGTGACAGCGAAGATTGTTAAAACTTAAAATTTTTATTACCTTTGCAACCCTTTATAGTTAAACTGATTGGTCTGGCCTCCGGAAGGACGGTGTTCAACTGGGTGGCGGACGGAAAGTTCTTTGAACAATTCGGCAACCCCGACATCCTTTCCGCAGACTTATGTGTCGCCGCCACAGTGGTGAACCATGGGGCTACGGTGGATGTGGAGTGCGTAATCAACGGCAAGGTTACAGTCCCTTGCGACCGCTGTCTGGACGAATTGGAACTGGAAGTCAGTACGGATTTCTCGGAGGTTTATACCCCCACGGGAGCCGACCTGGACCTCAGTCAGGACATATATGACTACGTGTGCACGGCACTTCCCTTGCAGCGTGTCCATCCTGAGGGCGGATGCAACCCAGAGACTATAAAGTTTTTGAGCAAATAGTAATATTTAAATTATAGAACAATGGCACATCCGAAACACAAACTCTCCAAGCAGAGAAGAGACAAGAGGCGTACTCACGATTTCGCTCCTGTACCTACCCTGGCCACCTGCCCCAACTGCGGCGCCACGGTGATGTATCACCGCGTATGCCCTGAGTGCGGTTACTACAGAGGCCGCCAGATCATCGTCAAGAGCGCTGAGTAGCAATCCTTCAGCCGGCTTGTCCGGCCATGGCCTCATAGTTCAACGGATAGAACGGAAGTTTCCTAAACTTTAAATCGAGGTTCGATTCCTCGTGGGGCTACCCAAGCGGACTTTCCTGAAAAAACAGGGGAGTCCGTTTTGTTTTGCCCTCGTAACTCATTGGCATTTTCATAGATATAGCCAAGGACTGAGTTGAAGTTTGAGGTTCGATAATTTTTCCCGTCAAATTCGATTTCCTCGTCAAAAATCGAACCTAAGAGCCGTATCTTGGTTTCTGCACTGGCATTGGAGAAGTAGCGGTCAAGGTTTTCCACCAGATTTAAGCCGTAGTTAACCTTCTCCTTGATGTTAGTATCTTCACTGGTCTGCAGGGCTTTTATTCGGCACTCAAGATTATGTATTTTTTCGTTGTACCTCTTAAGTTGTTCATCCCTGTCAGGCTTTGATAGTTCTCCATCGAAATACAGGTCATTTACTTTATCGACCCTTTCCTTGACCTTTTGAATTTCCGCCTGCAATTTGCTGACTTCGCCTTTCCTTACATCTTTATCCTTTCCGCGTGCATCATTAAGGATTGCCTTATAGAGCGCTGTAATTGCTTTATTTGGGGTTAGTCCTGACACATAGTAAAGGCGTCGTTCGCTTTTTCTGCCCTAATGTTGAGGTGCTTGTGGTCGTGATTGCAGCAATAGTAATCGTAGTGACCTCCATGTCCTCTGGATGTTGCTCCTGTAACCCTGTGCCCACAGATTGGACACACGAGATATTTTCGAAGGTAAAGATTAGGATTGTTTGCCTTGTGCATCTTGGGCTTTTTCCTTCGCTTCCCGTCCATAACGTCCTGCACTGCGTTGAATGTCTCTATGTCAATGAGAGGCTCATGTTTTCCTTTGACTTCGCGTGAGGGGAAATTTTCGAATGCTGGAACTTGAATCAAGCCGATATAAAAACAGTTCCGAAGCATCTTGAAGAAACTGCTTTTGGACGCTTGTGGTAGTAGCCTTCGTTTAATGGACATCGGAGCCTCAATACCTTCCGCCACTTGCGCAAATACTTTTTTTATTATGGGTGCAGTAACAGGGTCAATGTCTATGTAATGGTCTGCACCTGTTTCTTCGTTCGCCTTGATGTTTCGGTAGCCGCGAGGTGCTCTGCCACACCATTCTCCTCGCATCAAATGCTCATGAATGCCTTCTTGAGTGCGTCGTGAAATCTTGATATCCTCAGTATGCGCTACTCCACATCTTATGGATAACCAAATGGGCCAGTCCGTCGCGGTAAAATCAATGGGCTCCTCAATGGCATTAATTTCCACTCCAAGTTCGTCCATAAACAAGCGTTTATAAGTAAAAGCGAACTCTACATTACGGGAATATCTATCCCAACGCAGGAACAAGACTAAGTCAGCAAGACCTGTATTTCTTTTACAAAACTCATAGACCCGCTTTATCTCGGGTCTGCGCATGTCAAAGTCTTTAGCGGAGTAATCTTCATGATACGGTTCGCCGACTATTTCATAGCCATGGCTTTCGCAGTAACTTCTTAATGCCCTTTCCTGATGTTCGATGCTGAGGCGGTCGTTCTTTTGCTCGTCGCTTGATACGCGACAATACAGGATTACTCGTTTACTCATACGTTCTGCAAGTTTAGGTTATTAATACGCTCTTCCTCAATTTGGATTCTTGCCCAATTCTCGAGGAATGATTTCAGGTGTACCAGGTCGTTCTGTTCAATGGTACAGTTGTACTTTTTTAGGATGGTAGTGCATCTTTCAAGTGATAACACGGTTAATAAAACATTACAATGCCACATAGATGAGTGGCTTATTTTTGTCGGGGAGTACCGACAGCTGGCATGCATTACAGAGGTCAACCGTTTTCAAAGATATGCTAAAATAATGGGAAAAACAAAATGCGGTCCTAAAATAGTTCCTTGATTTTCCGCAAGGTGTTGATGGATGTGCCTGTGATGGCGCTGGTGTTTCGGAGGCTGATACCTTTGTGGAGCAGGCTTATTTCCTTGGAATACTGCTGCCGATAGGCGTCCTCGGATTTCCTGTAGTTTGACGGGCGTCCCATCTTGATACCTTCCTTGCGGCATTTGGCTATGTACTGGTCACGACCGCTAGCCATGCGCTCTTTGATGGTCAGACGTTCCATGCTGGCGATTTCCAGAAGGATGGTGCATATCAGGCTGGTCACAGGGTTAACCTTGCCGTCGGGGTTGAGGGTCTCAAGGTTGTAGTTCTTGACGTACAGTGACACGCCGTGCTCGTTGAGGGTCTGGATGACCCGCAGGGCTTCGAGGGTGTTACGACCGAGACGGCTGATTTCAAGGCAGACCACACGGCTGATTTCGTGGTCCTTGACGTAGGCAATAAGGTCTTGAATTTCTTACCGCTCCTCTATGACCTTAGCGCCGCTTACCTTGTTGCAGAACGTAGCCTCAACGACCCAACCTACGCGGCCACAATAGTCAGTTAGTTCATTGACCTGCCTTTGGTATTCCTGCTTATCGGTGCTCACGCGAGCCAGTATAACAACCTTGTCCATATCCTGATGTTTTGCTATATAAATATACTGCTAATATTTAATATATGCAAGCAATTTAAGGAATATATTAAATATTCGCAAAAATTCATTATATTTGACGTACTTGTACCTTTATTACGATGGCAGAAATCAACGGAAAACAGGAACGTATGGTCGTTCACCTTGAAGTCAACGGCAAGCACTATTATTATGGTAATTTGAAGGCGCTCTGTGACAATTGGAACAAAGAAACTCTTGGTGTAGGCTACTCTATCCTTCGCAACTATGGCATAACTGTCGACAAACCGTTTATAAATGACAAGTGCATCATCCGTAGAGGTATAATCCAAACATCTTCTCGAAAAACTGTAGTTCAACAACAATAATACACATCAACTCAATTATGAAGAAGTATCTGTACTTGTGGCATTACATACCGTTGGTAATCCTTGCCATTGCATTGCTTGTTCTTTATATTGACCCGTGGCTTGGCATTTGGGGACTTTTAATGGTATGGTGGTTGTTGCTTCCAATGTTTATTCTTGCGATTGTGGCGATAGTACAAAGTATGAATAATGGTGGAGCACACAAAGTGGGAGTTCTGTCGTTTTCGTCGATTATCTTTTGGGCTTTCATTATGTTTTTTGTAGTAAGGGTTCCTTTGTATAAATGTAATCCTGATACAATGGAGAAACATTATACAAAGAAAGGCCCAATGATAGAGGAACTTGTTACCTTCACGCAAGATGCATTGGATGAAGGACAGAATATGTACCTTGAATTCGAGCACGGGAAAGTGTCGATGTTTCACACTCCATCAAATAATCACTGGGGCGACGTTGATTCATTGAAAACCAGCCTTATGGCAGAAGTGGGACTGGATGAGGAAGAGTTCCAATTCATAAAAAATACATTAAAGAGTGTTGGGTGTATATCAATTGATACCCGTTCACCAAATTATTGCGAAGTAGGTTATAAGCGTGTTGGGCTGGGGATGTATTCATATCGCATCTTCTATTCACCTATGAACAATGAGCAGAAACAAGAGTCCTTGTCTGACCCGAGCCTCATCCCCTATAATGACAGAGTCGTGTTTATGTTTGGGGGTGGGGCCGCTGGCCCTCAGTCGTTTCCAAAAGAAGTAAAGGATGATTTTCTGCAGAAGCACGGCGTGATAGTCTCTGAGTTATAGTAGTGATATCATATGTTAGAAAAAGAACTATGCGGAAAGAATTATTGCTGATTGTGGTTATCACCATTTTGGCAGCATCTGTTTCCGTATCGTCTTGTGGACAGAAACAGGGACAGGGGCAAGTTCAGGAAACTGTAGTACCGCAGGATGGAGACATCGTCTTTCACGAATCCACCTCCCGTCAAAGTCCGATTATCAAGTTGGCTCAACATAGCAGATGGACTCACTGCGGAATCGTTTTTCACATTGGTAACAAAGCATTTGTATACGAAGCGGTTGAACCTGTAAAGTACACTCCGCTGAATGATTGGATAGCCAGAGGTAAGGATGGCGTATATTGTGCTAAACGGTTGGATAATCCGTTACCTGCTTCGACCATTGAGAAGATGAAAGCCGTTGGTGCCAAGTATAAGGGTAAACACTATGATACATTGTTTCAATGGAGTGATAACAAGTTGTACTGTTCGGAACTGATATGGAAGATTTACTTACAAGGTGCAGACATTGAGTTGTGTTCGCCCGAGCAGTTCTCTGATTTCCATATTTCTAATCCCATTGTAAAGAAGCTTATTAATGAAAGATATGGAGACAAGTTCGACCCCTCTGAGCAGTTGGTCTCTCCCAAAGCCCTATACAATTCGAGTTTACTGAAAGAAGTTCGTTACTCTGAATTGTAACAAGCAGCCGTTTCACTGTTCTTTTTATTACAAAGAATGAAGGTGATACATTTTGTGTTGATGTATCACCTTCTTTGTAGTCTTAAACTGACACAGTTGAGGTTTTGACACGGTAACACGTGCAGTGGTGGGGGATATTGTTATTCTATACCCTGCCGTTGCCTTCCAATAGTTCGCTCCACGAAATTTTCCGTCGCCCCTTAGTGAAGCGGATGACGGATGCCAAATGGTATGTGAATATGTTATAGAGGAATTGTTGGCTGAATAGTTGTTCTAGCATTGCGGGGGATTTTATCAACCTCAGGAAGTCCGAAAGTTCACGGTAACGGAGCCGCACCTCAAGCCGATACAGGCGCTTGGGATTGTTGTGGTAGTCTAAGACGTATTGCTTGCCTGAATGGTTGAGTATCTCAGCGCGTTTGTTATATGCCTGCACGGTGACACCCTCGTTCTTATTGGCAATGGCTTTCTTCTGCTTGATTGTGATAGTGGGGTTGCGTAAGCGGTCTAGGGATGTGGAGTACTCATAGAAAATTTCCGGCAAAATTGCCTTCCGGTCCTTGATGGCTTTGCCGTTGATGATGGTTGTAATGCTCTTGTCCCGCATCATCTTTTTTATTAGCGACGGCACATTGACCTGGGTGTCCACGGCCACGTCCAGTGCCGTGTAATTGTTAATGGTCATCCCGAAGAAATCGGGGACGGACAGAACTTGTTTCAGCATCGCTTGGTCATAAAGCACGGGATTCATGACCTTCAGGAAAACGTAGTTCACGCTATCATCGGTGTCCGTGTAAAAGCCAAACCTCAACTGGGCTACCTTTTCCTTTCTACGGACCACGTCAAAGCAGTAGCGGAACCTGTCGTGGATGATTCGGAATAAATGAAAATTCGGAATGTCATAGCGACCGCCAGCCTCAACATCCATAAGGGGTTCCAGTCGTTCCTTGTTCGCCTTGTAGCATAGTTTCAACTCATCTATCACGCACTCCATCCAGATTAAAGGTAAAACTCATCGTTATTATCAGGGCGGTCAGGGACCGTCTCCCAGTACTGAAGCATTCCCTGTCGGATATGTTCCTTGTGTTCCTCTGACTTGGGTTTGTTACGGCTGCTGGAGCTTATTTTCTGTTTTGTCTCGTCATCTAATTGACGGTACTGTCTTTTGTATGGTTGATTTGTCATAATAATAACAGGTGCTAATTATGCCTGCTCCTTTTCATAAATAGTGGGGAAAGCCCAGAAAGTCAAGAAAGTGCAGTACAATCTTTTGGTATTGGATTTCTTGGTCACATCTATTGTGTCCAACAGATAATATGCCTTCTGTATTTACTAATTAAAGCCAGAATCGGGGAGTGTACTAATATAATAACGACATCTGTACGGGGGTATCTTGGTCGGAAATTGCAAATTGAATCGTTGTGAAGATAGGGTGGAATAAAAAACATTTGGAGGGAACATTTTTATTGCTAACTTTGCATACAAATAAAGGGAGTAGTGGGAACACTACCGCAGGCATCCATCCCTAAGTGGATGTCTGTTTTTTTAAAGAACCTTAACCGAGGGGAGGTACTGAAGCAAGGAGCCAATAGTTCTTTCACCCACTATTATTCCCTTTATGAAAAGAAGAACTTATTGCCAGTTTGTTCTCACCTCCATTAGGGTGGATGTTGTGAGATTTGTCAGAGTAAGGACGTATCGTCGTTCCCGAAATGGCAAGATTGAGAGAGTTCGGAGCCACTACCGTAGGTATTAGGGTACTGACAGTATGTGAGCGAAGGCTCTAGCCGAAAGGCGCACTCCCTCTATCCCCTCGGTTTTTTATTTCCACGTTGTCGGGTCCGTGGGGTCTGGAATCCAAGGTCGCATCGCCCAGAGCCGGTCGAGGTCTTTCAAGAATTTGTTCGATAACAGCACATCATAGGCTACGAAAAAAGCGGACTGAGCAGCCCGCTTTTTTTCGTGCACCTTTATGTTCGCCCAGCACGAACATATACATACAAGAATCGGGTTGTGCTTTCGGTAGGCATTGTCGGTTTGTCTCAAATTCTTTCCGATTTTGAGAGTCGGATTTACGGGGTATGACACAGCGATTGCTCCCGGAATAGTTATTTTTGACAAAACCTTAAATTATTCTGTAAAATGAGAGCAGGCATCCCTATTCTTTTCTCATCGCTGATTCTGACCGTGGCACTGTCCTGCAAACCGGAAAAGTTGCCCGACAATGGAGAAAACACCAACCCGCCGACCGAAACCCCCGGCCAACAGGGCGAGGCCGACAATATCGCCCTGTCGGAGGCAAAGGTATGCTTCTCGGCCTACGGAGGCAGCCGTGTCGTCACCGTCACGAGTGAAAGCCCTGACTGGAAAGCCACTTCGAGTGCGGCATGGTTAAGCACCTCTGCTGATGATAACCAGTTGACAATCAGCGTGTCCGAAAATAAGGAAACAATATCAAGGAAGGCAACGGTCACCGTCTCGGCCGCAGGCGGGAGTGCCAGTGTGACCATCGAACAGGATGGGCATGAAGAGAACGCCGTTCCCGAAGAAGCTCAATTGAACTACACCCTTTCGGAGGACGCGGTCATCGCCCCGAAGAGCCTTGCGCAGTACATCACAAAGACCATCGGCCTGGATGACGGCAGCAGGTATTTCTTTTTCGTAGTGGACAAAAGCATTCCCGCCGAACTCATGCCTGAAGTGGGCACCAAACTGGTTGTAAATACCCCAACGGAGGTAATTCCGGACGGTTTTGCCGGACATGTGGACAATATCTATGAAAGACCCGATGGGTTCGAGTTCTCCTGCACCAAACTCGAAGTCACGGACATTTTCAAGGACCTCAACCTGAACATCGATGAGATGGACCTGAGCGGGCGGATTGAAAAAATTGTGGATACCGAGGGGAACGAAGTTCCTTTCACGGCACAGCCGCAGACCAAGGCCTCAGCAATGAAACGGGTCCATATCGACCTTCCCCAGGCCAGCTGGGACTTCCTGCCTGGTTTATCCCTCACGCCCAAGATGGCCCTGGACATTGCCCTGAAACTCCAGATGATCATCGGGGACTGGAAGATCTCCACCCTGAACGTGAAGGTGGACACCGACGCCACCCTGGGTGCGGAACTGGAACTCAAGCTTTCCTCCTCAGTGGAAGAATACATCCGGCTCCTGACGGTGTACGTGGCAGCCATTCCCGTGGGACCGCTCCTGATTACGCCCGCCATCGACGTTTACGCCATATTCGGAGTCGACGGCTCCATCGGTCTTTCGGCCGAAATGTCCACCGTTCTCCACAGTTCGGCCTCCCTTCACTACGACGAAATCAACGGATTGTCGGGAGAACTCAAGACACGGGACCCGGAGCCGGGAGAAACGAAGATTTCCGCCGGCCCGAAAGTGGAAGCCGGTTTCAGTTACGGACTGGGCGTGGGCCCATCCGTAGGCATCTACGGCGATGCGCTTGCGGTGGGTATGAGCGTGAATCTGCGCCTACGCGAGGCTTTCACAATCAAGCACGATTTCTTGCAGGACTATAGATACGACTGGCACGGCTCCGACCTTTTCGGAGCGGAGTACGCCACTTCGTATCTGATTGATGCGGCCTTCCATGCCCGTTCTTTCCTGATCGGAGAGAAGTCGTATACCGCCCCGGGTGTCAGCATTCCTGGCAAAAGCTATAAGTTCCTCCCGGCCTTCAACCCGGAGGCCGTGGAAATAACCCAGGAAGGAGACGATATCGCTTTCACTGCAGAGCTGACCGGCCCTTCCCTGCTGGGCAGCAACCCAGACGCCGGGCAGCTTGTCATCTATCTCAAAGATGCTTTTGGGAACACTCTGGATTTTCCTTTCGACCTGGACAAGGCAATCTGGGAGAGCATGTGGAAAAAGGGCACGAAAGCACAGATCAAGGCGGTAGTCAAGAATGATGAGTTCAACTCCACATTCACTCTGAAATCAAAGCCTTACGCCTCTCTGGCGTGGAAAGCATCAGAGACAGTCATTCCATATTACAACAGGGCATACGGAATGCATATGCCCAAGCCCAAACACGAAGATATCCTTCGGGGAATCCTGAAGGACATCCGTTCCAGTGCCGCCGGAGAGTGGAAGGGCTGCAACTGGGACGACGAGGTTCCCCTCTTCCTGATGGAACAGGTGGAGCCCGGCTCATTCCTGACCGAGGACCACGGAGGGTATGCCATCCATATCCCGGAAAAGTGGAACATGGGCTCCAGCCTTACCGTCTCGGACCACACCGGCGGGACGGACGACTTTACCTGGGTGCTCGCCTTCGATTACTGCGTGCCAAGGCATTTCAGCGCCATGGAGTTCTCCGACAAGGGCTTTGCCGGGCTCAAGCAGGCGACTTCGGAGAGCAGCTGGGGCGGATATTATTGGGATAGTCAAATCACCACGGATGATTTCATTTGCCACAGCCCCAAAAGCGGTGGCTATCCTCAGGCAAAGCAGTCCCTTGACATGAGCGGCAGCGCCTGCTACGAAGTCGTTATCGACATTCCGTCGGATTATTGCACAGCCACCGACATCAAGGCAGACAACTGCCCCAGCCTGTCCAGAATCTCGCTCTCGGGAGCTCAGGGCACCCGTACGCCGTTCACCGTCAGCTTCGCGGGCAGCGGTACGAAGGGCCTTGACCCCTTCGAGTTCGGTTGCAGCCATGCTTCATTCGATGGGCTGCAGACGATAGTCGGGCAGTTCAGAAATCTTGGCAGCATCCGTGCCCGCAGCTCGGACATCGGCTCCGACCTTTCTGTCGGAGGCAGGCCACAATTCACCGAAATCAACCTTGAAAAAACCAGCCTTGCTTCCATAAGCCTGTCCGACCTGCCGTCTCTGACGGACGTCCGCATTGAAGACAACCCGTCCCTTACAAGTTTCTCGATGAGCGGATGCGGGAACATCAAAAGACTATGGATCAGGGACAACACGAGCCTCAAATGCGAGGTGCCGACAGACTTCGACGCGGCCGAAGCGAGAGGAGTCTCTCTCATCTACGACCACCTGTATCAGTATGACTACCTTTATGACAAGTATGAGGGTGCGTCGCTCGTCGCCCGGCTCGGCAGCGGCTGGACCTTTGCCTGCCAGCGAAAGGTAAACGGCGAGACCCGGTACTATTACTACAAAAGCAACGGCTACGGTTTCTATTATCCCGGTGAGCCGCAGAAGGGGTACCATGGCAGGAATTAGCTGTAAATGACTATCTTTGCACATGAGACTTTGCGTCGCATATCTTCTGGCCGTCCTTGTCGCTGTGGACCTTCCGCCCCTCGGGACGGAGCGCCTGCCCGATTTGAACGCACCCAGGGGTGGCGGCCTACCGGTCCTGTGCGGGGATGAACTGACGGTATTCGGAGGCCATACCGACGGGTTTGTCCGCCTCGGGTCGGCAGAATATTTCAAAGACGGCCGATGGCACTCCGTCCAGTCGGTCTATCCTCACGACAACGGATTCATCGTCAGGCTCGCAGACGGGAAGTACATGCTCGGTGGCGGCAGTGCCGACAACTTCGGAATCGGCCAGGACTGGGGCGTGGAGGAATATGACCCGGCCGCCCACAGTTTTCGGGCCCTGGGCATCCTCGACCGGAAGCGGTCCGGCTGCTCGGCACTCGCCTTCGACGACGGAAAGGTGGTCGTATCCGGCAACTGGTACGCCCCCGACGGCATCGAGATGTACGAACCCGGAAAAGGCTTCTCCTTCGTCAAGGAAGTCGCTCGCGAGAGGTACATGCCGTACATTCTCCGCTCTGGAACGGATGAAGTCCTGGTTTTAAGCGGCAGGGACAATTACGGAACCCGCATTGACGGAACCGTCGACCGCCTGCGGGGCGAGCCTTTCCATGTCGCCCTGCTGGATGAATGGGAGGTGCTCCCTTTTCTCGACGAGAGCAGCGGGGATGCCTGCAGGATCGCGGATTACACCTACCTCCTGCTTGCCCGGAGAGACACCGACGGGCAGGTGGCACCCGTCAGGCTTGCGGGGGAGGATTTCGGCCTGCTGGACATGGAGAAGCCGCTCCCCGGGGTCTCTCCCGAGGGGGACACTCTCCGCTGGAACGCCGGCATCCGCGTGGACAGGCCTTCCCGGAAGGCCTTCGCGACCGCCTTTGACGGCGGCGGGAGGCTGTACGTCGTGCAGATCGACTACGACTTCACCCTGGACGGCGGGAAAGCCCGATACGAGCTGTGGCGGACCGGGGCTGACGGCGTTTATCCCCTGGTGGACCATTGGCTGCTCTGCGACGGGGGGATCGTCACGGTGGGCGGGACCGGATATGCCGATGACGCGGATATCCCCGCCGCCAACAACTTCGAGACCTCCCGCGAGGTCCATCTCTTCCGGACAGGACCCACTCCCGGGAAACGGTCCGCGGCCCTGCCCTGGATCGTCGCTATCATCCTGATTGCGGGCCTTATCGCCGGCGCCCTGTCCGCATGGCACAGGGGGCGGTGCGTTCCCGGGCCCGTGCAGGAGCCCTCCGCGAGCGAAGATCCGGACCTGATGGAGCGGATCGCGCGCCTGATGGAAGTGGAACAGCTGTTCCGGAAGAAGGACCTGAAAGTGGCAGATGTCGCAGAGGCCCTCGGAACGAACACCACCTATGTCTATGCCTTCATCAAGACCCGCACCGGACAGACCTTCACGGAATACATCAACCGATGCCGCGTCCGCTATGCGCAGCAGCAGCTGAAGAAGAACCCGACGGACCGTATCACGGACATAGGGGATGACGCCGGTTTTTCGAGCGAGGCCTCCTTTTTCCGTAATTTCAAAGCGTATACGGGTATCACTCCCATGGAGTGGAGGAAAAAGCGCTCTGTCTAGTTCCTCAGCACAAGGCCTGCGGAGATAGGGTAGTGGTCTGATATGAGGGATATGCCTCCGTAGGCGTCCTTTAAGGTGTGATAGTACAGGATGCCGTCGAAGCCGCTGAACCAGATGTAGTCGATGACGCTTTTGCCATTGGCGGTCCAGGCGTTGTAGGTGTTGTCATTGTCTGTTATCGGAGCTGCCACCCTGGCGTCCTGGAGGGTGGTGCGGAGCACCTCTACTGCTTCGTTGGCGGGTTTGACATTGAAGTCGCCGGTGAGGATCACTGGAAGCCCCTCGGTGTTCAGTTGTGCTATCTTGCTCACTATCAGCTTGAGGCCCTCCTTTCGGGCGGTGGTTCCTTTGTGATCCAGGTGGGTGTTGATATAGAAGAACTTGCGCTTGGCTTCCTTGTGATAGAAGATGCCCCAGGTGGCAGTGCGGCGGCAGGCTGCATCCCATCCGAACGACACCTTGTCGGGCGTTTCGGACAGCCAGAAGGTACCGTAGTCGAGTATGTCCACCAGTTTTGTGTCCCAGAAGATTGCCATTATCTCTCCGGAAGCTCCGGGAATGGGCTTTCCGTTGTCCCGGCCCACGCCGTAGTAGCTGTAGCCGGGAACATTCTCCACAATGTACTTTATCTGTTCGGTCACGGCTTCCTGCAGTCCGAAAACCGTGGGGTGCTGGGCCTTGAGCATGGCCGGAGTGCCTGCTTTGCGCACGGGCCAGTTGTTGTCGGGATTGGTTTCGGAACTTGGAACGCGTATGTTGTAGGAGACGACCTTTAGAGTGTAATCCTTAGGTTCACTGGGTGTTACCGTCTCTTCTTCAGGAATGTCCACGGGCTCGGGCACCGGCTTTTTGCTGCATGCTGCCAGAATGACCGAGAGGGCTGCAAACGCGATAAAAACATTATTCTTTACCATACTACAAACTTACAAAAAATATATTAATTTTGCATAATGCAAAGGTGTGTACTAATCCTTCTGATTTTGGTCTCGCTGACGGGCCTGCATTCTTGCGCCCGCAATGTCCAAAGTGCTTCTGACGATGCTCCGGAGCTTCTTAAGGCAGTTCCCTCCGACGCCCTGGGCGTAGGCTTGTTCAATCGTCTCGACCATGGAATGGACGCGGTGCTTGACTCGCTTTCCGTTCTCCGCCGTCTAGATTACGGCAAGCTTTCCCGTTCAAAAGCGGCCGTGGCCATGTGTGACGTGGGTTCTGTAACACCTCTGCTGGTCATCGAGGCAGGCCATTCCGACGCCGATACTCTCGAGGCGGCCCGTTCCGTGCTGGCCATGTCGGACACCCTTCGCATACCGTCTGCCCTGGTGGCTTTGAATCAGCACAACGTATTGCTGCTGAGCACATCAGCTACCGTCATCACAGTGGCATGCCGCCATATCGCTTCGGAATCTTCCATCCTGGACGCCCCCGACTTCGATCTGGTAGTCCCTCTGCTGCCGAAGCAGGATGTGCTGATACTTCGCAATCGCGGCGCTTCCCGGCTTCCGGCTTCCGGCTTTGGCAAGTTTACGTCCAAGCAGGTGACGGCTTTCATCAGGGAAGCGGCGGAATGGACGGTGCTCTCGGAGCAGAAACTCCATCCTGTCTATCCTTCTTCGCAACGGTATTTCTGCAGTTTCATGGAGTCCGTACAGGATGCTCCCGCCAAGCTGCCGTCCGTTTTCCCGCAGGATGCGTCGGCCGTCATAGACATGCCGGTGGCTTCCGTCCAGGAGTGGCGCGGTAAGTACGAGCAGTGGCTGGACGCCCGCATAGAATTGGAGAACTATCGCAAGCGCCTTGGCTCGCTGCGCAAGTCCTCGGGCAAGAATCCCCTCGACTGGGAGAAAGAGCATGGTGTGAGGGAAGTGGCTCTGGTCATGCTGCCGGGCGGTACCGTCAACATGGTGCGGACTTCCAGGAACATGGAATCGGACGGTGTGCAGGTCAATCCCCACGCTGGCTTTGTGAGAGCCCTTTACGGCTCTGCTTTCGCCACTGGAGACAGCTGCCTTCTGCGATGTGGGAACTGGCTCATAAGCAGCTGTGACCGCGTTCTTCTGGACAGCCTAAAGCTGGCCAAGGTCAAGCCGGAGAACTGGCCTTCATCCGCCCGGGTGGTTGCCTGGTCCCCCGAAATGCAGTTCAACTGGACAAAAGATAATATCAACGTATGGAATTCCAATCAGTAAACAAGAAGCTGGAACAAAGTTTCAAGCAGAACTGGGAGAGGGCCGCCCTGTCCAACTATCAGGGCGTCACGCTCAAGTATTGCGACGTGGCCAAGAGAATCGCCATGCTGCATATCTGTTTCCGCGCCTGCGGTCTGCAGAAGGGAGACAAGGTTGCTTTATGCGCCCGCAACCAGGTCAACTGGGGCGTCTGCTTCCTTGCGGCCACGACTTACGGTGCCGTGCCCGTGCCGCTGCTTCATGAGTTCAAGGCAGAGAACATCCATTATCTGGTCAACCATTCCGAGGCCCGCGTCTTCTTTGTAGACGACTCTATCTGGGAAGGCCTCTCCGAGACGGAAATGCCTAATGTACAGGTGGTTGTGCAAATGTCCAACCTGAGCTATCTCTACGCCCGCGACGAGTCTTTCGTGCAGGCACGCGAGCAGCTTGCCGCCACCTTCCGGAGCATGTATCCCAATGGTTTCACCCGTGACTGCCTCGACTATTATGAGGATTCTCCCGAGGAGCTTGCCCTCATCAACTATACCTCCGGCACATCAGGCTTTTCGAAGGGTGTAATGTTGCCCTACAGGGCCCTGTGGACCAATATCAAGTTTGCAGGCGAGACGGCGGAGCCTCAGATGAGCTGCGAGTCCAAGATGGTGGCCCTGCTGCCTTCCGCCCACATGTACGGCATGATGTTCGAGTTCCTCTTCGAAATGACCATCGGCGCCCACGTGCACTTCCTCACCAGACTCCCGAGCCCCAAGGTCATCATGAAGGCGTTTTCGGAAATACATCCTGATGTCATCATTTCCGTGCCCCTTATTATCGAAAAGGTGTACAAGTCGCAGATCAAGCCCATTGCCGAGAAGCACAAGACATGGCTCAGGATCCCGCTGGTGGACCATATCGTGCTGAACAAGATTCGCGAGGGTCTCATCAAGGCGTTCGGCGGCAATTTCGAGGAGATTATCCTTGGCGGTGCTGCCTTCAACCCCGAGGTGGAGCAGTTCCTCCGCCGCGTAAAGTTCCCGTTCACAGTTGGTTATGGTATGACTGAGTGCGGTCCAATCATCACCTACGCCCACTGGGACAAGACCAGGAAAGGGTCCTGCGGCTATGCAATACCCGGCTGTTCCATCCGTATCGATTCTCCCGACCCCATGAAGATCCCCGGCGAGGTGCAGGTCAAGGGCGACAACGTATTCCTCGGCTATTACAACAACCGCCAGGCTACCAAATCGGCATTCACCAACGACAACTGGTTCAAGACCGGAGACATGGGAGTTATGGACAGCGACGGCTACCTGTACCTTCGCGGCCGTTCCAAGTGCATGATCCTGGGCCCTTCCGGGCAGAACATCTATCCCGAGGAGCTGGAGGCCGTCATCAACAACGTCAACTACGTGGTCGACTCCCTTGTCATCGAAGACAACGGCGCCCTCACCGCCCTTATCTATCCCGACTATCGTTCAGCCCAGAACGACGGCCTTGACGCCGATGAGGTGAAGGCGCGCATAAACGAGTGCCTCCCCGAGATTAACAAGCAGCTGCCCGGCTACGCGCAGATACGCCAGATAGAATTCCTGCCGGAAGATTTCGAGCGTACGCCCAAGCGCAGCATCAAACGTTACCTGTACCAGCGATGAAAAAGTTTGACCAACGTTACTTAGAGATGGCCGAGATCTGGGCCAAGAATTCCTATTGCAAGCGCCGCCAGGTCGGTGCCCTGCTTGTGAAGGACAATATGATTATTTCCGACGGCTACAACGGCACTCCTTCCGGCTTCGAGAATGTCTGCGAGGAGAACGGCGTCACCAAGCCCTATGTGCTGCATGCCGAGGCCAATGCCATATCCAAGGTGGCCAAGTCCGGAAACAACAGTCTGGGAGCCACCTTGTATGTCACGGCATCGCCCTGTATCGAATGCGCCAAGCTGATAATACAGAGCGGAATCAAGAGGGTGGTCTATAAAGACGAGTACCGCCTGACCGACGGCGTGGACCTGCTGACCCGCGCCGGAATTGAAGTTGAAAAAGTAGATTAGAATGAAGAGAAGTACAGTTGTGACCCTGTTGCTTGGGGTTATCATAGGCCTTTCCGTAGCTTTGCTCATGCATCAATTGTCGGGCAACAAGCGCCAGCTGCGCACCCGTTACGATGACTGGCGCAAGCTGAATCTGATACTGCAGACGGTGGACGATAATTACGTGGATTCCGTAGACCGCAAAAAGGCCACCGATGCGGCGATCGAGGCTGTGCTGGCCACTCTTGATCCGCATTCAGTATACATGCCGCCGCAGAAGCTCGAAGAGTCGGAGGAAGACCTTTCCGGCAACTTCTCCGGTATCGGAATTCAGTTCAACGTGCCCAATGATACGGCGGTGGTGATCGAGGTCATCCCCGGCGGCCCCGCCCAGAAGCTCGGCATGCAGCCCGGAGACCGTCTGCTCAAGGTCGACACCACTTCTATCGCAGGCGTAAGCTTTCCCCAGGACAGCATGGTGCGCCGCATGAAGGGCCCTTCCGGCACCAAGGTGACGGTCACAGTCAAGCGTGGCAGCGAGGTTATCCCCTTCGAGATAACCCGCGGCAAGATTCCCACCCATTCGGTCGATGCCGCCTTCATGGTCAGCGACACCACCGGGTTCCTGCGTCTGAGCAAGTTCTCGCGCACGACCGCGGCCGAGTTTGCCGATGCTGCGGACGCACTGCAGAGGCAGGGGATGAAGCATCTGATCGTAGACCTCCGCGACAACAGCGGCGGCTTCTTCGACCAGGCTCTCAAGCTCAGCAACATGTTCCTCGGCAAGGGCGACATGATTGTGTACATGGAGGGCCGTCACCGCAAGCGCGAAGAATACAGGGCCGACGGCAGCGGACAGCTCCGCGGCACCGGGCTTACGCTGCTGGTGTCGGACGGCACGGCGTCGTCCAGCGAGATTTTCGCCGGCGCCATGCAGGACAACGGCAGGGCCAGGCTGGTAGGCCGGAGGACCTTCGGCAAGGGCCTTGTGCAGGAGCCTGTCAACTTCACCGACGGCTCCGGAATACGTCTTACGGTGGCCCGCTTCTACACTCCGTCCGGGCGCTGCATCCAGAAACCCTATTCCGAGGATTACGTATACGACATCTACAAGCGTTACGAGAACGGCGAGATGCTTGCCGCAGACAGCATGCATGTCGACAATGGCGGCATCATCCCCGATGTTTTCGTGCCAATCGACACGACCAAGGTAGGCTCGTTCTACATCAACTGCACCAAGAAGGCCACGACAATGCGTTTCGCCTCGGCATTCTTCGACGGGCACAAGGCCGAGCTACAGGCTATCGATACCTATGACGCCCTGCTCAAGTACCTTGACTCCCATGCTCTGGAGCAGCGCTTCCTGAGCTTCGCCCGCAACCGCGACGAGCTCGTCCCCATCAACGATGAGTGGGAGGTGGAGCGCACCTACATGATGACGCAGGTCCGCGCCCTCGTTGGCCGCTACTCTCGTCTAGGCGACAACGCCTACTACCATCTCTTCCTCCAGACCGACGAAATCTACAAGGCAGCAACCGCCGCCTTGTAGCCGCCTCCAAGGTCCCGGCGTTTTTTTGTACCTTGCCCGGGTGGTGTCCGGTTTTAGGATACGCTCGATGTCGCTGCGGGCGATGCCGAAGGTGCGGGAGAGTTGGGAGGTTGTGGTCTTGGTGGTGCGGTGCAAATAGTCCTTGGACCGTCAACCAGTTTCCAGGTCATTTCCGAGGAATTCTGGCCTCCGATTGTCCTGAGAAAAAATGTCAGGTCGTTGTTGAAAGCCTGCTCCAGGTAAGTGTAATCGCAGAAGCTTGAGGGAATCAGGCAACCGTCCTTGCCTAACTGCCATGGAACTGCGTCCAGCTTGTCCCCGGTATGCATGATTTCCCTTTTTTTCTGCTTTGTCAGCGTCCTGACGGGAATACCTCCGGGGCTGTCCCTTTCCCGGAACATGGCACTGAATCCCGACCATTTGTATTCGTTGATGTTGCAGCCATTGTCCAATGCGTTTCTGGGTATGTAGGCCAGAGCATTGCGGACATACCAGTCGCTGTCAAGGGCAATGGCCTTGATGTATACCCTGATCGGAACCTTTGTGCGGCCATACTTCTTCCTGAACCACATGGAGTACATGCGCTTGATTTCCTGTCCGCAGTCGTCGGCCTCCTTTTGGGAATTTGCCAGCACTGCCATATGGCAGTGGTTCGAGACGACGGCGTAGATAATGACGATTACGTTTTTACGTCTGGCGCAGACGCATATGATTTTTACCATGGCGTCGTAGTCGTCGTCATCCCGGAACAGAATCAGTTGTTCCATCCCCTTCATACTTATGTGAAAAGGCTGAACATATGCGGCCTTGCCGTCCGGCAGACGTCGGAGAACAACCCGTTTCATCTCAGCTAGCCGACTTGGGTGGCTGGATTCCGGGACCGAATACGGTAAACTCCCCGCCATTCCTTTCGAATTCCTTCTGGGCTTCGATCCGGGCCTTGACGAGGTTTGCTGATTCCTCGTCCAGCATCCTTATCATTTCCTTTCTGTTGGCGCACACCGAAAGGTCGGCGATGGTGAGTGCCCTGATCATGGCGATGACGGCGTTTTCGTTGCCGCCCCACAGGGTGGTCATCATGGCAAATGAGGCGCCGGTAATGACGTCAATGATGGCATGAGGATTGGTCTTGGGGTCAAAATCGGTTTCGAACCGATAATCATGCTCTCCGTATCGGAGGACTTTGAGAACTGTTTTCATAGTCACTTGAGTTTAAAAGTTTACGCCCCAAACATAGCACAATCCCTCCAAACTTCCAAACATATCCGACGAAAATCGGTCAAAATGTGATTTTTTTGCGGGGACCTTGCCCGCCAATCAGGCTCTGACACTCTTCCAAGGCACATCGCCGGGCAAGGTCCCGGTACTTTTTCCACACCTTGCCCGAAAAAAGGATGGACAGACGGGAAGGGAAGATGGATGGGTAGGACTCAGGGACTGAGAGATTGAGAAGAGGAGAAGAGGAGAAGGGGATGAGAGGCGTAAGGCGTATTTTCGGCAGGTTGTCCTCAGAAACGACCCATTTCGAGGACGGAAGGTGTATTTTCGGCGGTTTGTCTTCAGAAATGGCCTATCTCGAGGACGAATGGTGTGCTTTCAGCAGTTTGTCCTCAGAAACGACCCATTTCGAGGACGGAAGGTGTGTTTCAGACAGTTTGTCCTTAGAATTGGCTATCTGTGAGGACGGCAGGACGGAATCTTTTGAAAGTCCGGCGGCAGTGAGGGGGCGAAAAGAGGCAAGAGGGAATGATGCCGGAACGTGCCACGGCCGCCATCCTCCGGGCAGGCAGGGAGCAGAAAGGCCGTAGAATGTGCCAGGGCCGCCATTCTTCGGGCGTGCAGGGAACAGAAAGGCCGCAGACCGTGCCGGGGCCACCATCCCTCGGGCGTGCAGGGAGCAGAGAGGCAGCAGAACGTGCTAGGGCCGCCATTCTTCGGGTGTGCAGGGAACAGAAAAGCTGCATAACGTGCCGGGACCGCCGTTCTTCGGGTGGGCAGGGAGCAGAAAAGCCGCAGACCGTGCCAGGGCCGCCATTCTTTGGGTGGGCAGGGAGCAGAAAAGCCGCAGACCGTGCCAGGGCCGCCATTCTTTGGGTGGGCAGGGAGCAGAAAAGCCGCAGACCGTGCCGGGCCGCCATTCTTTGGGCGGGCAGGGCGCAGAAGGGCTGCAGAACGTGTCAGGACTACCATCCCTCGGGCGTGCAAGGAGCAGAGAGGCTGCAGAATGTGCTGGGGCCACCATCCTCTGGGTGGGCAGGGAGCAGAAAAGCCGCAGACGTGCCAGGACCGCCATTCTTTGGGCGGGCAGGGAACAGAAAGGCTGCAGAACGTGCCAGGACCACCATCCCTTGGGCGGGCAGGGAGCGGATGTGTGGCGGGAAGGCGGAATGTGAGGGGCGATGGTCTGCCGGTTCATCGACTTATTGGGCGATGAACTGGTAGACGATGTTGCCTTGCTGGGCGGCGGGGGCGGTGGAGGAGGCGGAGAAGCGGCTGAGGCGGGCGGCGCGGATGGCGAAGGAGCGGAGACAGCCGTCCTTGGAGGAGCTGCTCTCGTCCACTTTGGCGGCCACGACTGTGCCGCTGTTATCGACTGTGATCAAGACGGTTACCTCGCCGGCGCCCATGCAGCGGTAGGCGGGGATGGAGAGTTTGCTGGCCTTGCGCCCTTCGAGATAATAAGAGACGACTGAAGGGCCGCTGTATGCTTTCTGCTCTTTTTTTGTTCCGGAGTCTTTTGATGGAACGTCGGCGGTGAAGCCGTCGTCGGGGGCTTCGAAACCCGCATTGAGCTCGCGGGCCAGACGCTCGGCGTCTTTATAGAGCTGGTCGGCGTCGGTGCCGCGGTCGTCCTTGAGAGAGGCGCGGTCTACGGCGACGTTGCGGTAGCCGCCGCTCGCGGCCCCCAACTCCTCCTGGAGCTTCTGGCTGATGGCCTGCTGGAATTCGGCCTCTTTCTGGAGCCGTTCAACCTCTTCCTGCAGGCGTTCCAATTCTTCTAACTTGCTGAAATCCAGCACGAAAGAATTTTCCTTCTGGATCGAGTATCCCAGAGTGGTGGCAAGCAGGACTATCAGCACCGCAAGATGGATGATTACGGTGGTGTACAGTCCTGCTTTGTCCTCCCTTTTCATTATTTAATCTTGTCCAGACTCTTCTCTACGGTGGCGGTGATCATGTCGATGGCCACCTTGTTGTGTCCGCCCTGAGGGATGATGATGTCTGCGTAACGCTTGCTGGGCTCGATGAACTGAAGGTACATGGGCTTCACGGTGCGGCTGTAGCGCTCGATCACCCAGTGTACGTCCTTGCCGCGCTCGCATATGTCGCGCTCGATGACGCGCATTAGACGGTCGTCGTCGTCGGCATCCACGAAGATCTTGATGTCCATCTGGTCCCTGAGTTTCTTGCAGGTGAAGATGAGGATGCCCTCGATGATGATGATGTCGGCGGGTTCCACGAGCTTCGTTTCGGTTTTGGAACGGGTGCAGGAGATGAAGGAATACACCGGCTGCTGCACGCTCTTGCCGTTTTTGAGATCCTTGAGCTGGCTGCAGAGAAGGTCCCATTCGATGGAGTCCGGGTGGTCGAAGTTATGGACGCGCTTCTCCTCGTCTGTAAGGTCGCTGGAATCTTTGTAGTAGGAATCCTGGGGAATCACTACGACCTTTTTGCCTTCAATCTTCTCGGTGATGGCCTTGACTACTGTCGTTTTGCCGGACCCTGATCCGCCGGCTATACCAATTACTAACATTGTAACTAAATGCTGATGGCCACAAAAGTGATACTGTGCCGAAAATCTGTGGCCGCCCATGGCCGCATGAATGTGAGGGGTCCGCTGGCCTGTAAGGGACAGTGGGAGGGATGGAGCGAAGCGGAGGATTTGCGGAACAGTATCACTTTTCTGGCGGTTCTAATTAAAAATCGGCGTTTTTAGGTGTCCTGGGGAAAGGAATGACGTCGCGGATGTTCTGCATGCCGGTGATGAAGAGAAGGAGCCTCTCGAAGCCCAGTCCGAAGCCGCTGTGAGGGCAGCTGCCGAAGCGCCTGGTGTCGATGTACCACTCCAGGTTGCGGCGGCTCATGCCCAGCTCGTCTATGCGGGCCTCAAGCTTGCCAAGGTCGGCCTCGCGCTCGCTGCCGCCGATGATCTCGCCGATTTTGGGGAACAGCACATCCATGGCGCGCACTGTCTTGCCGTCGGGATTCTGCTTCATGTAGAATGCCTTGATGTCCTTGGGATAGCCTGTGAGGATGACGGGCTTGCCGAAGTGCTTCTCCACAAGGTAGCGCTCGTGCTCGCTCTGAAGGTCGGCGCCCCAGAACACCGGATACTCGAACTGCACGCCGCCGGCGACAGCCTCTTCCAGGATCTTGATGCCCTCTGTGTACTCCAGGCGCACGAACTCAGTGTCCACGACGCTCTCCAGGCGCTGGACGAGCTCGGGGTCGTAGCGGTCGTTGAGGAACTGGATATCCTCCCTGCAGTTGTCCAGGGCATAACGGACCAGGCTCTTGATGAAGTCCTCGGCCAGGTCCATGTTGTCCTTGATGTCGTAGAAGGCCATTTCGGGCTCTATCATCCAGAACTCCGCCAGGTGGCGGGGCGTGTTGGAATTCTCGGCGCGGAAGGTGGGGCCGAAGGTGTAGATCTCGCCAAGCGCCGTGGCTCCCAGTTCTCCCTCGAGCTGGCCGCTCACTGTGAGCGACGTCCTGCGGCCGAAGAAATCCTTGCCGAAGTCGATCTCGCCCTTCTTGTTGCGGGGCAGGGGAGCGTCAAGGTCTAGCGTGGTTACCTGGAACATGTTGCCAGCGCCCTCTGCGTCGGAAGCGGTGATGAGGGGGGTGTGGAGGTATACGAAGCCCTTTGAATGGAAATACTCATGGATGGCAAAGGCCATCTGGCTGCGGAGCCTCAGGATGGCGCCGAAGGTGTTGGTCCTGGGGCGCATGTGGGCCACGGTGCGAAGATACTCGAAGGAGGTGTCCTTCTTCTGGAGAGGGTAGCGCATAGGGTCGCATTCTCCGTAAATCTCTATGTTGGAGGCTTTTATCTCTACGGCCTGGCCGCTGCCTATGGACTCCACCAGTTTGCCTGTCACACCGATGCACGCTCCTGTGCTGATGCGTTGCAACAGAGGTTCGGTTTCGGGTGTCTTGTCCACCACAATCTGGATGTTCTTGATGGTAGAGCCGTCGTTGAGGGCTATGAAAGCTATCTCTTTATTTCCTCTTTTGGTCCTTACCCACCCTTTGGCAAGAACCTCTGCGCCTGCCTCCATCTTGAGCAGGTCCTTGACTTTTGTCCTGATAATTTCCATTACTGTTTTGCTGTCTTTAAAAAAGGAGCCCTCTTGAAGGGGGCTCCTCGTATAACTTGGAACGGCTTTTATTTGCCGCCCTTTCTTGCCGAATACATGATCTTAAGCGCGGAGCATCGTCTGAGCTCCTGCTTGACATCTGTAATGATACCCATTCTGACGTCCTGGTCGGCCCTGATGCTGACTGTCATGAACTGACGGTCGGCCTCGCTCTTGGACTCGCGCTCGGCGGCCACGAAGTCGCGGATGTCGTCCGTGGTCTTGAAGGAGTCGTTGAGCTGGATACGGGCCTCAGTACCGTACATTGCCTGCAGAGACTTGATAGGAGTACCGATGTTGATGTATGAGTTAAGGTCCTTGCGCTCGAGTTTCACAACCTCGGAAGCCTCGGGGATCTTGACTATGACTTTATTCTCGGTCTCGCGCATCTGCGTGGTAACCATGAAGAAGAACAGGAGCATGAAAACGATATCGGAAAGGGAGCTGCTGGTCATTGCCGGCACCTCTTTCTTGTTGCTGCTTCCACCAAATTTTGACATAATTCTTTCCTCCTGTTTTATCTTCTGCGGCCTACATCCTTAGGCTCGGCCTCGGAAATGAACTGAGGCACGGCCTTCTTTACTATTGCCTGTTCGTCCTCGGTGAGCAGGGAGAACACCTTGTTGTAATTCCTTCTGGAGAAGTCGTCACGGAGTTCGTTGACTGCCTTTACGAGTTCGTTCTGAACGGCTATGTAGGCCTGGTAACTTGTACCACGGTCGTTCTGAAGGGAGATGATACCCTTGGAGACAGGGTACTCTCCGAAACCCTCGATGTTCTGAATCTCCTTCTCGGGGAGATTGGGATCATTGGCGGGGTTGGTCAGAAATTCTTTGATCTTGTCTTTGAGCTGGCTGATGTCAATGGGCTCGCTACCGGCAAGGATTCTATCGGCAGAATTGATCTTCACCTGAATGATGTTACGGCGATTGACCTTCTGGTCCTCAACTTTCTGATTTTTGTCCGGCATAGGGGGCAGACGACGGCTCAGACCGGTCTGGCTTCCCATAGTCGTGGTCATCAGGAAGTAGCACAGCAGCAGGAACGCGATATCCGCGGTCGAGCTGGTGTTCATTGCTGGTACTTTCTTCTTGCCCATGGTTTATTTCTTGCTAGCTATGGCCATACGGATTTCACCGATGATGATGGCGAGAATTGCTGCACCGCCGGTGATGTACGTAAGATTAAGAATGGTGTCGGTAAGCTTGAGCGTTCCCGCGCTCACTTCGGGGCCGTTGTAGGCCATTGCGGGGTTGCCCTTCGCAAGCAGATATGCGACAAGGCAGAGCGCGGCCACACCCAGAATCGCGATGCCGATCTTGACAAGGCTCTTCGGGTTGTTCTTGGCGCTTACTATCAGGCCGATGACAACCCAGCAGAAAATGGCCAGGCCCAGCATGCAGTAAGTCCAGTAGAGCAGAACATCTACGGTGTTGCCTTCAAAGCCCTTGGAGAAGCCCCAGAGGAGAAGGGCAACACTGACGATGATCAGCGCCACCATACCCCATTTGATGATTTTGTTAAGTTTCATAATCTATGCGGTCGAGGCAATTATTTCTTCTTCTCGTTGTATTTGGTGAGGATGTCCACCAGGCAGATGGAAGAATCTTCCATGTCGATGGTGATGCCGTCGATCTTGGCGAGGATGTAGTTGTAGAACACCTGCAGGATCATGGCGACGATCAGACCGCCGACGGTGGTGATAAGGGCGACCTTCATACCGCCTGCGACAACGTTAGGGGAGATGTCACCTGCAGCCTGGATGGCGTCGAAGGCGTTGATCATACCGATAACGGTACCGAGGAATCCGAGGGACGGGGCGATGGCGATGAACAGGCTGATCCAACTCAGGCCGTTCTCCATCTGGCTCATCTGGACGGAACCGTAGGAAACGACGGTCTTTTCAACCACGTCGATGCCCTGGTCGTAACGGAGGAGACCCTGGTAGAAGATAGAGGCCACAGGGCCGCGGGTTTCGCGGCAGACGTCTTTGGCTGCTTCCACACCGCCTTCCTCAAGAGCCTTCTCGACTTTCTCGAGGAGCTTCTTGGTGTTGGACTTGGAGAACGTGAGATAGAGGATACGCTCGATGGAGAGGGCGAGACCGATGATCAAGCAGATGATAATCAGGGCCATGAAGCCTGGGCCACCCTCGATGAACTTGGTCTTGAGAGCCTGGTGCAGAGGGACTTCCTCGCCGGTGCCGGCCAGAAGGTCGGCGGCGCTCATCTCTGCGGGAGCTGTTGCGACTTCCTCAGCGGCAGGTGCTGCCTGCTCGTCCTGCGCGGATGCGGTGTTTGCAGTGAAGGCCATGAGACCTGCGACTGCCAGAAACATGAAAAACTTTTTCATAAAATTTTGATGATGTATTAGTTAAAATTAATTTCCTACGAAATCGGTGCAATTTAGCAAAAAAAATCCATAAGTCAATACTTAATTTGACATTTCCCCACGCAGATTTTGCTCCAGCAAGGACTTAACGGTCTGGTTATCATCGTAATTGCCCATAAGATAGAAAAGTTTGCCAAGTGCGCTCTCCGTGGTGATGTCCCAGCCCGAAAGCACGCCAGCATCCTTGAGCGCCCTTCCAGTGGCGTACAGGTCCATGTTCACGCTGCCCTTCAGGCACTGCGTTACATTGAAAAGGATCTTCCCCTTGGATGCGGACTCTCCGACTATGTCCAGGAACCAGTCTCTCGAAGGAGCGTTCCCGCAGCCGAAGGTTTCGATGATGACCGCCCGGGTGAGCGAGCCGAGGAGTATGTCCTCCACCACCTGGCGGGTGATGCCGGGGTGTACCTTTAGTATAGATACGCGTGTATCCAGGTTCTCGTGGATTCTGAATTCCCGGCCGCTGGGACGGCTTATGACGTCGGTGTTGTAGCGTATGTCGATACCCGCCTCGGCCAGCGGCGGCAGATTCGGCGAACGGAAGGCCCCGAAGCCGGCGGCATCCACCTTCGTGCACCGGTTGCCCCTGAGCAGCAGGGAGTTGAAGTATACGCTCACTTCGGGCACCATGGGACTGCCGTCGCTCCTGCGCGCCCCGGCTATCTCCACTGCGGATATGAGATTCTCCTTGCCGTCGGTGCGCGGCCTGCCTATCGGCAGCTGGCTGCCTGTGAAGATGACTGGCTTGCCGAGGTTCTCAAGCATGAAGCTCAGGGCCGAGGCGCTGTACGCCATGGTGTCCGTGCCGTGCAGCACCACGAAGCCGTCGTAGGCGGAATAATTGTCCCGTATGGTGCGTGCAAGCTTGCGCCACATCCCGGGCTCGATGTCGGAAGAGTCGATAAGCGGGTCGAAGGTCAGGGAATCGATGTCCAGTCCGAATTTCCCAAGTTCGGGAACCTCCTGCATCAGGCTGCCGAAGTCGAACGGACGCAGGGCCTGGTCCGTGGGATCTTCTTTCATTCCTATCGTGCCTCCTGTATATATCAGGAGCACGGATGTTCTTTTATTGCTCATATCGCAAACAGTTTTCGGGCGTTGCCGGTAGTGATGCGGGCCACCTCTTCAAGGGTGACGCCTTTGATTTCCGCCAGCCGGGCGGCGATCAGGGGGATGTTGGCGCTTTCGTTGCGCGTGCCTCTGAGGGGGGTGGGGGCGAGGTACGGGGCGTCGGTTTCCAGCAGTATGCGCTCCAGCGGGATGTTCAGTATGTCCTCCGCTATGTGCGCCTTCTTGAAGGTGAGCACGCCGCCTATGCCTACGTACCATTCGTCGTAGCGCTGCATGCGCCGGAAGAATTCGGCACTGCCGCTGAATGCGTGGAGATTGCCCCTGAGGTGCATTCCGCGGCATTCTTCCATGACCTCGAGGAAGTCTTCGGTGGCTTCGCGGAGGTGGATGTTGACCGGCAGGCCGTGGTCTCTGGCGAGCTCGAGCTGGGCCTTGAAGGCCTCTTTCTGCAGGCCGGCCGTTTCGCGGGAGTAGTGGTACTCCAGCCCCACCTCGCCCACGGCGATCGGCCCCCGGCTCCAGTAGGGCTGCAGCGCATCCAGCTGCTCTCTCCAGTCTTCCCCTACATTACCCGGGTAGAGGCCCAGCATGGGGTACAGCACTCCCGGGTGCGCTTCGCACAGACGGAACATGCCCTCGCGCTCTTCCTGACATGTGTCGGCCTGGAGCATCACGGTCACGCCTGCGGCTACCGCGCGCTGGATGACCTGCTCTTCCTCGCCGGCGAATGCCTCGTCGCAGATGTGACTATGGGTGTCGATGTACTGCATAGGATGCAAATTTACACTTTTTTATTGTCAATGCTGCAGCGGCGGAGGAAATCGGTGCAGATGAAGCCGTCGCTTTCCAGAAGGCACACCGCGGCAGACACCTTGCCGAAGTCCAGTCCGGCCGTGCGGCAAATCTCTTCGGGCGTGATGCCGCGCTGCTCCCGGATGACTGTTGCAACCTTGAGAATCGTGGAAAGGTTCTCGTCCCCGGAGCTTCCGTAGCACTCTTGCAGCCTGGTCTCCAATGACTTGGAACTGCCCCTGCGGCCGGAGCCGAGGCCCATCTGCGCCGGCAGCGAGTCCAGGTCCGATATGGGCTCGGCCAGTTTTTCGGCGATCAGGCGGTTGCAGCCTGCCGAGCGTATGTCGTCGATACGCCCGGGCAGGCAGTACAGGTCCCTGCCGTATCCGGCTGCGAGCCTTGCGGTCATGGTGCCGCCGCCCTTGGCCTTGGATTCGGCGAGTATGGTGGCCTGTGACATGCCGGCTATTATACGGTTGCGCCTCAGGAAGTTGAATGCCACCGGAGGGGTGCCGGGAGGAAAGTCCGTAACGATTGCGCAGCCCGGAGTTTCCGCCATCTGCTGCGCCACGTATCTGTGCCTCCAGGGGTAAATGCTGTCTATGCCCACCGGAATCACGGCCACGGTGGGCAGCCCGAAGGCCAGGGCCGCAAGGTGCGCGGTGATATCTACGCCAATAGCAAATCCGCTGACTATCATTGGCTTGTGCCGGGCTGTGGAAAGCATCTTGACTATTCTTTCGGTCCAGTCTTTTCCGTACGGGGATATGTCCCGCGTCCCTACTATGGAGACTGCGCGCATGTCTTTCCAGAGCTCTCGGGGCGGCGTGCTGCTGCGGATGTAAAGGCCCACCGGTGCATCGGGGCAATCTGCAAGCAGCGGCGGGTAGTCCGGGCTTCCGATTGAGGCAAAGCGGCAGCCGGAGGCTTCCAGCGGGCCCCATTCGGCGGCGGATGCATCAAGCTCCTGCCGGCAGATGAGGGCGCGGTACTTGCTGAACGGGCCGAAGGCGGCGTCCAGGGATTCGGGAGATTGGGAGAAAACGGCTCCGGGCGAGCCGAAGTGGCTGAGGAGCCTTCGGGCGGCGGCGGGCTCGTAACCGAAAATGCGGTTGAGCGTGATGCCGCAGATAGTTTCATAGTTTTTGTCCATAACAGTTTTTCAATAGTTACGGACAAATATATGAATAATTATCAGACAATCAACAATGCGTCGCCGTAGGGGCCGAAGCGGTAGTCGTTGTCCAGGGCGGTCTGATAGGCGTTCATGACCTTTTCGAAGCCTCCGAAGGCCGCCTCCATCATGAGCATGGTGGAACATGGAAGATGGAAGTTGGACACGAAAGCGTCCGCGATGCTGAAATCGTAGGGCGGGAAGATGAACTTGTTGGTCCAGGTGTCGTTGGCCCGGATTTCCTTGGATGTGGTCACATACGTCTCCAGGGCGCGGATGACGGTGACGCCTACGGCGCAGATCTTGTGGCCGGCGCGCTTGGTGCCGTTGATCTGGTCGGCTGCCTCCTGGCTTATGATCATGTGCTCGCTGTCCACGCGATGCTTGGAGAGGTCCTCCACGTCCACGCTGCGGAAGTGCCCGATGCCCATGTGAACGGTGATGAAGGTCTTCTCTATGTCGTTGAGGATCATCCTGTTGAGGAGTTCCCTCGAGAAGTGCAGGCCGGCAGCGGGAGCCGAAACCGCACCCTCCTTGGAGGCGAATATAGTCTGGAAATTCACGGCGTCGGACGCGTCGGTCTCTTCCTTCACCCATTCGGGCACGGGAGTCTTGCCGAGGGCGAACAGCGATTCCTTGAATTCCTCGTACGGACCGTCGAACAGGAAACGGAGCGTCCTGCCGCGGGAGGTGGTGTTGTCGATGACTTCCGCAACCATGCTTTCGTCCTCGCCGAAGTACAGCTTGTTGCCTATGCGGATCTTTCGCGCGGGCTCCACTATGACATCCCACAGACGCTGCTCCTTGTTGAGCTCGCGAAGCAGGAAGACCATGATGTCGGCGCCGGTTTTCTCTTTCTTGCCGTAGAGCTTGGCAGGGAACACCTTGGTGTCGTTGAAGACGAAGCGGTCTCCTTTGCCGAAGTACTCAAGAATGTCTTTGAAAATCCTGTGCTCGATCTCGCCGCTGTCCTTGTGGAGGACCATAAGCTTGCACTCATCCCTCCAGTAAGCGGGCTCCTTGGCTATGCGCTCCTGGGGGAGGTCGAAATTGAATTGTGAAAGTTTCATCTGTTCCGTATAAAAGATACTTTATATATACGGATAAGAAACTCAAAAAGTTTCACACTTTCGCCTCGCGGAAGACTTCAAGGATGGAAGGGTAAGTGTTTTTGAGATAGGGAGGAAGGCTGGACTTGGCCACCCAGACCGCCTTGCTGATGTCCTCCTCCCGCTGGGGTGTGAGGTTGACAGGGTCGGTGTAGAGCATGTCGAACCACCATGTATGCTTAAGATGCCAGATGCCGTCACGCAGGTAGCAATGGTCGGTTACGCAAATGAGGTCGCGCACCTCCAGGGCGTCCACCCCCGTTTCTTCCTGGACCTCGCGAAGCGCCGTGACCTTGATGTCCTCGCCCCTTTCCTGATGCCCTTTGGGGAGGTCCCACAGGCCGCTGCGTCTTATCATCAGATAGTCGCCCCTACGGTTGCTGACAAGGCCGCCGGCGGCGTTCACCTCACGGAATTCGGCGCACAGGCGCCTGTACATCCTGCCGGTATTCTCGGTGGGAATGTAGATGCGGCTCAGCGACTCCGAGGCCTTGAACATGCTCACCAGGGTGGACAGGTCGACCCTTTCTCCCATGTGGAACTCGATGGAATTAGGGTCGGACAGCGACTGGTCCGACGGCTCGCAGATTATGATGCAGCGCTTCTCGAAATAAATCTTATGCATATAAATTTTTGTATATTTGCAAAGTTAGAAAAAAGTAACGATATGGCTGCACATTATGAGAGCAAACACGGCGAAGTGGCCGTTCCGAGGGAGCAGCTCTACATGAGTTTCACGGACCTCCGTACCCTCACCCAATCGATTCCCGAGCAGTACAGGGACTCGGTGACCGCAGATTTTGACCACCTTACCGCCACCGTCCAGGGGTTCACCATAGCCGTAAAAGTAACGGAGCGCCGGCCCTACGACCTCATCCGCATCGAGGATGACCAGGCACCCTTCCACTTCTGCATCGAGCTTCGCTTCGACACCGCCCCTGCCGGCACCGACTTCAGCATCCACGTGGACGCCGACCTCAATCTCATGATGAAAGCCATGCTGGGCGGCAAGATAAGGGATGCACTGGACAAGGTCGTCGATGGCCTTGTGGCCGTCTCTCACGGGCAGAAGCCTGACTTCCCCTCCGACCTCGGCTGATGGACGCCCTCCCGGTTTCCATACGCCTGAATCCTTTCAAGGGCCCCGACGGTCCCGACGGCAAACCGGTGCCCTGGAGTCCCTGGGGCCGCATCCTTGACTCCCGTCCCCAGTTCATCCTGGACCCGTTGATGCATGCAGGCTGCTACTATGTCCAGGACTCGTCCGCCATGTTTCCGGGACATATATTCAGGCGCGAACTCCGGCGGCTCGGTCCTCCGCGTGGCATACGTGTGCTGGACCTTTGCGCCGCCCCTGGCGGCAAGACCACGGATCTCGCTGCCTCTCTTCGGGAAGCCTGCGGGGACGATTTCACCCTCATAAGCAACGAGGTCATGCGGGGCCGGGCATCCACCCTGGTGCAGAATGTCTCCGTGTGGGGTGACCCCGCCGTCAAGGTGGTATCCGCCGACCCTTCGGTGTTCGGCCGCCTGCTGCCGGGATGCTTCGACATCATACTTGCCGACGTCCCCTGCAGCGGAGAGGGAATGTTCCGAAAAGACCCCAGGGCCGAGCAGGAATGGAGCCCTGCCGTGGTGGAACTGTGCGCCGCCCGCCAGCGCAGAATCCTTGCCGACGTATGGCCAGCCCTTCGCGAAGGGGGCATATTGATTTACTCCACATGCACTTACGAAGACGCCGAGAACGACTCCAACCTGCGTTGGGCGGCCGAAACCCTGGGCGGCGAAATCCTTCCCGCGGAAGGCGGCTTTGAAGAATTCGGAGTACGCACCACCGATTGCGGCAATCTGCTAAGGGCCGGCGAGGTGCCGGGCGAGGGCCAGTGGGCCGGCGCTCTTGTGAAGACGTCCCCGCAGCGGCCGGCGCGGCGTATGGACTTCCAGGTCTTGCGCCCCCTGTGGGACGGAGCCGCCATGCCTGCCGCCGACGTTCCGCTGGGCATATTTTTTGATGTAAATAAGAACGCTTGCGCCGAGCTGGACCTCCCGACGGCCCTCAGGTACCTGCACCGTGATGCACTGGCCCTTCCGGACGCCCCTCCGGGCCTTCTGGCGGTGTGCTACCGCGGTCATCCCCTCGGGCTGGTCAAGAACGTCGGCAGGCGCTGCAACAACCTTCTTCCTGCGGCAAGAAGGATACTTAAAGATGTATGAGAAAGATTTTTGTGATATTCGGGCTGCTGTTCTGCGCCCTTTGCCAGGCTCAGACAGGAGCTGCCGAACATGCTTCGCGATATGAAAGGCAGGCACGCGCAGTAGGCCCTGCCGGCCTTGGAGTAGAGACCATACTGGACCGCTGGGAGGCCGATTTCCCCGACGATCCCGCGCTCATGGAAGCCCGCTACAAGTTTTGGCTTGCCAAGTCGCTGACTACCACCGTGGCGGTGAAACCCACCGAAAAGTACCTCGGCAACGCCCCGGTAGTGGTGCTCAAGGACAGCACCGGCGCCGACGTGCGGTACTTCGAAGAGAATGTGTTTGTGGATTCGCTGTTCGCCCGCAGCCAGACTGCCATCGACAGGGCCGTGGCCCTTGCACCGCAAGAGCTGGCCTATAGAGTAGACAAAATCACGTCCCTGATGCTCTACGAGAAGGACAGCCCCGACCTTGCCACCATCGAGCTGCTCTCGCTGATAGACTACAACAAGAATTCCAAGCCCTCCTGGGTCTACTACGGACTTCCCGTGGACGAGGATACATTCGTGGCCACCGTGCAGGAATACTGCTTCAACTTCTATAAATACGGCACCCCAGGCTCTTACGAGGCATTCCGTACCGTGTCCGAGGCCATGCTCAAGTCCTACCCGTCCAATGTGGAATTCATGAACAACCTTGGCTCCTACTGGCTCGTGTACAAGCAGAATCCGGGCAAGGCCCTCAAGTGGTACAACAAGGTCCTCAAGCTCGATCCCTCCAATTACAATGCTGCCAAAAACTGTGTCGTGCTTGCACGTAAGTCCAAGAATACCAAGCTCGAAAAGAAGTATCTCCCCATGCTCATACAGGCCACGTCTTCGGAAACGGAGAAGATGACCTGCCAAGCCCGGCTGGAGGCCCTTCAGACCAAGAAGAAGTGATGAACGGCTGGCCTATCGTACTCTGTATCCTTGCCCTGCTGGCTGTGTATGTGGCCTGGCTTGCAGGCAAGCCGGGACAGGAGCCGCTGCTGGACCAAGCCACAGAGAAGCTGCTCCGCGAGGCCGTTCCGGAGCACGGACCGGATGGCAACAGCATCGAGATCTTCACGGGCTTCAATCCTATGGTGGAGGCCATCGAGAAAGATGTTTCCGAGGCCAGCAGCTACGTACACATCCTGTTTTTCAAGTACGAAGACGACCCGGTGGGCCGGAGGCTCGCCGCACTTCTGGCGGCCAAGGCGGCCGAGGGCGTGGAAGTGCGCCTTATGGTGGACGGGGCCGTCAATACCGGCCGCCGCAGGCTCTACGCCGACATGCGTGCCATGGGCATTGAGGTGCGGGAATTCCGTCCCCTTCATGTTCCCCTCAGAAAATCAGACAATTACCGCAACCACCGCAAAATTGTGGTGGTGGACGGAAAATCGGCTTATATCGGCGGCATGAACATAGCTGAACGCTATGGCACAGGGCTTGACTGGGGCTGCTGGAGGGACACCCAGATACGCATCTCCGGTCCTGCCGTGGCCGACTGCGAGCTGGCCTTCGCCATGGACTGGACTCATGCCGGTGCACCCGGCTCCGCCGTGGAACTGGCCTCCCCGAAATACTATGCGGAGCCTTCCGTGGAGGGCCCCTACAACGTGGAGATCCTTTGCTCCGGCCCTATCGGAGAGGGCCCCGTGATAATGGACAGGATATGCAGCATGCTTGATTCCGCCCGCGATTATGCGTGGTTCGAGTCCCCCTATCTTATCCCGACTCCTGAGATAAAGGCCGCCCTATGCGGAGCCGCGCGCCGGGGAGTGGACGTCCGGCTCATAATCCCTCCAAGAGGCGACAGGGGAGTGCTAACTCCCCTTGCCACAAAAGCTTATATCCAGGAGGTGCTTGACGCTGGCGTGCGCGTTGCAACCTATGACAAGGGTTACATGCATTCCAAGACGATAGTATGCGACGACCGGCTCGTGACAGTCGGTTCTACAAATATTGATGTTCGGAGCTATATCCTTGACCTCGAGATAAATGCATTTATCGACAATGCCGATTTCGCTTCTCGCATGAAGAAGGCTTTCCTGGACGATGAGTCCGTGTCCACTTATATCGACCCCGCAACATGGAAGAAACGTCCTCTGTACGAAAAAATCGCCGAGGGTTTCGCCAAAATATTTTCCTTTGAATTTTGATGCCTATGGATACCATGCAAGCTCAAAGAATACAAACTTCGGTTCTCAATGCCGCTGAACGCAAGCTTCTGATCTGGCTGGCAGAACGCCAGCCATCGTGGATGACCTCGGATATCCTTACCTTGATCGGTACGGTGGGGGCGGCCATAACCGGACTCGGCTTCATGCTTTCCGACTTGGATATACGCTGGCTGTGGCTCAGTTCATTCGGCCTGCTGGTCAACTGGTACGGCGATTCGCTTGACGGTACGCTGGCCCGTGTCCGCAATGCGCAGCGGCCCCTGTACGGGTATTACATCGACCATACGGTAGACTGCATCAACGAAAGCCTGATGTTCATAGGTGCCGGTCTCTCCCAGCTTGTGAGGCTGGACCTGACCCTGTTCGCCTACATAATCTACTTGTTCCTTACCATCAACGTGAGCATCAACGCCCATCTCAAGGGAGAGTTCAAGCTGACCTACGCCAAGATGGGACCCACCGAGTTCCGCCTGCTCATGGTCATAGTAAATACGCTGATGATCAGCATCCCCGCCATCCAGGCGGTAAGCTGCAGCCTGTCCATCTGCGGGCATCCGATCGTGCTCAAGGCCTTCGACTTCCTGGCTCTCGTTATCATACTGGTGCTTATGCTCATGTATATATGCACCATATTGTCCGATGCGGCACATTACGCAAAGGCCGATCCTCCAAAGGACCGGCCCTGAAAAGCGAAGCGGAAGCGCCGTCAGCGCTCCACGTCGATAGAAGCCTTGAATATCTTTCCGCTGAACTGGAAAGGTGACTCGTAGTCGCCGTTGACAGGCACTCCCCACTGGCGTCCGATGTTTAGGGCGTTGGCCTTGGGGGCGATGATGAGCTTGGCTCCGGTGGTCATGCTTCCAGCCTCTTTGCCGTCCACCGACAGGGTGACCCTGGTCTTCTTGTCGGTGTAGTCGATCCTTGCGGTGACGACGCATGCACCTTCTGGCAACTTCTTGTCACTCACTACTTTGGAGCCATTGGCGGAAGCGTAGACAGGATGTCCGTCCAGGACGTACAGGGCCCATCCTTTCTGCGAAGCAAGTATTCCGTTTGCCGAAGGACCGGCCTCGTCGATGTAGACGCTCAAGGTGTAGGGCTTGCCGAGGCTGCCGTCGCCATAGGGGTATTCGCCCCAGGGACGTGCTCCCACGTAAACATCATAATGTGTGCGGAGAGTCTCGGGATAATCGGAATCTGCGGACTTGCCGTTCTTGAGCGGGTAGATGTTGTACTTGCGTGCAAGCTTGTCGAATTCCTTGAGCATCTTCTTGACCTTTGCTGGATACTGCGCAGCAAGGTCCACCGACTCGTTGAAGTCCTCCTTGAGGTTGTAGAGGTGGACGTCGGTGTCGGGGTAGAAGGGACGCACCTGTTTGTTTACGGCGCCGTTGGGGAACTGCACTTTCCAGCCGTCTTTGTAGAGGGCGTACGAGGCGTTCATCTCGTAGTACTGTACTGTTTTGCGGTCGGCTATATTGTTGTCCGGGGACTTGATTGCATAGGCGAAACTTACGCCTTCGAGCGGAGTCTGCTTGTAGCCGTTGATGGTGCCGGGCATGGTGCTGCCGGTCATCTCGAGGGTGGTGGGGAGAAAGTCCACGACATGGGTGTACTGGGTGCGGATGCCCCCCTTCTCCAGGCCGCCGTTGGGATAGAACACTATGAGTCCGTCGTGGGTTCCGCCTTCGTAGTCGGCCCATTTCTTATAGTAGCGGAAAGGAGTGGCGCAAGCCTGAGCCCAGCCGACGGGGTAGAACGGCCATGTGCGCTCGTCGCCGTAGTGGTCCATCTTGGCGATTTCGGCATCCAGCAGGGCCCTTTCCTTGGACGGTTGATAAGGGTCTTTGTAGCCTATGCGGCCACCCTCGCCGGAAGGACCGTTGTCGCCCAGGGCCACCATGATGATGGTGTTGTCAAGCTCGCCGCTGCGGCGCAGGAACTCTATTATACGTCCGATTTCGTAGTCGGTGTGGGTCATGAATCCAGCGAATGTCTCCATCTGGCGGGCGTAAAGTGCGCGCTCGTCAGCGGGGAGGGTGTTCCAGTCCTGCACGTCCTTGTTGGGTATGGGAAGCTTGGTGCCTTCGGGCACTATGCCCATACGTATCTGGTTCTCGAGGGTTTTGCGGGCATACTCATGCCAGCCGTCGTCGAAGCGTCCCTTGTACATGTCCACCCATTCTTTGTCGACATGGAACGGAGTGTGCGCCGTTCCGGGGGCGAAGTACAAGAAGAAAGGCTTGTCCGGAGCGGCAGTCTTCTGCTCGGCTATGTAGTTGATGGCCTCGTCGGCAAGGCGGGTGGTGGCCACGCGGCCCTGGGGATCCTCGGGCTCGCGATGAGTGTCGCGGTACATGAGCGGATGCCACTGGTCGCCGGAACCGGAGGCAGGGTTGAAACCGTAGTAGTGGTCGAAGCCGCGGCCTGTGGGCCAGCGGTTGAAGGGGCCGGCGTTGGAACCGTCCACAACGGGGATGACGTTGTACTTGCCGATGCAGAAAGTGGAGTAGCCGTTTTCTCTCAGGGCTTCTGCTATGGTGCCGTTCTCCATGGGGAGATAGGTATCGTAGCCCGGCGTTCCGAACTTGTCGTCGTTGAAACGGCCCATGTGGGAAGAGTGGTGGTTGCGTCCGGTCAGGATGGCGGCACGGGTGGCAGCGCTTATGGACGCAGTGTGGAAGTTGTTGAATCTCAGTCCATTCTGGGCGAGATAGTCCATGTTGGGAGTCTCCACCAGGCCGCCGAAGGCTGAACTCACCCCGAATCCGGTGTCGTCCAGGAGTATCCAAACCACGTTCGGTGCGCCCAGACGGGCTACGGGGTTGTGGGCCGGGTAGTCGGTCTTGGTGTCCTGCACGGTTTTGCCGATTTTGCCTTTGAAAGGCGCCACGGGGCTGTACTGGGCCAGAAGGGAAGCGGGAGCGAGTATAGCTCCGGAGGCGGCGAGGCCTCGAAGTATAATTTTAGTGTTGTTCATATCTGGTACTAATATAAGAAAAAAATGCCAATTACTTGACCCTCACCGTTTTTGACGGATCTACCCTTGCGATGAAGACGGAAGGGATGAGGAGCAGCAGCATGATGATTCCGAAGGCTGCTGCGTCCACGGCCAGTATAAGGGGCACGTTGATGTGCACCGGAACGAACGATACGAAGTAATTGACCGGATTAAGCTTTATGAAGTGTGTCATCCCCTGCACTGCGCAGAACAGCAGGGCGGCACCGTTGCCAATAAGGGTTCCCAGCAGCACGGACCGCGCGGCCACCCTGAGGAACACTCCGGCGATGCCCCTGTCGGTCATTCCCATGCTCTTGAGGGTTCCTATCGTGGAAATGTTGCGGAACAGCAGTATCAGCAGTCCGGAAATCATGTTGAATCCGGCTACCACCGTCATCAGCAGTATGATTGCCACTACGTTGAAGTCGATGAGGTTGAGCCAGTCGAAAAGCTGCGGGTAGCGCTCGGCCGCCGTGCGTGCGCGGAGAATGTCCTCGTCCGGCCCGCTGCTCGTGTAGGAGGTGAGGTACAACTGTTCCGCCACAGCGCGGGCTTGGGCCGCACCGGTGAATTCCGTCTGCAGCTTGACTTCCAGGGTGCCGACTTGCCCGGAGTCCCAGCCGCAGAGGCGCTGCATGTCGGACAGGGGCACGAGCACTATCAGCGAACCCTCGCTGTCCATGATGCCGTCATAGACCGAGTTCACATTGAAGCGGCGTGCCTGGACCCGCTCGCCTATGAAATAGGTGATGAAACTGTCTCCTTGCTCCAGGCCCAGGCGCTTTGCAAGGGTACGGGGAATGTCGGCCTGCATGGAGCAGCTGTCGGGCATGGGGATGCCCTTGACGAGCACTCCGCTGATGTCGTCGGAGCCCTTGACTATGCCCGGCTTCCATATTGCCGGGGTTATGGATTTGACGCCGATAACGTCCTGCAACTTGTCGTAGTATGAAGGCCGGGAGGGTATGGGTTCTTCGCTGCCTTGCATGGATATGTCACCGGAAATGTCTGATATACCGCGCTTTATTTCGTTCCTGAAGCCGGCGGAGATGGCCATTGAGAGCACGATTACGAAGAACGATACGGCAATGGCCGCAGTGGACAGGCGTCCTGCGAACCGCAGTTTCCGGGCTATGAATGACTGCGCTTTCATAGCTCACGGTAGCGGTTGAAAGTGGCCAGGATCTGCTTTACGAAGCTTATGGTCTCGCGGCCGTAGAACTCTCCGTGCTTGATGTGGTCAAGGGCCAGGACGGAGTCGTTCTGCATGCTTGGGATGGCGGACGCCACGTTCTGCCAGAAAGAGGCGTCGAGTCCGAGATGGCGGGCATGGTTGATGCAGTCCTGAATATGTCCGCTGCCGGCGTTGTAGGCGGCAAGGGTGAACTTGGTGAGTTCGTCCCGGTTGGCGGCAAGGTCGCGGTAACGGTCTTCCAGAACCAGGAGCAGCCGCACTCCGGCGCGGATGTTCTGCTCTGGATCGGACGGGTCGGTGCATCCGTAGTGGCTCGCGGTGCGGGGCAGGAGCTGCATGAGCCCCTGGGCACCCGAGGGCGAGACGGCCTGCGGATTGAATTTGGATTCCTTTTCTATGAGGGCGGCAAGCAGCCTCCAATCCCATTCCAACGTGTCCGCCCAAACCCGTATGAGAGAATCGTAGGGTGAGATAACGGCCAGTGTGTCAGCCGGTTCGATATCTTGGGCAGGGGACTTCCTCCAGCCTCGGAAGAAGTCGCAGGAACCCAGACAGGCAAGCACCGCAAGAAAGAGCGCGCAGCGTTTAATGGCCACCGTGCGACTCATGTTTCTCCGTTGAGAAGTAGAACGGCCAGAAGATACCGAGTTTGAGACCCTCCATACCGTCGGTGGTATTGATGTAGTGGTCTGCCGTGAAGTAATCTTTGCGGCGCATGGGCCAGCCGCGGCCGAAGTTCTGGTATTTGAGGAATATGCAGCAGCGCTTCCACTGGATATTCATGAAGATGTCGAAGTACGGGCCGTTCTCGTAGAGGTTAACATTCTGGTTATGGAACACTCCGAGGGCAGGATTCCAGGCAGGTGCGTACCACTGGGTGTTGTAGAAGGCGTTTATACCTACCTGCATTTCCATGACGTTGTGGGTTTTGGTCTCGTCGCGCTGCACTACGAACTGGGCGTACCAGCGCAGGTTGACCGCAGCCAGCGGCAGGGGCAGCACCTCCGGGTTGGAGGAGTACTGAAGCAGCACCCTGTTGTCCAGATGCACTGGGCCGAGCACGAAATCCTTGCGCAGCGATGCTGAGATTACGCTCATCGGGACCGTATTCTGACAAACTATTCCGAGCGTGTCGTAGTAGGTGTTGTTGGCCAGCAGGGAGTAGCCTACATCGGCGCCCAGGCGCCAGCGGGGAATGTTTATGCTGCCGCGAATCTGGGTGTTGGATATCTTTCCGAAGTCGTTTTCCCAGCTGTAGTGGTTTGACTGCAGCACGCGCTGGTAGTAGTCGGGGGTCTGCAGGGTGGTTTCGAAGTGGGCCGCCACCGAGACGGGGCTCTTGCGGGCGCGCCTGAAGGGGTAGAAGTTGAATCCTGCATTGGCCTCGATTCGGGTGTCGCCGAGGTTGTGCCCCAGCACGTTGAACCGGGCTTTTGCGTTCCAGCCCAGGTAGTTGCGCCACTGACCCTCGGCTCCGGCATAGACGTACACGGAGTTCTCTATGTGGGTGGTCGGCCTGAGGGATGTGCTGTCGAAGTAGTGCATGAGGCGGTCGCCCACACCCACGTCCAGTTTGGACACGATGCTCTGGCTGCCCCAGGGCTGAAGACGCAGGAACAGTTTGTTGTCCAGCTTCATGGTGCGCAGGGAGTCTGCGCTGGCGTTGCCGTAGTTGAATACGTTGTTGAACAGCGCCTGCCCGTACTGGTCGGAGATGCGGTCGGTGTATTTGCGGGTATAGGTGGACCACTCGCTGCTGTGGCCAATGAAGGCGGTGGTGATGTCGCGGTTGAGGGTGTCTGCGGCTTCTTCCGGCTGGGATTCCCCGGCTGCCGAAGTGTCGCGCCTGGCTTTGAGCTTTTCTATGAATTCAAAGGGGATGCGGTACTGCTGGTCCAGGAACCAGGTGTTCTTGGTTATCTTGGATGCGGCTCCGCTCAACGCCACTTTTATCTCGCGGACTTCTACCGTCGTGTCCCTTATCCACATGTTGTCCACGATACCTCCGTTCTCCTGGCGGTCGACCATGTTGTAGATGTAGCCGGCATGGGCCATGTATTTCTTGCCCAGATAGTTGACGCGTGCGGAGAAAGTCTTGTTGGTGGTCTTTTCGCTTTCCAGCATGCCGCCTCCTCCGAAGCGGTCGTAGCTGATTGCGAAATTGAGCTCCGGCAGGATGTTCTGCGTTGTGAGTATGTGCAGGTTGTCGGACTCTTTGGCGTCGCCGGCAAGCAGGGTGCCGAAGTATGCCAGTTCCGTGTGGGGAGTCTTGGTGTTGTAGTGGGGCAGCGTGCGGGGCGAGTAGGACCATGCCTCCTGGGCATTGTAGAACTCCACGCCCTCGTCGCTTGCGCGGTTGAGGAAGGTGTAGTACTGCAATGGCGAGCCGGGGACGCCGAGCCAAGTGGCGTTGACGTCCTTGCGCAGGAAGGGATAGTCGTAGAAGTGGTAGTTGTAGGTGGTGTCCGGCACCTTTACGTCCATATGGTGGAAATCCTGGTCCACCGTCCACTCGATTATGCGCTTGTACTGCATCGTGTCGGCCAGGGCGAAGGTCTCCAGGATGCGGGGGGTGTACTCGATGATGGAATCCTTGACGGCCTGCTTGTCTTCTTTGGCCTTGCGCAGGGAGTCCATCTCGGCCAGTTTGCGGGGCATGGCCTGCTCCATGTCGTACTTCCGCCTCTCCTGTCTGCTGAGTGAATTGTACCAGGCTTCGAATGCGGCCTTGGCGCGGGCGGTGGAGTCGGCGCAGTAGAGGGAGTCGAGTTTGGGCCAGTCAAGCGTGTCGCCGGCCTGCTTGAGGGAGTCCCTCACGATGACGTGGGTGAGAGAGTCCAGCAGCGCCACGTAGTACTTGTAGCGGAATGGGTCGATAAACTTAAGTGAATCAGGAACTTTTATGGTGTCCCGGGCGGTCAGGCGGGGCAGCGTGTCAACTGCTTCCAGGGTGTCTTCGTCGAAGGTATTCAGCAGGCTGTCGGCAAGTTTGACGGCCTCGAAATCGCCTTTGCGGTTGAGCTTGTAGGCATCCTTGACGTATATGACGGTATCCTTGACCGGGAGAGGATCGGGGATGTGATGGTACTCCACTCCGCTGCTGCCAAGGCCGGTAACCCCGGCGATGGTCATGGAGACCACCGCGACAGGGAACCATATCCGTGACCACGTCTTCACTTATTGCTCAAGATGTTTGGCCAGTGCTTCGGCGAGTCCCTCGCCGCCCAGGAGCCTCTCGGCGATCGTGCCGTCGGGAGCGAACAGTATGAGGGTAGGGATACCCTCGATTCCGTAGGCCTCGGTGGCTCCGGTTCCGGTGGTGAAGATGAGGTTCCAGTCCATTTCTTTCTCCTTGGCGCAGGCGTGGCCGTCCGCGGGATCGTTTTCCCATACGTTGACGCCCACGACCACAAGGCCCTTGGAGGCATACTTGTCGCGCATTTCGCGTAGGTCGGGGATTGCGTTCATGCAGGGTCCGCACCACGACGCCCAGAAGTCGGCGAGCACCCAGGAGCCCTTGCCGGCGAAGTCGGACAGCCGGGCGGGAGTTCCGTCGATGCCGCTTCCCTCTATTTCAATGAATTGGGCGCCTATACCAGAAGCCTTCGCGTTCTTTTTTATCTTGAGCAGGGAATTCAGGTCGGCGTCATTCTTTATGAAGTCGGACCCCTTGGCCATAAGCTCCTCCAACTCGGAGGCTTCCAGGTCGTCGAAAAGCTGGGTGAGGGCCTGCTTGCCGAGCACGTTGTCGGTGTTGGCAAGATAAGTCTCGCGGCTCAGGTCGTCGATCTTGCCCAGCTGGGCCTTGTAGATGGAATCGGCGGCCTCAACCTCGCCGTTCATGGTGAGGGAGCCAATGTCGGTCTCGTGTTCGTAGTAGAATTCGAGCACCTGCTCGCGGTATTTCATGATGGCGTCGGTCAGCGGACTTCCTGTGACCGTGGCAGGGTAGTCGAGATTAATGCTGATATGCTCGGCGTCAGGCACGAAGGCTACGATGAAGCGGTCGTCGTAGCGGTCCCTTTCGGGGAAATGCAGCATGGCTACAAGCTGCTTGGTGCGGTCGATGTGGCCTTTGAACTGGAAAGTGCCTTTGCTGACGGCGACGGAGTCCACCGGCCCGTCTGCATCTATGAGGTACACCATGCTGCCCGGGAGGGATGCAAGCGTGTCCTGTACGGTTCCTGAGACCGTGTAGCGCGTGGCCGGGCGGTTGCATGCAGCGAGTGCCAGCAGCAGGGCCAGCGCCAGCGCCAGAGGTGTTCTAAACTTCATTGGAGTCGAAAATTGAAGGTACTTTGTCCATGTTGCCCTCGGGCTGCATGAGCTTTACTTTGCTGAAGGCCAGGGCCACCAGCACGGTGAGCATTATGCAGGCGGCCATGAGTATCCAGTAGGCGGGGCCGTCTATGACGTCGCGCCAGGTCTCCATCTCCTTGATAGAGTCGATGTGGCCGCAGATAAGGGCGAAGGTGTTGTTGGTGAAGTGCATCAGCATGGTAAGCTTGAGCGAGCCGGTCTTGTAGTACACATAGCCGAACAGGCAGCCCAGAAGGAAGGCTGGCACGGCCTGCCAGGGATTCATGTGTATCAGGGCGAAAAACAGCGCCGATACTATGATGGCCCAGAAAGGCTTCATGCGGGTGCGGGCCAGGAGTCCGCGGAGCACCATCCCGCGGCAGAGCCATTCTTCGAAGAAAGGCGCGAACAGGCTTACGGTGATGAAATTGAGGATGAAGTTGCCGCTGGTCAGTCCTTCCATGACTTCTTTGAGCGCCTCGGGCATATCGGGCAGCAGAGTGCCTATGTACTCCGCCCAGAAGCTCATGGCCAGGGTTCCAGCCATGACGAGAAGGACGCAAAGCGGAGCTCCGAGGGGCTTGAAATTGTTGCTGTCCAGCTTGTAGCCTTCGTTGTCCATGGCCAGCATGGAACTCTTTGCCATGGCGTAGATCATCGGGGGTATGAACATCAGCGGGTAGCTCAGGAGGTTGCCGTATTCCGCTGCGGCCTCCTGGCCGGCGCTGCCCTTAAGGACCACCGTGAGGATGCCCCCAAGCAGGGCGCCTACAAGCAGCCAGGCCAGCAGGGCGAACATTCCGCCTACTCCCGGTACATACCAGCAAAACTTCTGGAAGAATTTGTAATTGCCTCTGCGTCCAGCCATATCAATACAGGGGGGAAGGATAGACTCCGGCAGCCACAAGCTCGGCGAACTTGGCCACCACGCCGGGACGGTCTTCTTTGAAAGTGACGCCGAACCAGCGGGAGGATGTGGACAGCACGTCGCATGCAGCGGTGCCGTTATGTATCATTATATCAACCGCATAGGGGATGTAGAACTCTTTCTTGAGCTCGTTTATGTTCTCTTTGAGGAAATCTGCGAAGATAGCCTCGCTGTTGGTGATGTAGTCGGGGGTGAAACACCACATGTTCATGGAACAGAGGTCTTTGGGCCTGAGTTCCACGCGCTCGGATGTGACGGAATTGTCGCCGCGGAGCACGCCGTCGGGCTCGATGAGGACGTTGTGGTGCTCAACGACGGTGGTGAGATGCCCGCACTCGTCGTAGTGGCAGATGCCTCTGGACACGCCGCCGGACTCGCTCAGGGTGTTGTCCACCTCGAATCCCACTATCGCATAGACTCCGCTGCCTCCCTCGTGTGCGCGGCACCAGTCTGCTGCTATGCGGAAGGAGTCGCGGCCGTAGAAGTCGTCGCCGTTGATGACCACGAAGGGCTCATGGATGACGTCCTTGGCCATGAGCACGGCGTGTGCGGTGCCCCAGGGCTTCTGGCGCTCGGGGTTGAGGGTGAAGCCGGCGGGAATCCTGTCGAGTTCCTGGGTTACGAAGTCAAACTGCAGGGGAGAGCCGTCAGGACAAACCAGATGGCTGTATTTTTGTTTGACGCTTTCTTTGAACTGGTCGAGGAAATACTCCCGCACGATATAGACTACTTTCCCGAATCCGGCGTTTATGGCGTCGTAGATGGAATAGTCGATTATGGTTTCACCGGAAGGGCCCAGGCCGTCCATTTGCTTGAGACCTCCATAACGGCTGCCCATTCCGGCAGCAAGAACTAAAAGTGTAGGTTTCATCAAAAAATATCTTATTAATCCGCAAATTTAATTAATTTTGTGATTATGGGAAAATTTAAAGACATTTGGGACAAATCCAAGGACGGCAACCGTGCCGGGCAGCGTTCTTTCCTGCGCTTTGCCATAGTCATCACGGCTGTTTTCGTGCTTTTCTTGTTCATCAAGAAAGACAGCGTGGTGCGCTGGGTGCAGGCAGGGTTCACCATCCGCAGCCAGGAGAGGCGCATCGAGCAGCTCAAGCAGGACAACGAGCGCCTGGACGCCCGGATCCGTACCCTTTCATCTTCCCGTGATTCTTTGGAACAGTTCGCACGCGAGGAATTCGGATTCGCCGAGCCCGGTGACGACGTATATTTGGAGGAATAAGATGCTGATAGTCACAGAAGGCCTTGACGGGGCGGGCAAGTCCACCCAGGTAAGGCTCATGAGGGAATATCTCGGGCAGGTGTGCCCGGAGCTTGAATACATTCACTTTCCACGCTACGACGCTCCGGTGTACGGAGGCCTGATAAGCAGGTTCCTGCGTGGGGAATACGGCCCCATAGACAAGGTGCACCCCCAGCTGGTGGCCCTCCTGTTTGCAGAAGACCGCCATGGAGCCGCTCCGCAGATCAAACAAAAGCTGGCCGCCGGCGGCACCGTTCTGCTGGACCGCTACGTCTATTCCAACATCGCCTACCAGTGCGCCAAGATGCCCACGGACCAGGGCGCAGAGGATCTCAGGGAGTGGATACTCAATACGGAATTCGGCACTTTCGACCTTCCCAGGCCCGACCTCAATGTCTTCCTGGACGTGCCGATAGGCTTTGTGGAAGAGAGCCTCTCGCGCCAGAGGAACGGCGGCGACAGGTCCTATCTGCATGGCACCCAGGACATACACGAGGCCGACATAGAATTCCAGAAACGCGTGCGTTCCATGTACCTGCGGCAGGCTGCCGTGGACAGGTCGCTCAAAGTGCTTGACTGCTCCGACGCGGACGGACGCATGCTGCCTCCGGATGCCATTTTCGCTAAACTCAAGGCTTTGTATGAGGAGCTTTAAGAGAATCTGCGCCGTAATCCTCGGCCTGGTGTTGCTGCTGGCTGGGCTCCTGAAGCTGATGGACCCTGTGGGTGCCGGCCTTGTCATGGAGGACTATTACTATTTCTTCCATCTTGATTTCCTGGCGCCCGCCGCCAAATTCATGGGCGTTGTCTTCGCTCTGCTGGAGACTCTGCTGGGCACCGCGCTTCTTGCCGGCGTATGGCCCAAGGTTACCGGGCTTGTGACGGCCGTGGTGCTGGCCTTTTTTACTGTGCTTACGCTGGTGCTCTGGCTGGCCAAGGCAAAAATGGATTGCGGGTGCTTCGGAGAACTTATCCATCTGACTCATTTCCAGTCGTTTATAAAGAATATAGCGCTTTGTCTGCTGTGGGTTGGAGCCTTTGTGCCGTTCGGCAGGCTGTGGGAAGTGCGCAAGGTAAAGTACGTGTCGTTTGCAATAGCCATGATTTCTATAGTGGCCTTCAGCATCTATTCGCTGCTGAACGTGCCCCAGATGGACTTTACGCCCTTCAAGCCGGGCGCCATGCTCATGCAGGCGCAGGCTACGCCGGAGGACCATGGCACGCTGCTGTCCATCAGCGATCCTGAAGGCGAATACCGGGACGAGCTGCTGGCTTCCGGTTCCTGCATGCTGATAAGCGTTTACAATCCCGAATGGCTGTCGGAAGAGCATATTTCCGGACTCATCGAATTCAGAGATTCGCTTTTGGCGTCCGGGCTTGCGCAGCCGTTTTTCCTGTCGGCCGGTTCTTTCCCCGGAGCTGAGGACTACTATGGCGCAGACCGCCGTAAACTCATGACACTCAATCGCTCCAATGGAGGGGCGACGCTTGTTCGCGACGGCGTTATCATAGCCAAGTGGCCATTGCGTGCGCTGCCCACAGTCTCTGACGTTGCGGCACTTCAGGAGGTAGACGCCCCCACTGCCGTGGAAAAAGAAAATACCCCGCGGCGATTGAAGCTGCAGGGTTTTCTCCTTTATGTTTTTGCGGTTCTGCTTTTACTTTAGAATCTTGACTTCGTAAGGCAGACGGGCCAGTATCCTGGGTTCTTTGATTTTGTCGTACAGGGCCTTGATGCTGTAGTCTTCCTGCTGTCCCTTGAAGGAATTCATCATGGTCTCCATGACGGTGGGAGGGGCGGGGTAGCCCTTGACGTTCCAATTTGTGATTTCAGGATCACCGGCGAGGGATGCGGCGTAGAGAATGGCATCTTCGAGCGTTCCGATTTCGTCTACCAGTTTGAGATCCAGTGCGTTGGCTCCAGTCCATACACGGCCCTGACCTATGGCGTCAACTTGCTCCTTGGGGATGTCACGCCCTTGGGACACAAGGCTTGTGAAACGGTCGTAGATATCCTCGATCGAACGGAGCATGTAGTTGTACTCGGCATTGTCGAAGGGACGGGTGAGGGAGAACATGTCTCCGTGCTTGTTGGACGAGATAGTCTCGACGCCGACGTTCAGCAGGTCGGAGGCCGTTTTGCTGAAGTCAGGCACCATTCCGAACACTCCGATGGAGCCGGTCAGGGTGACGGCGTCGGAGTATATCTTGGTGCAGCCATTGGAAATCCAGTAACCGCCGGAGGCCGCGTACTCTCCGTATGACGCCACCACAGGCTTCTCTTCCATGAGCCTGTCAAGTTCAGCCTTGATCTTTTCGGAGGCCAACACGCTGCCGCCGGGGGAGTTGACGCGCAGGACCACGGCCTTGACGCCGCCGTCCTTGCGGACGCCTTCGATGATGGAGGCGAAGCGGTCGCCGGCAACGTTCTCGGGCTGGCTGCCGTCGATTATTTCGCCGTCGGCGTAGATGACTGCTATTTTACGGGCGCCCTTGCCGGGGGTGACCTTGGTGGTCACGTAATCGGCAAAGTTGATCATGGTCACGTCTTCGAACTTGTCGGCGACGGCCAGTACGGCAAGCTGGTCTTCGAGGGCCTTGCGGTCAAGCAGGGCGTCTGCAAGGCCGCAGTCGATGAAGTCCTGGGGCAGACACAGGCTGAGGTTGTCGATGTAGCCATTGAGCTGCTCGACGCTGATGCCGCGGCTCTGCGCTATCTGGGCGGAAAGGTTGTCCCACATGGAACCTATCATCACCTGGTACTGCTCGCGGTTCTCGGCGCTGGCGCTGTTGCGGGTGTACATCTCTCCGGCAGATTTATACTTTCCGTGGCGGATGAGCTGCACGTTGACTCCCAGCTTCTTAAGAAGGTCGCCGAGGAAAAACATCTGGCTGCTGACGCCGTTCATTGCAATAGTGGCGCCCGGGTGAGGGGTCATGTAGACCTTGTCGGCTACCGATGCCAGATAGTATGAGCCGGTCGTAGGGGTCTCGGTGTATGCGACCACGGCCTTGGCGCTCTCGGTGCGGAAGTCCTGAAGGGCCTTGCGGAACTCGGAGAGCTTGGCGGTGCCGGTGGCGGACCCGTCGGTCTTGAGGTATATGTATTTGATGCCGGGGTCCTGGGCTGCGGCGTGAAGGGCGCTTACGGCCTCCCAGATGCCGATGGTCTGTACCATCTGGCCTCGGGACTGCAGCATAGATACGGGATCGGTCTCGCGTGTCTGCTCGCCTATGACGATCTTCGACATGTCGATCTTGAGGACGCCTTCGGCGGGGACTACAGGTGCCGAAGGGGTGGCAAGGCCGGCGAATACCGCTATCACGAGGGCGTTGAGGATGAGTATGCCGCAAATGACTGCGAGCACCATTTTCAAAAATTTCTTCATTTGACCTTTTCTTTTATTGTGCAAAAGTAAGTAAATTTGCGCAATTATGTCACAAAAACCATCAATCCCCAAGGGAACCCGCGATTTCGGCCAGAAAGAGATGGCTGGACGCAATTATATATTCGATACGGTACGCTCCGTTTTCCGCAGTTTCGGCTATTCGCAGATAGAGACTCCAGCCATGGAAAACCTTGGCACCCTGCTCGGTAAATACGGAGACGAGGGCGACAAGCTGCTCTACCGTATCCTCAATTCCGGCGATGCCTTTTCAGGTGTGGATTTTGAGCGTCCCCTCGCTCCCCAGGTGTGCGAAAAGGGTCTCCGCTATGATCTTACCGTGCCTTTCGCACGCTTTGTGGTGCAGCACCAGAACGAGATTTCGTTCCCGTTCAAACGTTTCCAGATCCAGCCAGTATGGCGCGCCGACCGTCCCCAGAAAGGGCGCTACCGCGAGTTCTACCAGTGCGACGTGGATGCCATCGGCTCCCGTTCGCAACTCTGCGAACTGGAACTCGTTCAGATAGTGGACGCTGTTTTCCGCAGGCTCGACGTGCGTGTCTGCATGAAGATAAACAACCGCAAGGTCCTCACCGGGCTTGCCCAGGCAAGCGGTTTTCCCGACAAGGTGGTGGACATCACTGTGGCCATCGACAAGCTGGACAAGATTGGCCTTGAGGCCGTCGAGGCGGAGCTTCTTGAGAGGGGGCTGACGCCCGAGGCGGTGGAGCTGCTCCGCCCAGTACTTTTGCTGCAAGGCAGTTTTGAGCAGAAACTGGCCGTCATGCGCAATGTGCTTGCCGGCTCTGAGAAAGGTCTTCGCGGACTGGACGAGCTGGAAGAACTCTTCGGGCTCATCCGTTCTGCTGGCGTAGCCATGCAGTGCGAGCTGGACCTCTCTCTTGCCCGCGGGCTCAATTACTATACCGGTGCCATTTTCGAGGTCAAGGCTCTGGACTGGCAGATAGGATCTATCTGTGGCGGAGGCCGTTACGACAACCTTACTGGCATTTTCGGCCTTCCGGACATGTCGGGCGTGGGCGTTTCTTTCGGCGCCGACCGCATCTATGACGTGCTGGAAGGACTCGGCAAGTTCCCTTCCACCCTCGTAGCCGGCGCCGACCTGCTGTTCGCGAACATGGGCGCCGCAGAGACCGCGTACGTGCTGCCGGTTGCTTCCGCCCTTCGCGAGGCCGGCGTGTCTGTGGAAATCTACCCCGATGCCGCCAAACTCAAGAAACAGTTCGACTACTGCGACCGCAAGTCCGTCCCCTTCATCTCCATTTGCGGAGAATCCGAGGCCGCTTCCGGCACCGTTCAGATCAAGAATCTTTCCAGCGGCGAGCAGCGCACCTTCGCCCTTGACGACGTCAAGGGGATGGTTGCCTTCCTGGGCAAATGACAGAATAATTTGGATAATTAAAAAATCCTTCCTACCTTTGCACTCCACATCGCGGGGTAGAGCAGTTGGTAGCTCGTCGGGCTCATAACCCGGAGGTCGCAGGTTCGAGTCCTGCCTCCGCTACTAAACAGGACAAATCTTGCGACTTGTCCTGTTTTTTTATGTTATCTGTTTCGTAATCTGTTCCATTGTGCTCATCATTCTTTATCTTTGTACCTACAACAACATAGCGGAACGATGGCGAATGTAACTGGAAAACAGGAACTGATGGTGGTACATCTGGAAATCGACGGCCAGCATGATTACTGCGGGAACCTGAAAGCCCTCTGTGACCACTGGGACAAAGATGCCCTTGGGGTCGGGTACGCCTATCTCCGGAACTACGGAATCAGTGAAGAAAAACCTTTTCGGAATACCAAGTGCATTTACATCGCAAAGAATAGCATAGCAGCCCCAACCTCGTTATTTCTATGAAAATACCAAAATTGACATTGGGTTCTATACCAGCACTTGTATCCTCTATTGTCTGGGGGGCATTGGGCTTTTATGTCGCTATCTATGAACTGATTGACTTCTTTGTCAATGTTTGGACTTATCCCGACTTGATGGATATGACCGCATTGTTTTTCTTGATTGGCTTAACCTTGGTGGGTTCTGCCATTCTACAATGGAATAAGAGAAAAAATATTAAGATAGCCACAAATATCTATCTGATTCTCATTTCGCTGGGGATGATTCCTATTTCTATGATAGGTGCCGCTTCTGCTCATACATCTACGTCTTTGTTTGCGAAGGTCTTTCCTTGGGTTGGTATTGCTCTTTCACTTCTTTGTATTCTTTGTGCTCTTATCGAGAAGCCACAGAAACAATAGGCACTTGAATAGCGTTAGTTTATTACAAAATGATAAGATGGAACGCTTCTCCTACCCAGGGGAGGCGTTTTCATTGTTAAAATGACACATTTGGGAGCGGTGGCGGGCATCTCGCTGAGTGTCAAGCACTTCCGAGATCTGCCTGCACGAAAAATGATGCGGGTAAAAGCAGCAAGGCGCTGTGGGCTAGTTAGTTAGCCGCCACCGCGAAATCTATTAAGAAACGGCTTTATTTCCGCTGGCACGAAACTTCAAGTTGAAGTTAGAAAATCCGGTCTTGCCCACGTGAATTCGTACATTCGGATTCAAAACGTTAAGCCATTGAAAGTCCGGTATTACTATAGACGCTCTCAGGATGCGAAAGTAGTATCTGTCCGGATTAGTACCAAGTAAAGTAGCCTTCTTCCGTCCCTGCAGCACGGGGAGAGCTTCGGCCCTCCTTTTTCTCGTTATGTTAATGCATGCGGCTATAATGCCATCGGCATTATTTTTGGTGTATTCGATTTCTTGGATGACGGATACGTGGTTTCTGGCGAAACTGTTTTTATTCCTCGTATGCGTTCCAAGAGAAAGAGGTGATTGATGGATCGATAGAATAGATATAATATGAGATACAGTTTTGTAATTGTCCTTTGTATTGTAATTCTTAACACTTTTACTGTCAGTGCTCAGGATCGGCTGCATACTGCAGATGCTTTAGAATATGCTATATCGAAAGAACGTCAGTTGGAATTAAAGACCGTGTTGGGGGATAACGAGTCTTTGTGTGATGGCGCATTTATCGATGAAAGCAATGGCCGGGGTTTTAGGATTGATCTGAATAAATCTATAATCACACTTACTAAGTACTTTCTTGGTTATGAAGATGATAACTGGCGCTTGAGGAATTCAAAGAGCTATTCGGTTGTTATTAATCGTTCCGTTTGCACTAGATTGTCTTGGCTGTATAACCTTGCAGTTTCTACGTCATCTCCACAGAATCCGCCTTCCGTTATGGATGGAGAACCGTGCTCTTTTGTCTTCAAGAATATGATTGCTGATTGGAACTGCAATGGCTCGTATTCGTTAATAGAACTATCCAGAAAAGTATGTAATGCTGTCGAGAGTGCAAATCCAGCTGCGCTTAATGCGTTGAAAGACAGCATCGAGCATCTGATAAATGATTATAAACAATTCGCCAGTTTGGAGGTGGTGTCGGATTCAGATGTAAATTATATTGGCGTTGGAAGTCTTATGGGCCCTTTCAGTGTCAGTGTATCTTTCTATCCAAATGCTGTGTCTGCCATTGACGAAAAGACTGTCAGAGAGTTTGCCGTATACTTATTAGAAAAGAGTATGCACCCATTTCATTATCTCATTACAGTGACTGATGACTCGGATTGGTTTAGAGTCAGTGGCTCTGGGACATTTATTGATATAGGGATTAGGAGAAAGGATTGTTCACTAGAAAAGCTAAAACGTATGAGCCAGGGGTGGATATGGTAATAGTATTATTTGTTTTTTTTATCTTTGCCAAGATTCCAGTGAAACCCAACCGTGAAAATTATGCCTTCCAACACCGTTTTGATTATCCTCCTGATTTTAGCCGGGGTGGCTCTTTTTGTTTATCAGCGAAGAGGCAGACCGGATCGAGTCAGATTGACGGAAACCCAGCAAGATCCATTATTTTGGGAAATCATGTCTCTTTGTAGACCAGTTGACGAGTGTGAAGTTGATACTAACGCTGCTGTTCGCCGCTTGTCTCAAGAAGAGGACGAGGTAATTTTCAGATTTGAAGATACGCTGGCAGATTTACTGGCGTTGTTAAACAAGCCCTATTATATTCACTCATTCATTAAGAAGAACCCAGGCGAAGATGATGCATTCTTGTATGCTCGTTGCACGGCTATGATTCATGGGGTAGACTTTTTCAAACGAGTTCTCGAGGGAAAGGAAAAAGATTTTTGGGCCAATGAAAGTGAAAGTGTTTTATATATTGCCAAGGAGGCGTGGGCAATGAAGCATGGGTCTGATATAGAGAGTTTCCCTCACTCGTCGAAAGATGCTCTGTATTTATAGCTTCGCTGTTTAGCCCGAGTTTCTAACTGAACATATATAACAGGACGAGATGTGCATTTTGCCCGTTTCATCCTCAATATCGGCCTAAATTGAGGATGAAAACGCTTTAAAAGGACGAGATCGCTGACAATCTGAAGAAAATGCATAGTAACTGTTCTTGTTCTTTAAAATGGATTATAAAACGATCCAGGAGCCGCCCTTGTCCGGGCCCTCTCTTTTGATGATACCTTCGGCTTTTAGTTTGGCAAGGTGCTTTTCGATGGCCTTGTGGGTTATGCCGATGATTTCAGCGAGTTTTCGGGCCGAATAGTTGGGAAGAGCTTTGAGCAGTTGGAGGATTTTCTCCCTACTTTTTCAAGTTTTCTTACTACTTTT